>JAZNBO010000025.1:0-5973 GCA_045587145.1 Paludibacteraceae bacterium
CGTTTTTGTTTTTTAGTCTTCTTTGTCAGAATGTGACTCTTGTAAGCGTGTTTACGCTTGATTTTGCCCGTTCCGGTAAGAGCGAATCTTTTTTTAGCACCGGAATTAGTCTTTACCTTTGGCATTTTGTTAATAATTTAATTGTTAATATTGATTTTAAGTCTCAGGCAGCCATTGGTGGCCCTACGACTATTTCTTTGGAGCGATGTTTACAATCATGCGCTTGCCTTCCAACTTAGGCATTGATTCTACCTTGCCATACTCCTCAAGGTCGTTCGCAAATCGTGCAAGCAACAATTCACCTTGATCCTTAAACAAGATACTACGTCCACGGAAGAACACATACGCCTTCACCTTATTACCTTCCTTCAAAAACTCTTGCGCATGCTTGAGTTTGAAGTTGTAATCATGCTCATCTGTTTGTGGTCCAAATCGAATCTCTTTGATAACCACCTTAGCAGAATTAGCCTTAATCTCCTTCTCTTTGCGTTTTTTCTGATAGAGGAATTTCTGATAGTCCAAAATACGGCACACAGGAGGTGCTGCGTTTGGCGAAATTTCAACCAAGTCCAGGTTCATATCGTCTGCCATACGAATGGCTGCTTCATACGAATAGATACCTTGCTCAACATTATCGCCCACGAGGCGAACTTCTTTCACGCCACGAATTGCATCATTGATGCGGTTGGGCATTTCTTTCTCTACACGGCCACGACGTTGTTGTGGACCTTTTTGTGGATTTGCTATAGTTTTATCCTCCTAATTAGTTAATTAAAAAACGCGTTTTGATTGTAGCAACACATTCACTCACAATCAGCGTGCAAAGGTACTACATTTTTCGCAATCCACAAAATATTTTCGATAAAAAAATAATATTTTTTATCATTTTGCACGCCAACACAGCTAATTTGTCATTTTCTCATAAGATTTTTTGCATATATAACAAAGTTTTAGTAACTTTGCAGGTCGAAATTGATTAAATGCGCCCCTTAGCGAAATTAAAAATTTATTATATGAAACTGATTAAGCAATTTTCTATGATTTTTTGCATGGCTGCCCTCACATTATTGGTAGCATGCGAAATGGCAATCCCCCCATTCGGTCCTATTGATCGTCCTGACAATGGCGAGTTACCTCCTCCCGTTGAAGCACCTGATACCATAGGATGGAACATCCCTGCTGGGGCTATCACCGTAGCAGAAGCAAGAGAAATTTGTGCTGGGCTCGAAAGTGGAGCAAACACTGGTACCAAGTATTATGTGATGGGGTATGTAAAGAAACTCCACAACAATCACGCAAGTGGTATCACAGGTTATGGTAACGCACAATTCTACATTGAAGATGTCAAGGGAGCTAATTCGGGTGACGACTTCATGGCATTCCAAGTATATGGACCTAACAGTCAAAAACTGACTGACCCTAATGAGGTGGCTGTAGGTGATTTTGTCGTAATCTACGGCGCACTCACCAATTACAATGGCACATTCGAGACTGTAGGTAAAGGTGCAGCATATATTTGGAAAAGTACCAACCCATTACTCAACGCACCGCAAGAACCTCAAGAACCTGAAGTACTAGTGATTCCTGAGGAAGCCAAAGCATGGAATATCCCTGCAGAAGCTATCGACGTCATTAAAGCACGTGAGATCTGTGCAGGATTGGAAGCAGGAGCTACCACAGGCACCAAGTACTACGTCATGGGTTATGTCAAGAAACTCCACAACAACCACGCAAGCGGCGTTACAGGTTACGGAAACGCACAATTCTACATGGAGAATGTCAAAGGTGCGAACTCACAAAACGACTTCATTGCTTTCCAAGTATATGGTATCAATGGCACTAAGATTACTGACCCTAATGCGGTAGCAGTAGGTGATTTCGTAGTCGTTTATGGCGAACTAACCAACTACATGGGTAACACATACGAGACGGTAGGCAAGGGCGCAGCATACGTTTGGAAGAGCACTAACCCTTTGATGGTCGAGACCAAACCTGAGCCACAAGAAGTAAGCATTTTGGAAGTTTCTTTGGGCGACAATGGTGCTATCAAGAACTTCGGCATTGCAAACATTAATCCAGAGACCTCTACATGGGCATACAACCGCAAAGGACTCTGCTCACAAATTACTGGTGCCAACAATGAAGACTGGCTCATCTCGCCTGCTCTGAATTTGGCAGGTATGTCTGAGGCTTCATTGAATTTCACCTACAAATTCTCGGCAGCGGTCCCAGCTGAACATCAAGCACAATACACTGTTTTGGTATCCAAAGATTACGACGGTAATACTGAAAACGTGAAGAATGCCACATGGGTACCATTAACTGGTTTCTCATACGAAGCGACTACGTTTACATCCTCTAGCGAACTCCTTTTGCCAGAAGAAATGATGGGCGGTACTTGCCATATTGCATGGTTATATAACACTCAAGAAGTTAGTCACACTTGGGCATTGAAAAATATCACCGTCAAAGCGATGACAAAAGTAGATTAATAAACAACACATACAAAAAAAGAGTGTGCCAAAATTTTGACACACTCTTTTTTTATATTAATGCATAATTTTATAAATGAGCTCTTTCCACAAATCCGCATCTTTCGCACTCGGGTTATTGATACCTTTTAGACGTGCATCCGTATCGCGAAAATATCCAATAATGGCAAACGTCTTTCCTGCCGAATAACGTTTTGCAGCTGCCGCAAAATCTTTTACAAAATAAGGATTAATACCCAATGCACTGGCTACTGCCCTATCGCTCTTATCCGGTAAGTAATGGTAAATCATCAAATTAGCAAAGAACCCATACAATATACCCAGTTCTTTCACCATAGGATGATCTTTAGAAGAAGCAAAATACTGCGTTATACGATTAGCTTTTAGCACATCGCCTTTGACTAATGCATCTTGCAACTCAAAAACATTAAAATCCTTTGAGATACCTATGTTTCGCTCCACCAATGCTGCATCAATCAGCTTAACTCCCTCTGGACGACCGTCAATCAGTTTCTGTAATGCACCTACTACCTGTGTTAAATCAGTACCTATGCTATCGGCCAAAATCTTGGTCACTTTCTCATCAATCTGTACCTCATCGCCATTCGCCTTCAGTTCTGCATTGCGCTGCACCACATAGTCGCGAATCCATTTCTCCACCTGATAATCTTTCAACTGATCCGATTCCATCAATACTCCCCCCCTTTTTTCCCAATTCTTGAACAAGTTCAATCGCTTATCAGGCGATCCATACTTGTAACAAAAGACTAAAATAGTAGAAGGCTGAGGATTTTCTATATACATAGCCAACGCCTCCCACTTCTTAATATTTTGTGCTTCTTTCACAATGATGACTTTATATCCTCCCATCATGGCAAAACCTCGAGCAGCACCTACCACGGGTGATACATCGCCACCAGGCAAGTCCTTTCCATAGATAATAGTCTGATCAAACTCACGAGCCATCTCATCTAGCACATTCTGCTCAATATAGTCCGCCACCTTATCTATATAATAAGGTTCTTTTCCACAAAGCATATACGCAGGCGCATATTTGCCTTGCTTCAAATTCATCATCACTTCTTCGTACTTCATCCTACACCTAAATCTGTATTGTTAATTAATATCTCTATTTTCTTCGATTGTTTCAATTTCTGATATACTTCTTCCACAAACCAATTTGCCAATTCTTCATCGCGCTGTAGACTGGTGGTATTCTCGCAGAAGACATTCACACTCGCATATTCAAAATGCTCTTGAGCTAGTGCTATATCTTTCAAAATACGGTCTTTCGAATCGCCATCTGTACAACAAAGCAGACAAACACCTTGAAAATACTTTGCCACATCTTCTGCCGTCACATCTGCCGCGACTCCTTTCTTCCATTGCTCGCGTAATGCACCATCAAAGCTCTCTATTCCACAGCGGAACTTCACTTCTACGCCCTCAAACCGCTCTGCGAACTTAGCCAATTTATGGCGGTACATATAATGTGCTTCAAACCATAGCGTATGGATATGTTTCTCTTTGACCACACGTTGTATCTCGCCAATTGTCTCTTCATCCAACTCCATTGCCGAACCTGAGTTGATAATATCTAACACACCATAAACGCCTGTCACACAGTCGAGTACTTCTCGGTTCACAAGATATGGCTCTTGACTCACATCTGTGTGATAATCACAGAAGGTACATTGCTTCCATTTGCACCCCTGCCCCTGCAAAAGTACAAACTCTCTTGGTAACACACTATGTATCAACGAGTATCGTTCCATACTATTTATTATCTTCCTCATTGAAAGGAGAGCTGGGGAGAGTTCCTCTTTTCCGCAAAGCGGATATCACCGCATACGCCATTGGCGTACCCAAGACTGCCTCGATCAACAATTTAGATGCATATTGGAATGCTATCATCAGCAACAAATCGTGCGTGGATACTGTACCAGCAAAAGCGATA
The DNA here is from genome assembly GCA_045587145.1 of Paludibacteraceae bacterium. Classification (GTDB taxonomy): domain Bacteria; phylum Bacteroidota; class Bacteroidia; order Bacteroidales; family Paludibacteraceae; genus Colicola. The sequence goes on from JAZNBO010000025.1 coordinate 4,450, forward strand.
AGCACAAAGGGTAAAGAATCAAACCAATACGCCACAGCCGAACTACCGATGGTTCTCACCCAAAGTTTTCGACCTTTTGTCCACTTCTTGATTCGCTCCATAAGCCAAGCATTACTCAGTTCGCCTAATAAGAATCCCGTCAGGGAAGCAATTACAATACGAGGTACGTATGAAAACATCGTATTATATGCTTGTGCCGTTGCATCCAAATAATCTGGCGATGGCAAGAATACGCCTATTTGCGTACACAGTACCATCACAATATTACATAATAGCGTAGTGAATATTACTTTTCGAGCAGTCTTATATCCCCAGATCTCTGTCAACACATCACCCAACATATATGCAAAGGGGAAAGTGATGGTACCTGCATCAAAATAAAAAAGATTCCACAGACCAATCACCTTGACTGCCATTACATTGCTCACCACATATAGCGTGACAAACAATGCAGAAATCACGATAAAAGAAGTACTATAGCCTCTGGCATCCTCGCCTTTCGCTATTAACCTTTCGACTTTAACCTCATCAATGCGGTTTTTGAAAGGGTTTTCCGCGACCTTGTTACTCATAAAATATTCTTTTATAAAATTACTCTGCAAAGGTACAACTTTTTTCTCACTTATGCAAATTATAAATAACTAATCATTATAGACGATTATTTACACATTCAATTCATCAATCACCTGCTGAATTTTATTCAAGAATTGAGCGGCATGTGCTCCATCCATTTGAGCATGATGAAATTGGAAAGAAAGATTCAGATAATACTTAAACAAACGCCTTGAATAATGTCCCCATATAATATATGGATTATTATATATTCCACTATACATGCCACCTGCAAATTCTAATTCAGTATCTACAATCGCAGAGGTTCCTATTACCATACATTCTTCTGATAGATCCCTATCCATGCAACTATTAGCAACTTGATAAGTATATTTTAAGTAATCTTTACAATAGTTATTGAAGTCTACACTAAATTCTATATCACAAGAACTAACCTTACCTATATGATTCTTAACCATTGTATTTACAGCAATCGTATCAAACTGCATTAGTTTATCACCAACTGGCAATAAATAAAATTCTTTCTGATTGATAGCTGCTTTGCCTATGCAATAATCCAATAACATATTGAATTTCAAATGTTTTCTTCTACTTATCTTTATCAGTTTTGTAACATCAATCTTTTTGACAAAAACAAGCATCGGATTTGGAGCATTTTTCCATATTTCAAATTGTTGTGCTCTATTTGTTCTTTGAGGATCTATTTCTTTCATATCTATTTTAGAGTTGATAAAATGGAATATATTTATTATAAAATTGCAGATTTTTTCGCAGTATAGTAGCAAAGAACCCCTCATCATATTGATGAAGGGTTCTGAAAATGGCGGCTACCTACTCTCCCACAAACGCAGTACCATCGGCGTTGCTGAGCTTAACGACCCTGTTCGGAATGGGAAGGGGTGGGACCTCAGCGCTATAACCACCTAAATTATGGGGTTAACGTATTGACTG
>JAZNBO010000026.1:0-54597 GCA_045587145.1 Paludibacteraceae bacterium
GGCCGCACCATTAGAATAAGCTGGCGCTTCACCATAAGTATCATGGATATTCCAACCTAACTTCTCATCACCCGCCGTCTGCAACCACACAATTCCACCACACAATGCTGCACATAGCACAACGGCAATAAATACATTAACGTTTCTTTTCATCTTTCTTTCTAAATTCTTTATCTTGTTCAAACAAACTAAAATTCAACAATTTACCAAACTGTCATCTGAACTTTGCTTGAAGATAAACGAATCAAAAAGAAACGATATATACATAACAAAGCGCAGACCTCGAGTTGCCTATTCGCAGTTCGAGGCCTTCGCATTGCCCACCTAATAAATAAACAACAGGAAACCTACGCTGATATGACGATACAATACACCCATTACGGCGTATTGTACTATGAGTCATACCCATAGGCATCTACTGTTACTTTGGTTTTTATTAGGTTTCAAAAGTTGCGAAGTTTCGAACTACAAAACACAAAGCGCCAATAAACGCTATTTTAACCCTTATCGTCCTTAGAACATAATAAATCTAAAAATCGACTTCGGGCACAACATGTCTAAATCCACCCTTTTTTTCGAGAGACACTTCCCTCCAGCGCAGATTCGGGTGCAAAGGTACTACTTTTTTTTGAATACACAAAAGAATATACGATTTTTTATAAAAAAAAATGTCATTTTCCGCTTTTTGGTTACAAAATCTTAATAATTGATACTCTTTTGCACAAAGGAGGATCACCATAGAGATAACACGATGATATACAATTGGTTATTGGAGATGGGCGATTGGTTATTGGCGATTGGCGATTGGATATTGGATATTGGATATTGGCGATGGCGATTGGTTATTGGCTATTGGAGATGGGATATGGGAAAGAAAAGAACAACGGCTGCGAAATGCGCAGCCGTTGATTCGGGGGGATAGTGCAAAAGCACTATTTGGTGTAAGGTGTATAGGAACGGATTATTTCACCACAGCACCTTGCACGTTATAGCGTACACCATTGAGAAGGATATAGAGATAACCATTCTCAATCAGCTTACGATCAGCAGATTCGATAGTCACATCCTCCACACCAGTTTCAGTACCTGGTTGTACATACTCAGCATGGATATTATCAATATTAAATGCACCTGATCCAGAAAGCAAGTTACTACCGCCAACAAGACGCAAGCCCATAAATTGATAATCTACACCTGCTGGCAACTCAGACATATCAGCTTCCTGATACAACCAACCAGCATAATCCAAGTCACAAATTTTAGTATATTTGATGTCACCATCAGTAGCCCATTTCGCATACAATGTATTAAATGAATAATCAGCAGCAACATACATACCTAACTTAGATACACTATTACCTACAATCAAAGCAGGATTAATAGCATTGAAAATAGCTTCGCCTCCCACATTGGTGAACGTATAAGCCATCTTATTAGAATAAGAACCAGCGTACTTCTTGTTCTTATCTGCAAGCACAGACATACCAGAAGCATCAACAGAAGTTTCCTTATCAACCACAAAGAATGCAGTCTCCATCTCATCCAACAATGGCAATGTAGGCTCTACCTTATCACCTGTACGGAAAGGAATACTTACAGTCTCGTTGAGCAATACGCCATCCACGTCTGCAATCTCTGGATAGAGCACAAACTGATAGTCTGTATTTGGTTTCAAACCATCGCTGCCAATTTCAAATGCCGCATGTCCGTATGGAGCTGGAGCTTGATTATACTTAGCTGTACGTGTGTTCACCTTAATCACATTACCATCCATATCCAATACAGCTACATTGCTACCTACTGTTTTATTAACAACCTTAGCATCGAATACCGCAATAAATGTAGGATTGAGAGGTACATTGCTTTCACCTGCGCTTGGATACGTTTGTACAATGCTGATTGAACCACGGTCACTCGTAGTAAATTGGAATGAGAATGGCTCTTGCAAATGATTATTGTATGTAGCATCTGGGTGACATGCGCCTGTGCCCAATGTTACCGTATAAAGAACACCTGGCTCAAAACGACTGGCAGGAGTGAAACGAAGCGTATGGTTGTCATCCTCAAAAGTAACAGTACCCTCTACTGCAGGAGAGATCTCAAGAGCAGCAGCAGTAGCCTCAGTTTCCATATCCCAGTTGAAAGAGATAGTCACAGTAGTAGATACCAATACAGACTCATCTGCACTTACCTTTGGACTATAGTCAATTACCTCTGGAGGAGTATTACGCGCCATAGAGAGAGCAAAAATACCATACGAAATCTCGTTTTGCTTCACCTCAAGTGTTTGCTCTTGTGGATAATAACCCTCAGGTTTCGCTTTTACAGTATATGTGCCTGGTTGGAGATTCCAGAAATAGTACACACCATTATACATAGTATCAGTAACGTATGTATCAAGAAGTTGATCACCTTGCCAAAGTTCTACAAGACCACGGTTGATAGGACGATATACATCGCGAGTGTTCTTACGAGGCTTATAATCAGGGAAAGTTTGCTTTTGATATACATCATGAATCTTACCACCAATAGCACCATCCTTGAGTTGACCACCACAGAAGTGCTCCATAAAGGTTTTTGCAAATTGGAATGACTCTTGGCGCTTATAGTCGATATTCATCAAACGATAAGTCTCAGGCAAATAGTCGTGCATCATACCCTCTGAGATCGTACCAGGTACTTTCAAGTTACGCATCACACCATAACCGTTGCTCCAACCCATGATAGTACGAGCAAAAGTTTTATCACCCGCGATATTAGGTTCGCGTGACCAACAACTAACTTGGTTAGAGTATTGGTTCTGACCCATCAAGGTAGTGATTTTGCGCGCCTCATTACAAACCTCTTCTGGCACCTTCTCTGGATAACCATTCAAACCGTATGGGTCACCAGGAGTAATACCAGAGTGCAAGTGAAGGATATAGTTAGATGGGTTACCTGCATTGGAGTGAATAGAGAGCATGAAATCTGCATTCCAGTTACTTGCCTCAGCAGAAATACCAGACAAAGAACGGTCATCATCGGTCGTATTCGTAATACGTGACATTTTGGTTTGGAAACCAAGGTCACGGAGGATAGTGTCAAGGCGAAGACCTTTATCCAAGTTAGAAACACTCTCCCAGAAACTTTGCTCACGAGTATAACCAGGTTGCACAGTTTGATTGACAAACACAGGATAGAGATACATCAAACGGTCGTCAGAGTCATAGCCACCGTGACCAGGGTTGATATAAATCTTATAATCCTTAGGATCAGTAGAAGCCTCGCGCTTCGCTTGGCGCTTCATTTGATTGAGCAGAGTACCATCCAATTCCTTCACCAAACGAGGTGTAGTTTTGCGAATAGGTTCCTCTGTCAGATTAAGTTGGAGCAGATGAATATCACCATTCTCAGTAGCATAAACAATACGACCAGACTCAGCATCCACATCAGGATACATACCCATGCCCTCTGGACTAGTCAAACGCTGAACGATAGTACCATCCACTGAGGCCATCATAATAGAGGACTCAATATTAAAATAACCATCGTGGTTATCATCCATACCTACTACATAATCGTTGCCATACCATACAGGTGCATCGAAGTCTTGACCAAGGTTGATAATTTCCTTACCATTAAGGTCGCAGATACCTGTACCATACTTGGTATTGAAGAGAATCATGGTTTGATCAGGCGATAACGATACCCAAATATAGTTGGCATCACCATGAGGTTTCAACACAACCTTCTCGCCATTGCGATAGAGATTGAGTTCCAAATTCTCGTTATCCACACGAAGAGCCACATTGTCATCCGCAGTTGCACGATAATCAGCATTGCTATACGCCAAATACGTAATAGTCTCAGCATCTACAAAACGAGGAGAGAAACCTTCGCCAATGCGTGTATCACTAAGTACACGAATGTCTGCGCACAGTGAAAAACTAACGCAGAGCAAAACTACAAAAGTAAAGAGTTTTTTCATAAAAGTATTGTTTTTAGTTATAATAGAATCGTATAGGGTTGTTTAGAGTTGTATAGGGTTGTTTAGAGTTGAGTGCCTAATATGGTATATACCTTATCATTGTGGCGAATAAAGAGTTGACCATTCTCCATCAATTTGCTTGGTACTGTTGCCGAAATAGTATTTTCCACTCCAGTAGCAGGAGCATCACCGTCGCCATAAACTTGATAGATACCAGGCAAAGTAATATAACGCTCACCCTTCTCCGTATTCTTATTAAAGAAGAGTTTAATCAACTCAAAGTGCAATGGGAAGACAGCCACATCAGAACCAAACTTCTCCTCTACTGGAATAACAATCTCAAAAGATTCTCCCGATGCAGCAGTGGAAGTCGTAGTTAAGTTTTGCGCTTGTGCCGCATTATTAGCACGGATACAAACTGTAATATCATCGAAAACAGCATCGGATGTAATAGGAATACGAATAGTGTCAGGACGCGAATAAATAGGCGCCTTACGCTCAAGTTGCACGTATGGAGGGCGTGCAGCCTTATAGGTTAATATCAAATTGACTGGAGCAGTAGGATCTTCAGGCACAGACAAAGTAGGATTGAATCCTGAAGAGGCCTTGAGTGTCCAATTATCTGTTATGCGAAAATCATCCCAAACGATTTCATTGGACTCAGGAATCTCCACATGAACAAGAAGCGTATCTGCGAACTCTCCCAATTGGCCAATCACGTATGTAGAACCATTAGTAACACCCGTTACAGCACCAGTCTCATCCACAGAAGCAATATCAGGATTAAGCGAAGTCCAAGTGAGTGCACTTGCTAACAAATCAATAGTAGCATTGCCCACAGAACCTTGTACCTCTACAATATAAGGATGAGCCGCATCACAGAGTACCGAATCTAAACGAATAGCGATCGGCGCAGAAGCAATCAAACGCACTTCTAATTCAGTCGCTATATCACCCAGATGCGCATACAACGTACCACCATTCTCACCAGAAGCCAAGAATCGACCATCCTCCAATATCTCACCCAACTCAGGTGCACAAGAAAGAGTAACGCCCTGTACATCGGTATCAATCATCACACCGTACTTATTATAACCCAAGAACTTAGGCGCTGCCACGCCATAGCGAGGCAAAGAATAGATAGGTTGATATGGCGCAATAGAAGCAATCACATTATCCACTTCAGGTACGTTAGCCACAGCAAACATACCATTACCGCAAGCTCGCTCTGTACCATCAGAACCATTGTTCATCGGACCAAAACTGCGGAGATAGAGGCAAGAACTACCACCACCGTCCCAGTTCACAGCTTTATAAGCACCATAGTGGTGGATAATCTCACCCAGCACCTTGGTGGTACAACCTGTACTTACACCACGACCATCTACCACGAGAAAATATTGAATTGTACCATCTTCAGAAGTACCAAAAGCAGTACGAGGGTGATTCTCATTCCAGAAATTAGATTGCTCCACTTGACCGTTATTCACTATGAGAGCGTATGTGTCACCACCAATACATTGTGCCACATCTACCTCCTCACCATCAAACTTGAGCGACATATTCACTGTTACCTCATCACCGATATTGATGGCATCAAGCGCAGTAGCCATAGTACCATGACCGGAAAGGACAACCTTATCTGCGGGAATAACCATAGAACCTACATTTTGCTGTTTGTCAGTAATTCTGAGTTTTACGGAGCCCGTAGTTTCCCATTTCTCACCAGGAAGAAGCTCTGCAAGGAGCTCGGTACCATAGGCGTTCGTTCCAGTAGTTGCAGCATTGTGCTTATTGTAGAGAACCAACTCGTTATCGTTGCGTTTGTAATTAACATGGTGAATGGTGTAAGTCTCAGTAGCTGTTTGCAAATTGAAAGCAAATTGCACCTTCGTTGCCAAGATACCACGATTATTCTCATCCACACCACCAGCGAGACGCGAAGTTGCTGCAGAAGGAGTGTGTGCGAACTCACTATTCACAATCGTTAGACCTACGGGCAAACCCACATCGCCTTGAGTAACGAAGAAGTCACCATTGGTACCACCATAGAAGATTTTGGTATCAGAAGAACTACGTGTAGCCATAGCCGATGGGCGTTCGGTGCCAATAATCTTACCTGTACCCAACACCTCTTCAATTGTCACATACGGATTCTTGGTATCAACAGTCATGAGCCAACAATCAAGACGACCATTCTTTGTGGCAGAACGGAGCATACGAAGTTCATAGAAAGTAGCACCTGGCCCCGCAGGGTACATAGACAGAGTGTCAATCGTGTAATCAATGCCATTCAAAGTGATATTGGCAAAGGATGAAAGACTAACGCAAATAGCGAAAATAGAGAGTAAAATTTTCTTCATGGTATACGGAATTTAAATTTGCCTGCAAAGGTAGTAAAAAACTTGCAAATATGCAAATTTTTTTGGTAGAAAGTGTAAAGTGTAAGGTGTAAGGTGTAAAGTGTAAGGTGTAAAGTGTAAGGTGTAAAGGCTAGAACAATAAAAAGGAGTGCGCCGAAGCACACTCCTGAATTATGGTTATTTGTACGTTAAGAATTACTTAACCTCAGCACCGAGAACATTGTATTTAACGCCGTTCTTGATAACGTAAACTTGACCATTCTCAACAACCTTGCGAGCACCGATTTCGGTAGCCTCAACGTTCTCAACGTCTGTCTCAACCTCACCGATTGTCAAAGTATAAGAAGCGTAACCATTGTTGTTACCATAGATGTAGATAGTAGCCTTATTACCACTAACCTCTACTGATGGAACAGCTGTACGGCAACCATTGGTCAAAGAACCCAAACCGTTGTGTGGGAAGTACCAAAGTGGCTCCATTTCCTCGAACATACGGTAGTCATCAGCAAACTTGTAGAGTGCAAATGAAGATGGAGCTGAAGAAGTAGTGTGACCAGCAACCATCACGAGGAAGTACTCCTCACCTACTTGGAACTCGCAAAGACCATTAAGACCAGTAGCCAAAGACAATGCGCTCTCACCTTCGTTATTTGTAATCTCACGCTTCTCAGCTGCGAGTTTAGCGAAGTCGTCAATCAAAGCACCAGTCTCATCGAAGAGCATAGGCAAGGTAGAGAAACCATCTACATAGAACAATGAACCAAACTCATCTTGTGGGAAGATTTGAGGAGCTGTACCGAAAGAACTAGAAGTGTTAGCCAAATAGGTATCAACCTCTGGATCAAGATTCATAGCGATTTGCTCAGCTTTACCTGCTACACCGTCAGTGATCAACCAACGATAAACGGTCCAAGAGTTAGCGTCAGCAGCCATAACAACACCATTAGATGTTACGTCACCAGCTACACCAAATGCATCGAAACGATAGCCATTATCTGTCCAGTCTGGGTTATCATAGATCTTCTCGCTGATGAGCTCAGTAGCAGCACCAGTCTCAAGGTCAACTACGTAGATTTGGAAGGTGTTACCACCAGATACGCAAGCACCAATCACGCAGTTACCAGCTTGGTCGAACTTAATGTCGTTGTAAGCCAAAGTATTAGCAGCACCCCAAGTGCCATCCTCTGCTTGGCGCTCAAATACGTGCTCGCCAGTGATAGCGATAGGAGTAAGCATATCACCTGTAGCACCATTTACGCGAACGAGAGACTTAGTGTCACGGTTGATGAAATACATGATACCATCCTTAACAGCCATACCACGAACGTGGTCAGTCTTACCAGGAGCGTTAGCTGCAAAGTTATCCTCTACAGAAGAAATTACCCAGTTGTTCTTGAGGCTATACATACCTTGACGAGCAGGATATGTGTAGTTCTCTTTCTTACCTGCAATAGCCAACTCAATACCAGCTACATCACCAACGAATTGGAAACCGTTATACCAAGCAGCAATAGCTGTCACAGTAACCTTTGAACCTACTGGATAAGCAGCAGGATCAAGTACCATCTTGTAACCCTTAGCAGCGTTTGCACCATCAGAGAAAGTTGGGTTGTTGTAGCTATCATACTCTGTAATAGTCAAACCAGGAACAGTAACAAGAGTAGCAAAGTACTTGAACACAGAGTCATTTACCAACTCAGAAAGTCCCTCAAATGCAGTTGGAGCAGGCATCTCAGCAGCATCAACGTCCACCTCAACGCAGCTCTTAACCTCAGGAGCACCACCGTACATAACCTTGGTACCCTTAACGATTACTTTTTGACCTACAGCAAAAGTTGGATTAGCTGCCATATAAAGCAACATACCGCCAGTAGCATCTTGAACATAAACGTTCTTACCATTGATGAAAGTAACGACACCAGATACTTGAGTCTCTGTATCATCTGCCATAGCTTTAACCTCAGCCACAGTAGCTACGTAGTCAATCCACTTAGCATAGAGAGTACCAGTAGTCTCAGCATTAACGGTCTTAACTTTAGCACCAGTGAGCTCAGCGTTGTCACACCAACCAGCGAAAGTATAACCCTCTTTGTAAGGTGCATTGAGAACGAACTCCTCAGTTGGCTCAGTTGGGTTAGCGAAAGCGTGCTTCCAAGCAGGAACAAAAGCCTCTACTTGACCAGCACCAGCAAAACTGGTAGATTTTGGCCAAGAAGTACGTTGACCCTCAATGAAGAAAGCAGCAAGAGCATAACGCCAACCTGCAGAAGTAGTACCCTCAACAAGGGCAGTAGCAGCAGCGTCTGCATTTTGTACCTCCATGATATAAGCCTCGAGCCAATCCCATTTCTCGAGTGCCATCATGCCTGAAACGTCAGTCAATTTGGTACAGATAGTGGTGAGAGCAGCATCATTACCAGTAGCTTTCAATTCGTCAAGAGAAGCAAGACCAGTAACGCCGCAGTCAGCCATACATGCTTGGAACATGTCGTTTTTGTTCAACCAACCTTCGTCGTTGGTTACACCACCGTTGAGCTCGTAAGTAACGGCAGCAAAAGATGTTGCAGCTGCAAAAAGAGCTGCGCAAAAGATTGAAAATCTTTTCATAAATGTTGTTGTTTTTTGGTTAATAAATTGCTCCCTCATCCGTGGGGACACGTCCGCCGTGGACCTCGGTTGCGTTAAGTAAAAATTGTATTTATTGTACGTTTATTGTCCGTGAATATTGTATCTATTCTGCGTGATTACCCAACAAGTTATAGCGTTTGCCATTGCGATAGATCACCACATGTCCGTTTTCCACTGTTTTAACAGGTTGCGAATAAATATGATTATTCTCCACATCAGACATTTGATCTGTCAAAACGACTTCTACTACGGGCGAGTAGTCGGTGAATCCACCCTCCTTCATTGCAGCCACACGGATATACCAAGTACCTAATTTCATACCCTCGTATGTATATGAATAGGTATAGACATCGGTACGGAATTTCTTGAGTTGTCTATTTGGGAAGTCTGGATTTTGTGAAAATTGCACTTCAAATCCAGAAGAAGGTTGTTCCTTCCAAACCACAGTTACTGCATCACCCACAATAGTTTGACCATTGGAAGGCGAAATAATCTGAGGAACAGGCACGTCCAAAGCAATAGTACGCACCTTAACAGGGTCAGACACCACCGTATTACCAGCAAAAGTGACTGAAGCTCGGATATAATAGTTGCGTGAAGCAAGTAACACATCCTTAGGTAGAGTGATTCGTGGTGTTGTCGTTACATCCATAAAGACAATAGCATCTGAAGCAAAAGTCTGTGCAGAAGCCACCTCAAACGTATATACAGCATCGCTAACCGCTACACTATCGCAAACGATAGTAGGGGTCAATGAGATAGTATCCTCCTGGGCTGGCGATACGATACCAAAGAAAGATCCTGTAAAGGAATAAATATCCGAATAAGTATCCTCCTTATTTATAGAACGCGTACGCACGCGCCAGTAATATGTAGCTTCGGTATCCAACCAATAAATCTTACCCACAAAGAATGTTGTATCAACAGTCTCATACTCATAGTCCACCGTTGAGAAATCCGCAGACTTAGAGAGTTGGAAGAAATAGGAATCCGCTTCTGGTGCAGCACTCCACTTGCAGTAGCAAGGTAGAAGTACATCGTTGTCATTGTTTGCAGGGTAAAGCAATGTAGTAGCCTCAGACTTGCCCCAGGTAGTATTATCCATCGTACGAGCAGGATACTCATTGCCCATACGGTCTAGAACAGCAACAGCGTATGTAAGCGGAATAGCAGGCTCTTCACTTGGCAATTCAAACGAAGTAGTATAAGTAGTACCTAATAGATTACGACTTGTACCTACAGCACCATGCTGACCCACTTCTTCAGTAGGGATTTGATACACCACATAACGAAGATTCTCGCGTGGAGCATCCCAAACAAGCATATTACCCTCCTCTCGGATATTGCTAACATAGACACACTCATCGGTGCGATACCAGGTCATCTGTGGAACAACGGCAGGACGTTGCGTAGCGTTGTTTCGGATATTTTGGATAAAATTCTTTGTGCTGAGTCCTTTATTCAGTCCATACCAGCAGAATCCCGGTGCTCCGTAACGGTCATAGTTGCGATTAACATTAATCTGATCAACAATCTCCGAAGCATAGAATTGTGCACTAGACAATGAAGCACCATCTGCACGAAGGTCACTCAGACTTTGACTGACATACATGTGACGACCAAAGTGACCTGCCATATCCGACCACCAACGGGTGAGTTGATCGTAGTCGGAAGAAGAACCGATCTTCCAATACACCTGTGGTGCCATATAGTCTATGGTCTTCTCGTTGTACCAAGCAAGTGGGTCTGCATAAATACCATTGTATTGCCAGTCACCTCCAATAGGCGAAGGCTCTACTCCGTACTTATCCGCAGAAGCACCCGCTTTACCTGCAGGACCAAGACCGAAAGTAACCCAAGGCTTGAGCGCCTTGATGGTGTCATTGACCATACGGATCATAAGGTTATTCTGCGCACGACGCCAATCGGCTCGCGACATCACAGAAGATGCAGTATCTTTGTATGCGTTGTACTGTGCATCATCGTACTCATTGACATAGCCAGACTGATGGAAATAGTCGTCGAAAATCACGCCATCAATATCGTAGTTCTCCACAATATCAGCAATCACCAAGCAAATCTGCTCGCGCACCTCAGGAAGAGATGGGTTGAGAATAGTGATATCACCACACTTCACAAGCCACTCAGGATGGGTATTATGGTAATCCAATGGATGGTTTTTGCCATACGTAGCATCGGAACTAGAGTAGCGATAAGGATTGAGCCAAACGTGCACCTCAATACCCTTGGCATGCGCCGAATCAATGAGGAGTTGGAGAGGATCGTACATTGGTTCCTTGCCACGTGTACCAGTAAGATACTGGCTCCATGGTTCGTATTTAGACTTGTACATAGCATCAGAGAATCCACGCACCTGGAAGAGTACAGCGTTCATGTTCGCCTCTGCAAGCGAATTAACGATGGACACCATCTGCTTTTGCTGCATCTTCTGTCCCGACTCAGTAGCTTGGCTATGCGATCCTGGCCAGTCTATCGCCCACACAGTGGTGAGCCACGAACAACGGAACTCACGCTTGGGCTGTGCTTGGAGCGAAAGCGCCAAGCACAATCCAATAGCGAGTAATGATATTTGTTTTACCAATTTCATTAGAACAATTTAGCAGGAATATTATTGACTACCAATCCATATACGCTAACTCCCTCAATGAGGCAATCGATTTTGTCGGTAGCGATATTATAGCGGTAGATACCTGTAGCAGGATAGAGATCCTTTTGCGCACTATTGTTGCGGAAACCAAAGTACACACAATCATTTATCTCATCGTATGCCATTTGGCAGATACCCACAGTCTCATCACCGTGACCCTCCACAGCTGGCAAGTTACCTGTCAGGTTGGAAGAGAAACTCATACCATTATACTGTTTCTCGTATTTCTTCAATGCAGTTTTAGAAGAACCTACCGCATCCATATCTTCGTAAGAAGCAGCAAAGATACCATTCGCATCAGCATCCTTGAGAGCCACTACAAATTTAGGGGTCGCACTTTTGCTAGTATAAACGAATGAACGTGGTTTCATAGATTCGAGCATCACACCAGCTTTAGGTTTGATATCATCAGTACCTTGAGCGATAGCAGCTGGTAGAATATCATCGTCAGTAAAGCGGAAAATACCATTGGCGTTATAGAACTTGGTCCAGTGCCATACACCATTGATTTTACCAAATACACCACCAATAGCACCGTATGCAATACCATTATTATAGTATCCCAAAGTATTATGGTTTATATAATAAGGATATTCAGTTGTGCTATACATTTTATCACGATCTTTCAAAGGCACCTTGATGATACCGGTGTTACGGTTAGCATAATAGAGATTATTTCCCTCAATAAAACCATAGAATGGATCATCAAATGCTGCCTGACCTACGTTAGAGATCATGGTTTGCACTTTCGCACCATCTTTAGAGATGACAGTAATCTTACCATCACCCAAAACACCATTCTCATCGTTTACATAGTAGAATTGCTTACCAGCATCAAGCACGTAGAGCAAAGAATCTTGGAAAAGAAGATTAAATGGGTGTTGACCAGAAGATACGCCCAAGTCAAATGGAGCAATATTCATATCAGGAGCTTGCTGATCATTGGTCAGTTTATACGCCATGATACGTCCACCTTGAACTGCATAGTAGAGTGTTGGTACTGCCTTATCGTATGCAACAGGCACATTCTTAACTACATCCTCCAATTCTTCACCGCCAAGAACCACCTTCAACTGTACAGCTTGTGATCCTACGTGCCAGAACTTAACTGCCTCTGGCAATGGAATAACAGAATCGTTAGGTGTGGTGAAATACTCTGCTTCAAAAGTAGTAGCCTCAGCACCATCAGCGAACTTGGTATCTGCAGGGAAAGACCAAACAAATTTAGCTGGTTTATTCTTTGGGTTAGGCAACTCTAACTCAAATGTAATAGGAGTATTTCGTACCTCGCATATAGAAGCACTGTCAGGATATTTGATAGTCACAAGAGGCTTAATAGGCGCAATCATAACCACCTGTTTTAGTTTTTCACCTGCAACGGTAAGTTGAACGTGGTATGTTCCAGCCTTGCTATATGCATGGGTAACCACATTACCTACGGTATCCACGATGCCGTCCCCTTCGAAATCCCACTCTGCTGCACCCTCAGTTGGTGAAGTATTGACGAATGTAATCTCAGAGTCCACATAGAAGTCAAGATAGTATTTAGGCTCTGCCTTTTGATCAATATAGTACTCAAAAGATACTGCATCAGTAGGCAATACCTCAACCTCTGGTTGATTATCAATACAAGACACCGCACAGATTGGCAAAAGTGCCACCAATATAGTTTTCAAAAAATTACTTTTCATATCTGTAATATTTTATAGTGTTGGTATTGTATTAGTTAATAGAAATCTGTTTAGAGTCTGTTTTACTATATGTGCCATTCTTGTCATACACACGCAACTCTGCATTGATATAGTAACTCTTTTGATACTCAATTGCGTATCCATCAGCACCTTGAATAAGATCCATGAAAGATACAGAGTCATTCCAAACACGATCAATACGCTCTTTGATACCATCATACACATACTCCATGTGATCAAGCCAAGGATTTAAAATAAAGATCTCTTTAATATTTTTCCAATAGATAGAATCATATTTTTGAGTTTCTTCGTTCCACTCGACCCTTAATAAGACGGTGTCATTGCATCCTTTTTTACCTGTTACTGGATCTATCTTATTACGATCATATTTGATATTCCAAACTGTATCGAACTCAATAATAGTATCGAAATTAGTGGTACTAAACACAGAGTCGTATTGCTTAAAGTGCTTTTTGTAAGTAGCAGAGTTAGCATCAAAAGTAGAGTCAGTAATCCACTCCAAATATGGCATAGTGTCACGCAAGTTAGCTGTAGTGGAGTCTGTCATGAGACCAAGTCCTTGGAATGCTTGCATATAAGCAGCATAGTTACGCTCATCACCATTATTCAATTTCGCTGTCAATTCATCTTTGAAGCGAGTAGGAATATCGGCACCGAAATACGCATTGAGGTTCTTGGTAAATCCAACTGTATCCTTAGGTTGCACCCAAGAAACCATTGCCAAAGTACCACTAACAGGGAACGCATCCTTCAACACATAAGCGTTGATGCTAGCATTAGGATTATCAGTCAATACACCATTCACATCCTTGCCTACCCACAAGTCCTCGGAGTGAGGATAGGATTGGATGGTTTGCAATACGCGTTGTTGTTCTGACACACTACTTGCAATACTGTGTGACACAGCCTTGATCAATGCACATGAAACAGACTTATCCTCTTTCATATACAAGTCATACCATACCTCTGAGTGATCAATACCAGTCACAGAAGAATAGTATTGCGCTGTAAATCCCATGCTTTCGCCAGCCTTAACAGCAGAACTCTCAATGGTCCAATAAGTCTCTGGACCCACTTGACCTGTGATGTTATCCTCATCGAAGAAATCATGTTTCTCGCAAGATGTGAGACCCAACACAAGCAAACCAAATGCTATTATCTGAAATTTTGTTTTCATATTAAAATAGATTTATAATCAATACGATATATTATTACATCCACACAATATTTGGATCCAAAGATTGTACAGGACCATTGTGTTGTTTTGCCCAAATGAGGCGTTTCTTCAAGATACGATAATCCAAGATCTTCTCACCTGCCGCATTGGTGGTATAGTAACCCATGCGGTCAAGTTCTTTCTTGTTGTACTTGGTCTCAGTCTCAGTATCCGCATTGAGTCGGTTAACCCAAGCATTAGGCGACAATTCTGCATTCACACCATAGTCTTCGGTTGTGCACCAATAAGCCTCATAGAGGTTGTATGGGCGACGGAGAGAATATGTCTTGCCATTGAAGTTAGCTCCTTCAACCTCTTTGAGAATATTAACATCCTTCTTGGTAGAATCTTTTTCGAGCACAAGATACATAGTTTGGTCGAATGCTTTACCATTGTGGATATTATTCACATCATATACATACACTTTTTGACCTGTACGAGGATCTGCATAAGAAATACCATTAGTGGTAGAACTATAGTTGTAGCGACGCATATCGGTCCATTGCTCTGGTTGGAGATACATAGCCACATACTTTTGTTGCATCAAATCAGCGATAGTAAACTTCTCTGCACCTGGGAGTTTGATATCAAAGAACATCTTATATTGGTTAGTGAGAGCAGACTTCTCAAGAAGAATTGCAGCCTCATTCAAACCATAGAGTTGCATATTGAGTTTAGTAGCAGCCACAGTCGTATTGTATGCCTCTGTAACCTCACCTGCCCAATAATGAGCCTCAGCCTTGATAAACATAAGCTCCTCTGTAGTAATCAAAGGAATATAACCCGTATTCTGTGTGAGTGGATTATTAGGAGCAAGCAAGTTAGGATAATTCACGATAGTCTTATCAATGTCACCACCGATATTGCTCTCAAGATGGCGCATTGCATTATTCTTCTCTGTCGCACGTTGCTCCATCATACGTGATGCACGAGGATCCAAAGCATAGCCACGTGGTGTCTTGTATTGACCATCCTTAAACTCGTATGCACCTAAAATACCGCGCATGAAGAAGGTAGTAGGGAGAGAAGAAGCGAGACGGTTGTCACGGCTCTCCCAAGAGTTGATCTTAGGAGCGTATGGTCCCCAAGGGCAGTTAGACTCGGTTACACCACCTGGATAGTAGTAGCGTGGCTCTTCCCAATTGATATCATTGAGCACCTCGTCCACCATAGCAATAATCGTTTGGCAGTTAGCCTTGGTATTATCCCAGTTAGGCAACTTGCGCAACCAAAGGCGAGCGCGGAGAGCCTTACAGAAGAGACCCCATTTAGCCATATCGCCACCATAGATACGGTCCATTTTCTCGCTAATCAACAAGTTGGTCTTAGCATTTACCCAGTCAGGATTGCTGTAAAGACTAACCAACTCATCAGCCTCTTTGAACATCCACTCATATACCTCCTCTTGACTATCGTATCGAGGAGAAGCACTTTGGTACACCTCAGAAAGAGGCATATCACCAAAAGCATCAGTTGTAAACATAGTGGACATAAGCATAACGGTACGACCGATAAGAACTGCATTATATTGTCCCTTAGCTTCTGCCAACTCGTTCATTTTTTGGATATTTGCACCGAGATCATAGAAGTGACGACGCCACATAGGGTGACGGTTTACACCGAGGAACTCCCAACCTTGACTATAAGGATAAGAACCCGTTTGACTCTTACCAAGAGTAGTAAGCGCTTGGCACATATATACACCATACTCAGCATGGTCGTAGCATATTTGCGAAGCATAGAACGTTGCTACAGGCAACACTTGATCCACCGAAGTTGTGATAGGAGAGTCCTTGGTATAGTTCACATCCAAGAAATCCTGGCAACTGGTAAAGAACATTGCTCCAAAAAGAGCAGATATAATAAATAACTTTTTCATATACCTTAATATATTATAGGATTAGAAAGAAGCCGTGAGGCTGATAGTATAACTACGTGAAGAAGGAACAGGACTATTGTCAATACCAGCAGAACCTGTACCACCTTGACCTGTAGAAGCGTTGCAGACAGGATCAGTACCTGTATATTTGGTTAATACAAATACGTTGTTGCAAGTGAAATTAACCTTCATCGTCTTGAGTACATTTTGATTCTTCATGAGTTTTGCAAAGTCATAACCCAAAGTAACATAACTCAAACGAAGATAAGAACCATCTTCAACAAAGTTGGTAGATACGTTGTAGAAGTAGTTGATGATATTGGTTTGGTTGAGCGTGATAGGCTTGGTATTAGGTACATAATATACCTCACCATTTGCATCAGTTTTCTCCATTACACCATCAAATACTACTTGGCGACCACGATAGGTCTCTAGAATCTTGTGATTACCGCTGGAAATGAGGTTACGACCAGTCACATTGAGCACATCGCCACCGTAACGACCATCGAAGAGGAATGAGAATTGTACGCCATAGATATTCATCGTACTATTCAAACCTGCTTGGAATTTAGCCTCACGGTTACCGATAAGTTCGTTCTTGTTAGGATTGATCTTTGGATAACCATTCTCGTCTACGATGACTTGGCCTTCCGCATTGCGTTGGTAATCTTTACCCGTGAGCGCGGTAGTTGAACCACCTAGATAAGCAGAGGTAAATACGTCACCGTATTGAGGACCAGTAATCTCATGTACATCTTCTGGAAGACCAACTACGGTACCACGGTTGAGACCAAAGTTCAAACCAAGTGTCCAGTTGAAGTTTTTGCGTTTAACAATATCTTGATCTAATGTTACCTCCACACCATGGTTACGAATCATACCCTCGTTACGAGTTTGAAGAATATAACCAGAAGAAGGAGATACACGCACAGTTACGATTTGGTTATCCACCATGGTATTGTAGTAAGCCACATCAAGACGAGTTTTGTTGTCAAACAACTTGATATCCATACCAATCTCCCATGAGTAAGACATCTCAGGCTTCAAGTCACGAGAAGCTGAAGACATGGTTGGGTCAATACCATAACCTCCATCAGGATAAGTACCGAACTGCTTGAATCGACGGTCATAGAGGTTTGCAGGAGCATCCTTACCTACAACAGCATAGTTACCACGAATCTTCCAATAAGAGAACCAGTTATTCTTAGTCTCATTGAGACCAGGAATCAACTCAGAGAGAATGATACCACCAGTTACAGAAGGATAGAAGAATGGGTTGTTGTTGATGGTAGAAGACCAGTCCCAACGACCAGTAACAGAGAGTGAAGCCAATCCCTTGTAATCACCACGGATCTCACCGAAGTAACCAAAACGACGACGAATAGAGTGACCAGAAGTACGATCAGAAAGCTCCATCCAATCACGATTCGTATTAGAAAGGCTATAGGTACCTGGAATAATGAAATCGACACCATAGTTAGACATTGAGAAACCCTCAGACATCTTCAACTCGGTACCCGCCATCACATCAATAGAGAAATCTTTTGGCAACTCAATCTTGTAACTAGCATTCACACCAGCTGTAAAGAGTTGACTACGACTTGAAGAAGCAGAATAAGAGCCTAAAGAAGATTTACTCATATTCTCAATATCCTCACTTGTCAAAACATAGTTCTCAGGATCCAAATATCCACCAGGAGCATCAGAAGCCTTCCATGCCTCGTAAGCATTATATGCATCCCACTCAGCCTTATTGGTCTCATTCAACTCATCTTTTGGCATCTTCACTTGTTGCACCACATTGGTATCATCCCAACGAGGAACAGAATAACTATCTGAAGAAGAGTGGCTCACATCGTAGCTTACTCGACCGATAATTTGCAAGTTCTTGATAGGCTTGATAGTCACACTACCATTGATTACGTTACGAGTATTCTTAGCAATACCATCATCCTCATAGATACTATAAAGAGGACTCATTGGAGAACCATATTTCAAAGGTTCACCCCAATAACGATAACGTGGCAAACCATTTTCATGCTTATAATTGGTAATATCATCGTTGATAGGCCAACCATATACCGAACTTACGCCACTAGTAGAACGTGATTTTCTGTCGGTAATATTCACACCTGCTTGGAAAGTAATCCACTCTGCAGGAGTATAAGTAGTCTTAATCAACGCACCGAAACGTGTTCTATAGTCCTCAGGAATAATACCCTCAGCATTAGACCAGTTAGCAGAAGCATACGCTTGGAATTTCTCACTACCACCATTCACAGAGAAGTCATACTTGTGGTAGAAACCTGTTTTGAAATAGTTACCCAAGTTGTCATAGATTACATCATCCGCACTCAACATAGGTCCCCATCCACCAGAAGTTTTCTCCTTGTAGAAACCTTGTGTACCTGGGCCGTATGTTTGTTGAAGTTGTGGAAGACGAACAGCTTGATCCCATTGCCAACTACCATTCGCTTGCACCTTGATTTTACCTTTCTCACCTTGCTTAGTGGTAATCATAATGACACCGTTCGCTGCATCTTGACCATACAAAGCTGCAGCTGCAGCACCCTTGAGGACAGTGATATTCTCAATATCATTAGGGTTGATATCCGCAGCAGAAGAAGCACCACCAGAGATAGCCACACCATCCAAAATGAACAATGGCTCGTTACTTTGACTATTATTCACAGAAGAAATACCACGAATAATAATCTGACTACCAGAGTTAGGAGAACCACCGGCATTCGTTACAGACACACCCGCAATCTTACCTTGGAGTGAATTTACAAAGTTAGCACTCTTATTTTCGGTAAGCGCATCGCCACCAATGTTTTGCACCGCAAAGTTCAAGCGTTTTTTCTCTTGAACCACACCCATAGCCGTAACTACGACCTCCTCCATTGCGATAGCATCGCTACTCAGACGAACGTCCATTTGAGGACCTGTGACTTTCAGCTCTTGGGTAGTCATACCCACGTAGCTTACTACGAGCACTGCATCATCTTGTACTGTCAATTCGTACATACCATCAAAATCGGTAATAGTACCATTTGATGTACCTTTCTCAAGAACAGAAGCACCAATAACTGGCAATCCGTCCTCTACAGCAATAACCACACCTCGTACTGTGACACTTGCCATCATGGCAACTGACAGAAGCGAGCATGTGAGTACAAAGAATAATTTCTTCATAAAAATTTGATTGTTTTATTTTACATTATAGTATTATGCTTGATTTTCAGCGCGATAAGCATCCATAGCCTTCTTCACACCGCCGTGGAGGAGAAGCAAGTCCTTCGCCTTGTCATACTCAAGACCGAGCTCTTCCACAAGCATACGTGTACCGCGGTCCACGAGTTTCTTGTTGGAAAGTTGCATATTGACCATCTTGTTGCCCTTCACGCGCCCCATCTTAATCATGGTGATGGTGGTAATCATGTTGCAAACGAGTTTTTGAGCAGTACCCGATTTGAGACGAGTAGAACCTGTCACAAACTCAGGACCCACTACAGGCTCAATAGCAATCTCTGCCACTTGGCCTACTGGAGACTCTGGGTTGCATGAGATAGAAGCGGTCAAACAACCGAACTCACGCGCGCGCTCGAGCGCGCCTATTACATAAGGTGTAGTACCCGAAGCCGCAATACCCACCACGGTATCAAGAGTAGTGATATTGTGATCAAGAAGCTCTTTCCAAGATTTCTCAGGATCGTCCTCGGCATTCTCCACAGGATTGCGAAGAGCGTGGTCGCCACCTGCAATCAAACCAATCACGAATGATGGTGGCATACCGAAAGTAGGAGGAATCTCACTGGCATCCAACACGCCCAAACGGCCGCTAGTACCTGCGCCCATATAGAAGATACGACCGCCCTTTTGCATACGCTCTACGATACCCTCTACCAATTTCTCTATTTGAGGAATACACTCCTTAACAGCCAAAGCCACCTTCTGATCTTCCTCATTCATCTCAACGAGCAACTGACCTACCGACTTTTGGTCGAGGTTCTCGTGCAATGATGTTTGCTCTGTAACTTTTGTAAAAGCCATAATTATGTGGTATTTTTCATTTTCGTCCTCTCGGTTGTCTCTCGGTGATCTCTCGGTCAACCCGTCAAGAACCCGTAAGAGACAAGAGATGGACAGGTGATTAGTATTTTAGATTACATAGTAGGAACGATATCCTTCTTGTGGTACTCCTTCAAGCCCTCCATAGGACCTTGGAGAATCTTACCCACTTGGAAACCATTATCAGCCAACACCTTCTTCAAAACATCTTGATAGTAATAAGCAATTGAGCCAATGAAACCTACTGGCAAAGCAGGATATTGTGGCAAAATACGCTTAGCAAAGTAATCGAAGTGATCATAAACGAGTTGTGCAATCAATGGGTTATCCATGTTTTCTGAGCAGAATTTGCTCAATGAGGCTAAGTAACGATTAGGGAAAGGTTTACGATACACATTATCAATAACATCAGCAGCTGTAATGCCATACTGTGTTTGGAACTTCTCTTTCAATTCCTCGCTCAACTGATTCTTAAAGAGGTCAGACACAAGGCGTTTACCCAACACAGCACCACTACCTTCATCACCAAGAATGAAACCAAGCGCAGGAACATTCTTCTCAATCTCCTTACCATTCCAAAGGCAAGAGTTACCACCAGTACCCAAGATACAAGCTACACCGCGCTCCTCGCCTAGCACACCGCAAGCAGCACCCACCATATCAGAGTACACTTCCACTTTAGAAGTCTTAAAAACAGCCTCAAGAGCATAAGCTACAACTGGGCTTTTCTCTGGCGTACAGCCAGCACCGTAGAAAAAGACATTCGTAATGCTTCCTGCCCACATAGAATGTGCCATTTGAGGAAGCAACTGGTTATTCACACTATTCTTAATGGCATCAGAAGTTTGTTGAAATGGATTGATACCATCGGTAAAAAACTCCTCACAGTGACCATTGGCTGCCATTAAACACCAATGAGTTTTGGTTGAACCTGAATCTGCTATTAAAATCATATCTGTAAAATTTAATTGTTATTTCTTTCACTTTTCTGCTCCATCATCACCTCATCACACCACACCAAAAGCAGTTTGCAAAGGTACTATTTTTTTTTCACGCGCGCAATAGCGTACGCCTATTTTATGTTGTACAACATATAAAAACATTTTTTTTCGCAAAAAAGAACGCAACCGTTTGCAAAATTCACTAAAATATCGTACCTTTGCAGCACGATATATCAAAAATCTACAAATATATGAGAAACAATCTTAGTCAAATGATTTCTCTGAGTAAAATCGAGGAGAAATTGTATCGTCCTGCGAACGCGTATGAGCAATCACGCGTTACTCGTTTGGAACATGTAAACACCACTATTCACGAAAAACCTCAAGAGGGCATTTCATGTGTTGCACAACGTATTGCCAAAGTCATTCGCGATCGCGAGGCTAGCGGAAAAATGACCGTATTGTCTTTGGCATCTGGTCGCACAATGCGCGACTTGTTTGCTGAGTTCGTTCGTCTTCACAAAGAAGAGGGTTTGAGTTTTAAGAACGTAGTTGTATTCGGTTCGTATGAGTTCTATCCTTTGGCAGATGCTTCATTGGGTAGTATGGGACAAATCAAGAGTCAACTGCTGGATCAAGTGGATATTCTCCCTGAGAATGTACACACTTTCCCTGGCGATCTTCCTAAAGAGACCGTATTTACTTTCTGCGAAGAATACGAGAAAGCTATCGTAGAGGCTGGCGGCATTGATATCCAAGTATTGGGTATCGGTCAATGGGGTAACATTGCAGTTAATGAGCCTGGTACACAACCTAACTCATCTACGCGATTGGTGATCATGGACGCCAACTCACGTATGGATGCTAAGTCTATGTTTGGCAATGCTGCACAAGTACCAAACTGCGCTATCACATTGGGTATTAATACTATCCTCCAAGCGAAAGAGATTATTCTCTTGGCGTTCGGTCAGCACAAAGCGGGTATTGTGAAACAAGCCGTTGAGGAAGTAGCTAACGCTGCTTGTCCTGCATCATATTTGCAACTCCACAAGAACGCATCTTTCGTTATTGATCTTGAGGCAGCAGGCAAACTCACCCGCATCAACCACCCATGGAAAGTGACCAACTGCGAGTGGACCGACCAACTCGTTCGTCGCGCTGTGGTATGGCTCTGCGAGCAAACCAAGAAGCCTATCCTCAAACTCACCAACAAAGACTATAATGATTATGGTCTGAGTGAGCTTATCACCAAATACGACTCTGCATACAACTGCAATATTAAGGTATTCAACGACTTGCAACACACCATCACTGGTTGGCCAGGTGGTAAACCTAATGCAGACGACACCAACCGTCCAGAGCGCGCAAATCCATTCCCAAAAGATATCGTGATTTTCTCTCCTCACCCAGATGACGATGTAATCTCAATGGGTGGTACTTTCCAACGTCTCATCAACCAAGGTCACAATGTGCACGTGGCATACGAAACTAGCGGTTGTATCGCTGTTTGTGACGAGGAAGTAGTACGCTTTATGGATTTCATGAAGGGCTACAAGCAAATGCTTATTCCTGGCGATGAAGTGATTGAGAAGAAGTATGATGAGTACATGAACTTCTTCAAGAACGAGAAAGTAGGCGACAACGACACCCGCGAGATCCTCAACCTCAAGGCGCTTATCCGCCGCGGAGAGGCTACCGCAGCTTGCCGCTACATGGGTCTTCCAACCGAGAATATCCACTTCCTCAACTTGCCATTCTACGAGACTGGTACCATCAAGAAAGGTCCTCTCTCACAAGCTGATGTGGATATCGTGAAAGCTCTCCTTGAGGAGGTTAAACCACAACAAATCTTCGCTGCAGGTGACCTCGCAGACCCTCACGGTACCCACCGTGTATGTCTTGATGCAGTGCTCGCAGCATTGGACGAGTTGAAACACACTGCTGCATGGGATGAGTGGTTGAAAGACTGCCGCATCTGGATGTACCGTGGTGCATGGATGGAGTGGGAGCTCGATCTCGTAGAGATGGCTGTACCAATGTCGCCAGAGGAGTTGCGCTCTAAACGTAACGCTATTCTCCGCCACGCAAGTCAAATGGAGTCTGCTCCATTCTTGGGCGATGACGAGCGTTTGTTCTGGCAACGTGCTGAGGATCGTAACCACGACACTGCTAAGATGTACTCTGACCTCGGTTTAGCTGAGTATGAGGCTATTGAGGCGTTTGTGCAATATCACATTCTCTAAGGCGATTAGGCTATCAGGCGAGAGGTTAAAGGCTAAAGGCGAGGGGATAGCGGCTTGCCGCATAATCCCAGCCTTTACACCATACACCTTACACCCTACCCAAAAAGAAAATAACCAAATTTATTTTTGAAATAATATGAAAAATATCACATGTTTTATTCCTTTCCAAAGTGAGGAACAAGTAAAAGCTACTGTAGCTAACTTGCAAGCGCAAGAGCTCGTTGCTGACATTCATTTCATTCACGGTGACATCCGTTCTACAGCTAACGTTCGCGAGATCGCTGCTAAGGCTAACACCGAGTACACCCTGATCTACACCAAGTACACCACCCTCTCATTCGTTCTCTTCGCTCTCGAGCGTATGGAGGCACTCATCGAGGACACCAAGGCTGCTATGGTTTACGCTGACCACTTCAACCAAGTAGGTGAGGTTCGTACCAACGCTCCTGTGATTGACTATCAATTGGGTTCTGTACGCGACGACTTCGAGTTCGGTTCTGTTCTCTTCTATCGCACTAGCGCTGTTAAAGAGGCTGTAGCTCGCATGGACGTTGATTATCAATACGCTGGTCTCTATGACTTGCGCCTCAAAGTAAGCCAAAAGGGTGCTTTGGAGCACATCAACGAGTACCTCTATTATGATGTAGAGCTTGACAACCGTACTACTGGTGAGAAAAACTTCGACTACGTAGATCCTAAGAACCGCGGCGTACAAATCGAGATGGAGAAGGCTGTTACCCAACACCTCAAAGACATCAACGGTTACCTCGCTCCTGGCTTCAAGGATGTAGATCTCCACTGCGATGGTTTCGAGTATGAGGCTTCTGTAATCATCCCTTGCAAAAACCGCGTTCGTACTATCGGTACTGCTATCAAGAGCGCACTCAGCCAAGTTGTTAAGGCTCCTTATAAGTTCAACGTTATCGTTGTTGACGACAACTCTGAGGACGGTTCTGTTGACGTAATCAAGAGCATCGTTGCTGAGGGTCACGAGAACCTCGTTTATATCGCTCAAGATAAGACATGGCACGCTATCGGTGGTAACTGGAACGTAGCTCTCCACCACCCAAAATGCGGTCGCTTCGCTATCCAATTGGACTCTGACGATACATACTTCGATGAGAACACTGTTCAAAAGTTCATCGACGCTTTCCACGAGCAAAACTGCGCAATGGTGGTTGGTACCTACCAATTAACCGACTTCGACGGCAATATGATTCCTCCTGGAGTTGTTGATCACAAAGAGTGGACACCAGACAACGGTCGCAACAACGCTCTCCGTATCCACGGTCTTGGCGCACCACGTGGTTTCTACACCCCAATGCTCCGCACTATCAACTTCCCAACTACCAAGTATGGTGAGGATTATGCAGTAGGTTTGCGTGTAAGCCGCGAGTATCAAATCGGTCGTATCTATGACGTAGTTTATAACTGCCGTCGTTGGGATGACAACTCTGATGCTAACTGCGATATCGTGACTATGAACAACAACCACTTGTACAAAGATCGTATCCGTACATGGGAGTTGAAGGCACGTATCCAAATGAACGAGGGTAAATAAATTAGAACGCTTCGCTGTTAGAAGTTAGATCGTTCGCTCTGCTCACTGTTAGATTGCGACATTGTCGCTGTTGGACTCAATGAATCTAAAAATCTATCAGGGCATTAGCCCGGTCTCTCAACAACGTGGTCTAACGACGTAGTGATCTAACAGGGCGTAAGCCCGATCTATCATGAACCTTTTCGAACAAATAACCGATATGTTCTCCCGCGAACTTGAGCTTCGCGGGAGAGCTTTCGTTAACTACGGAGCCTTGGATCAGGTCGAAGTCAAAGATATGACTATCGATGGGTTTCCTGCCAAGCTCTTTTTCAACCCAGCTCGCGTGCGCAGCGTGATGGCGGATGTAAGTCCCGAGGCCCTGCAAAAACGCGCATGCTTCCTTTGTCCCGATGGTTTAGAGCCATTGCAACTCACTACCGTTTGGGACTCCCCTACGGGGCAAACGTATTTTATTCGTGTCAACCCCTTCCCTATCTTTAACTACCATTTCACCATCTCGTCATCTATCCATGAGCGTCAGACTTTTGCTCCGCACATGGAATCTATGCTGCATTTGGCTCAAGCGATGCCCGAGATGAGTATTTTCTATAATGGTCCTATGTGCGGTGCTAGTGCACCCGACCACATGCATTTTCAGGCAGTACCAAGACATAGTATGCCGATAGAAGACCATTTTGACACCAACTACGCCAATGCCGTATTGGTGCAAGAATCTGATTTACAATCCCATTTGGCAGCACTCGAAAAAGTGCTATCCATGGCTAGCATCCCCGAGAACGCCAGCCAAACAGGCTCACTCACTGCAGGTGCTTCCCGCACCGAAGAATGGGAACCCCGTTGGAACATCATCTCATGGTACGAGCCAGAGTCTTCAGCGAGCGTAGTGAGCGATCTACAGGGCAAAGCCCGATCTACAGGCGCAGCCGATCTACAGCCCACAGGGCGATCTTATAACACAATAGTGTTTTTCAGAAAGGAATCCCGCCCTCAATGTTTCTTTGCCCCTGAGAACGAGCGTATTCTCTTCTCTCCAGGTACCGTAGAGATGGGTGGCGTAGGCATTGTGGCCAACCGCGAGAGTTATGATCGCATCACACCAGAAGTGCTGCGCTCAATGATTCAAGAAGTGGCAGATACTCTCTGCCCTTAAACTAATTATCCCTATGCTTCGCAAATATAACCGACATATATACATCGCACTGCTATCCGTGCTCACATTGTGTCTGCTCTGCGATTATATCCCTGCACTCCGTTTTCTCGCTATGTGGGTCACCCCTCCCGTAGTGCTTTTCATTGGACTAGTATTCGCGCTACTCTGCGGACAAGCCTACCCTACTTTTAATAAGAACGTATCTAAGAAACTCCTCCAATACTCCGTCATCGGTTTGGGCTTTGGCATGAATCTCCAAGCCTCGCTGGCATCGGGTAAGGAGGGTATGCTCTTTACGATTATATCCGTCGTTGGCACTTTGCTCATCGGTATGTTTATCGGTTGCAAAATACTGAAACTCAACCGCAACACCTCCTACCTCATCAGTTCGGGCACCGCCATTTGTGGCGGTAGTGCCATTGCTGCTGTAGGACCAATCATCAAAGCCAAAGACACCGACATGTCCATGGCATTGGCTACAGTGTTTATTCTCAATGCCATCGGTCTGTTCCTCTTCCCCATCTTGGGTCATTGGTTGGACTTGAGCCAACAAGACTTCGGCACATGGGCTGCCATCGCTATCCATGACACCAGTTCCGTGGTCGGCGCAGGTGCCGCTTATGGCGAAGAAGCCTTGCAAGTGGCTACAACCATCAAACTCACCCGTGCCTTGTGGATTATCCCACTAGCATTAGTCACATCGGTCATCTTCCGCAGCGAAGGTAAGAAAATCAGTATCCCATGGTTTATCTTGTTCTTTATTGTGGCCATGCTCATCAACACCTACTTTTTGGCGGACTTCCCACAGATAGGAAAATTCATCGCTGGCATCGCACGCAAGGGACTTATCATCACAATGTTCTTTATCGGCGCTTCCCTCTCCGTAGATGTCATCAAATCCGTTGGCATACGCCCCTTGTTGCAAGGCATCTTGCTTTGGATAATTATCAGTGCTGCTTCATTAGCATATATCCTACTACGTTAATCAATTATATACCATTATGAAACCCTTTTCTCTTCTATTCTGCCTTATGAGTCTATTGGGCTGCAAAGCAGCGGACTTCCGCTCAGTGGACGCAGATTCGTTTGCGCAGGTTATTGAAGATACCACCGTCGTGCGTCTTGACGTAAGAACAGCAAACGAATATGCACAGGGACATATCCCTAACGCATTACTCATCGACGTGACACAAGCTGACTTTATGCAAAAAGCAGAGCAACTGCTTCCAAAAGACAAAACTATCGCCCTCTACTGCCGTTCAGGAAGAAGAAGCAAAACCGCAGCTGCGCAACTTGCCAAACATGGCTACCAAGTCGTAGAACTCAATACCGGTTTCAACTCTTGGAAAGGCGAAGTTGAGCAATAAAACGGTGTATTTTGCGGCAAAAGTTGTTTATATCAATTTTTTGTTGTAATTTTGCAGCGTTAAACGACATATACTAATAAACTATAACAATCATGAAACACGAAATTGCAGTGGGCGTCATGACCGCCCCAAAGATTGAGGCTGTTATTCCAGGTCCTCACTCTACCCCAGAACACCCTACATTCCTCTTGAAGAATGTCCGTATCGGTATCGGTTTTCACTGGGACCGATTAGAGGATCAAGAGTTTGAAGGAACACTCGAAATACGCGACAATGCAGATGGCACACAAACAGCTATCAACCGCCTTGATGTGGAAGACTACCTCAGCTCTGTGATTACCTCTGAGATGTCTGCTACCTCATCCTTAGAGCTTTTGAAAGCCCACGCCGTTATCTCACGCAGTTGGGTACTCCGTCCTATCATTAGTCCTTCTACATGCACCGACAAACCAGACCTCAGCGATCCAGATCGCCACGTGATTTGGTACGAGCGCGATGCACACGAAGGCTTTGATGTATGTGCAGACGACCACTGTCAACGCTACGAAGGTATCACCCGTCGTGATGAGCATCTAGAGGCTGCTGCCAACGTGCAACAAGCCATCGACGCTACCCGTGGACAAGTACTCATGTACGACGGCAAGGTATGCGACGCACGCTTCTATAAAGCATGCGGCGGTGCTACCGAAGTATTTGAAAACGCTTGGGCAAACGAACACTATGACTACCTCGAAGCCGTTCGCGATGAGATAGGTACTCCACTCCCAGATTTGACCATCGAGGAAAACGCGCAAGAGTTCATCCGCACCTCACCATCGGCATACTGCAACACCAACGACCACGCTATCCTCAGTCAAGTACTCAATAACTACGACCAAGAGACCAAGGACTTCTATCGTTGGACCGTAAAATACACCAAAGAGGAGCTCAGCGATATCATCCGTGAACGCTCAGGCATCGACTTCGGCGAGATCCTTGACCTCGTACCTATCAAGCGTGGTCCTTCGGCTCGTTTGTACGAGATGCAGATTGTCGGCACCAAGCGTACTATGGTGATTGGCAAGGAACTCGAGATTCGCAAATGGTTAAGTAAGAGTCACTTGTACAGTAGTGCATTTGTGGTAGATCGCAACGAGGCAGGTGACTTCATCCTCACTGGTGCAGGTTGGGGACACGGTGTAGGTTTGTGCCAAATCGGTGCCGCAGTGATGGCAGCAAAAGGTTATACCTACGAGCAAATCCTCGCCCACTACTTCCCAGGAAGTGAATTGAAGACTATTTGATAGAACAAGAGATGACAATATCGCCATTATTAATACTCACCCTCGTCATTGGCATCATTTGGTTTGTGCCACTCGTGTGTCGAAAGATTCACGTGCCAAGCATTGTGGGGTTTATCTTGGCAGGTATTATCATTGGTCCATCGGTATTGAATATCGTAGGAGATAGTCCCACTATCAGCATTTTAGGTTCATTGGGCATGCTATACATCATGTTCCAATCGGGTAGCGAGATAGACATCAACGATTTCAAACAATACAAATACCGCTCGATATTCTTCGGACTGTGTACTTTTTTCATCCCATTTGGGTTGGGAATACTGACAAGTCGCTATCTGTTAGGTTTCAATTGGATATCCAGCCTACTACTCGGTGCTATGTATGGTAGTCACACATTAATGACCTACCCTATCGTAAGCCGATATGGCGTGCAAAAAAACGTAGCTGTAAACATCACTGTAGGAGCAACAATGCTATCTATCACGCTGTCGCTCATGGTATTAGCAGTAGTCGAAGGATTGAACCAGGGTGAGAAAACAACCATGGATTATGTCATCCAATTATCTACCCTAATAGTATTCTTGCTAAGCGTATTGTGGATCTTCCCACGTTTTGCACGCATGTTCTTTAAGCGTTACCGCGATCCTATATCAGAGTTTATGGTGGTCATGCTCATGCTTGTAGGCAGTGCGTTATTAGCAGACCTAGCAGGTATAGAAGGTATCTTAGGAGCGTTCCTTTGCGGTGTTTCACTGAATCGTTTATTGCCCAATCGTTCACCACTGATGAACCGTATCACTTTTATGGGTAACAGTGTGTTTGTACCACTATTCCTTATTAGTGTAGGTTTGATGATTGATATTCATGCATTCTGGAGCGGTTGGGCAACCGCAATGATTGCTATAGTGATGATTGGTACAAAATTGATCAGCAAAAGCCTTGCAGCTTGGATAGCACAGGTTGCTTTTCACTTCTCCAAGCATGAGCGACAGGTAGTGTTTGGTCTTTCACATGCTACCGCAGCAGGTACATTGGCGATTGTGACAATTGCTTATCAGATGGGAGTATTCCCCGAAGAGGTATTGAACGCAGCAGTATTGATGATTTTGGTACTTTGTACAACCGCTAGTTTCATCACCGAACACGCAGCCAAAGAATTAGCATTGCAAGAGAGTGCGAAATTAGAGGCAGACCACGAAGATGACTATTGGCTACTGACCTCTGTGGGCGATGATCTCCGTCCTGCTATGCGCGAGATTGGAGAGATGGCATCATTAGATAACATTGAGATCAAACAATCCGCAGACTGGCAAGATGTCGATAACATCGTAGAGCATACTAGCAAATCCGTGATTGTGTATCACGAAGCACAACCTATCAACACAATCAACCGATTGGTGGTAGCCGTGCCACGCTATGCAGAGAAAGAGCGTGACTTCATCACCTGCTTCGGTTTGGTACGTCGTTTAGCAGGTGAGTTAGGTGCAAAAGTGGTATTCTATGCACACCCCGATACCCAGGTGGCATTGCAAACAATGTGTCGCCGTCCAGGAAAATTCCTACGTGCCTCTTTCCGCAATATGGATGGTTGGGAAGAGATCGGCATTCTGTCGCAAACAATCATGGAAAACGACATGCTTATTCTGCTATCTTCTCGTAAGTCCACAGCTAGTTACAATCCTCTCTTCGAAGAGATTCCAACCATGCTGACACAACATTTCACCCATTTCAGTTCGATGGTCGTTTATCCAGAACAGCTGACGGGAGGTCCCGATATGGATACGCTACTCATGGAAATCCCTCCTGCAAGCAAGACATGGTCTTTGATTACACGCATCAAACGATTCGTGAAGCGGATTCTACAAATAGACAAGAGCGAATAAACCATGTCATCTTACCTACAACGATTAGCACAAGTATTTGCCCAAAACGTGGGAAACCAGTTATCGGAGTACACTTTTGTATTCCCTAACCGTCGCGCGGGATTATTCTTCCGTCGATACCTAGGGCAAGCACTATCGCAACCTATCTTCTCCCCACGCGTCGTGACCATCAACGAATGTTTTGCTTCACTGTCCGATCTGCGCGTGACGGACCAACTGACACTGCTCTTGCGACTATACACCATATACCAATCATTGCGACCTGGCGCAGAAAGCATAGAGCAGTTCTTGCATTGGGGAAAAATGATGTTAGCAGACTTCTCAGAGATAGATAACCACTTGGTTTCCAATGTAGAATCACTATATGAGGCTGTAAAAGACTTACACGATATTGATGATCATTTCATCTCCCTAACCGATGCGCAACGCAATGCCATCAAGAAATTTTGGGGAGACTTCTATGCCTCTTCCGACAAGAACAACAACCAACTGCACCACCGATTCGTTCGCACATGGGAGTTGCTTTATCCCCTATACAAAGGACTAACAGATAGTCTATTACAGGATAACTTAGCATACGAAGGACTACTACACCGCCAAGTGATTGAACATTGGGACAGTATTCCTGCCGACCGATTTGAATCGCGCTACGTATTTGTAGGATTCAATGCTTTGACCGAGTCCGAACGCCAACTGTTGCTTCATCTCCGTGACCGCGGTTGTGCCGATTTCTACTTCGACTATGAGGATGCTTATTTATCCGATCCTGAGAACCGCGCTTCGCTATTTAGAGAGGAAAACCTGCGCACTTTCCCTTCGCGCTACGAAATACCTACACGCACGGATGCCGAGCCTCCAAAAATAACATTGCTATCAGTGGACTCTACCATAGGCGAAGCCCGCGAAGTATATCACGTATTGGATCATCTATATCCATCCGACACTCCCGCAAACACCGATTTCACGCGAACTGCAGTAGTTCTGCCCGACGAGCAATTGCTGATTCCGCTACTTGATTGCTTCCCTGAAGGTGTAAAGAAAATCAACGTCACCATGGGTTACCCGCTTCGCGCTTCGGAGTTATACATGCCTATTGCCTATCCCGAGAAATATTTCTCGCCTATGCCAACGACAGGCGAAGATATGATCAACGCTCTACGCGAAAGTTTACGCCCAATGCGCACGGGAGCCAATAGTGAAGCACATTATCTATTGACCAAAGCACTAGATATGGTGGAAGGAGTTGCGGCACAATATCCTGCGATACAGTTCTCTGCTGAGGCCGTTATGCAAATACTGCGCATGATGACCATGCAGAGCACTATTCCATACACGGGTGAACCATTGGATGGATTGCAAGTCATGGGTGTATTAGAGACACGTGCATTAGACTTTGATAATCTAATCATCACAGGTTTTAACGATGACCTATATCCTGGACGAGCACACAACAATAGCTTTATTCCATATATCCTTCGCCGCGGATTTGGTTTGCCAACCCAAGAGAGACAAGATGCTATTTTCGCTTACAACTTCTACCGTATGTTGTCGTACGCAAAGCACGTGTGGTTCATCACCAATGCGGTAGCCGATGAGCAACATTCAGGAGAGGTATCACGCTATTTCTACCAACTGCAATGGCAATATGGTGTGAAGATTGAGCAAGTGAATGTCGTCAACGCACTATCAACTCCTGCCCAAAAACCTGCGGAAATTGCCAAAGACGAGGATGTTATGCAACTGCTATCCGCAGCACGAGAACGCGGTTTCTCTGCTTCCGCGATGAACGCCTACCTATTTTGCCCTAAGAAATTCTTCTACCGCTATGTACAAGGTATCCACGAGCCCGAAAAAGTGGAGGATATCACCACCTCAGAGGCGACAATAGGCACCGCGTTACACGCAATCATACAAACGCTTTATACGCCATATATTCAAAAGGTTGTAACAGAAAGCAACATTCAAGAGATTTTGGACTCACTGACAGATCGTTGGAACGAACTACTCAAAGACAAAGATCAGATACGCACCGACCAATTGGCAACGTTCTTCATAAAGCAGTACGTACAGAATATCCTGCGCTACGACAAACAGCAAGCACCATTCATATACTTGAATGGCGAACAGAAAATAGATGCCAATGTGACTGTACCACAAGTAGGAAAAGTCCCATTCTATGGATATATTGACCGACTTGACCAACAAAGTAATACTCTCCGAGTGATAGACTATAAGACAGGTAAAGCCAATATTGAGTACCGCGACATGGAACACATATTCAGCCGAACGGAGAATCAAGATAAAGCACTACAAACGATGCTCTATTGTTGGCTTTTGGAGCAACATGCACCACAACTACTACGCAATGTGGCACATATCGCACCGCATATCTATCCTGTTCGGAGTATGTCGAAGATAGATGAGGTGCAAACACTCATTCACCAAAGAGGTAATACCGATTTTGTGTGGAATGACGAAGTAAAACAAGAGTTTATCGAGGGACTTACTACCCTACTCCAAGAAATATTTGACCCAAACATACCTTTTGCCCCAACTAGTACCAGCAAACGCTGTGATTGTTGTGCTTTCTGCGCTTTGTGCAAAGGTTAAAGACAAGCCTTTCTACTCCATAGCTTGTAGCTTATCCTCCATCTGCAAGAGTTCGTCGCGCAGACGAGCAGCATTGTCAAAATCCAACTCCTTAGCAGCAGCCAACATCGCACGACGTTGTTGCTCTATGGTTTTACGCAGTTGCTTGGCATCGTATTGTTGCCATGGAGCAGTACGCCAACCTTCGCGTATCTTATTCTCCAACTGTTGTTTCTCCTTCTCCTCACTGCGCAACAATGCAATCAATGGGCTACCCGCAATGGCTTTATTCAGAGCAGTTGGAGTAATATTATGTTCTTCATTATAAGCCATTTGTTTGGCACGACGGCGATTCGTTTCATCAATAGTCATCTGCATCGAACGTGTGATTTTGTCTGCATACATGATCACATGGCCATTCACATGACGTGCAGCACGACCTGCTGTCTGAGTCAATGAACGATGATCGCGCAAAAAGCCTTCTTTGTCGGCATCCAAAATGGCTACTAAGCTCACCTCAGGCAAGTCTAATCCCTCACGCAGAAGATTGACACCTACCAATACATCATACAATCCGCGACGTAAATCTTCCATGATTTGCACACGCTCCAACGTATCAATATCCGAGTGAATATACGCCGAACGTACACCATAGCGGCGCAGGTATTCATCCAGCTCTTCTGCCATGCGTTTGGTGAGCGTTGTCACCAATACGCGCTCTTCACGCTCTACACGGAGGCGAATCTCCTCCATAAGATCGTCCACTTGATGGTCTAATGGGCGCACTTCAATCTCAGGGTCAAGCAATCCCGTAGGGCGAATGAGTTGGTCAATGACAATACCTTCGGAACGGCGAAGTTCATAATCTGCGGGGGTAGCAGATACATAGATAGTCTGTCCTGTCTTTTCCTCAAACTCCTCAAAGGTCAATGGACGGTTATCACGCGCCGCTGGTAAACGGAATCCGTATTCTATCAGATTCGTTTTGCGAGCACGATCGCCACCATACATAGCATGTATCTGCGGAACAGTAACGTGGCTCTCATCAATCACGAGAAGCATGTCTTTTGGAAAATAGTCCAACAGACAATACGGAGGCGTACCTGCCTCTCGGCCATCAAAATAACGACTGTAATTCTCTATACCGGAACAATAACCCAGCTCTTGGATCATCTCCATATCGTATTTCACCCGTTCCTCAATGCGCTTAGCATACAGCGGTTCAGCCAACTCTTGAAAATGCAAGACTTGTGTTGCCAAATCCAACTTGATTTGCGCAATAGCATTTGCCACTTTATCGGGGTTCGTACAAAAAATAGTTGCAGGATAGATATTATACGTATCAAACTCGTCTATAATATCGCATGTCACCAAATCAAGTGTAGAAATAGTATCTACCTCATTACCAAAGAACTCAATGCGGAGGATATAATCGGCGTATGCTAATGCGATATCCACTGTGTCACCCTTCACTCGGAAACGTCCACGTGTCAGTTCCACATCATTGCGCACATACTGCGAATCCACCAAGTCTTTTAGCAAACTGCTCATTACCAATGGTGTAGATTTTGACACCGTAATACATGACTGACTAAAATCCTGTGGGTTACCAATACCATACAAGCAACTAACCGATGATACCACCACCACATCTTTTCTTCCACTCAATAACGCCGCTATTGCACTCAATCGCAAACGGTCAATCTCCTCATTGATACTCAAATCTTTTTCGATATATGTATCGGTAGTGGGGATATATGCCTCAGGTTGATAGTAATCATAATACGAGACAAAGTATTCCACCGCATTGTGCGGAAAGAACTGCTTCATCTCGCTATAAAGTTGCGCTGCAAGGGTCTTGTTATGACTGAGAATAAGTGTGGGGCGATTGATTTCTGCAATCACGTTTGCCACGGTGAACGTTTTACCCGATCCCGTCACACCTAACAATGTCTGTGCTTCAGCTCCCGCACACACACCTGCCACCAGTTGTCGGATGGCTTCAGGCTGATCGCCCATTGGCTGGTATGGAGAAGTAAGGCGGTACATGATGATTTAGTGTTTATCTCACTCGTCGTTTATTGAGTTCTCCTTGATATTCTCGTGCTACTGCACCATGCTTGCTGTAATTAGAAGAGAACACATGCGTACCAGAGAAATCAGGATTAGCACACATATATAGATAATCCGTCTTTGGGGCATTCAATACCGCATCAATCACATCAGGGCGCGCCAGACGTATAGGACCAGGAGGTAGACCTCTATGTTTATAAGTATTGTATGGGGAATCTATTGCTAAATGTCGTTTCAATACACGACGCATCTTAAAGTCACCAACTGCAAATATCACGGTAGGACATGCTTGTAACGCTATACCTTTGTTCAGACGATTCAGATACAGCGAAGCAATCAAAGGATATTCTGCCGATTTGTTTGTTTCTGATGCCACAATAGATGCTAAGGTAGCCACCTCTACGGGTGTGAGTCCTAATGCCTTAGCCTTCGCCAAACGCTCTTCGTTCCAAAAACGTACATATTCTTTGTACATTCGTGCAAAAAGTTGATCCGCACTCATTGTCCAATACACTTCGTATGTATTTGGAACAAACAAACATACTGCCGTTTCAGGTGTCATACCAAATTGCGCCAAATAGGTTTTGTCATTCAGACGTTGTATCACCTCCACAGAATCCAACAATAGTTTTTTACCCATTGCACCTGCTAACTGATCAGGCGTACGAATAACTTGGGTGAATGACAAATTAATCGGAGTTTCCAATCCTAATTGCAATCTCCTAATGAGATGCTTGTTACCAATCTCTGCTGGGAAACGGTAATATCCCTCCTTAGGTTGTTGATACAGCAGATACTTACTATGGGAGTACCACGCATTTTCATCTTGTACCTCATAATCTACGCACATCAAATGGTACAACGAATCAGCAGACATATCGGAATAGACATAATAGCCGTGGCTCTCACCATCGCGACTGACGAAGTTACAGACTTCTAAACGGTAATACTGCTCTATAAAGCCTGCAAAGACAATCAGCAAGGCCACAACAGCAACTACGAAGAACTTTTTTACTCTTTTCATAATCAAGTTTTTTCTATAAAAAAAGGATGCCCATCATTATTTCGTGGCATCCTCGTTTGTTTTGGCGGAAGGAGGGGGATTCGAACCCCCGGTACGGTTACCCGTACGACAGTTTAGCAAACTGTTGGTTTCAGCCACTCACCCATCCTTCCTTGTACCGTAGTACAAATTAGACAGCATTGTCTGAATACGCTTCCTTTCAAAAGCGGCTGCAAAGGTACTGCTTTTTTTTGGATTGACCAAATATTTTTATGTTTTTTTTCGCTTTTATGTAAAATTCCACGAAATTTAGTGACTTTATATCATAAAAGTGTCAGGATTCTACCCTGACACTTTCTTGATGTAATGCTTGCATAACCTCATTCACAAGTTCTTCGCTCACCCCATATTGTCGCCCTACGCGATGGCAGTGTGCCAATACTTCTTGATAACGTTGTGCTTGTATTACAGGCTCCTTATTGATACGTTTCCACTCTCCGATTTGGCGAACCACATTCACACGCTTGCCGATTATCTCCCACAACTGCTCATCCAGTTGGTCGATCTCAGAACGGAGAGAAGAGAGGTCTTTATCCATCATTATCTCAATGCAGCAATTGCCTCTTTCAACGTAGCGATTCGACTCTCCGCATCGGATTTCTTTTTGCGTTCGAGCTCAACAATCTCAGGTTTCGCATTTGCCACAAAGCGCTCGTTGTTGAGTTTACCCATCACACCACGGAGAAAGCCCTCTTGGTGTGCCAATTCGGCTTCGAGTTTTTTCAACTCCTCATCCACGTTGATAAATTTCTCCAATGGAATGTTGTATTCAGTAGTACCAACGATGAATGAAGCGCAACCTGCACTCTTCTCCGCACCTACTGCTACTTCTACGTTGCCTAATTTGGTTACGATAGCAGGCAACGCATCAGGTGCAATCAATGTCAATACTTCCTTAGGAGAGATATTCTTTTGTGCGCGGATATTGCGGATAGAAGAAATGATCTCAAAGTACTGCGCAGCAGCTTGCCTTATAGCCTCTTCGCCTTTCGCCTGCGGGGTCCCCGAAAAATCTGCTGATTTTGGGGGTGCACTTTCGCCTACTTGCTCCAATGGAGTCACCATGAGGCTCTCGCCCTCTTTGCGCTCGCAGAGGTTTTGCCATAGCTCTTCGGTGATAAATGGCATGAATGGGTGAAGGAGTTTAAGCATTGCATCCAAGAACAATACGGTTTGCTCGTATGTCTCGCGGTCGATAGGTTGACCGTATGCAGGCTTGATAATCTCCAAGTACCAACCAGAGAAATCATCGCAGAAGAGTTTGTAGATAGCCATCAACGCTTCACTCAAACGGTATTTGCTGAAAAGATCTGCTACTTCTTCTTGGGCTTTGGCAAGCACTGCCTTAAACCACTCTACGCCCCATGCCGCAGCCTCACTTTGCGCATTACCGTCGCTAACCTCCCAACCTTTAATCAAGCGGAAGCAGTTCCAGATCTTATTACAGAAGTTGCGACCTTGCTCGCAGAGGCTGTCATCAAAGAGAATATCATTGCCTGCAGGAGCGCAAAGCATCATACCCATACGTACGCCGTCAGCGCCATAACGCGCAATCAAGTCGAGTGGATCAGGACTATTACCAAGTGACTTAGACATCTTGCGACCCAATTTGTCACGCACGATACCAGTGAAATATACGTGACGGAATGGCATCTTGCCGATATACTCATAACCTGCCATGATCATACGTGCCACCCAGAAGAAGATAATATCTGGACCAGTCACGAGGTCAGCAGTTGGGTAGTAGTAGTTTATCTCCTCATTACCGGGGTTGTTGATTCCATTAAAGAGGCTGATTGGCCAGAGCCATGATGAGAACCATGTATCAAGTGCACCTTCGTCCTGCACCAACGCATCTACGCTCAAACCAGATTTCTCTGCAGCAGCCTCGATGGTAGGAGCTACGATAATCTTATCTTCTGGATAGTTCTCTGCACCTGTCTC
Source organism: Paludibacteraceae bacterium (assembly GCA_045587145.1). Lineage (GTDB taxonomy): Bacteria > Bacteroidota > Bacteroidia > Bacteroidales > Paludibacteraceae > Colicola. Next base: position 38,602 of record JAZNBO010000026.1, read on the forward strand.
TGCGAGAAGTGCTTTCTCGTAATATGCAGGAATACGGTGTCCCCACCAGAGTTGGCGTGAGATACACCAGTCTTTGATGTTTTCGAGCCAATTGCGGTAAGTATTTTTGTATTTGGTTGGATAGAAGACAATGTCGTCATTCATTACAGGTGGCAACGCAATGTCAGCAAAGTGTTGCATGCGGATAAACCATTGCAAGCTGAGGCGTGGCTCAATAGGTACATTGGTACGCTCAGAGTAGCCTACTTTGTTGGTATAGTCTTCTGTCTTTTCGAGAAGGCCCTCATTCAACAAGTCTGCTGCTATCTGCTTGCGGCACTCGAAGCGGTCCATACCTTGGTATGCAGCCACATTCTTGTACATTTCTTCCTCTAATCCCTCTACGTTTACATGCGCATCTGCTGTAAAAATATCGTAGGTGGTGAGGTCGTATTTTTGTCCGAGTGCGTAGTCGTTCACATCGTGTGCAGGGGTTACTTTCAAGCAACCTGTACCGAACTCTATCTCCACGTAGCGGTCCTCAATAACAGGGATCACGCGCCCTACCTTAGGTACGATCACGTGTTTGCCTTTGAGCCATTGGTTCTTAGGATCCTTAGGGTTGATACACATAGCCACGTCGCCCATGATAGTCTCAGGACGGGTGGTAGCAACTACTGCGTAGTAACCTTTCTCGTCGCGGTGGATGACATTTTCTTCAGACAAGTCGGACAAGTCAGACGTGTCGGACAGGTCTGCTACATAATACTTGAGGTAATAGAGTTTTGAGTGCTCCTCCTGGTAGATTACCTCTTCATCGCTTAATGCGGTTTGGCGCTCTGGATCCCAGTTCACCATGCGGAGTCCGCGGTAGATGAGACCTTTGTTGTAGAGGTCGCAGAATACATCAATCACAGCTTTGGAGCGAGTCTCGTCCATGGTGAAAGCAGTACGATCCCAATCGCATGAGCAACCGAGGGTGCGCAATTGCTTAAGAATAATGCCTCCGTGCTCCTCTGTCCAAGCCCAAGCGTGCTTGAGGAATTCCTCACGAGTAAGGTCTGACTTATTGATACCTTGCTCTTTGAGGCGTTTGATAACCTTAGCTTCGGTTGCAATAGAAGCGTGGTCAGTACCAGGTGCCCAACATGCGTTCTTGCCTTCCAAACGTGCACGGCGTACCAAGATATCTTGAATCGTATTATTGAGTACGTGACCCATGTGCAGCACACCCGTCACGTTTGGTGGTGGGATAACTACGGTATAAGGTTCACGGCCATCAGGCTCACTATGAAAGAGTTTTTGATCTTGCCAATATTGATACCACTTGGCTTCGATGTCTGTTGGATTGTATTTTGCGTCCATATCTATTGTGTTGTAATTATTTCTTTGCTTATTTCGCACGATATTGCAGCATTATTTCTAATGCGCACAAAATGCGGTGCAAAGGTACTACAAAAAATGCATATATGCAAACAAAAGCGGAGAAAGTTTAGGAAAAAGTTATATATACCTACCTGTTAAGCTATTCGGATTATTTCGAATTTCCTCTACCGTGCCTGTTGCCACTACTGTACCACCATCGCGACCGCCATCGGGTCCCATGTCGATAAGGTGGTCGCAAGAGCGGATAACATCAGGATTATGCTCAATGATGATAACAGTATTGCCTTTATCCACCAATTGGCGCAAAACGCCCATCAGCACACGTACATCTTCAAAATGCAATCCGGTGGTAGGTTCGTCTAATATGTACAATGTCTTGCCTGTACTAGGACGAGCAAGTTCGGTAGCGAGCTTGACGCGTTGACTCTCACCTCCTGATAGGGTGGTGGATGATTGTCCTAATTTGATATAACCCAAACCTACATTCTGCAAAGTTTTGATTTTCTTGAGGATATATGGTTGGCTCTCGAAGAACTCCACCGCTTGGTTAATGGTCATATCAAGCACATCTGCAATGGATTTGCCTTTGAATCGCGCCTCGAGAGTCTCTCGGTTATAACGTTTACCTCCACACACTTCGCAAGGCACATAGACACTGGGCAGGAAGTTCATTTGGATGGTCTTGTAACCATTGCCACTACACTCCTCGCAACGACCGCCTGTGTTGTTAAAGGAGAAACGTCCTGGTTTCCAAGAACGAATCTTGGATTCTGGCAGTTGTGCAAAGAGGTTACGTATGTCTGTAAACACTCCTGTGTATGTAGCAGGATTGCTGCGAGGGGTACGACCGATAGGCGACTGATCTACGGCTATCACTTTGTCTATATGTTCGACGCCCTCAATGCTATCGTAAGCCAATGGCTCTTGCAGACTGCGGTAGAAGTATTGGCTAAGGATTGGATAAAGGGTTTGGTTAATAAGTGTGGACTTACCACTACCCGACACACCTGTAACTGCTATCATCTTGCCGAGTGGGAAAGTAACATCTACACCTTTGAGATTGTTTCCCCTGCAACCGCGTAGCACGAGGCTATTAGGCGAAGAGGCGAGAGGTGAAGAGGCGAGAGGTAGCGTGGCACTCAGTTCTCCGCGGAGGTATTTAGCGGTGAGAGTGTCTGCTTTGAGTAGTTCGGCGGGGGAACCTTCGAATACGATCTCGCCACCTAAACGTCCTGCCTTAGGGCCAATGTCGATGATATAGTCAGCTTGACGCATCATATCCTCATCATGTTCTACGACGATAACGGAGTTACCCATATCACGCAGTTGTTTAAGTGAATCAATCAAACGCTGATTATCACGTTGGTGCAGACCGATACTTGGCTCGTCCAAAATATAGAGCACATTCACCAATTTGCTACCCACTTGTGTAGCCAGTCGTATGCGTTGGTTCTCTCCTCCCGATAGACTATCGGATGAGCGCGAGAGAGATAAGTATGATAGTCCCACGCTGAGCATGAAGCCGAGGCGGGAAATAATTTCTTTGATAATGGGCTCTGCTATTGCGCGTTGTTTGTTGGTCAGGCGAGCAGGGACATTCATGAGCCATGCTCTGAGATCGGTGATGTCCATAGCAGAGAGCTCTGCAATGTTTTTATCTGCTATGCGGAAACTAAGTGCTTCGCGGTTGAGACGCTGACCGTGGCAAGCAGGACACTCGCACCAAACCTCTTCTTTCTCCTCCTTCTCGTCCTCTGGTTGTTGCATATACTCAAGAATACGAGTGTACCAATTCTCATCATCTTTGATGATATTATCCAATTCCTCATCGCCTAATTGCCTTTTCGCCTCATCGCCTCCTTTCACGCGTCCTAATCCTCGACAAGTAGGGCACCAACCTTGTGGAGAGTTAAAAGAGAAAGTATGTGGCGCAGGCTCGGCATAACTCATACCCGTAGTTGGACACATAAGGTGACGAGAGAAGTAGCGGATTTCATCGCCTATAGCCTTTTCGCCTTCTCGCCTTATCGCCTGTGCGCTGTGCGCACAAATGGCCATCACACCATCGCCCATACGCATGGCTTGATCCACGGATGCACGAAGGCGTTTAAGATCTTCCCCTGCCTCCTCGCCTTTCGCCTCTCGCCTTTCGCCTAATTTGAGGCGATCAACAACAGCTTCGATGGTGTGGTTCTTGTAGCGATCGAGCTTCATGCCAGAGTATATCTCTTGCACTTCGCCATCTACACGAACATGTAGGAAACCTTTGCGACGGATAGTCTCAAAGAGTTCTTTGTAGTGTCCTTTGCGGTTATTGACCATAGGGGCCAAGATAAGGACTTTTTGTCCGGCGTACTCGCGAAGGATAAGATCCAGGATTTGGTTATCGGTATATTGTACCATTTTCTCGCCCGAGGCGTATGAGTATGCATCGGCTGCACGCGCAAAGAGAAGTCGCATGTAGTCATACACCTCAGTAACGGTACCGACGGTACTACGAGGGTTGCGTGAAGTGGTCTTTTGATCGATGCTAATAACAGGAGAAAGTCCGGTGATCTTGTCCACATCAGGACGCTGCATAGTGCCAATATACCCGCGAGCGTATGAAGAGAAGGTCTCCATGTAACGACGTTGACCTTCAGCAAAGATGGTATCAAAGGCGAGCGATGATTTACCACTACCCGACAGCCCCGTAATAACCACAAGTTTGTCTCGCGGAATGCGCACATCTACATTCTTTAAATTGTGTACGCGCGCGCCTGTTATGAGTATGTCATTGCCTTTGTTTGCCATAGCACAGATACCTTTGCGCTGCAAAGGTACAAAAAAAAATGTATATGTGCAAGAAAAACTCGTTTTTGTTGCCATAGGCTACATTTTTTTACTGTAGCTTCGAGGGTAGGGTGTCCTCGAAGTACAAAAATTTGCAATTACGCAAATTTTTGAGTTGAAAGTTTAGAGTTTAGAGGCAAGAAAACAATAAGAGATGTGTTCGCACCTCTTATTATATATTTGATAACTATTTCTAGAATATCTTACTTGCCTTAGCTTCTGCTTCGTAAGCAGCAAAGGGGAAGATCAAGCAGGCTGTTCCGTCCATCGTAGGCTCGTTGGTGGAGTAGTCATTCGTGGAGTCATGATAGACCATCACGTCGGGTTGATAGCGCATATAATTGATACCACCTTCCATATTAACTCCACGCAGACTGTTGAAAATGCCTATATACACAGGACCATCTACCAGTCCGCCTGTCGTGTTGCCTATCTTCTCGCTGATCATAAACGAGTGAGGTTGAGTAGGATAACATTTGGCACCTGGCAACTCCACGATCATGCATACACCCCATGGATTGCACCCTAACAACCAATCGCGCAAAGAGGACTCCATGTCGATATAGGTAGAGTCGTTGGTCAATTGACGATACAAGATACATTGGGTCAGCATGGCCGTTGTGAGGTTATTCGAGCACCAGATAGACGGAATACCATACAAGAAGGCTTGTTGCACGGGCTTGCCGTTGATGGCACGCTGATAGACCATATCAATGCCTTTCTTCAAATACGCCACAAACTCCTCACGCGAACGGTTCTTTGCCTCGCTAGCCAAACGATAGTGACCGATATTCATAAATGGATACCATTGGTAATGGCGAGCCGTGTCGCTTCCCATCCAAGGCGTAGTAGGTTCTTGGTGACCGTATGATACTGCTGCTTTGAGATAGGATTTATCATTCGTCTGGCGGTATAGTTCGTATGCTCCTAACTCCATATCATCCACCCAGTTGGTCTCCTCATAGATATATGGCGAACGAACAGACGCTGTTTGGCTAAAACCCGGTTTGCGAACGCCCAATTGGTATGCATCTTGCGCTTTCTTACCAATCTGCGCGGCCAGTTCAGGGTAGTATGGCGCCAAGATCTTGCTACCCAAAGCAAAACAGGATGCGTACTTACCTACGATAGAAGACGTGCCCGTAGAGATATTCATTCCCTTGCCTTGCACTTGTGGCTCGCCCGTCACAAAATAAACGGGACGACCATTATTCACACCCCAACCATAATCCGCCTGGTCGTCTTTGGGGAAACGCATACCGATATGATCGCGGTCGTCGGCCAGTTGGTTGTAGAACTCGCCTGGTTCGGGGTTCATACGGTTTAACCAATCCATACCCCAACGAATCTCATCCACGATATCCGGAATACCATTCGCTCCTGGCGTACCATCGGTTTGGTAGGCATCCCCAAATAACTCGGGATATTGCTCGTAAGCTAGCATCATCTGGTATATGGCATTGGCCGTTGTTGTGGCGTATTGCAAACAGTCACTGGCATCATGCCAACCACCTCTTACGTCAATGTGTTGTCCCGTTTTGGTTGGGTGGTAAATGATGTATCCATCTTTTTGGTGGCAACTATCGCCAGTAAACGGATTCCAACCGCAACGCTGTTGGCGCATATAGTTGAGAGGGAAATCGGCAAGACCGTCATACACATGTTTGCTGATGAGAAAACTATCCGATACCGCTTCACCAATCTTTAATTGATGCCACCCCTCCTCTTGGAGTTCAGAGAAATCGTAACGAGTATATTCCCAACGACCACTATCACCCGTCATGATAATCGCAAATTTCTTCGCTTCGGGCAGATAACCGATTTGTGATACACGAATAATTTGTTCGGCAACTGCCAAACTGCTGATGCATAAAACGCAAAGGAATAATTTTAAACGCATGGTGAATAGTAGTTGTAATTGTATTAGGAGAAAAAGTTTTTTAGTGTCGAAGATTGTGCCGATGGTCTGCAGTAAAATTGTAGAGATGGCAAATTACTTCTGTATTATTTCCCAATGACCACTATAACCGCTGCCAACATAGTTGATATGTTTTAGTTTAGCAAGGTGGCGTTTGATAGTCCTTATACCCTTTTTACTTTTTTGAGCTAACTCTTCCGTGGTAATTTTTGGATTATTAGCAATTTCATTTTCAATCCAACTATCCAAATCTAACCCTTGAGTATCATCTTGAGTGCCATTTTGGGTGCCACCTTGAGTGCCACTTTGAGGGACATCTTGAGGGACACCTTCATTGAGTACATGCAGAACCAATTTGACTTGCATTAATTCGGTTTGCTCAATCAGTTCGGGTTTAATCCAACGCTTCTCGTTCCATGCACTCAAGATAAGTGGAAAGCCTGAACCGATATTTTCACCATAACCAATCATGCGCAACATATTTTGTATGCGTTGGTTACGAGCTTTGCTTTCGCCACCTGCATAGATTTGTTCTATCGGCAGTTTAAGCAATCCAGGGTTGGTGAATATAAATGCATCATCCGTCTTTTCTATTTTGAGGATACCATTCAGCATAAAATCTGCATGAATGATGGCATTGGTCATCGCCTCACGAATAGCTTTGTGTTGTGGGGTATCATCTTTTCTTTCCACACCATCCATAGCAAATGGTCGTGGCAGGTCTTTGGTCAAACGGGGCAATACAATACGAATGAAATTGAATAGATTATTCTCCCATGTACCATCATAGGTCAGTCGATCGCTATAGCGTTGCTCACCGATAAGATTTGACTTGTCAATGTAGTCCATACGCAGATTGTCAAATCTCTCGCGAACAGGCAATCCCTTGCCAAACATGAGCAAACCTGCCATAGTAAGACCTTCTATTCCAGTATTTCTATCCACACCATATCCGCCTAATTGCTTCAAGAACTCTTGGTTGTCCAATTCATTCCATACATGTTCTGGATGGTCGATTTTGAACAATTGGCGATAACGCTCCAAGGTGGGCGTGTCAATATCATCCATTGTATAGTGTTCAAGGATAATACGATCGTTGCCTGCCTCGTTAGCGTCACGCAACATCAATTTGATTTCTTGTTCGGTACAATGATAATCTCCCTCATGGTTGCGCTTATAGACTCCTCGTTGCAAGTTGTCATTAATGAAAACAGGGCGCACATTGTATGCTGCTTGTGGAATATGAATAGCAATAATATCTTGCCCATCCACATTGATAACTTGCACATCTTCATCCACCAATATATTGACATTAACTTTTTTAGGGTCATTCATCAAGTTCCAGAAATCTGTAATTAGTTTCTGCGGATTACTGATGCTTGTGACAGTATAGCGCTTTTGTGGGTCTATTTCTTCTCTGTGCTCCTCTACACCCAAAAGAATCGTACCGCCGTATGTGTTTGCAAATGCAGAATATGTCTCCCAAAGAGATTTAGGAAGACCTCTTTCTGCAGCTTTACATTCCAATGTTATACGCTCGCCATGATTGAGCAACTCTTTTATATGTGCCTCATTGATAGCCATAGAAACCGATGCTAATGTTTTTATTTGCAGTATTCGACTGCAAAGGTACGGAAAATTTTGCAGATATGCAAGTTCTGGTTTGTGAAATGATGATTTATTGGTGTGATTTGTATAAAAAGTCACTTCTTCATTTTTGGGGAATAGGCGTGCTGCAAGTTAGGTGACCTGAAGGAGTGCGACGGAACGCACTCCGAGCGCAGCGCCCGAAAAGTCCCCACTTTGAGGAATCAGCGCAAGCATAGAACTAAATAAGCACATCTCTAGGACTTCTATGGGCTTTCTGTGGCTTTCTTTAAACGTGTCTCTATAATAATGTTGCAAAAATCTTCGGCGCAGAAGGGGTTTTGTGCCGAAGATTTGAGAATTTAGAGAATAAAATGGTATATAAAATGTGTTGATTTATATTGATGAATTAGACAAGTTTTTCAATAGTAGCATTTTCTAATCGTATGGATGTTGCTTTTAATGTTTGTAATCCTTCAACTCGAACATCCTCTCCAAAATTAAATGCTTCAGTTACCAATTGTGAATATTGAGCATTATCCAGTTCTACTTTTACCGTAATTTTTCTACCCTCATCACCTATGGCAGCTACTGATATATTTAATTTTTCTCGACTTTCAACTTCTGCTGCACCTGCAATATTTGTAATTTTTCCATAATATGCTTTTCGAATATTTTGTTCTGTTTTAGGCGTATACTTTTCTGCTATATAAACTACTCCTTCTATACAACGAGGTTCTAATTGAATTGCAGTGATAGGATTTAAGCTTGGATTAGGAACATCTCTATTCCATGAAGCACTAATATATACATCAGTATTAATGTTTTCCTCGTATAATTTTGTTAGTGAATTTAAGAAGTTAACACTTATATTCCCTTCAGCAACATAATCATCGGCTAATGAACTATTTTCTTTTATTGATTGTTGAATGGTATGTATATTTTCAAATATCTTCAAATTTATTTTTCTACTCAAAGGCAGTTCTTCTTCGTGAGCATCAAATAGTTTATATTGATAATAGCCTAGAGGACAAATAATATTCAAAATATAACTTCCTATTTCAGTTTGACCAAATCTATAAGTATCAATTTGTTTTACGACATCTTTAGTTTGTACTTTTTTGTGGAATAATGTTCGGGGAGTTAATATATCTATGCAAGTAGTTGATAATAAATCTTTGATATATTCTATATTTGCCTGCATAACATTGAATGATATTTCTCCCCTTGAAGTCATATCATCTGATATGCGCCACTGCAATAAATCGCTAGAAGGATTAATCAGTTTATTATAAATCGATCGAATAGGAGAATTTTCCACAACGGACAAAACTTGTAATGAATTGTTGACTACTTCATAATAATCAGAAAAATCTTTAAATAATGGGATATAAACAACATCATTACTATTAGGGTATATGAATTGTTTAATCTTACCTCCTGCAAGATCTGATAATGGTTGCCAATCTCTTTTTATAAGATATTGACATAGCATTGACATATCAATGCGGTCTATTTGTTGTTTATAACGCATCATAATGATTCTTCATTAGCTACTTTTATCATTATATCTTTCAATGTTTCAGGGGTTAATAAATCATTTGATGTAAATCTAACACTAACTGTTTCTACGTTATCTGTAGGCTGTTTCCCCTTTAAACTTTTCCAATATGCACACTTCGTAATTTTGAGGTAGTCTGTTGTTTGTTCTATCCATTGATCAATATTAGCATGCATATGGAGAACAATTAATATGAGTGGATTTATTCGTTTATCATCAATCAACGAATTATAGTTGCCAACTTCTAAAGCATAAGATATTGATCCATCGTTATTGCTACGAATTTTGGCATATGATGATTTTAGTTGAACTTGAATGGTAGGAGAGTGCCTTTTGCAATTGTCTTCAGGGCATCCGCGACAATGAATAGTAATATCATAACCATCATTGTCATGGTCAACACGTCCGATACTATATCCATTGACCGCACAAAGAGCACGCACATAAGCCACACTCATATCCTCCATCCGTAATTGTTCTATATTTGGCATATTAATATTCTGTGATAAATGATGATGGTATAAGATATAATTTATTACCAACAAAGTATTGACAATAAATCTCAATTCTTTACACATGCTCAAGCATGTAACGATACGGATGAGATATTGTATCTTCTAGATATAATTCAAATTTTGATTCTTGGACATTTGTTAATAATATAAAATATCCCTCATTTACATCGCGATAATGATTCTTACAAAATTTTATTTTTTTAATATCCTCATCCACTTCCTCTTTATTTTCTTCATTGAACTTTAATTCTATAGGGACCCAATTATTATCATTCTTTTTAACCATAATATCTACAAGCCAATATTCATTACCACTTTCTGGACTAGAATCAACCTGAGATTCTGTTTGAGTTTCATAACCATGCTTTTGTAGATAATCGCTCAAATCATCACGAAATTCATCTTCATTATCAAAATTATTTCCATTACAGCATGTTCTCATGTAGGTTGTTAATAAAAATTTCAGACTGAACTTCATCATCACACTTTTACACTATAAGTATCGTGCGCACTTTTTAAGATTATAAATCTATACTAGTAATAGCAAAATATTTGATATCTATAATTACTGCTGCAAAGTTACTAGATTTTTTTGACATAAACAAATAAATGTGCTAATTTGCGAGAAAATGCGAGAATATCTGCGTAATTTGGCAAATTTTGTATTAATTTACTTTGTTAGATGTGGAATATATAATATACAACAAAACTCTCTCATCCTTCAAACTTGTAGGGAGAGAGAGTTTATGTAAGCGCAAAGAACTTTTATCTTTTATATTTCTATAAAATATGAATAAGCATCTAAATGTTAGCCTTTTGATGTAAATGATATAAATGGAAGATGATTATTCATAGTATTCTTGTAGGGTGAAGTATTTTGCCCAGCTAGAATAAAGATTTGTTGTTCCTTCAGGTATCTCAATTGTGATATTTGAATAATTTACGCCATAGAATATTATTACAGGTTTCGAACTGTTCGGATTATAACTCTCTGTACCAATGTAAGGGGCATTCGTTTTTGACCCAAAACGAATCGAATTAAGTGAAGTACAATATGCAAAGCATCCAGTGTTACAACATCTGTCTGAATGATTACACTGTGCACCAGGCAAACTCACTATTTTACTGTCATTCTCAAAAATAACTTTTTCAAGAGCAGAACATCCATAAAATGTTGAAATTCCTAAATTTACAACGGTATATGGGATTGTAATAGTTTTTAGAGAGGTACATAAAGCAAAGGCACCATATGGAAGGTAGCAGTCACCGCTTGTGTGAGGATTTCCATCACCTGCTATGACTGTTATTTGTGAATTTTCCTCAAAGTTGACTTCCGTTAATGCAGTACATCCTAAAAATACTGCCGAATGTAATGTGTCAAGAATAGCAGGAATAGTAATTTCCTTTAAATTCGTACATAGTGAAAATGCTCCACTACAAGATTGTACATCAGTAAAATATACAGGTTGATCTTTGCGTGGGTATTGCGCAACACCACCCCTAATAATTTTACAATTAGAGCCATCCTCAAATGATAATTTTTGAATTTTTGATTCGCAAAAAGCATAGGTACCAATTGTTGTAACTGATTTAGGAATACAAATAGAGTCTAACCCCGTTTTTTGGAATGCTCCATTAGATGTGCTTGCATTTTCTATTACTTTCAGTTTTGAATCTGATTCAAATGTAATTTTTTTCATAGAAGAGCAGTTATAGAAAGCACCAGCTTGAATAACACGCACTTCTCGTGGAAGATAAAAGAATTCTAACTTTTCACATCCACTAAATGCATTTTCACTAATTTTAGTAAGAGGTAAATTTTCGGGTATAGTAACTACTCTCAAAGATTTACAATTTTGAAAAGCAGATGCCCCAATAGTAGTAATTGTATTAGGTAAAGTAATTTGACACAGATTATTACAATTTTTGAATGCGTTATCTTCTATTGACAATAGACCTGTAAAGTACTGCAATTCGTTAAAAACAAAAATATCCATATCGCTACAGAATATATTATCTAATGATGTAATCTGTTTTGCTTCGTCATGCGATAATTCTAAATCACCATTAGTATCCCAATTGGCAACACATAACATTTTAACTCTTTCATCTTTGAAAATAATGTTATTGTGGTTATTCTCTCCATTCCCTTTTGCAATCTTAATAATAGTGCCATCTGCAAGGGTGAAATAGACATAGTTGTCGTCTTGGGTCACAGATTGGAACATAGAGTCACCATCTTGACCGTCCTTTCCATCGGCACCATTTTGTCCGTCCTCGCCATCAGCACCGTCTTTGCCGTCTTCGCCTGTGGCTTTGCCGAGTTGTGTCCAAGTAGCACCATTGTCATAAGAGATGTACCAATAGCCGTCCTCAATCTTCAATTGTGGAGTGATACCATCCTTTCCGTCTTGACCATCAGCACCATCTTCGCCGTCTTGTCCGTCCTTACCATCTGCACCGTCTTGACCATTAGAACCGTTGGTACCATTTTGACCATCTTTGCCAGAAACAGGGAGTTTGTTGCCGTTGTCATCCAATAGCCATTCGCCATTCAATGTCCAATAATATACTCCGTCGGTGTCTTGTGCCACACCAATCACAGGGGTAGAACCATCTTCGCCATCTGCGCCATTTTGTCCGTCTTGACCATTCTGACCATCTTTGCCGTTTTGTCCGTGATAAATGGTAATTGGGGCGTGTTTGCCGAAAGTGATGGTATAGCCAATCACTTCGCCATCTTTTTTGATTTCTACTACGCCTGTAATAAAGTCGTTGGATTGCAGTACATCCACAATTGTTTGGAGTGATGTGATGTTGGTGTTCATCTCTTTGCAGAGTTCTTCGAGTTTGGTGACGCGGGAGTCAAGTCCGTCAATGGCATCCCAAATTTCATTGTGACACGCTGAAAACAAACACAGCGTAACGCTCAAAAGGAGCAAATGAAGTTTCTTCATTGTACTGAATGTTTTGTGGGAAGTTGGTTCCAAACACCCCGTTGGTATAAATATAGAAAAAGCGTGGAACCTCTTTTTGCTTATTCCTAATTCCGAGGTTCCTGCAAGACCCTACATACAAGAATAAACAATGAATGCCCACGCCGATATGTTCATCATTGCGGAACGCAACGAATTAAACACACCAAGGGGCATTTATCGCTCTCTTGCTTTGGGCATGTGAAATTTTGCAGGATTTCGGAATTCCAAAACAAGCGCCAATAAACGCCTTTTATTATGTCTGCTACCCTCCGCCGCTGATGTGCAGACATCCCCAGCGCAGGTTCACGGTGCAAAGGTAGTGAATTATTTTGAATTGAGCAAGAGTGGTGCAAATAAAAATGCCATTTATGCGGATTTTGCATAAATGGCATTTGATTATTCCATTGATATATTATCCAATCTTTCAATATATCGCTGCAATTGTTCATGAATTTGGTCCAGATCATCTATTTGTGTCGGTATAATGGTTGATTTGAATGTTCCATGTACAATTTGATTTCTAATTTGACGTAGTTTATTTAGTTTATCTCTTAACTCAGGATCATCAATGTATCTTATCGCTGTTAATAGATTATAACGTCCCCTGTTATCTGTAGTTTGGAATCTTGAGATCAATAAATGTTCAATAATTTGCCAGCGTGCAATAAAACTTCCAAGTAATTCATTTATTTCTCCTTGATTATTACGATATGCTTGTTTATTGATTTCGAGTTTTACCTTGTTGCATATTTCAGCGACCTCATCATCACTTGGTAATAGGGTTTCTGAGGGAAGCATATACCAATCACTAGTATTTTTAAAGGATTCTGTTAGTATTTTAAATTTGTATACTACACGTCGACTTAAATCTAATTCATCTTTATTTCCATTGAGTTTTGTGTCAAAATCATCCTCTCCAATTAAAAAACCTTCTTGGCGATAAGGACGTTTCGCTTTAGGAGGAGCGATGCTAAGTAATCGTATATTTGTAAGGTATTCTTCAGAATTTACGGAAATACGATTTGCATAATATGGTAGTGCTATAACATAAATGTAAGCATAGCTATTGTTATTGTTTAATAAAGCAAAAGAACATGCTACCTGTAAAGACTGAGTTACATCAATTAAAGGAGTTTGCGTTACTTCATAATGTTGAAGAATACTCCATAAAATAAGTTTTTTTCTTGTGGCTAATCGATAGTCTTTAGATTTACGTTTATTTAACTCTTCTTTTAATATATTTTCTGCAATTTTTAATTTATTCCATCTATTGTCAAGTTCTCGTATTGATGAATAATTTCGATACATCGTTGGAAAAAGAGTTGTTCTTTCTTTTCCTGATATACCAACTTTATAATCAATAGATTGTCCTCTAAAAAACAACAAGACAGATGGATTAACAAAGGCTAATTGTGCTATCTTATTGGAGAGTTCTTCAAAAGTAGCAACCTCCTCTCCATCATTGTGTAACACATCTTCTTGGGTTTGATACATAAAAGTATCTGGGATAGTAGGAGTGTATTTTTTCATGGCAATATATATATAATGATAGTACTCATATTGTTTTTTCCGAGATGCATATTTTTCCAAATCGCAAGAGTTCTTAATCAAAGTTTTATATTTTTTTAAGGCATTGAGGAAGGTAATTGAGGTAATCCTGTTATGTCCAAAGCAGATAATGTTTGTAGTTGTTTAATTGCCATTGCTCGCAAGGCATGCAATCGTTCCGATTGTGGGAGTTGTTGTTCTATCAACAAGGCATTATATGACTCCATATTTGATAAAACCAACAATTGTTGCAATGTAGCATAATCACGGATATTACCTTTCTTACCAACATTCTGCTGTCTCCATTGAGCCGCAGTCATGCCAAACAGCGCCACATTAAGAACATCTGCTTCGTTAGCATACACATATGATTGTTGTTCTTTTGTTAAATCTGGAGGTAATAGATTTTGTTGTATGGCGTCTGTATGTACACGATAGTTGAGTTTGGAAATCTCGCGATTTAGATTCCATGATAAAGACAAGCGCGAGTTCTCATCGAACTTCAGACGGCGATAGTCCTTCATTAAATAGAGTTTGAACTCGGCTGAAATCCAAGAAGCGAACTCCATAGCAATATCACTATGCGCGTATGTGCCACCATTATAGCGACCTGCTTTGGTGGTAATACCAATGGCACCAGTTGTTTCAATCCATTTAGATGGCGTCATTACAAATCTATTTAATCCCGACTCAATTCTAAACGTGTCGAATTGCACACGGTTAAAATTGGGGTTATGCAGACTCTCCCAAAGACCGAGGAACTCAATCGTATTGCGATTGCGCATCCAGTTTTGTATAGCAAACCGAGGATCTTCACTATTGCGGAAACGTGCAATATCCGTCAATGATATATACTCATTTTGGTAATCTTCAGTATAAATGCCCACATTGATTCCTTGTACATGTAATGTTTCAGATTTCGTTTTTGCCATATTGATTAGAATAATGAAGCTATCTGTCTGCAAAGGTAGTGAAATATTTTGATATGTGCAAGAAAAATCGCCTTTTAGTGCGATTTTTATTTAAACAGATAAGTCAACGGTTTCAGGAAAGTAGTCAACTGTTTTAGGAAGGGAGACAACTTTTTCGGGAATGAAGTCAACTTTTTTAGGAAGTCAATATTAAGAAAAGTGCTTTTTAGGAGGCAGGGAGTCTGTCGGTGTCCTCTCGGTCATCTCTCGGTCGTCGGTCGGTGTTTTTAGGGAAGGTATAAGAGAGGGAAAAGAGATGGCAATCTTAATAATAGTGATAGTGTAGGGCGTAGCGTGTAAGGTGTAAAGACGGAGATTGTATCTTCATCCTTCACGGAAGTGATAGGAATTGTGCGTTTATTGTGCGTGAATAGTGCGTCTATTGTGCGTGAATAGTGCGTAATCAATAAGGAATACCCGAATAACATTCGGGACAACGAACATAGAAGTGTGCAAAGCGCAGTTTAGAGGACGGTGCAGAGCACCTATAGTTTAGAGATTAGAGGCAGGAAGACACGACGAACTATCGCCGTGCACATAACAGACTGCGGGAACAAAATCAAACAAAAGACATCGATAGGATTTCCTACCGATGTCTTTGTGTTTTGTATTCTCGGCTTGCCGAGGTTTGTGCCCCTTAGGGCTGGTTGTGTCGCTTTGCGAGGGCGGGTTATTAAGCGAACAATTTACCGAAGTCCTCGTGGCTGATCTCTTTCTCCTC
>JAZNBO010000027.1:0-59145 GCA_045587145.1 Paludibacteraceae bacterium
AATGGTGTTACCTTCTTCTGTGATAGTGAGATAGCCCTCGCCGAAGCCTAACCATGGATCCTCATCACCCATACCACCTACAGTAACAGTAGAGTACATATCGTATGGCTCAGTAGCCTCTGGGTAGTAAACTGGAACCTCTACCAATACTGGGTAGTCAACACCTTCGTTGCTCCATACGCCAGTCATCTTGAGTGCGTAGTCGTACATATCACCGAAGAGGAGATATTTCTCAATCTCAATAACTGCGTTCTCAACTACAACTACAGTAGCCTCCATTGGAGCAGCTGACATGGTGAGATGGAACTCAAGTGCCATTTCATTCCATACGCAGTGCACAACAGCTGTAGCAGTTTGAGCGATACCATCTACAGAAGCAATACCATCAATAAATGTAGCCTCTGAACCGAGAACAGAGATAGAAGACTCTGGGAGCAATTGGAAGTTGTCAGTATTTCTATCGTAGTCACCTAGACCGAGAACAACCTCTACTTGGAATGCCTCTGATGGACCACCAATGAGGAGCATATTGTCATAATCAATAACCAAGTTAGTGATTACATCCTCGTACATCTCGTAGTTAGAGCCCAATTCCAAGCCCACGTGTACTGGATAGAGTGTATTATCTACTACAAGAGCTACATCCAGACCATTCTCAACAACAGAAACTGCAGTAGCCACAGCCTTAACTGCAATAGGAGCATCAAATGGAGTAACGAGATCTACATACTCAGCATTAGCAAGACCAGCAGTGATATCAAGTACTTGTACACCAAGGAGTAAGCCTTCCTCGTTAGCGTATGGAGAAACAAGCAATTGTTTACCAGCTACTGCCACGATAGAAGAACCTTTGAATACTTTACCATTAGAAACTGTTACAGCTGCATAATCAGCGATAACTTCTTTGATAGCCTCTGGTTGAACAAACTCGATTGGATCAATGAGTGTACCATCCACAATCCAGTTGCCAACAGTTGGAGCAGCGAGAAGTTCGTATGGTGCACCAACAACATTCTCGTCGAGGTCGCCATTAGCAGGACCCTCGCACCATGTATAGTGCTCGTTGCCAGTAGCAGCATCAGCTGGCTCGTTGTAAACGCCATCAATTACTGAATATACAGAGAAGCGTGACCAATATTTGCTTGCGTGGATGCTGGTTACCATAATTTGAGCGTTCTCAGAATCGCCCTTGAGCGCCATAGACTCGCCCTCTTTAGAGCGGAACCAGTTGCCATACATACTTGACTTGAACCAAACCTTAGGATCTGACTCAAAATCTTCCCAAATATAGAAGCGTGTTTCACCGCGCTTATAACCTGCATCTACATAGTCCTCTGCTGCTTGGCAAACCATAGAGTTTACAGCTACAAGTTTACCATCTTCGGTCAAAGCAATATCAGAGATTGCGAGCAAGTCGCCTGCGTTCTCTGCATCGCGTGCGATGATACCATTTTGTGACATCTCAGTAGCTACACCATCATAAATAGAATAGATGTGAGCTGTACCATCCTCTTCGTGTGTAAGAACGATAGTAGCATCGTAGTATTGGAGAGCACGTTTCACTACACCTACCATCTCAACTGGCTCTGCAGGAGTAACTGGTGTTGCATCATATACAATATGCACAGGTACACCGTATGAGTTCACAGCATTTACCTCCACATAGAGTTTGCCATTGCGATTCTCTACCTCCACACTACCGCCAACGAGGAAGTACAATGGAGTAATAATGCCCTTACCGTCCTCACTCAAATAACCATAGAAGGAAGGATAAATAGAATTACCCACCACGCCTTCACTTGCCAATACAGTCATATAGTCTTGCGTATCATCGATGGTGTAAGTACCTGGTTGGATAACAATTTCACTGTCATACTCCTCAGAGAAGAAATACAATGCAAACATATCCGAACCATCAGCATCTGCTACCTCTAAGTAAGAGATACCATTGCCATACTGTTCCATGAGGAGTACATCATCAGCGGTGAAAGTGCGGTCAATGGCGCCCTCTACAGCATCGTATTTCAAGTGATTGTTGTAAGTAGTAGTCATGGTTACCTCATATTGTACTGCATCTGCAGCGATAAGAGTAGCCACAGCTTTAATCAAGCCGTCTTCTTCTTCGGTAACAGTCATTGTACATTTCTCTACAGAGTATGGAACAGCTTCACCATTCACATTCTTATAGATAGCGCTATAGTCGCAATAGAAGTCGTATTGTCCTTCACCAAAGCGTGAGAACACACCATCGTTCACAAATGTACCTGCGACTTCTTCTGCAAATGGAGCCAAAGACACATACAGGGTATTATCGCTGTATCCACTGAGTACATAATAGCCATCGGTATTGATTTTATTTTCGAAGTCAGCGATAATCTCCACTTGCACAGTCTCTGTAGGAGTTGGTACACAGTGCCAGAGTTCTACATCGTATAAAACGCCGTCATAACCGATTACTTCGGCTTTGATATAGGTGGTATCACCCACTTGATAAATCGTACCTTTGACATCTGCCATCTCCACCATCACGCGGTTAGCGTAGTCGCTGAAGACCAAGCTATATGACAAATCCAAGTTATCCATCGTGAACTCGCCACCCATCTCTACGCCTACCACGTCAATACCTGCATAGAATTGCTCATTACTATTCGCGAGAAGCAAATCGTTGTCCAACCATGGATAATATGCAGCATTTGCAGATTTGTCAAAACGGATTGCTACAGTGTCAGTAGCAGCAGGCACCTCTTTCTTCATAGTTACCTTGTAGGTCTTGTTATCCGTACAGAGTGACTCAAAATTCAACACCCAACCATATTCAGGGTCGTTAGTCACTACTACCTCTGCATACAATTGCTCAGTGAAATCACCTGTTACTTTATTAGTGAGGTAGAACATCACTTCTTCCACACCTTTATATGTACCCTCAGCCATTTCAAAGCCCATTACATAAGCGTCAATACCTGCACTCAGCTCCCACTCGTCGTTCTCGCCATCGCAGAAGATCCAGCCCCAATCATATGCAACGCTTGCATCGATAGACAAGTTGTTGATTTCAATCTCCACAGTTTCGGTTGACTCGATTGGAGCAAAGACTGTGACGTTGTACTGAATAGGCTCGTTTGAGAGCATCTCCATATAGATTTCGTAACCAATCACACCCTCATCGTTCTTGACTGCATTAACGGTCATATCCATGTTAATCAATTCCAAAGCCTCGCCTTTATACTTGACGGTATAGTCCATCACGTCATAGATAGAAACTGGATTGGTTACCCAATAGCAAATCCACTCCATATAGATCTCCATATCGTCGTTCTTTGCGTCCAAGGTAGCCAACTCCCAATCTACATCCCAGGTCATAGCACCTTCCTCAATAGCGATTTCGATAATCTCTTTTGGCTTGAGAATCTTGTGTGTAGCAGAAATAACATACACCTTGTCGTCATCACCGAGAATGGTGGCATCAAGTGTCAAAAGGTCAGTGTACTCATCTACTGCCTTTTTGCTGGTAGTCATCTCTACCTCTACGTACTCGACATACACTTCTTCATCCCAGTCGTCCAAGTACCAGCCATAGCTGTACTCTAATTCAATGTCGTCGGTGGTGAAAGTACCCTCGAAATCCGCAGAATACCAGTCAAAACGGAATCCGTAGCTACCATTACCAACTGCCACATACCATTCCTCGTAATCCTCATAGAAATCAGGACCTACTTGAAACTCCTCGAAGCTCAATTTCACGGTGTCGCGCTCATTTGCTGCTACAGAGTTCTTCGCTGCCGCCTTTTTCACAGGTGCCAACGCTTTCTTCTCTTTCACTTGAGCAGGAACAAAATCGCGAACCAGCAATTTCTCACTGTGCTTCTTTTCTACTTTCGCCTTCAGTGGGTTCTCCACTTTGGCTTTCTCAAAACTTGCCTTTGCATCTTTTGCAGACAAGCCCTTTTGTGGCAATGCGAACATACTCATCGCTACTACTGTTGCAAAGAAAAATGTTAAAATCTTCTTCATACAGACCAATAATTTTAAGGGGTTAATAATATGGGTTGTCTAATAGAGTTTTTCATTGTCGAAAAATCCGCCGCAAAGATAATACTTTTTTTTGAAATTAACAAAAAAAAGAGGGAAATTTTGCAATTTCCCCCTTATTTATATAGGTTTTACCACATCTTACTTCACTTGCACACCCATTACGTTGTAGGTCTTGCCATCGCGTTGGATGAGGAGTTGTCCGTTGATGATGTGCTTACGAACATCCTTGATAGTAGCGTTAGTGTTCTCTACATCGGTCATATTTGAAGGATCATACAAGATATATACTGGAATACCACATGAGTTCGCAGCGTTAATCTCAAAACTCAAAGTACCAAGTTTGTTCTTGGTCACAGCCACTGTACCCTCTTGGAAGAAGTAGTATGGCTCAGCGACCCAACCATCCACATAGCGAGCGTAATAAGAAGGAATCACACTGCCGTCCCATTCCATACCTATACTTGCAAGTACAGTGCCATCAAACCAAGTATTATTGATTTCGTATGTACCCTCTGGGATTACAGTCTCAGCATCAACCTCGCTCAACACAAAGTACAATGCGGTAACGTCACCTACTACGTTATCTATAATCTGCATAGAAACCAGGCCATAGTCTGCTGAAAAGTCATTGATAATCAACTCTGCATCAGCACCATATACGCGCTCTACTGGGTCACTCTCTGAGTCGAACTCGATGTGTGGTTCTTCGTATTTAGATGTCAAAGTTACCTCGTATTGGATTGCATTATCACACACGATAGAAGCGGTAAGGGTGATATTGTCTTCCTCATCCAATTCCACGGTGAATTGACCTTTTTGGATATAATAGAGGTCATGCATATCCCAATCGGCATTGTATATACCTACAAAGCTATTGCTTGCATCAAAGTCGTATTGGCCCTCACCAAATTGACCAAATAGACCATCGTTTACGAATGTGCCAGGAATATCTTCTTTAGACATAGCTGGTACAGTAACAGAGAATGAGTATTGCTCATCCGCAGAATAGCCAAAGATGGTGTACTGACCACTATACTCAAAATCGATGTAGCAGTCTGCATTTTCAATATTCAAAGCTACTGTTTGTGTTGGAGTTGGAGCTGCATACCACAATTTCACTTGATATAATATGGCTTCAAAGGTTAGATACTCTACTTCTAGGAAAGTTGTATCACCTTTTTGGTAGAGTTTTCCGTTTTGGATTTCTGCAATAGATATTGGAGTTTCATCTTTTGCCTCCAAATAACTAAAGAAGGTGTTCATATACTCTGCATCGAACTCACTTCCCATCTCTACACTAATCACATTGATTGAAGCGCTGTAATTATCGTCTTCATTGAAGAGTTGCAGGTCATTGTCACCTTCTTCTAAAACAGGATAATACTTTGCCTTAGCAGAAGTCTCGAATGCTACTACCACAGTATCTTTTTGCTCTGGTACGTTCCAACTCAAGTGCAAGTTATATACTTTATTGTCGCTACCAAGCATAGTAGCCTCAATCGCCCACTTATTGTTACGATCCAGACGGACGGTCACTTCTGCATTGAGACTGGTGATAGTCTTCATATAAGCATCATCCAAGAAGATAGCAGCTTCGTAGGTACCCTCTTCTGTATATTCAGCTTGCCATCCACCGCGGATAGAGAACTCAGGAGTTGTAGCATAGAAGTCCACCATACCCAACCACAAGGCATAGGAGTCATCCACTGACAAGTCATTGGCAGTCAGATCAATCGTATCGGTTGGAGCAGATAGTGGAGCGGCGAGAATAATGTGATAATCCACAGTATCCTTACCCAACATCTTCACCTCTGTCACGTATGCCAATGCGCCAGTCTCGGTGTGAGTAGCTAGATTAACAGTAGCTTTGAAGGTAATAGGAGTAACTGCTTCGCCTTTGTATGAGATGGTAGAGTTCTCCCAATCCACCATACCCATATTATATATACCGATATACTCATCATTGTTCACAACTAGTTTGAGATCCAAGTCATTGTTCTTACCCGCTACGGTAAAACTCATCATATCTTGCGTTATGGTAGCATCTTCGATATATACAGCCACTTCTTTCTTAGGAACGATATTCTCGTGCACGGCGTGTACCACGTAAGTATAACCATCCTCACCTACGAGGGTAGCATCCAATATATAACGCTCCAAGTTATCGCTCACTTTCTCGTATGAAAGGGTCATATTCATCTCTGAGAACATAATTGAACCATAGCTATATGGCGTTGTGAGGTGGGTATAGTCATATACAAAATCCTTAGTAGTAAACGTACCACATGGATTCTCATCGGTTGCAAACCACTCCAAATTGAGGTTATGACCATACTCTGGGCGTGACCAATCATCGCAACTCAATCCAATCCACCACTCGCCATCTCCATAGCACATCATAGCCGCAAAACCATCATAATTGAGGGTGATTACTTCATTTTGTGCTTTCGCTTTTGGTGCTACTGCTTGCAATTGTTTTGCCTCTGCGCTTGCTTTTACTGCGGCTTTACGTTCCACTTTATCCAATCCCAATACCTTAGCAACTTGTTGATGGTGTTGGATTTTCTTTTCAGCCAATTTGGTTGCATATCCCGCAGGATCAACCTTCTTACCCAATTCTACTGGAGGTAACGCGAACATCGTAGCCGCTACCACCATTGTCAAGAGAAGTGTAAAGATTTTCTTCATACAGACTAAAATTTAAATGGTTAATAATATAATTTATGAATTACTTCATTTGTATTCCTTGTACATTGTATCTTTTTCCCTCGCGTTCTATGAGCAACTGACCATGGCGGAGGAGTTTTTGGCTATTGGTCATTGGCGATAGGCTATTGGATAGACCTGTGGTAGCCGTTGGGTCATAGACTATGTGCACGGGCACATCATAAGAGTTGAGCGCATGCATCTCAATATGCAGTTTGCCGTCTTTCTTACTTATCAGTACCGTTCCATCTACCAAGAAGTATAGCGATGTAAAGTACTCGCCATCGTGCGTAGCGTAGAAAGATCTGCCCAAACTGCCATCGCCTTTGATAACGGACCAGTAGTCGCCCGAGTCGTCGATGGTGTATTCGCCTTCTGGTATAACGATCTCATCATCTGTATATTCCACATAGAACCAAAGTGCCATTAGGTCGCTACCTGTCATGATCTCCAACAGGATTTTATCTTCCTCTTGTTGCTCTATTGTCAGTTGTTTTTCGTCCACAAACATGCGCTCCACTGCTCCTGATTCAGCATCGTCTTCTATACGAGGTTTATCTACCTTGCTTGTCATGGTGATTAGATATTCCACACCGTCTTCGGCCACGAACTCGCCCGTGAGGGTCACATTCTGTTCTTCGTCCATCGTCACTTGAGCTTGTCCTTTTTCGATACTCAGAATATCATAATCTGCTTTGTCGTTATTCCATTTGGCGATGTATGTAGCATACTGTCCGCCGATAAAGTGCAGGAAGTCATAGTTCTCTCCCGTGAAGCCGCCAAATAGTCCATCATTCACATACGTTCCTGGCACTTCCTCTTCGTTGTTACCCAATAGCGAGATGGCAAACTCGAGGGACTTATCCTCGTTGGTTCCTACGATAGCGAAATAGCCATCTTTTTCCAGTTCGTTGTAGAAAGTAGCATTTTGTATGTGCAGTGTTTCGCTCTCCGTGATGACGGGTACAGCGTACCACAAATCGATATCATACACCACCGAATCAAATCCTAATACATTGGCTGAAAGATAGGTAGTGTCACCCGATTGCCATACTTGTCCTTCTGCTGCTGCCACGCTGATGGTGTCATGGGTCTGACAATTAGCAATCATGCAGTAGGCGATGTTCAGATTGCGTTCGGTAAATGTTTCTCCCATAGCGACTCCGATAATATCCAAGGCGATGTCGTAGTCATCGTTCTTGTTAGAGAGCATGAAGTCGTGGTCCAAGTCAGGATAATATGCCACTCGAGATGAGTTTTTGAAGGCTATATGCACTGTATCACTGGCTGTGGGTGGTGTCCAAGACAGGTGTAGGTTGTAGCATATCTGATCCTCGCCTATCATCGTACCGGTTATGATGCAATTGCGATTGGCATCCACTGCCAATGTAAGGGTGACGGAAAGTGCTGGTATCTGTTTTTGGGTTGCGATATGCTTGAGGTCCATCACGCAGTTGGTGTATGTACCAGGAGGAATGGAATCGGCGTATATAGCACCTGTGAGGTTATATTCGTTGTTATTGGCGAAGATATATGCCATACCGAAGAGTCCAATAAAATCGGTATTGAGTTTCAGGTCATGGCATACCACATCTATGGTATCTACAGGCGCAGCCTGCGCTGCTGCCATCACTCGTGGCAACCCCATTACCACTACCATCAGTATAATTAGTATCTTCTTCATATTCTATTTGTAATATATTCTCCTTGCCCCTTGGGCAGAAATCTTATTAATCTTATTTGCCACGCGAGCCAATTGATTTATAAGATTTCTCGAGCGAAGCGAGTAGGAGGTAATACATTCTCCTTGTTTCCGTGCAAATCCGTGCTCGTCCGTGGTTGGTATCATCTCTCCTTGCGCTTCGCTGAAATCTCAATTATCTAAACTTTTTCCCTTGAGCGCGCAATGTGTTGTTTTGCGCGCAACAAGTTGTTGGATTTATGTTGTTTAAGTTGTTGTTACCATATCTCCGTTTTAGTTGGGATAGTTTAGATCTCTGCGAGCTTGCGAGCAAGGAGAATTTATATTCCGAGTTTCCGTGCAAATCCGTGCTTGTCTGTGGTTGATATAATCTCCCTTACACCAAGCACGCATCCAATGCTTCTTCTATGGCATGACGGTCCAAATGTTGTCCTATGAATACCAACTTCTGCATGCGGTCGCCATAATGCTCGTCCCAATCGCGTTGTAACATCGGATCGCGTGCCATGAGTTGCATCAGTTCTTCCTTTGGCATGGTGGCATAGAACGTTCCTGCTTGTTTGAGGTCAAACTGCTTACCTGCCTGTTCAAAGAGATAGCACATATCGTACTCATTTTGGAAATAACACATACCCTTGCAACGAATAATCCCCTTATCCCAATGACGTGCCACAAACTCATCAAAGCGATTGAGGTCCATCGGACGACGACGGTAATACACAAACGTGCTTATGCCATACGCATCGCCATGGTTGTGGCAATGACAATGTGGATCATCGCACTCATGTCCATGCTCATGACAATGACAGTGAGGGTCATGACATTCACCATGCTCGTGATGGTGTTCGTGCTCATGTTCATGATGGTGTTCGTGATGATGATCGTGATGGTGTTCGTGTTCATCTTCCACATCTCCCTCTACTCCCTGTATCCATGCTGCAGAAGTAGCCACTTCATCAAAATCAAATAGTTCGGTATCGAGGATTTCGCAAAAAGGCACATCGCAATAGTCGCAATCTATGATTTTGGCTTTTGGTTGGATTGCACGCAATATAGTGCGTATTTGTTCACGCTCCTCTACTGATACCTCCGACACCTTATTTAATAGTATCAGATTGCAAAACTCTATTTGCTCTATGACGAGTTTCGACAAGTCCGCCCCGTCTGACATGTCCGACGCGTCCGACTTGTCAGACAACTTCTCCAAGAACTCATCGCGTAGGCGTAGTGCATCCACCACTGTCACCACAGCATCCAGTTTGGGTAGTGGGCTATTGGTGATGGGCAATAGGCTTGGATATGAGCAGATTGTCTGTGCGATAGGTGCAGGTTCGCAGATTCCTGATGCCTCAATAACGATATAGTCGAATGTATTCGCTGTACAGAGGTCGCGTAGTTGCTCCACAAGGTCCATCTTCAGCGAGCAGCAGATACAACCATTTTGCAGGGCGATAAGGCTATCGTCCGATTGTGCTACTACTCCACCCTTTTGGATGAGTTCTGCGTCTATATTCACCTCACCTATATCATTGACAATCACCGCAAAGCGTATGCCGCGGCGATTTGTCAATATACGATTAAGAAGTGTTGTCTTGCCACTGCCTAAATACCCTGTCAGCAGCAAAACAGGTATTTTGTTTTCGTTCATCTTAGTAACTACAACATTATTTTTTATCAAAGACAACTTAGACAACTCCTGCGCGCGCCCAACATTGGCGCTTGCCGAGGAGGTATTTTTTACCAACAATAAAAACAATTTAAGTTCAACAATTTAAACAATCTCTTGCCACTGAGCGTAATTCGTGCCGCTGAGCAATGTTGGCGAAGCGGAATGGTTGTTTATGTTGTCTTCTTAATTCCCCTACCTCACTGCTGCATATTGCACATACAGGTCATAGTAGTAGTTAAACAGTTCCTTCTGCTCGTAGCGTTCGAAGTTCTGCAACACATATCCCAGGATTGCCATTTGCTGTCCGAGCGTGCCTTGTGACGAGGTGCGTTGCTCTTTTGCCAAAGATGCTCCCCATGCCAAATACTCCGCGCAGTTCTCTGCCACTTTCTCCATGATAGCATTACCCTTCTCTATCTCACCCAACTGATAGTAATAAGCAGCCATAGTAGCCGAAGTATAGTCGTATGGGATATTGTAACCTGGCAACATCTCCTCAGCAAAGTCCAATACCTCTAAACACTTATCGTATTGTCTCTCTTCATAGAGTGCCTCTGCCAGTTCCATAAACATCATACGGTGGGTGCGACACATACGCATGGTATTCTCGTCAATGTAGATACCTGGGATGTTCATATTGCCGTATTTAAACTTATGCAGCATATTGTCGTACATCACCTCTGTGTTCACACGATGTTTGCCGTCTGCGCTACGCTCAGGTGTGATACGGTATGCCAAACCTGTAAGTTCCAAATATGGGTCAAGACCCAAGTGATAGTCATTGCCAATAGTCACAGCAAAGTACATAGGTCGCTTCCATTCGTTGGTTGAAAGCATCTCCATCACCATCATTTCTGAGCGTGTGAAGCGTTTTGCTTTCTTAAACATAATCTTTTGACTATCAGGTGCGAATACAAACAATTGGTCACTTGGGATATATCCTTCGCCGTCACGTTTGGTGCGCGGATCACTCGAATGTAAGAATTGGAAGGCCTTCTTCACTTCTAGCGGAGCGTTGAGGCGATTCTCCACCCATACTACTTCGTTCTTGCCTGGCATATAGTCCTTTTCGTCCCATGAGATTGGCAGACCAGGTGAGTTGTAGTATGGTCGTTTCATTTGGCTGATATACCAATCGGTTTGTAGGTATGAGAGGTTGCAAGCGCGCACATCATCGCGTTCTTGCTCTACTTCCAGATTGTACCACAATGGGAAGGTATCGTTATCGCCGTTGCAGAAGATGATAGCCTCATCGTCGCAACTCTTCAGATAGTTCGCACCAAAGTCACGTGCAGCATAGCGGTTCGCGCGGTTGTGGTCGTCCCAGTTTTGCGATGCCATTTGTACAGGAACCAAAAGTGTTACCAATACTGTAGCCACAGCCACAGCGGCACGCGCCTTGTCGTTCTTCACTACGTTGTTGAGCATGTCGATGATAGCCATCACACCCAAGCCGATCCATATACAGAAAGCGTAGAACGATCCTGCGTACGCGTAGTCGCGCTCGCGTGGTTGATAAGGTGTCTGATTAAGATATACCACAATAGCCAAACCTGTCAAGAAGAATAATAGGAATACGATAGCAAACGAGCGGTAGCCCTCTTTCTTCTCACCAGCATTTTGGCGCTTGCTCAGTTGCCATAATAGACCGATTAGACCGAGGATAAGTGGCAAGAAGTAATATACATTATGTCCCTTATTCTCACGGAGTTCCGTTGGCAGTTTGCTTTGGTCACCATAGAGTGCATTATCTATGAATGGAATACCCGAGATCCAGTTGCCCTTGGTCAGTTCGCCATGCGATTGCAGGTCGTTTTGACGACCCGCGAAGTTCCACATGAAGTAGCGCCAGTACATAAAGTTCACCTGATAGCGGAAGAAGAACTTCAGGTTCTCGCCAAAGGTTGGGCAGTACTCTGTTTTCTGTTGTCCGCAGTAGTCGTAGCGAATCTTCTTGCCCTTCACATCAGCCCATGACTTATAGGCTTCCACATGGTGTGGTTGTCCAGAGTGCATACGTGGGAAGAGCATCTTAAACTCGTCCATATACACATACGAGTTCTTGTAACCCGTTACTACATAGCGGTCTTTCTCTCCTTCTACCTTTGGTGCGGGTGCATATTGCGCATGTCCTTGTTTCTCCACAGGAATACACATATTGCCCTTCACCTCCAGTTTCACAGGTGCATTATAGGTCTGTCCGTAGAACAATGGTGTATCGCCATATTGCTCGCGGTTGAGGTAGTACTTCAGCGAGAACACATTGTCGGGCGAGTTCTGATCCATTGGGGTATCTGCTGCCGAGCGGATTACGATAGCCGCATAGCTCGCATAACCTATCACCACCACAGTCACCATCATCGCTATCGTATTCAACCAACGCGCAGGAATCACCTCTTTCTTTGCGAAAAGAACAATCAACATCACATTAATCAATATAATGCCAATCGCCCAACTCTCCTTAATGAATGGCACGCCTGCCAACGCCATCGCCAATACGAAGGAGATAATCGTTCTTGTATTGAGACCAGTCGTCTCCCCTCCTTTTAGGGAGGGGTCGGGGGTAGGCTTTTCAATGACTTGATAACTCTCCCATATTGCCCATACCAATGCACCTGCCATCAGCACGAGATAGACTGCCAAACCTGTATTGAATGGACAGCCCAACCCATTGGTAAACAGCAACTCAAACCATCCTGCTATCGTTGGCACGCCTGGAATAATGCCGTACAATATCACTGCCAGTATGGCCACCGATACACCAAACGCAGCGCATACGCCTTTCCATGAGAACGTATGACGGCGGAAGTAATATACCAACACGATTGCGGGTATGGTCAGCAGGTTCAAGAGGTGGGTACCGATACTCAGACCCATCAGATAAGCTATGAGAATCAGCCACTTATCCGAACCTTCCTCATCGGCATGCTCGTCCCATTTCAGGATAAGCCAGAACACGACTGCGGTAAACAAGGACGACAGCGCATAAACCTCGCCTTCCACAGCTGAGAACCAGAAAGTATCCGAGAAGGTGTATGCCAACGAACCGACCAAGCCAGCACCTAACAACCCTATCCCTTTTGCCAAAGTATCAGGGCGCATTAACTTGCGTCCCAACGCGGTAATCGTCCAGAACAGGAACAGTATAGTGAACGCCGAAGCCAATGCCGAGAGGGCATTCACGCACATAGCTACGTGTGCGGTGTCGCTCGCGAAGAGTGAGAAGAAGTGTCCGAGGAGCATAAAGAATGGTGCTCCGGGTGGGTGTCCCACGTCCAGTTTGTGTGCACTTACGATAAACTCGCCACAGTCCCAGAACGAGGCTGTAGGCTCCATTGTCAGCAGGTATGTGGTTGCAGCGATGGCGAACACCACCCAACCAAGTACCACATTCCATAGTTTAAAATTTTTCATATTTTATTATGTTATAATACTGAATACATGAGACTTATAAGTCTTTTCAGACCTATATGCCCCATTAGAAAAACTTTTTTAGCCTGCAAAGGTAGTAAAAAAAATGCGAATACGCAAAAAAAACTTATTTTTTATCGTTATTGAGCATATTTTTTGAAGACAACAACCAAAATTAGAGCGTAGCAACCACACCGCGAGTAGAAAAAAACAAGTAGGAACATTGTCATGAGTTAAGGTCAATGATAAGTTGATGTTTTCTTTGTTATTTCATTATGAGATTCCAATGAGGTTCCAATGAAGTTCCTATGAGGTTCCTATGGATATTAGGGGCAAAAGAGGGGTAAATTACTGTAAAAAAAGTGTAAAAAAGTGTAAAAATCCCTTCAGCGCAATTAGAAAAAAAGTCCCTTTTTACATTCTTTTAAGGATTTTTGCGATTTTATTTGTATGGTTGTACTTCGAGGACACCGACCTCGTTCGCATAGCTCACGAGCCCACCTCGAAAGTAGGTTCGCGAAATGCAGCCCATACACAAGACGTTCGCAACATTTTCAAAATCGTTAAATACTTATAATTCAATCTTTAACACCCTTCTTTCAAGCATGCTTGAGCGGATGTTAAAAATTGAATTAGATAGATTTTATCTATCATTTTTAAAAATATTGCTCACTTTTCTTGCGTATGTGCATTTTTTGTTGTACCTTTGCACGCTTTTTATGCGCGCATGTGTAATTGAAGGCGAGAGGTTAGAGGCGAGAGGCGAAAGGCACGACAAACAGAATAATAACTAAAACAACAATAAAAGACATGAATTTGAACGACAGAATTATTGCAGTCATTGGACTGGGTTATGTGGGATTGCCATTGGCAATTGAATTTGGTAAGAAATACCGCGTTATCGGTTTTGACATCTACCAAGCACGTGTAGATGAGCTCAACCGCGGTGAAGATCACACCCTCGAGGCAGACCTCGTTGGTATGAAGCAAGCACGCGATGCGTACGAGACAACCAAAAAAATCGGTCTCACCTTCACCAGCAACGTCGAAGACCTCAAACAAGTCAACACCTACATCGTGACCGTTCCTACTCCAATCGACCGATTCAACAACCCTGACCTCACTCCACTCCTCAAAGCGAGTGAGACCATCGGCAAGACCCTCAACCAAGGCGACCTCGTGATCTACGAATCAACCGTTTATCCAGGTTGTACCGAAGAGGACTGCGTGCCTGTATTGGAGAAATTCAGCGGTTTGAAGTTCAACCAAGATTTCTACTGCGGTTACTCACCAGAGCGTATCAACCCAGGTGACAAAGTGAACACACTCACCAAAATCAAAAAAATCACCTCTGGTTCTACCCCTGAGATTGCTGACCTCGTGGACGATATGTACAACTCTATCCTCGAGAATGGCACCCACAAAGCACCAAACATGAAGGTAGCAGAGGCAGCCAAAGCCGTGGAGAACAGCCAACGCGACGTGAACATCTCATTCATGAACGAGCTCGCCCTCATCTGCGACCGCGTAGGTATCGACACCAACGACGTAATCGAAGCTGCTGGTTCAAAATGGAACTTCCTCAAATACCGTCCAGGACTCGTAGGCGGACACTGTATCTCAGTGGACCCATACTACTTGGCACACAAAGCGAAATCACTAGGCTATGACCCACAAGTGATCCTCTCTGGTCGCGCAGTGAACAACTCTATCGCTAAGTTCATCGCTGACAAAGTGCTCAAGTTGATGATTCAAAAAGACCACAAGATCAAAGATGCTAACGTACTTCTCTTAGGTGTGACCTTCAAGGAGAACTGCCCAGACTGCCGCAACACCAAGGTAGTGGACATCGTAGAGGAATTGGAAGACTTTGGTTGCCTCGTGGATATCTACGACCCATGGGCAAGCAACGAGGTGGTGAAACACGAATATGGCAAAGAACTGATACCTGCTATTGACCCAGACAAAGAGTACCAAGCTGTGATTGCCTGCGTAAGCCACAACCAATTCAAGACCTTCGACTTCAAGAAGTACAAAGACCAAGGCGCAGTCATCTTCGACGTAAAAGACTTCGTAGATCGCAGCGTAGTTGATGGACGATTGTAATTTTTAAGAATCCCACAGATAGCACGGATAAGCACAAATCTTTTATCTGTGAATATCAGTGAGATCTGTGGGAAGAAAACATAAACGTAAATGAAAATAGCAGTAGCAGGAACGGGATATGTAGGACTGTCAATAGCCACATTGTTGGCGCAACACCACACAGTGTTGGCTGTGGACATCATCCCCGAAAAAGTTGAAATGATCAACCGACGTCAGTCGCCCATTCAAGACGAATACATTGAAAAGTACTTCGCCGAGAAAGAGCTGAATCTGACCGCGACACTCGATGCCGCAATGGCATACCGCGAAGCCGAATTCGTGGTTATTGCCGCACCCACAAACTACGACAGCCAGAAGAACTACTTCGATACCTCTGCCGTAGAAAGTGTTATCCAATCGGTGATGAGCGTAAATCCCAATGCCATCATGGTCATCAAATCTACTATTCCCGTAGGCTACACAGAGTCGGTACGCAAGAAATTCGGGACAGAGAATATCCTTTTCTCCCCCGAATTCCTACGCGAGAGCAAAGCGCTATACGACAACCTCTATCCTTCGCGCATCATTGTAGGTACCGACATGCAGAATCCGCGCTTAGTGGAGGCTGCTAAGCAGTTTGCAGCCTTGCTACAAGAAGGTGCACTCAAACCCGATGTAGATACCCTCTTCATGGGTTTCACAGAGGCCGAAGCAGTAAAGCTATTTGCGAACACCTACTTGGCGCTGCGCGTGAGTTACTTTAACGAATTGGACACCTACGCCGAGATGAAGGGCTTGGACACCCAGTCCATCATCAATGGCGTATGTCTTGATCCACGTATCGGCACGCACTACAACAACCCATCGTTTGGTTACGGCGGCTACTGTTTGCCCAAAGACACCAAGCAATTATTGGCGAACTACCAAGATGTGCCCGAGAACCTCATTGAGGCCATCGTGGAGAGCAACCGCACGCGTAAGGACTTTATCGCCGACCGCGTGCTGGCGAAAGCGGGCTACTACGACTACTACAACAATGGTCAGTATAACGCCCAAGAGGAACACCAATGTACCATCGGTGTGTACCGATTGACCATGAAGTCGAACTCAGACAATTTCCGTCAATCGAGTATCCAAGGCATCATGAAGCGTGTGAAAGCCAAAGGTGCGCAGGTCATCATATACGAACCTACTCTAACAGACGGTACGACCTTCTTCGGTTCGTTAGTAGTGAATGATTTGGAGCAGTTCAAAGCGCAATCGCAAGCCATCATCGCCAACCGATACGATGCCTGCTTGGAAGACGTGAAGGAGAAAGTATATACGAGGGATATATTCCGTCGCGATTAGGTGATGAGGCGAAAGGTGATAGGCGAGAGGCAAGAATTATGACAAATTCGCAACGAGTGATAATAAATACAATAGCACAGTACGCACGCACAATCATTAACGTGTGCCTATCGCTGTATTCAACCAGACTGATACTCAACGCTTTAGGTCAAAGCGACTATGGCGTATATTCCGTAGTAGCAGGTGTGGTAGCGATGTTAGCGTTTGTGACAAATGCATTGGTGACCACTACACAACGCTTCTTATCTGTATCTCACGGCAAAAACGATCCACAGAAGATTCATCAAATATTCGGTAATAGCATGCTATTGCACCTCATAATAGGAGGGGCAATGACCATTGTATTGTGCATACTCGGTTCATGGGTTATTCATCATATATTGAACATTGATGCCGAACGAATAGCCGCAGCGCATTGGGTATATTATGCAGCAGCCTTGATGCTCCTACTGAGCTTCATCACCGCCCCTATACGAGCACTATTCATTGCGAGAGAGAACATCGTATATATCTCCATCGTTGATGTAGTGGACGGCGTACTCAAACTGCTCATTGCCATTGGATTACTACATATCCAATACGACAAACTGATTTCCTACGCTGCCCTGATGACTGGCATCAATCTGGTGAATCTGTTGGCATTTGCCATCTATGCAGCCTACAAATTCCCAGAGTTCCATCTCCCTAAACTCAAAGAGTGGAACCAACAACTCATCAAAGAGCTATCCACCTTTGCTGGTTGGACCACCTATTCAGCAGGATGTATCATTGCACGAAATCAAGGTATAGCAGTCGTACTCAACTGGTTCTACGGCACCATCATTAACTCCGCATACGGTATAGCGCAACAAGTATTAGGAGCCGTTCTGTTCGTTTCGACTTCGATTATAAACGCCATCAACCCTCAACTCATGAAAGCAGAGGGAGCAAACAACCGAGAGAAAATGATCGTGCTTAGCAGATATACGAGCAAATACTCCTTCCTCCTGCTCGCGCTGGTGGCTATTCCTATCATAGCCGAGATGGATACCCTCTTGCAATGGTGGTTGGGCGAGGTACCAGCACACACCAGCATGTTCTGTCGTTTTATGCTGATAGCAGCACTCTGCGACCAAGTGTCGGTAGGATTGACCTCAGCGAATCAAGCTATCGGAGATATCAAAAAATTCACGTTGATATTCTATACTACCAAGTTATTGGTGATTATTGCAGGTTGGATCTGCCTGCACTATGGTCTGCCAATAGTTTCTATCATGTGGTGCTATGTCATCATTGAACTGCTGACCTCACTCGCGCGCCTACCACTGATGAAATGGATAGCAGGTATTGATATTTTGCCCTTCTGCCAACACGTGTTTGGGCGTATCCTATTGCCTACAATGACCATGATTGCAGTATGCTATATGATAACCAACAACTTACATTTATCCTATCGCGTACTCATAACCGCAGGTGTATCTGCCACAGTAGGAGTCGTCATGATTTGGCTCACAGCATTAGACCAAACAGAAAAAGATTTATTCAAACATTCTATCAAAGGTATTATTCGGAAATAATGTCAAAAGAAATGACCATAACATCCAAAATTGGACAATTTGCCATTTACCTGCTAATCATAGGCGTGACACTGATTGCTTTTCCTTCCAACGGCATGACCGTCATGTTGGTGCGAGGAGTGCAAGCATTGGAGTTGTTGATATTAGGTGTACTCATCCTGCCTAACATCAAACACGCCATACAGTTTGACAAGTTCAACCTGCTGGTCACAGCTTGGTGGCTACTCTATCTCGTCAATGTCTTTCTTCATCCATCGGAGGTCGGAATCACCCCCGTATTTACTTGGCTCAATATAATGATATTCACTCTATTGGGAACTAAATACTGGTCACAAGACATGCGAAGTAGTCTCAAAGGGCTGACAGGTATATTCTCCGTCCTTGTATACATCAACGCCATCCTGTTAGTACTCTATCCAGAAGGTCTGTGGATTGACCCCGATTGGGAAGGTCGTGGTAGTCCGGTGCGCTATCTGTTTGGCAACCAGAACCAGACGGGCTTCGTCTGCTTCCTCGCCATTGCTACTCAGTGTCTATACAGCTTTGCCTATAAGAGGGGCTATTTCAATTTGGTGTTACTCACACTCTGCTCCCTCGCATCCGTCCTATTCTTGAAGTCCATGACTTCGGCTATAGGTATATTCCTCATAACAGGCTATATGATATGTCATCGTCTGTTCAAGCAGCCTAAAGCTTGGTTGATTGTCTTCTTTACGCTCTACATACTGATGTTCATCTTCATCGTATGGTATGGCAACGACATTGAGCATGTAAAATGGGCGACAAGTTTTGTGGAGAACACCCTAAGCAAGGATACGACTTTCAGTAAGCGCACCGTCATCTGGGCGAATGCAGTAGATCTGATTAAAGAATCACCTCTATTGGGATATGGCGTACAAACACCAGAGTGGAATGACGACAACTTAGAGGGTTCTGGTGCACACAACCTGTGGGTAATGCTCCTGCTCAATGGCGGATTTGTATGCTGTCTATCATTTCTTTTCATCGTCCTATATGCTATCCGCGAGGCACTGACGAAGCAGTCCAAAGTGACTAGCGCTGCTGTCATGTCGCTATGCATTCTATTTATGATGGCATTTTTTGAAGCATACAACATTATATTTATATTTTTATTCTTACAAATCGTGTATTATTCATCCACCATTGCAGAACAAATAGAAGCAGATAGTAAATGAGAATACTCTTCATACTTCATAGCACAGATATGACTAGTGGTAGCAGTAAGTCATTTATGCACATGCTACTTCACATGATAGAGCGAGGTATTCAACCGCTCGTTATTACACCTGACAAACGAGGTTGGTATGCTTATTGTCAAGAGAAAAACATACCAAGCATTGCATTACGTTTTGCCTATCGACCATCCGTATATCCAGACTGCCATACATGGAGTGAAAAAATACTCTTTGTTCCAAGATTAATAGGAAGGGGCATGATGAATATGCTTGCAACAGTACAACTACTCTATCTCGTACTCAAAAATAAGCCCAACATCATACACAGCAATGTAAGCATTACTAACATAGGTTACTATGTAGCTCGCCTGTTACGGATTCCGCATATTTGGCACATACGCGAATATGGAGGCTTTAACATACAACAATACTACTATTACCCATCTAGACAACAACAGTTAAAACGTTACAAAAAGACCCTATCCTATACCATCTGCATCACCAAAGACATACAACGATTCAACGATTTAGCAGGATGGAAAAACTCGAAGGTTATATATAATGGAGTATTGCCTTCAAACGAATTGTATTACAACCACGATAAAAAACCATATTTGCTATACGTAGGAAGATTAGAACAAAATAAAGGAATTTGGCAATTGCTGCTGGCATACAAAGCGTATTATAATCAATGCCAGCATCCATTACCATTACACATAGCGGGAGAGGGAAGTCGTGATTACACAGCGGAACTATTAAAACTAATTAATAATTTGGGCATAAACAATCAAATTGTCATGTTAGGTACGCAGCAGAACGTCGCAGCGTTATACAAGGAGGCTAAAGCCGTGATTGTTCCATCAATACACGAAGGTTTTGGGCGTGTAGCAGCAGAAGCAATGTTCTACGGATGCTTAGTAGCAGGATATAATACTTCTGGTACAAAAGAACAATTAGATAACGGAATGGAAATAACCAAACAAGAAATTGCACTACGATATACCACTCAAGAACAATTAGTACAACACTTGATAGATATAACGAAAACTCCTATTGAATATTATGAACCTATGATATTTAGAGCACAATCAGTGGTATCATATTTATATTCTACAGAACAAAATGCAGAACAAATCTTTAACTTATATAATCAAATTTTAAATTAACCATTACTATGGATGGCAAAAACAATCAGAAAAAAGCACGAGTTATAGCATTCTACCTACCACAATTTCATCCCATTCCAGAAAATGATCAGGTTTGGGGGAAAGGGTTTACAGAATGGGTCAGTGTGGCACAAGCCAAACCGCTCTTTCGTGGACATTATCAACCCAAAGTTCCTGCAGACTTGGGATTCTATGACTTACGATTGCCTGAAATACGCGAACAACAAGCTGAAATGGCTCGCGAAGCAGGTGTCGAAGGATTCTGCTATTGGCATTATTGGTTGGGCAATGGCAAACAATTACTACATCGTCCATTTGAAGAAGTGTTGCACTCAGGTAAACCCGATTTCCCATTCTGTTTGGCATGGGCAAATCACGATTGGACTACCAAGACATGGCAACGTGGCAAAGGAAAGGTAGATAGTCAAACGATGATTGCTAAACAAGAGTATCCTGGTGATGAGGATTATATAGCACACTTTAACTATTTATTGCCCGCCTTTCTAGATAAACGCTATATTACTGTGGATGGCAAACCACTATTCCTTATATACGACGCATATAACTTTAAAGATGTGATGCACTTTATGACATTATGGCGTGAATTAGCTAGAAACAATGGATTAGAAGGTATATATTTTGTTGCAGTAACCAATAACACATCCACATTGTTACGTAAAGCAGATGGCACAATCCAACGTACATTACCCAATACAGAGAGTAGTGCAGAAATGTTTAATAATCTATTAGCACTCGGTTTTGATGCAATAAACTCGTTTGGCAAATCACGCGGAGAAATGCTTGCCATTGGAAAATACAGACGACTATGGCAAAAAGCTTTTCGCTCAGTATTCCACTTTGTGTCCAGTGTAAAATTTGACTATCCTAAGACTGTCAAACACTTCTTTGCACCAGAAGATAAATGGAATAATGTATTCCCTTCTATTATGCCACAATGGGACCGTTCACCGCGCGCAGGAAATTATGACGGTATATACGTAAATGCCACACCCGAAAACTTCGAGACACATATCCAACATGCCATAGAACTTATCAGTCAAAAAGAGGATGAACACAAAATTCTTTTCTTGCGCTCATGGAATGAGTGGGGAGAAGGAAACTATGTTGAACCTGATATGAAATATGGACATGGTTTCTTGAATGCGCTCAAAAAATGTTTAAACTAACAACTATATATTAATGAACATAGAAGTCCTCATATCATGCATGCATCAATCGGATTGGAGTATCATTGAGCGAAGTAACATCCAAACTGATGTCCTCATCGTTAATCAATGTGACACAGATGCCATAGAAAAACATACATTTATCAACCAATCGGGCCAAACTTGTCATGCCCGCATGATCCATACTACAGAACGTGGTCTATCACACAGTAGAAACATGGCATTGCAATATGCTACGGGAGACATTTGTATATTCTGCGATGATGATGAGGTCTTTGAAGAAAATTATGAAAGAACCATCCTTCAAGCATTCGAAGCCAATCCCGATTATGCAATTATTGCCTTCCGTTTGAACTACAACCGCAAGACATTCCCCCAAGATAGTTGTACATATAATCGTTTTACATCGGGACGTTTGAGCAGCGCACAGATAGCATTTGAGCGGAAAAAAATATTGTCCACAGGTATTTTGTTTGATGTTCAGTTAGGCAGTGGTACTGGCAACGGAGGTGGCGAAGAAACAAAATGGTTATACCAACTCCTCAAGAAACGCAGCATAAAAGCCATCTATCTACCCATATTAATAGCAAGTATAGCAGATGGAGAGAGTTTGTGGTTTAAAGGGTATAACGAACGTTATTTTATAAATTATGGTTGGACTATACGAAGAATCTATGGCTGTATGATAGGAGTATTCTTCCTTAGTTATCACGTAATTACTCACCGCCATCTGTATGCAGCCCATTGCAGCACAAGCACTATATGTAAACATCTCATCAAAGGATTCTTTGAAAAACGATAACTATGGTATCAGTTATTTGCCCTATATATAACGAAGAGAAGTACATTGCGCAATGTATAGACTCTATCTTAGCACAAGACTACCCAACAGAAGATTTGGAGATTCTGTTTGTGGACGGAATGAGCAATGACCGCACACGAGAGATAGTAGCGCAATATGCACAACAATACAACTATATCCGCCTTATTGACAATCCAGAAAAGATTGTCCCATACGCTATGAACCGCGGCATCGAAGAGGCGAAAGGCGATATTATCATTCGTCTTGATGCACATGCTATATACCCACATAACTACTTTAGCGAACTGGTTAAAGGTCTAAACCAACACCATGCCGATAATGTGGGCGCACAATGCAGCACTCTGCCCGCTGATAGTAGTGCCAAAGCCTTAGCCATAGCCCTGGCTCTGAGTTCGCCTCTGGGCGTAGGAAACTCCATGTTCCGCATTGGCGTAAAAGAAGACATAGAGGCAGATACAGTACCTTTTGGATGCTTCAAGAGGAAGATTTTTGATAAGGTGGGTATGTACGACCTAGATTTGGTACGCAACCAAGACGATGAACTCAATGCCCGCATTATCCAACATGGAGGCAAGATTGTGCTACTAGCAGGTATCACCATAAATTATTACGCGCGCGACACCTTCAGTAAACTCTATAGGATGTACTACCAATATGGTTTGTACAAACCCCTCGTAAATAAGAAACTAGGCAGTCCCGCCACAATTCGCCAACTTATTCCTCCATTGTTTGTAGGAGGTATTGTACTGGGGTTGCTTCTTAGTATATGCCTACCATATCTATGGATAGCCTATACGACAGTATTAGGATTGTATCTGCTAGCAGGATTGCTACAAGGCGCGCAACAGGCTCGGCGTCACAAAAAGGTAGCACTCCTATTGCTCATGCCATGGGCCATATTCACATTACACACCAGTTACGGCATCGGATACTGGATAGGACTGGGAAAGATCTTATTGCACCGCCCATTCCATGCACAAGTAAATAGATAAATTGCATAAATAAGTATATATGAAACGATTTAATATCCCCTTCTCTCCTCCTGATATGACGGAGGCAGAAGTAAAAGAAGTAGCAGAAGCTATCCTCAGCGGTTGGATTACAACAGGTCCAAGAACCAAAGAATTAGAACGACAAATAGCTGAATATATAGGTATTAACAAAGCCGTTTGCCTCAACTCACAAACCGCATGCGCTGAAATGGCATTGCGCCTATTGGGTATTGGCGCAGGCGATGAGGTCATCGTGCCTGCATATACATACACCGCCTCTGCCTCTATCGTGTGCCACGTAGGTGCCACATTGGTTTTTGCCGATGTACAGCCTAATAGTTTAGAGATGGACTACGATCAGGTAGAGAAACTCATCACGCCACAAACCAAAGCCATCATTCCTGTGGATTTGGCTGGTATCCCATGCGACTATGAACGTCTCATGCAAATCGTGGAAAACAAACGCTCACTCTTCCAAGCGACCAATGCTATTCAGCAAGCCTTGGGCAGAGTAGCCATTTGTGCCGATGCGGCACACGCGTTCGGTGCTTCTCGCAAGGGAAAAATGGTGGGATCAATAGCCGATTTCACCGCCTTCTCATTCCACGCTGTGAAGAACCTGACCACAGCCGAAGGCGGCGCACTCACATGGAATACCATCCCTGGTATCAGCGATGACGAACTCTACCGTATGGTACAACTCTTCTCCCTCCACGGACAGTCCAAAGATGCGTTGGCAAAAACCAAATTAGGAGCTTGGGAGTACGATATTGTGGGACCATGGTACAAATGCAATATGACCGACATCATGGCTGCCATGGGACTCGTACAAATGAAACGCTATCCCGATATGCTATTGCGCCGTAAAGCCATCATTGAGCGCTACGACAAAGCACTCAAAGCCGCTGGTATAGAAACACTTGACCATTACACTGACCTGCATCAGTCCTCAGGACACCTTTATATTACGCGCGTGCCAAACATCTCTACCGAGCAACGACAAGCAATCATCGAGAAAATGGCAGAACAAGGTATTGCCACCAATGTGCATTATAAACCACTCCCAATGATGACAGCTTATAAAAACTTGGGATTTGACATTGAGAATTATCCCCATGCATACGCCCACTTTGCCAACGAGATTACGTTGCCTTTGCATACACGATTGACCGATGAAGAGGTGGACTATATCATCAAAAACTATATACAAATAGTGACTACTATCAAACAAGCATAATGAAACGTTTATTCGATATACTAGTTAGCGCAGTAGGACTTATCTGCCTCAGTCCATTGCTTCTTGTAGTGGCAATATGGATCAAACTAGACTCCCCAGGACCTGTCTTCTATCGTCAAGTGCGTGTAGGACGATACAACAAGGATTTTCGTATCTTCAAGTTTCGATCCATGCGCATTGGCTCAGACAAAGGCAGTCTAGTGACCATTGGTGGCAGAGACCCTCGTATCACACGCTCAGGTTATTTCATTCGCAAATTCAAGATTGACGAACTACCCCAGCTCATCAACGTGCTGATAGGTGATATGAGTCTCGTGGGTCCACGACCAGAAGTACGCCACTATGTCAACTATTGGACAGCAGAACAAATGCACGTATTGGATGTGCGCCCAGGTATCACAGACCCTGCCAGCATCAAGTTTCGCAACGAGAATGAGTTGCTAGCGCAAGCATCTGACCCAGAGAAATACTATATTGACGTAATCATGCAAGAGAAAATCAGACTATATCTTGACTACGTCGCTAAAAGTAGTTTCTGCTACGACATAAAAC
This sequence comes from Paludibacteraceae bacterium, assembly GCA_045587145.1. Taxonomy (GTDB): domain Bacteria; phylum Bacteroidota; class Bacteroidia; order Bacteroidales; family Paludibacteraceae; genus Colicola. The sequence continues at coordinate 25,665 of JAZNBO010000027.1, forward strand.
TGATATTTCAAACATTTTGGGTGATAATTACAGAATAATTTGTGTATATCCGAAATTTTTAGTACCTTTGTGCAAATTTTTAATTACTATGGCACGACTGAAAGAACTTCAACAATCTGATATATTTTCACATTGGGTGGATATGGATTATTTGCCTCGTTGGGGCGTATTACTATTAGATTTACTCATTGTGTTTGTAGCATTTGTAGTGAGCTATGTCATCGGCAGTAACCTACTAGAATATGATACTACTTATCTCGTATTACCTATATGGGCACAAGTGTTGATTCTTATGGCGATACAGACTATTTTCTTTTGGGTATTCCATACTTATTCTGGCATATTGCGATACTCCACATTTGTAGATGTCATCAAAGTGTCATTTTCCGTATTGGCCACAGGTACAACACTCATTATAGCTAATATCATCATCAAATCCAGCATACTACAAATACCATTCCTCAATACCGTATTGCTGATTTATATATTTGTGGCCATCACTATGCTTTTTGCATGGCGCATCATTATCAAAACTATTTTTGAATACATTTCGCACCATAAAACCAACGTACAAAAAGTACTTATTTATGGTACTCAATCCGCAGGACTATCTATTGCTAAGATGCTGCAAGCCAATATGGATAGTCAATATCGCCCATGCGGATTCATTACTGATTATACCGAAAAATATCCACATAACTTGTTGGGATTAGATGTATATAAACGTGATGAGAAGTTGATTCAAATCATGAAAGAGAAAGATATCAATAGCATTATTGTTTCTCCTCTTAAAATGAAAAGTATCAACATGAAGGAACTGGGTATCTTCATCGACAATAACATACGTGTCCTCACCACCCCATATTTCAGCAACTATGATCCACAAAATGAGGATAAAAACATCAATCAGCGTATTGGTGCCATTGAGTCCATCAAGGTAGAAGACCTACTAGAACGCCCTGCCATCCATATCAATATGGAGAATGTACGCAACATCCTCTACAACAAGGTGGTGCTGATTACTGGCGCAGCAGGTAGTATTGGTAGCGAGATTGTCAGACAAGTAGCGACCCATAACCCCAGTGGTGTCATTTTACTGGAAATGGCAGAATCGCCATTACACGACCTGATGATGGAGGTAAAACCGCTCTTCCCTACCATCAAATTCATCCATGTTATTGCCGACGTACGCAATATGACTATGCTCGAACCTATATTCAAGGAGTATAAGCCCGACGTAGTTTTCCATGCCGCTGCCTACAAGCATGTACCACTTATGGAAGATTTCCCTCCACAAGCTATTCTCACCAACGTATTAGGTACTAAGAACATCGCAGATTTATCTGTAAAATATGGAGTACAACGATTTATCATGGTATCCACCGATAAGGCTGTTAATCCAACCAATATCATGGGAGCCTCTAAGCGTATTGCTGAAATCTATGTACAATCTTTGTTCCTCAAGTTGTTTAAGGAAAATAACCAATGTACTAAGTTTATCACCACGCGTTTCGGCAACGTGTTGGGTAGCAACGGTTCGGTAGTACCATACTTCAAGAAGCAAATCGCACAAGGCGGTCCTATCACTGTCACCCATCCAGACATTATCCGTTACTTCATGACTATTCCTGAAGCAAGTAGTTTGGTTTTAGAAGCAGCCACATTGGGCAACGGCGGCGAGATATATGTCTTTGATATGGGACAACCTGTAAAAATATCTGACCTCGCTAAAAATATGATCCGCCTTGCAGGATACGTGCCTGGAAAAGATATAGAGATTGTCTATACAGGTCTGCGCCCTGGAGAAAAGTTATATGAAGAATTGCTCAACCAAAAAGAGCTCACCATTCCTACTACCAACGAGAAAATCCTCGTTGCCAAAGTAAGAGAATATGATTTCGACGAAGTATCTTCCTCAATCGAACAACTGATTCAATCCGCACAAGAGGGCAAGATATTCCCTACAGTGCAATTTATGAAGGAAATAGTTCCTGAATACAAAAGCAAAAACTCAATCTACGAAAAACTGGATAAATAATATGGCATTTTTTGGACTATTCGGAAAAGAAAAAAAAGAAACACTTGACAAAGGATTAGAAAAAACCAAAGAGTCAGTACTCAGTAAGATTGGTCGTGCCATCGCTGGTAAAACAACCATTGATGATGATGTACTCGACAACTTAGAAGAAGCGCTGATCATGTCTGACGTGGGCGTGGATACCACTTTGCGTATCATTGAGCGCATCCAAGAGCGCGTGAAACGCGACAAATATATGGGCACGGCAGAACTCAACCGTATTCTCGTAGATGAAGTAGCCTCACTCTTAGCTGAAAATAACGCATCCCAAGTGTTGGATTTTGCAGATGAACTACCTACCAAACCATACGTGATTATGGTAGTGGGTGTGAATGGTGTCGGCAAAACGACTACCATCGGTAAACTCGCTCACCAATACAAACAAGCTGGCAAAAAAGTGTATTTGGGTGCTGCCGATACTTTCCGCGCTGCTGCTGTAGAACAACTCTGCATTTGGGGTGAACGCGTAGGCGTGCCTGTAATCAAACAACAACAAGGTTCTGACCCTGCTAGCGTAGCCTTCGACACCCTATCTAGTGCTAAGGCCAACGATGCTGATGTCGTACTCATCGACACCGCAGGCCGCTTGCACAACAAGATCAACCTCATGAACGAGCTCACAAAAATCAAAAATGTGATGCAAAAAGTAGTACCCGATGCACCACATGATGTGATGCTGGTGTTGGATGGTAGTACAGGACAAAACGCCTTTGAACAAGCTAAGCAATTTACCAAGGCTACCCAAGTGAGTTCACTAGCGATCACCAAGTTAGACGGTACTGCCAAAGGCGGCGTAGTAATTGGTATTAGTGACCAATTCAAGATTCCAGTACGATATATTGGTTTGGGAGAACAAATGACAGACCTGCAAGTCTTTGACAGAGAAGAATTTGTAAAATCACTTCTACATGTAGATAAATAATATGCGTAAAATCATTTTCATGGCTACACTTGCCCTATTGGCAGCCTCTTGCCAACCAAAAGAGGATAATGCAAAAGCGCCTATTACAAAACCTCAAATAACGATTGAAGGCGGACGTTTAACCCCAGAAGCTCTTTGGGCTATGGGACGCATCAATTCTGTACTACCTAACGAAGCGAATGGAACGATTGCATATACCGTCAGCTATTATAGTGTAGAAGAAAATCGTTCGACCTCATGGATTCGCCTCGCAAACGAACACAACAATCAATTGGTGACGGAGCAAGAATGGGTCGGTTACGAACCTGCATGGTGGGGAAATAACTTAGCATATCTCAATGGTGGAAAACTATACCTCAAAAGCGATAAGGCTGGGGCAAAAGGAAAAGATATTTGTCTAGAAGGTTTTGACAAAGATATCGAAGGATTTTTACTTTCGCCACAAGGCGATAAGATTATCCTTATCGCGCAAGTTAAGACGGTTGCTAGCACCGAGGATAAGCACCCCGACCTGCCATTGGCATCAGGACGTGTGGTAGATGATTTGATGTACAAACATTGGGACGAATGGACAGAGACTGCTCCACACCCATTTGTAGCGGACCTCAAAAACGATGGTAAATCACTCGTGGTTAGCAACATCATCGATCTGCTTGACGGTACTCCATACGAATCGCCCATGAAACCTTTTGGAGGCATTGAGCAGTTGGCATGGAGCCCAGATGGCCAACAAATAGCATACACTTGCCGCAAGAAAAGCGGATTGGACTATGCTGTTTCCACCAACTCTGACATCTATCTCTACAATCTGGCGACCAATACACATACCAACTTAACCGAAGACAATGGCGGTTACGACACCAACCCAAGTTATTCACCAGATGGACAATGGATAGCATGGCAATCCATGGAGCGCGATGGTTATGAGAGCGACGAGAATCGCCTCATGATTCAGAATCTACAAACAGGCGAAAAGCGTTTCCTCACACAAGGCATGCAGACCAACGTGGATGCTTATTATTGGAAGGACAATAACGCACTGGTTTTCAGCGCGGTGTGGCATGCCACAGCGATGTTATATGAGATAGACCTGAATGGTCAACGCACCTGCTTGACCAGCGGTCAGTACGACTACGTACCTGCTGCTAGCGTAGGCGATACCTATTATTGTTTGCGTCACTCTATGCGCGAAGCGAACGAGATATACCGTTTCACCATTGCCAATCGCCAATTGCCAATCGCCGAAACAGAAATCGTTCAACTCACCCACGAAAACGACAATATCTATTCACAAATTGAGATGGGCACAGTAGTACCTCGTTGGCAAAAGACCACCGATGGCAAACAAATGCTCACATGGATTATTTATCCACCTCATTTTGATCCAAACAAGAAATACCCTACTCTGCTCTACTGCGAAGGTGGTCCACAATCGCCTGTAAGTCAATTCTGGAGTTTCCGTTGGAACTTCATGATGATGGCTGCCAACGATTATATCATTGTGGCACCCAACCGCCGCGGCTTGCCTGGTTTCGGCAACGAGTGGAACGAACAAATCAGCGGCGACTACGGAGGACAATGCATGAAGGACTATCTCGCTGCCATTGATGAGTTTGTAGCCAACGAACCATACGCAGACAAAGATCGTTTGGGTTGCGTAGGCGCATCATTCGGTGGATTTAGCGTTTATTGGTTGGCAGGTCACCACCAAAAACGCTTCAAAGCCTTCATCGCACACGACGGTATTTTCAACATGGAGATGCAATACCTTGAGACCGAGGAGAAATGGTTTGCTAACTGGGATATGGGTGGAGCCTATTGGGACAAGAAGAATAAAATTGCCCAACGCACATTTGCCAACTCTCCACACCTGTTTGTAGGCGAATGGGATGCACCTATTCTCTGTATCCATGGTGAAAAAGATTATCGCATTCTTGCCAACCAAAGTATGGCAGCTTTCGATGCGGCTAAAATGCGTGGTGTACCGGCTCAATTGCTCATCTTCCCAGATGAAAATCACTGGGTATTAAAACCACAAAACGGTATCCTATGGCAAAGAACATTCTTTGCTTGGCTCGACAAATACTTGAAATAACTACTAGCACTACTAGCACAACTAGATAAAAAACGATAACTATGCTAAAAGACAAAATCGCACTCATCACAGGAGCTGCCAAAGGAATTGGCCGAACAATAGCTCTTTACTTTGCAAAGCACGGTTGCCACATTGCGTTTACCGATATCTGCCGTGATGAAAATGTAGATACTCTTATTAATGAAATAGAAGGATTAGGTGTCAAAGCCCTATTCGTAGAGAGCAATGCGGCCAATTACGAAGCAGCGCATGCTGTAGTAGAGCAAGTCATTGCTACCTTTGGCAGATTAGATATACTTATTTGCAATGCAGGTATCACACGTGACACCTTATTGATGAGAATGAACGAGAAGCAATGGGATGACGTATTGGATATTAACCTGAAATCCGTATTCAACTATTGCCACGCCGCTACTCCACAAATGATGCGCCAACGCAGTGGTAGTATCATTGCCATGTCTTCTGTAGTAGGTATTGGTGGCAACGCAGGTCAATCCAACTATGCTGCCTCTAAAGCAGGTATTATCGGATTTATCAAGTCACTGAGCAAAGAGTTAGGTAGTCGTAATATTCGTGCCAATGCTATTGCTCCAGGATTTATTCTAACAGATATGACCTTGGCTCTGCCCGAAGAGACTCGTGCTGAGATGGTCAAAATGATTCCAATGCGCCGTTGCGGTGAAACAGAGGAAGTGGCTAAAGTTGCACTCTTCCTCGCATCTGACCTATCTTCCTATGTATCAGGACAGGTTATTTCCGTGAATGGAGCAATGGGTTAATTAGATTGCTGCATCTCTATCAAACGGCGATAGTAGCCATTCTTAGCAAGGAGCTCATCATGAGTTCCTTGCTCTACTATTTGCCCTTCGTGTAATACACAAATCAAATCGGCATTGCGTATCGTACTCAGGCGATGAGCGACTACGAGCGTTGTGCGATCTTTCATCAAGTTCTCAAGAGCTTCTTGTACCAATTTCTCAGACTCGGTATCCAATGCAGATGTAGCTTCATCCAGGATTAGGATAGGTGGGTTCTTGAGTATAGCACGCGCAATAGATATACGTTGGCGTTGTCCACCACTGAGACGTGAACCACGATCACCAATAGTAGTTTGATATTGGTCGGGAGTAGCCATAATAAAGTCATCGGCATTGGCAATACGCGCAGCTTGTCGCACCTGCTCCATTGTAGCAGACTCAACACCAAAAGTGATATTATTGTAGAACGTATCGTTGAAGAGAATCGCCTCTTGATTCACATTACCCATTAGTGCACGTAGATCGTATGTTTTCACCTCTCGTATGTCCACACCGTCAATCGTAATCTTTCCCTCTACGGGGTCATAGAAACGAGGCAAGAGATCTGCCATCGTAGTCTTTCCACTACCCGATTGCCCCACCAAAGCAATCGTTTGTCCCTTATGAATCGCCAAATTTATCCCCCTTAGAACAGGGCGATCTGCCTGATAGGAGAAAGATACATCTTCATAGCGTATAATAGACTGAAAATCTGACATTTGATTTGGTTTTTCCACCTCGCGAATGGTTGCTTCTGTATTGAGTATCTTATCTATTCGCTCTAAAGATGCCATACCACGACGTATTCCGTATGTGGCTTTGCTAAGATCTTTAGCCGGACCAATAATAGAGTAGAATATCACAAGGTAATAAATGAATGTCGCAGCATCTATCGATGAATAATCACCTAAAATCAGCGTACCGCCAAACCACAGAAGAATGGCAATGAGTGCTGTACCTAAGAACTCTGATACTGGGTGAGCAAGATAGTAGCGACGGTTGATACGGTTGAATGTCGCACGTGTGGCATTGATGAGATTGAGAAAACGATGCGTGAGTTTACTTTCTGCATTGAATGCCTTCACCACACGCAGACCACCCAGTGTTTCATCTATTTGGGTAAGGATCTCTGCATTCTGCTCTTGTCCTTTCGTAGAAGCACGCTTCAGCGAACGACCTATACGTCCGATGAGAAGACCTGCTACTGGCAAAAGAACGAGCACAAAGAGAGTCAGTTGCCAAGAGATAGTGAAAAGCGTAATGAGATATACAAGAATCATAATTGGGTCCTTGAAAAGCATATCCAGAGTGGACATAATACTCGCCTCCACTTCATTGACATCGTTGGTCATGCGCGACATGACGTCGCCCTTGCGCTCTTCGGTGAAAAAGCCAATAGGAAGACTGACCACTTTTTTATAGAGTTGTGCGCGCAGGTCACGCAGTACGCCCGTGCGTATGGGCACCATAAAATAGTTAGCAAGCCATGCTGTAAGGCACTTTAATCCAGTGAGTAGCACCAAACATGCACCCAATAGCAATAGCACGTATTGCGCACCATGGACGTCTATCTGCATTTGCAGGAAATAGTATAGGTTGTTTTTCAATAAGGTCAGCGTTTCTTGCATAGTGGTTGCATCAGACAGGGGCATATATACTGCTACCGTCTCTGATAAACCAAAGAGAATTTGTAGTACAGGGATAATCGTAGCAAAAGAGAATAGCGATAATATGGTGGATAGCACATTGAAGAAAAGGTTTGCTGCTACCAACCAACGATACGGCGGTACAAAACGACGAAGAAGAGATATAATATTCATATTATTGTCAAGGTATTACTACTTATAAATTTCTTTTTCGATTACTTTCACTGACATATAGGAGAACTTGCCTGTCAAAAGCGGCTTGATCAATACCCAAATCCGTTTGAATAGGCAGCACTTGCAGTTTATCACCCAATGCTTCCACAAGAGGCGTTTGTTGCATACGCATAAAGTCCTTTTCGGTGGTAACAATATCTTCGTACTTTTCTGCCTTCGCTAGAATATACTTGATATCCATCTTAGTGAAATTATGATGATCTGCAAAGACCAATAGTTCCGTATCAGGGAATTGCTGTTGCAGATGCTCAAGCAGCGGTGCGGGATTAGCAATACCTGCTATGAGCAGAGGGGTTGAGGACAGGGTTAAAGGGGCGTAACCTATTGAAGAATAATATAAATGCTGATACGATGCCAGGCGCAAACTATTGCTCACGATACGGCGATCGATGGGCTGCATGGTCTTCGGACATTTGGTTACTACGACCGCATTGGCACGCGCGCTCTCCGCAGGCAAATCGCGCAAACTGCCGCGTGGCAATATATGGTCATTTACATATAGATTATCATACGAAGTAAGCAATATATAGAACCCGGCACGCAATTTACGATGTTGATACGCATCGTCCAAAATAACGCATTGCAAATCAGGTATAAGCGTTTGCAACTGTTTGATGCCTTGTACTCTATCAGCACATACAGCCACCGCAATATCAGGGAAGTGGGTATGAATTAACATAGGCTCATCACCAATCGTTTTGGCAGTATCATGCGCATTAGCCAAGCGGAAACCAGTAGTCTTTCTTCCATATCCTCGTGACAAGACCGCCACTTTATAAGTAGGCGACAACAAACGGATAAGGTATTCCGTCATCGGTGTTTTACCCGTCCCTCCCAATGCCAAATTGCCAATTGCGATAGTGGGTATATCCACAGAGTGTGATGGCAATACGCGGTCGTCATACAACACGTTGCGTACCCATACAACGAAAGCATAAAGCCATGATAGAGGAGCGAGAATAAACTTCATTGCTACAAAATTATTGGGTTCTACTGCTTATACAACTTAAATGTTTTGCGATGATATGGCGTTATGCCATACTGTTTGATAGCTTCGTAGTGCGCTTTGGTAGGATAGCCCATATTAGTATCCCAGTGATACTGAGGATACTCATCGTGCAAACGAAGCATATACTCATCGCGATAGGTCTTAGCCAATACACTTGCTGCTGCTATTGACAAATACTTGCCGTCTCCTTTCACCACAGTGCGTGCAGGAATCTCCATCACTTGCCCTTCGGGGATATAGGGTTTCCATTTATTGCCATCCACTATGATATGCTGTGGCGTTACGCTTAATTGACTGAGCGCTCGCTGCATACCGATGATTGAAGCATTGAGAATATTGATTTGGTCTATCTCCTCGGCTGTCACTTCCACTACGGCCCATGCTGTGGCATGTTGCTCTATCATCGGGCGCAAGTATTGACGTTGATTGTCAGTGAGTTGCTTACTATCGTTGAGCATAGAGAGCCAATCACGATGTTCTTCTATTTCAAGCAAGGAAGGGTCTAATACCACCGCAGCTGCAAACACACTTCCTGCCAAAGGACCACGGCCAGCCTCATCACAACCTGCCTCTACTACTCCTACTATGCAACAACTCTCCAACATTGCCTTTCAATCTTCATTTAGAACGGATATCCTATCGCAAAATGAAAGCTCATGTCATCTTTCCAATTCAAGCCATTTGGCACTGTACGCCACTCAGTACCAGCCCATTGCCCATATATGCGACTTGGGTCATATAGTTTCACTCCAAAGTCAATACGGAACACAAATATCGAAAAGTCCAAACGCAAACCTACACCGTATGCCAAAGCAATCTGCTTGTAGAACTCACTCCATCGGAACTGCCCATTTGGTTGACTCTCATAGTCATATAGGGTCCATATATTGCCGGCATCTACAAAGGCAGCCAACTCAATCATTGACCACACTTTCGCACGATATTCCATATTCAGATTCAGTCGTATATCACCCGACTGGTTGTTAAAGTCGATCATGCTACCATTTCCTCGATAGCCACCAGGTCCCAAACTACGAGCAGTCCAACCACGCACGCTATTCGAACCGCCAGCGAAATAGCGTTTCTCGAATGGTACAGCCATCGAATTGGCGTATGGTACGGCGATACCAAGATCCGCATGATAGACCAATCGGTGCGACTCGTTGAAGATTTGATTATAGGTAAACGACACGTCCGCTTTGGCGAACTGTGCGAAGCGCGTATTAAATAATGTATATTTGCCATCTTCATCCGTTGGGAAGTGAAATAATTCTGCTAATCCCAACATAAGGTTACCTGCCGTTTCGATATTGTAATTGATATTGGAGTATGAGCGCAATGGTTGGCGCGAATTAAATGAAGAGTAATTGCCTGAGTATCCCCATCCTACGATAAAGTGATTCTCGTAGGAGTATTTGAGGATATTGGTTGATTGCAAGAACTGGTCGCGAAACGCATCGCTAATCCAGGGCAAATAGACATAACTGATATCTATGATGCGGAATTGGTGCTGCAATCGTTGTGCACGTTGTCTGAATAGATATTGCAGTCCGGCACCAAAAATAGAGCGCTTATATTCTTCTGGACGATTCTGATAGTTATAGTTCAAATCGATGGATAGAGAATTAGGAAATTTCAATCCAGTATTGACTTTGGCTTCTATCGCACGACCACCATTTTGGCGCCATTCATAACTCGTACGTCCGTCAATGGTGAACTCTTCTGCTCCTTTGAATAGATTTCGGTTAGCATATCCAGCTCCGACTGCCACTCCCCAATCACCAGCAGAATAAGTACCTTCGGCCTCTACGGATACAGTATTCAGTTTGCTGCGTGACAAAACGATATGGCAATCCAACTCATCTTCTGAAATAGGGTCAAAACTTATATCCACATACTTGATAGGAGCCAATTGGTTCAGACTGCTGTATGCACGTTCCACGCGATACTCGTTGTATGTATCTCCTGGTTGAATAGGGCAATTACGAATGAGTACATTCTCGCGGAGCAATTTATCCCCAATCCACGTGAACTCATACTTTCCTCTCATCGAAGCACGCATACGCTCACCTTCTGGCGCACGACCAATCTCATAATCAATATGGAAGTGTACATGCGCAATCTTATAGTGCCTAAACTTTTGTGCCTGTTCTTCCGGCGATAATTGATGGAAATAGTCTTGCATACAGGCGGTTAAATCGATCTGTTTTTTCAATCGCGTGCTATCGGCTATAAACTGTATTAGATCCGCATCGAAGTAGAAACAACCATTTCTGCGCATGGCTCTTGCTATACGTTGTCGCTCTTGATTGAGTTGATCCACATCAAATTGCATACCTTCAAGCACCAGGGAACGTTGATCCTGTGCTATTTGTTTTAACTCTTCTTGCTTGAAGTCCACATGGTATCGCCTGATAGTATAAGGTTCACCAGCTGTAATATGATAGGTAAGATTCAGTTTTTGCTCTTTCACCGCTACGCTCGTGTCCACCAGTGCATTAAAATATCCCTTGTTTTGCATGGCTTTTCTAAGCTGTGCGACACTTCGATCAGTCAGTTCGGGAGAATAGATTACGGGGGCTTCGCCTATCTTACGGGCATTTTTGCTAGTCCACTTGGTAGTATCAAGCGAAGCGGTATTGTATATATCCAACTGTAATTTCCAAAAACCTAATATTTCGGTGTTTTGTTTTTGTTGCAGATAGTTCTTCAGATCGCTCGTTGCCACGGCCTTGGTATCCTCCACTTTGATATTCGCCTTATTGAGCAAATACTCCCCTTGAGGCACGAACTTAGTGGTATTGCACCCAACGAGACATAGGAGAATTCCTATGAATCCAATGTATTTAATATTTATTGCAAAGTTCCGCATAATTTAATTACGCTGCAAAATTACGAAAAAAAATGTATATGTGCAAGAAAATTATTGTTTATTGCATTTTTTTGTGTAACTTTATCACAAAAAACACTTATGGTTTATGGGTATATTCGCGTAAGTTCCGACAAGCAGACGGTCGAGAACCAGCGATTTGAGATTCAGAAGTTCTGCCAACGCGAAGGTCTGCACATCAACGGATGGATTGAAGAAACCATCTCTGGCACGAAGAGTTACACCAAACGACAGTTAGGACGTCTCCTGCGAAAAACAACCAAAGGAGACATTATTATTTGTAGCGAACTGTCGCGTTTGGGTCGTAACTTATATATGATCATGGAGATACTCAGTATCTGTATGTCAAAAGAATGCTATGTATGGACCATCAAAGATGGATACCGTCTCGGCGATGATATTCAGAGCAAAGTTCTGGCTTTCGCGTTTGGTCTTTCTGCCGAAATCGAACGTAATCTTATTTCTCAACGCACCAAAGAAGCATTAGCCCGACTCAAGGCAGAGGGTAAACATATTGGAAGACACAAAGGCACTCCCAATAATCCCAAGTGCTTTCGTCTTTATCGACACGATGCATATATCCGCCATGCCTTAGAACAAGGTATGAAGCAAAGCCAGATTGTGCAACACCTTCATACGAACCGCTCTACTTTATGCAGATATGTCAAACGCTTCATCTATACCAAAGGAGCATGCAACAAAACGAACGACTACCCTAAGTAGGATAGTCGTTCTTTGTAGTGCTACGGGGAATCGAACCCCGGTTTACGGCGTGAGAGGCCGTTGTCCTAGGCCACTAGACGATAGCACCGTGACCTTATGTCATACTTCCTTTTCGAAAGCGAGTGCAAAGGTACTGCTTTTTTTTGACATGACCAAATATTTTCGAAAAAAAATGCAAAAAAGTGTGATTTTTCGTGTTTTTTAGTGTTTTTCGACTACTTTTTCGGCCAAAAGCGCCTACTTTTCCTGTTTTTTTTGGAGATATGTCGTAACGAAATATTGGATTAGCATCGGAGTGGAAATACAAGATTTCAAAGAGGCAATAGATGCGATAATATTGGGGCGAAACGGAAGGAGAATGAAGAAATCTTTGATTTTGTTTGCGTATGTGCTAAAATTTTCGTACCTTTGCGCGCTAATTTGGGACATTATACGTATGAAGACAAATTTTGGATATGTTCGCGTAGCAGCTGCCGTTCCACACATGCGTGTGGCGGACTGCCAATACAATGCGACGGAGATCAAAAAACAAATTACCGAAGCGCAAGAAGAGGGCGTTAAGGTCGTTTGTTTCCCGGAACTCAGTATCACGGGTTACACCTGTGCAGACTTGTTCTTTACGCAGCAGTTGCAGAAAGATGCTTTGGCTGCGCTAGAAGACATTTGTGCATATACACGCAATTTGCCAATCATTGTACTCGTAGGCGCACCACTCAAAGTAGATAACAATCTCTACAACTGTGCTTTCGTAATGACCGATGGCGATGTGGTAGGCGTGGTACCCAAGGTCAATCTCCCCAATACAGGCGAGTTCTACGAGAAACGTTGGTTCTCCTCGGGTCGCGATGTACTAGAGCACAACGTGAATAGTATCCGTCCACGTATCCCTACTATTGAATTATGGGGCAACGATGTACCTTTTGGCATTGATTTATTATTTGCTACCAAAGATTATAGTTTCGGTATTGAGATTTGCGAAGATCTTTGGTCTCCCCTACCCGCTAGTACCCAGTTGGCTATTCAAGGTGCAGAGATTATCTTCAACCTATCCAGTAGCAACTGTGTGACGGGTAAGCATCAGTTCCGCCAACGAATGATCACGCAACAATCCTCGCGCGTGCATTGTGGATATGTATATACATCTTCGGGTATAGGCGAATCCACCACAGACATTGTATTCTCAGGTAGTACGTATATTGCCGAGAACGGAGATATGTTGGAGGTGGGTGACCGTTTCCAAATGGAGAGCAGTATGATTATCTCTGAGATTGATGTGGAGCGTCTGCGTATTGACCGTCAACGCAATACCAACTTCACACACGATAAGCACGGACATTATCGCCATATACAGGTCGCTCCGCTAGAGCAAGTTTTAGGTAATGAGATGATAGGGCAAGAGGCGAAGGTCGAAGGACCGCTGCACAGACATTTCACGAAGACTCCATTCTTGCCTAAGAAGAACAATCGCGAGGAATACTGCGAAGATGTACTCAGTCTGCAAGCCCATGGTTTACTCCGCCGTTGGCAACACACGCACGCTGAGTCATTGGTAATAGGCATATCGGGCGGGTTAGATTCTACGCTTGCGTTATTGGTTTGCGCTTTGGCGGCTGACCGTTTGGGATATAGTCGTAACCAAATCATTGGTGTCACTATGCCTGGTTTTGGAACCAGCAATCGTACATATAACAACGCTATTGAACTGATGGAACAATTGGGTATCAGCATACACGAAATACCTATCCGCAACATGGCGACTCAGCACTTGCATGACATCAATCACGACATCAACCAACACGACATTACGTACGAGAACGCACAGGCGCGCATTCGCACGCTCATTTTGATGGACTTGGCGAATAAGTACAATGGTATTGTTGTCGGTACTGGCGATATGAGTGAATTGGCACTCGGTTGGGCTACCTATTGCGGTGACCAAATGTCTATGTATGGCGTCAATGCAGGTGTACCTAAAACATTGGTACGTTATTTGGTAAAATATGCTGCAGAAAATATCTTTAGCGAACGCACACGAGAGATACTGCTTGATATTGTGGACACTCCTGTTTCACCCGAACTATTGCCTACAGATGAAGATGGAAACATTGCCCAAAAGACCGAAGATAAAGTAGGTCCATACGAGTTACACGACTTTTTCCTGTATTATTTCTTGCGCTATGGTTTTACGCGTGAGAAGATTGCATACATGGCTGGCATTGCATTTGAAGGACAATACACGCAGGATATCATCGACCATTGGTTGAATATATTCATGCGCCGATTCTTCACACAGCAGTTCAAGCGCAGTTGTATGCCTGATGGACCAAAAGTCGTAGGCGTTAGTCTATCTCCACGCGGTGACTGGCGTATGCCAAGTGATGTATGCATTAGATAAGTATAACGCTCACTAATCTCACAGATATACACAGATTACTTATCACTCATAACTCATAGTTTATAACTGAGAAACAACGAATATGAAACGAATATTAAATACCATTTTCGCGGTTATTGCGATAGCTTTGACCGCTCAAGCACAGCTTGTACAGCCCATCAAGTGGAAGGGCGAAGTAGTAGGCGATAGCGTTCGCCTGACTGCCACTATTGAACAAGGTTGGCACTTAAACATTATCGAACTCGGCGATGGATTATACATGGACGAGTACGAAGGTACATTCACCGAGACGCTCGCGAAGGCGGACACCGTTCGTGTACGTTTTAACGCGTGTGATGACAAGATGTGTACTGCCCCAGAGACCTTTGAGTACATCACCTCATCGCCTGATAGCCCTATTGCCTCATCGCCTGATAACGATAACCAAAAATCAATTTGGTGGGTATTTGTCATGGGCTTGCTTGGTGGATTATTGGCTATTTTCACCCCATGCGTTTGGCCAATCATTCCGATGACAGTATCGTTCTTCATCAAACGCGGTGGCGCGGCCAAAGGTACCACCAACGCGCAGGTAGTACGCGATGCTATTCTCTATGGAATGAGCATTGTGATTATCTACGTGGGTTTGGGATTGTTGGTAACGCTTGTTTTCGGAGCATCTGCGCTCAACGCATTGTCCACCAACGCGGTAGTGAATATTATCTTCTTCTTGATTTTGGTATTGTTCGCCGCATCGTTCTTCGGAGCTTTTGAGATTACCTTGCCTAGTTCTTGGTCCACTGCGCTCAATAGCAAGTCAAGCAACACGACTGGTTTCCTCAGCATCTTGCTGATGGCATTTACTCTCGTGGTAGTCTCTTTCTCATGCACGGGTCCTATCATCGGCACCTTACTCGTTGAGGCAGCTGGTAAATCGCTTCTCGCGCCTGCTATGGGTATGCTTGGCTTTGCCATTGCATTGGCATTGCCATTCTCGCTCTTTGCAATGTTCCCATCCGTATTGAAGAAGTTGCCTAAGTCTGGCGGTTGGATGAACACCTTCAAGGTTACTTTGGCATTCTTGGAGTTGGCATTAGCGTTGAAGTTCCTCAGCGTAGCAGACTTAGCGTATGGATGGCATATCCTCGACCGCGAGGTATTTGTATCGCTCTGGATTGTAATCTTCTCGCTCTTGGGTTGTTACTTGCTCGGTTTGATTTCGTTCCCACACGACGATGAGGAACATAAGACCACGAGCGTACCTCGCCTCTTCTTGGCGATTATCTCGCTTGCGTTTGCCATGTATATGGTTCCTGGTTTGTGGGGCGCACCATTGCGCGCTATCTCTGCCTTCGCGCCACCTATGAGCACACAAGATTGGGTAATGACACCTGGTGCAGTCACCCATAGCCAATTGCCAATTGCCAATAGCCAATACACTACTATGAGTGTACACGAAGGCCAAATCACCTTCACCGATTACGATGAGGGTATGGCATACGCCAAGGAGAACAATATGCCTGTGTTCTTGGATTTCAATGGTTTTGGTTGCGTGAACTGCCGTAAGATGGAGGCTGCCGTATTGAGCAAACCAGAAGTGGCAGAACACATGCACAAGTATGTGCTTATCTCGCTTATTGTGGACGACAAGACCAAACTTGACGAGCCTATCGTCTTGGAGGAGAACGGTAAGAAGACCACTTTGAAAACCGTAGGCGATAAGTGGAGCCACATGCAACGCGTACAATATCAGTCGAATGCACAACCATACTACGTGCAACTGGATGCCGATGGCAACCGCATCGTAGAAAGCAGTTATGCCTACGACGAGGATATTGAGAAGTTCCTCAATTGGCTCAAATACTAATATAGTCCCACAGATCACACAGATCTTCATAGATTCTATCCGTGGTTATCCGTGAGATCCGTGGGAGATAAGTCCCCTCTACTTTCAACATTCAACTAACTATGTATTTCCAAGATAATAAAAAGACTGGTTTTTCTAGAAGTTCTAGACCTTTTAGAGGCTCCAGCGATTCGCCTAATCGCCCAATCGCCTCATCGCCTAAGAATTACGACACCCGTCGTCCACCTGAGAAAGAGATGGTGTTCGGTATTCGTGCTATCATTGAGGCTATTGACGCAGGCAAGACTATCGACAAGATTCTCCTTCGCCGCGATATGACTTCTACCATTGGTAAGGAGCTCCTGAAGAAACTCATGGGCACTACTACTCCTGTGCAGAAAGTACCCGTTGAGAAACTCAACCAATACACCGATAAGAACCACCAGGGTGCTATCGCTTTCCTCAGTCCAATCGAGTTCTACGATGTAGAGACATTGGTGCCTACTCTCTTTGAGCAAGGCAAGACGCCACTACTCATGGTGCTTGATGGCGTGACTGATGTACGTAATTTCGGTGCTATTGCTCGTACGTGTGCGTGCGCAGGCGCGGATGCACTAATTATAGGTGCACATGGTAGTGTAGCTATCAATGGTGATGCGGTGAAGACATCGGCTGGAGCGTTGTATCATTTGCCGGTGTGCAAAGTGGACAACTTGCAACACACCTTGCAGTATCTCCGCGACTCTGGTTTCCACGTAGTAGCTGCTACAGAGCACGCTACGCAGAACTATACCGAAGTGGACATGACTGCTCCTGCGGCTATTGTGATGGGTAGCGAGGAGAAAGGTATCTACGAGGCTAATTTGCGTATCTGTTCGCACCAAGTGCGTATCCCTATGTCAGGTGTGATTGAGAGTTTGAACGTGAGCGTTGCAGCAGGCGTAATGTTGTACGAGGCAGTAAGACAGAGATGTTGATAGTTTAGAGAATGCGACTTATATTTTAGAAGTATGCTTATCATTTTTGACTTAGACGGAACACTGATCAATACGATAGATGATTTGGGTCAAGCATGCAACCATGCGTTGGCGGCATGCGGATTTCCGACACATAAAATAGAAGACTACCCTCGCCTCGTAGGCAATGGTATAAACAAACTTATCGAACGTGCGCTCCCCGAAGAGCATCGCAACGAAGAGACCGTTCTGCGAGCACGCGAGTATTTCGTACCATACTACGACGAGCACAACTGCGACCTCACACGTCCATACGATGGTATTGCGGAACTGCTACAAACGCTAAAAGCAGAAGGACATCAGTTGGCAGTAGCCTCTAATAAGTACCAAGCTGCTACGGAAAAGATTGTAGCGCAACTCTTCCCCAACATATTTGATGTCGTTTTGGGTGAGAGAGAAAACATACCACGCAAACCCAATCCACAGATTGTCTATGACATAACCCATAGCCTTTCACCAATAGCCCATACGCCTATTCTCTACATCGGCGATTCATTGGTTGATGCGGAAACAGCTAAGGCAGCTAAGTTGCCTTTCGTGGCATGTACTTGGGGTTTTTGCACCAAAGAGCAATTGGCAACAGCCAATCCAAATTATACGATTAATCACCCTTCAGAATTAATAAATATATTATGAAACGATTGACAATCATCGACTTTGTCGAGAAATACACCCGTGCACATAACGACCTCACTTTTCTCCGCGAGAAAGTAGATGGCGTGTGGACCGAAACTACTTTCCGCGAGACACGCGAAGAGGCATACAAGATAGGTGCAGGTCTCATGCAGTTGGGACTAAAGAAAGGCGACAAGGCTTCCCTACTCTCACAAGGTCGCAATCTATGGATTACAAGTGAGTTAGGTATCCTATATGCTGGCGGTGTGAATGTACCGCTGAGTATCAAGCTCACCGAATCAACCGACTTGCTTTTCCGTATTCAACACTCCGAATCACGCTTTGTGATTGTGAGTGAACAACAACTTCCTAAGATTCGCAGCATTATTGACCAATGCCCATTGGTGGAGAAAGTCATTGTACTCGATCCGATTGCCGAATACCAAGCCAACGAGATGCCTATTACCGAAGTGATTGCCATGGGTGAGGCTTATCTGAAAGAGCATGCAGACGAGTTCCGTGCTGTATATGAGTCTATCCAACCCGATGACTATGCCAATATCAGCTATACTTCAGGTACAACTGCTGATCCAAAAGGTATCTTGTTGACCCACCGCAACTATACCGCCAATGTGGAGCAAGGTAGTAGCGTTATCCAATGTGAGAAAGGCGATGTGATGCTCATCATTCTGCCTCTTGACCACTGTTTTGCACACGTAGCAGGATTCTATACGATGATGTACTACGGCGGTAGTATTGCTACTGTACCTATTGGCAAGACTGCTATTGCTACATTGAAGAATATCCCTATCTCTATCAAAGAGGTGAAACCTATGCTGATGCTCTCTGTTCCTGCTTTGGCACGTAACTTCCGCAAGAACATTGAGACAAGTATCAAGGCCAAAGGCAAGGTGGTAGAACGATTGTATGAGTTTGCTCTCAATAACGCTATCCAATACAACAAAGAGTATTGGAACCGTGGTGGTTGGCAAGCATGGCGTTGGCCATTGGTAAAACTCTTTGATAAGATTATTTTCAAAGCTGTACGTGAAGGATTTGGTGGCAGAATGAAGTTCTTCGTAGGTGGTGGAGCCTTATTGGATATTGAGTTGCAACGCTATTTCTGCGCTGTGGGTATGCCGATGTTCCAAGGTTACGGATTGAGCGAGGCTACACCAATCATCTGTGCGAACTCTATGGGACATGCTATTTTTGGTTCTAGCGGTCGCATTGTTTCTCCACTGGATTTGAAGATCTGCGATGACGATGGCAATGAGTTACCTCATGGACAAAAAGGCGAGATTGTCATCAAGGGAGAGAACGTGATGGCAGGTTATTGGAAGAACCCAGAGTCCACTGCAAAGACCGTTGTAGATGGTTGGTTGCACACAGGTGATATGGGATATGTGACCGACAAACACCCTGGTTATCTATGGGTAGTAGGTCGCTTTAAGTCATTGCTCATCAGTGCAGATGGCGAGAAATATAGTCCAGAAGGATTTGAGGATAGTCTCACCGATGGTAGCAAGTATATTGAGCAGGTGATTCTGCACAATAATCAAGATCCATACACCATTGTGCTGATTGTGCCTAACAAAGATGCGCTGAAAGAGTACGTAAAAGCTCAGGGTATAGATCCTACTACCGAAGTAGGCAAGAAAGCCATGTTGCAAAAGATTCAGGACGAGGTGAACGAATACCGCAATGGTAAGTTCGCTGATATGTTCCCAGAGCAATGGTTACCAAAGGCTATCGCTGTATTGCCAGAAGCCTTTACCGAGCAGAACCATCTGGTGAACTCTACCATGAAGATTGTACGTGGTAAGGTAGAAGAGTTCTATGCTGACCGCATAGAATATGCTTATACCACTGAGGGTAAAGATCTTATGAATGAGAAGAACATAGCCTCATTGTAGTTCATACGCTACTTAGAGCCATGGATAACGCGATTGCAACTCTTGCAATCGCGTTTTTATATGCTGTGCAAACTGTTCTGCCTCTATCGAATTAGGGTGCATGCAGCGATGGTGGCGATCACGCCATAGTTGATGCAACACACGCATCTCACTGCGTGTATCAGCGTTCATATAGGTATCCACAAATCGTTGCCAAATATATTCTACCGCTACAGCAGATGGATGTACCATATCCTCGGCATAGAAACGATAATCGCGCAGCTCATCAAGCATAATTTCGTATGATGGAAAATAACTAGTGCTGCTAGTACTGCTAGTTCTACTAGCCTGCTGCGCCATGAGACGATCTACGGCTTGTAGCAAGATGGCTTTGCTGAGTTGGTTTTCGTGAAGTCCATCTTTTAGATGGCGAATAGGACTAACTGTAAATATCCAATGTTTATCAGGCATGCTGGCCACCAGCGGTTGCCACATATCTACGATCTCATTGACTGTCAAGCATCTACGCGTAAAACGATTCGCCGGAATTTTATGGCAATTGGCCACTACAACGCCATCGTATTCATATACCCAAGCTGTACCGAAGGTGATAATCACTATGCTAGCGTGTTGCAATGCCTCTCGCAATTGTGCCCTACTCTCCTTGCAAACCTGTAACATCGCCTCTTTATCGACACGAGAGAACGCGCCATGATGAGAAAACGAGTGCCACAGACCGTTATGA
The DNA here is from genome assembly GCA_045587145.1 of Paludibacteraceae bacterium. Taxonomy (GTDB): domain Bacteria; phylum Bacteroidota; class Bacteroidia; order Bacteroidales; family Paludibacteraceae; genus Colicola. The sequence continues at coordinate 46,549 of JAZNBO010000027.1, forward strand.
TAGATGAGTTGTTCGGCGTTGTTCAACGGTGTGAAAGAACTATTTAGACAGGCAGCAATCGAAGCTGGATTATACAATGTCCCCATAGGGTTAACCGTGGTTTGGAAATAATACTCGCCAAACTTTTCGCCTATATTATCAGCGAAACACGACCCCAAGAGCAATATCTTGTCTTGGTAAGCAATCTTCTTTTCCGAAGAAACAATATCAACCGTTGTATATAATCTCATAATCTAACATCTAACAGCAAAGCGGTCTAACATCTTCTTATCACTCAAAATGCATTACTTTGGCAGGACTAATCTGTGTGATGATGGCCGATGGTGCCAGTAGTATCAACCACGACACGAGTAGTGTACCTATGTTCAGCAATACCCATCCTATCCATGGAAACGCCATAGGTACATAGCTCACATAATAGGAAGCAGCATCTAATGGGATTGCACGTGTAAAATACTGCAAGGCACATAGCACTAGTCCGATGGCATTGCCCCACAACATACCTTTGCCAATCAGCATAATCGCTTGATAGATAAATATGCGCCTTACAAACTGATTATCTGCGCCTAGTGCTTTCAGCGTACCGATTAGTTGTACACTATCCAATATCAATATGATCAGTCCGGTTACAATACTAAATCCTGAGACGCACAACATTAGAATGATAATGATTACCACATTCATGTCCAACAAATCCAACCAGCCAAAGATGTTCGGATTCATTTGTTGCAAATTTTGCGTGTATAAGGCATTTCCATTTTCGTCCAAGCGATTAGCAGTCAGGAAATAGACATCATGCGTTGTGTTCTCCAATTGGCGCAAATCATCGACCAGCACTTCTATTCCCGACACTTGATTCTCTTTCCAGGCATTGAGTTGGCGCACTAGGGCAATATCACCTAAGACAAACAGCTTGTCCATCTCGCTCATGCAGGTATTATACAAACCGCTTATATATAGACGCCTTACACGCAAGTCGTCTTGCACAAAATAACAGAGGAAGTTATCTCCTACATGCAGTTGCAGTTGCTTGGCCAATTCCGTGGAGAGCAGCACCTCATTTGCTTCTGTGGGCAATGTTCCCTCCACGATATTCTGCTCAAAATAGGTCCAATAATCAGTACCTTTGAAGATAATCCCCTGAAAAGCGCTATCCGTTTTTATAATACCTGGCTTTGAGGCAAAAGTAGAGACATGAGTGACATGCTCAATGGCGCGTATGGTCTGTAAGAGAGAGTCGGATACGTAGATTGGCTGCATTTCGTAGGTAGAATTATTGTCGAAATTCACCACCTGAATATGACTACCAAAGCCAGCTACTTTTTGCGTAATTTCTTGTTTGAAGCCCACTACTACGCTCATCGCTACAATCATTACGAGTACCCCAATAATGATTCCGCCCAATGCTACGCGCACTGCTGGACGCGATGAACGTTGGTGATTTTCATCCGAAAAATACAATCGCTGAGCTATTTTCCACTCCGAACCTTGCATATCTTAATTCTAAAATTCTAATTCAAAATTCTTAATTATATACCCTTTTGGCATAATTTTTGTGATAATTTCTACGTATGATTCGTTTCAATTACATATTATTCATTTTGGTTATTTTCTCCATTTCGCTCACGGCCCAAACTTCCTCTGTTCCGCAGCGAACTGCTAGTGATATAGCTCTCAAGCAAACCAAGATGTTAGCAAACGAGTTGCATCTTACGGATACGCTCTTGTGCAAGAAGATTTACCAGATGCACCTCAAATATGCTAAGATGCGCGAAATCAGCAATACACGAGAAGAGGCCCTTAAACGTATGGTACAAATACAGGAGGAATTACGACTTCTTCTCAGTCCCGAGCAGTTTACCACATTTATGAATCGCCAATTGAATCGCGGTCCTCGCACTCTGAAGGCTTCTTGTAATCGGATTATTTCTTCTCAGTCACCCGATTCACAAATCCCAGATTCCGTAGCAGAGCATACGCTCCACTCGCCACCAACGCACCAACTATAAGTCCCCCCAATATATCCAACGGGTAATGCACCCCAAGATACATTCTGCTGTAGCAGTTCGCCGCCACCCAAAGCATCAAGCTGATGGTGGTTATTTTTTTGCGCCATATCAATGAAAAGAGCAAACCGCATGCCATCGTGTTGGCCGCATGGCTACTCACAAATCCGTATCTTCCGCTTTTATAGCCATTGACTAGGTGTAATACGCCTTCCAATTCAGGCACACGCGAGGGACGCGGACGCGCCACCCAATCTTTTAATATACCTGACGCGATAAAATCCGCCAATCCCACTGCTGCTACAATCGTCAAAATCATGACAACACACGCAGGCACTTTCTGCAACCATTTCACTGTTGTTGGCGCAGGTTGGCGATAGCGATAGACGAGCAGGACGATGAGTAAGAGATAGAGCGGAATCCAGGTCGTCTTGGCTGAGATTATCCACATCAGCGTATCTGCCCATGGAGCATGCCAACCGTTGATGGCCAACAATATCTCCGTGTCAATATGTATCAATCGCTCTAACATATCCGTGCCTCTAACCTCTCGCCTTTAACCTTTCGCCTTTAACCTAATTCTCATTGAGCAGCACCGCCGTATGGCACGCCACTACGCCAGCGGTCTCGGTACGCAAGCGCGAGCGACCTAAGCCCACGGGTACAAATCCTTCGGCAATAGCTTTTTCCACCTCTTGCTCGGAGAAGTCGCCTTCAGGTCCAATCAGTATGAGAATATCCCTACCCTTGCGCAGCGCGTCTTTCAATTCGCGTTTCTCGTCTTTGTAGCAATGGGCAATGTATTTGTCAATATCATTGTTGCCTCCATATTGTTGCATGAGTGTAGCGAAGTCCGTCAGCGGATTCAGTTTGGGTAGATAGGGTGTCAGTGACTGCTTTGCAGCAGAAAGTACGATTTTCTCCAATCGGTCGTTGCGTAAGTTCTTTCGCTCAGAGAAGCGACACAATAGAGGTGTAATCTCATCTACGCCTATCTCCGTACATTTCTCCACCATCCACTCCAAGCGTTCGATATTCTTGGTAGGCGCAATAGCTATGTGTAGATAGATATTGTGCGTTTTCTCCTGTTTCTCTTGAGAGATAATCTCAAATTCGCAATGACGGGGGTGTGGATTGACGATGCGCGCGTGGTAGGTGGTACCGCGCCCATCGGTCAGCAGGATCTCGTCGCCACGGTCATAGCGTAGCACGCGCACGCAGTGTCCCGATTCCTCTTCGCTGAGGAAATGACTATTATCTATATCTGGTGTATAAAACAAATACATATTTGGTGTAGGGTGTAGGGTGTAAAGGCACAAAATATGCGACTTTGCCGCTAATACTAGCCTTTAAACTTTACACTTTAATCTTTAAACTCTAAACTAAAGCTCACTCTCTTTCATGCGCTCTGCGTTCTCCGCTACTTGCAGGGCATCGATCACGCCTTGAATCTCGCCATCCATAAAGGCGGTCAAGTTGTATATGGTATAACCTATGCGGTGGTCTGTAATACGTCCTTGTGGGTAGTTATAGGTGCGGATTTTGGCAGATCGGTCTCCCGTGCTGACCATAGTCTTACGGCGTGCTGCAATATCGTCGATATACTTTTGGTGTTCCTTATCGTAGATTTGCGTACGCAAGCGCGCGAGTGCACGCTCCTTGTTTTTTGGTTGGTCGCGGGTCTCGGTACACTCGATGAGTATCTCTTGTACTTCACCGGTGTTAGGGTTCTTCCAGTTGTAGCGCAAGCGCACACCTGACTCCACTTTGTTGACGTTCTGACCGCCTGCACCGCCCGAACGGAAGGTTTCCCACTTGATTTCACCCTCGTTGATATGCACTTCAAACTCATCTGCTTCAGGCAATACGGCTACCGTAGCAGCAGACGTATGTACACGACCTTGTGTCTCGGTCACAGGTACACGTTGTACGCGGTGAACGCCTGATTCGTATTTCAATGTACCATAGACATTTTCGCCTGATACGTTGAAGATGATTTCTTTGTAGCCACCAACTGCACCTTCGGAGAAACTACTCACGGTCATTTTCATGCCGTGTGTCTCAAAGTACTTGCTGTACATACGGAATAGGTCGCCAGCGAAGATAGAGGCCTCATCGCCACCTGTTCCGGCGCGAATTTCCATAACCACATTCTTGCCATCTTCGGGATCTTGTGGCAAAAGCATGAGCTTCACTTCTTCTTCGAGTGCAGGAATCTGTGGTTCGAGTTCGTCGATCATCTCGCGAGCCATCTCGCGCAAGTCAGCATCTGACTCGTTGTGAAACAAGAACTTAGCCTCTTCTAAGTCCGTTGCAGCTTTCTTGTATCTCTCTGCTGAAGCCAATACGCGCTCCAGATCGCGATACTCACGATTGAGGCGCACATAACGTGCCTGATCAGCAATCACTGATGGGTCAGTAATCAGCAAGCTCACCTCGTGAAACTTAGCCTCTAGTCCATCTATTCTTTCTAATATATCCATAATTTCTTACCTATTACCAATAATCCCTTGCCTTTACACTTTACACCTTACACTTTACACCCACATTCATCACTCATAGTTCATAACTAACTATGCCAATAGCCAACACCCAATCACCTATCTACTGCTTCCCAGTAGGCATCGGTAGGTTGCTCGCCCTCCGCTGTTAATTGCAAGTTCTGTACGAAACGTGCTAAGCGCCAATCAATGGTTTCGCTATACACTTTGCGTGAGATGAAAATGCGAAAGAACCATCCGAACTTCACATGCACGTCCATACCAATCTGTGCGGTATTCTCGCTAGTGGGTTGCACATGAAAGGAACCGTATGCTTCTTTGATGAGTGTTCCAGCATAGCGTATATCCACTCTTATATCGCGACGGTCGCCAGACAAGCTATCTGCTACGAATGCTTCTATCACCACATCTTTGAGAAAAGGTTTCTCATTTACTAGCACATCAAGGAGCAATTTGCTATACTGTTTTTCGGGGTCGTATGAAGACTCTTTCCATTCCAAATAGAAGGCATTCTTATGGGTATCATCTTGCATTCCCAAACCGGCAAAATACTTTTCTGATAGCAGTTCAGGATTCGTTTGCAGACAATAGATCATATCATCCACTACTATGTTGCAGGATTCGGCATTGGCTTGAACCTCCGTTTCGTAGGAAGTATGGAACATGCCATTGGATAGAGTGGTCAGTACCGAAAAAAGGATTGCAAACAACGTCATATAGCGTTCATTTTTTGGTGAGAGTGTGTAGATAGATTAATCTTTGCGACTGAGTACGCGTTCTATATTCTGCTCACGGTGAATGAGTTGCACTTCCACGCCATATTTCTCATTGATATGTTGTGCCATTTTCTCCGCTGCATATACAGAACGGTGTTGTCCGCCTGTACAGCCGAAGGACACCATCAGATTTTGGAATCCACGATCCATATAGCGTTTTACGGAGAAGTCCACCATGTCGTATGCTTGGTTCAAGAATGGCAGGATCTCGCCATCTTCTTCTAAGAAGGTGATGACGGGTTCGTCCATACCTGTAAAGAACTGATAACGTTCGTATTTACCAGGATTGTTAATCGCGCGACAGTCAAATACAAATCCTCCACCATTACCCGATGGGTCTGCAGGGATACCTTTCTTGTAGGAGAAGCTCAGCACGCGCACTACCAGCGGTTTGCGCATACCTACGTCCTTGAACTGCTTCATCTCTGTCATCTCCTTGAGCACTTGAATCAGGTAAGGATAATCTTCACTTGCATATTTGAGCAGGTGGCGCAGGTTGTCGATAGCGAATGGTATGGATTGTAGGAAGTGAGGTTTCTTCTCAAAGTATCCTCTGAATCCGTAAGCGCCAAGCACTTGCATTGTTCTGAACAGGACGAAATGCTTCAGTGTTTCATAGAATCGCTCTTTATCTACGGGCAGGTATTTCTGCAATTCTTCTATGTAGAGTTCTACCAACTCTTCACGCAAATCGGGATGGAAGTTGGCTTTGGCTTGCCACAAGAAAGATGCCACATCGTAATACACAGGTCCTTTTCTTCCGCCTTGAAAATCAATAAAGTATGGTATATCTTCGCCATTCTCATCTTTCACCACCATGACATTGCGCGATTGGAAATCGCGGTACATGAAGGCAGTCATATCGCTATTATTGAGCAAGATATATGCCAAGCGTTCGAACTCATTCTCCAACTTATCTTCTTGGAAATCCAATCCTGTTGCTTTCAAGAAGCAATACTTGAAGTAGTTCAGATCCCAGAGGATAGAACGCAAGTTGAATTCAGGTTGTGGATAACACTGTTTGAAGTCGAAGCTCTTGGCTCCTACTACTTGAAACTGTGCTAATCCGCGCACCGTTTTGCGCAACATTTCTTTCTCACGCGCACTGAAAACGCCCGTTTTACGTCCTTCGGCGATATAGTCGAAGAGGAGTTCGTTACCCAGATCTTGTTGCACATAGTTCATCTCATCATCGCTAACGGCTAGTACGCGTGGAACGCGCAGGCCTAACTCCAAGAAATGTTGTGCCATATATAGAAAGGCATGGTTTTCGTCGCGTGAAGTGCCTTGTACACCTATCAGCGACTCGCTGCCATCCTCACTCATGATACGATAGTATCTACGATTGCTGCCAGAGGCGGTCAGGGCAATTTGTTCGCCCGCTTTCTTGCCTGTGACTTCAAAAAATAATTGACCTAATGATTGCATAATTACCCAATGTAAAATATGCTACAAAGGTACTACTTTTTTATGAAATATGCAAAAAAATTCACTTTTTTTCAAAATTATTTGGTCATATCAAAAAAAAGCAGTACCTTTGCACCCGCTTTCGAAAAGAAAGTAGGTCTTCCTAGCTCAGTTGGTAGAGCAACTGACTCTTAATCAGTGGGTCCAGGGTTCGAGTCCCTGGGAGGACACAAAAGAACACCCGATGGGTGTCTTTTTTTTGTGTCAACTCTTCCCCAAATAACCAATAGCCAATAGCCAATAATCCTTGCCTTTACACCTTACACTTTACACTTTAAATTGTTATATATACCCCTTGCCGTTGGGGTGAGTTGTTCCCCAACGGAATAGTTGTTGGTTTATGTTGTTGTGGTTGTTGTCAAACATATCCTTGCCTTTACACCCTACACTCTACACCAATAATCCTTGCCTTTACACCTTACACTTTACACCAATAACCAATCGCCCATCGCCAGAGAGAATGCGCAATATTTTTTGTTTTTTAATGATATGTTTGCAGATTTCAAAAAAAAGCAGTAACTTTGCATGCAATTTACAACCTTCATACATTATTTGTTATGCAAACTCCTTATGAATACCGCGCGCAAGCGCGCGAAGCACTCCAAGCCCGTTGGGGTGAAGCTGCTATCGTATCGCTCATCATCTTGGTTGCAGCTGTGCTCATTGCCGTGCCATCCATCGTTGCTGAATGGGCGGGACCGTTGACCACCGTGCTATCCGTTTTGGTACTACCTTTGCAATACGCTTATTATATTTCTTTGCTTGAGCGCACACGCGGTAGCGAGGAAGAATTGACACGTTTTACATTGCAATATGCTATCAATCAGGCATACGCTAATACCCGTTTCTTGGTAGCAGGTCTGCTCACTATGCTCCTATCGATAGTGGCAGCAGTCTTCACTTTTGGTATCGGTGGAATTATTGTGAAGTATATGTATGTCATGGTACCATATCTCTTGCACGATTATCCCGAACTCACTCCACGCGAGGCGATGAAACTCAGCCGCGAGATGATGAGTGGACAGAAGTGGGAACTCTTTGTGCTTGATCTCACTTTCATTGGTTGGGTTCTACTCTCTATTCTTACAGCAGGATTGGGTATGCTATTTGTTGAACCTTATATGTCAACTGCTCGTGCTATATTCTACAAAGATCTGAAGGACGAAAAACTCATTGAGGAGACTGACGAAACGATTAGCACTACTGCCGAATAATGAAAGCAATGATTTTCTCAGCGGGTTTGGGCACACGCCTCAAACCGCTAACGGATACTACTCCCAAAGCCCTGATACCATTGGCAGGCAAAACGCTATTGCAATGGCAAATTGAGAAGCTGAAAGCGGCTGGCATTACTGATATCGTGGTGAACGTGCACCATTTTGCGGAGCAGGTCATTGATTATTTGCGTGAGCACGATAATTTCGGTTGTAATATACAGGTCAGCGACGAGCGTGACATGCTTCTCGAAACGGGTGGTGGTCTGCGCAAAGCGCAATCCCTCCTCACCTCATCACCTGATAGCCCCATTGCTTCTGAACCTATTTTAGCATGCAATGCGGATATATTGTCGAATATCGATATCCCCACCCTGCTGAAAGCTTATAATCCTGACGAGATGGGCGTGGTAGTTGTCAGCCCACGCGAGACACAGCGTTATTTGCTTTTTGATGAGGATAACCGCCTATGCGGTTGGACGAATGTGGCGACGGGTGAAGTCCGCGGTCCAATAGCCCATAGCCAATCGCTGATAGCCAACAAACGCCATCTTGCGTTCTCGGGTATGCAGGTGCTCAATCCACGCATTTTCGGGTGTATGGATAAGGTGGTGAAAGAGAAAGGGGAAAAGTTCTCCGTGATTGATCTATATGTGAGTATTGCAGAAAAAGAAATTCTCAGGGCATTTATCCCTGAGAATTACCGTATGATGGATGTGGGTAAAATCAATCAGCTCTCCGATGCTGAGGCTTTTGCCACTACCCTATAACCCTTGCCAATATCCACCTCGCCTTTACACTTTTTTTTAAGACAATTTTGTCAATTAGATTGTCAATTCATGTCAATTTTTTAAACAAAAATACGCCTTCTTTGAAGGCTACAAACAGTATTCTGGCACAATCATTTGTAGCGCGTGTTTCATGCAGGTTACTTTGCATGGGCCGCTAATGTCCATGACTATACCATCTGCCTCAAAGGACTGATGTTTCTTGGTGTGTACGAGCATATCGTCTGTAACGATAGGGTGCACGAAAGGCAGTTCGTGGAGTTTTCCGTTGAAGAGTTTAGAGACTGCTTGAGCTACTTGCTTCAATGAAGGTGGGGTGAGGAATATCGCATGCAATTGTCCATCCGAAGGGTCTGCTTCTGGATTGACACGCATACCACCTCCCACATACGAACCATTGGAAACGGCAGCGATGAATAATTTACCTTCTAGTATGGTCTCGCCTTTGACGTCAAGGCGCATGTGTTGGCTTTTGTATTTAGTTAAAGCACCAAATAGTGCAAAGAAATAATTCACATGGTGGCTACCGATATAGTATTTCAATTGGTTAGCCATGCGACAAACGAGCGGATCGAATCCAAAACCGAGTGAATTGATAAAATAGCGATGGTGTTCTATATTGTTTCGCCAATAGGTGACACAACCGACATCTAATGGTTTGGCTTTACCAGCGAAGAAGATATCCAATGAGCGTTTGAAGTCTTTGGTCAATCCCCAATGGCGTGCAAAGTCATTTCCTGTACCGCGTGGCATAATACCAAACTTGATGTTTGCTCGTTGCTCAGGTGTGAGATTAGCTCGCATGATGCCATTGATTACTTCGCTGATGGTACCGTCTCCACCAAGAACAAGTATTTGGGTGCAGCCTTTTTCCTCTACCAACTCGCGTCCCAGCTCGATGGCATGGTTCTCGTACTTCGTTACTCTATAGATAAAGGGTTCACGTCTTGCTTTGAGCAGTTTCCACAAATATAGGCGCTGCATACGAAATGCGCGCTTGCCAGATTTTGGGTTAATGATAATTCCTAACATAGTGTTCCACAGTAGCTTACGCCATTATCAGTTCATATTTCCACCCATTTTTCCTCAATTACGTTTGCAAAGGTACAAAAAAAAATGTATATGTGCAAGAAAAATTTGTTTTTATTGCCATAGGCTACATTTTTTTGCAGTAGCTTCGGGGGAATGCGTATGTGAATATTTCCATACGCAGGCGGAGTCCGAAGATAATAAAAAAAATGCACACTACCAAAAAAGTGTGCATTTTTAATTATTTTATGCTGTTTTTTTCGATTACTTGAAATAAGCAGCAACTTTGTCGTTCTCAACAATTTCTTCTTGGAAGATGTAAGCACCTGTTTTAGGGCTCTTAACCATCTTGATACACTTGGTATGGTTACGACCTGCGTTACCAGTGTGAAGGGTTGCGACCGCTTTCTTTGCCATAGTACTAAGCCTTTCTTAATTAAAATGGTTAATTACTTAATTTCTTTGTGGATAGTGTACTTCTTGAGGATTGGGTTGTATTTCTTCAATTCCAAACGCTCAGGAGTATTCTTGCGGTTCTTTGTGGTAATGTAACGTGATGTACCTGGCATACCGCTGGCCTTGTGCTCGGTGCACTCCAAGATTACTTGGACACGTGCTTCTTTACTTTTCTTTGCCATAACGAATCCTCCTTAGTTTAAATGTAACCCTTCTCAGAAGCACGCTTCAAAGCGGCATCCAATCCGATTTTGTTAATAGTTCTCAGACCAGCTGCACTCACGTTCAGCATGATCCACGTATCTTGTTCTACCCAGTAGAACTTCTTGTGGAAGAGGTTCACATCAAACGTCCTTTTTGTGTGACGTTTTGAGTGAGACACGTTGCATCCACCCATGGCTTTCTTGCCTGTAATTTGACAAATCTTTGACATTTTATTTTTGTATTTAGTTTATTTCTAAGCAGTTACCCCAATTTTCTTCCTCATTTTCACGTTCCAAAACCACATACTATTCCCTACTATACGCGAAAAATCGTGCAAAGTTACAACTTTTTTTTCATTCCACCAAATAATTTTGCATTTTTTTGTAAAAAATCTTCATTCTTCTTTTTCTTCTCCTTTTTAATTTACGCGCGCTTGCGCGTGTGGAGAAATTGTACTACCTTTGTCACCTGGTTAGAATAACCCTAGCCTTTACACTTTACAATACTACACAATCTTATACAATACTACACAATCTTATACAATACTAAACTATCCTACCCTATATGTTCCCTATTCTTCTCCTTCCGTTATTGGGCACCGTTTTAGGTGCGGCGATGGTATTCTTGCCCAATCGCTTTATTGCTTCATCTCCTGTAGCGCATAAGACGCTTTTGGGTTTTGCTTCGGGTGTGATGGTAGCAGCAAGTATTTGGTCGCTTATTTTGCCTGCGATGGAGATGTCGGTAGAGGTGGGTGGTAGTGAGTGGATTCCAGCTGCTGTAGGTTTTGTGTTGGGTATATTGTTTTTGTTGTTGCTTGATACGTTGATCCCTCACTTGCATATTGGGTCGGATCAGCCAGAGGGTTTGCCTCAGCGCAAGCAGTGGCAGCGGACGACGATGTTGTCGGTAGCGGTGACGTTGCACAATATCCCTGAGGGTATGGCAGTGGGAGTACTGATGGCTTCGGCTATGATAGAGGGTTCGGCTATTTCGATGTCTGCTGCGTGGGCATTGGCGATAGGTATTGCGTTGCAGAATTTCCCAGAGGGGGCGATATTATCGATGCCATTGCATGCTGAGGGTATGAGGAAAGGCAAGGCGTTTATGATTGGTGCTTTGTCGGGTATTGTAGAGCCGATTGCTTGTGCTCTGACAGCATGCCTCATCGCCTCTTCGCCTAATAGCCTCATCGCCTTACCATATCTGTTGGCGTTCGCTGCAGGAGCGATGATGTATGTGGTAGTGGAGGAGTTGATTCCTGAGTCGCAAGCCGAGCCGCATAGCAATATCCCTACGTTGGGTTTCACGGCAGGCTTTGTGCTGATGATGATTTTGGATTGCGCGGTGTAACGGTTAAGACAACACCAACAATTATCTCATGGAATCTTTACACTCTACACCATATCCCTCGCCTTTACACTTTTTTTTAAGACAATTTGTGTCAATTAGATTGTCAATTCTTGTCAATTTTTTAAACAAAAATACGCCTTCTTTGAAGGCTACAAAAATATATAAAAATCAAGTGGTTATATTTTGTTTTTGCTCCAATAAAATGCAACCATGTCGCATTTGGGGAGCAAAACAAAAACTTAATCCAATAGCCAATAATCCTTGCCTTTACACTTTACACCCTACACCTTACACTTTTCTTAAGACAATTTGTGTCAATTAGATTCTCCTTGCCCTTTGGGCAGAAATCTTATTAATCTCATTATAGTTCGTTTCACTCACTCAAAGTACTCCGTAATAGATTGCACCGCTAACTTTCGCTTCGCTCAACCGCTTAATCTTATGTAAATGCGGACGTATACATTCAGAATTGAAAGTTGCTGTTATTCAATAAGATTCAGCGGACGAACATCGTCGCAAGTCACTTAAGACGATGCGAGTGCTAGCGGTGGCAATTGATTTCGGAGAACTGTGTGCGAGCAACGCGAGCTAAATGGATTTATAAGATTTCTCGCGCTTGCGCGTAGGAGATTATAATCCTTGCCTTTACACCTTACACTTTACACTTTAAATTGTTATATATACCCCTTGCCGTTGGGGTGAGTTCTTATCTCCTTCCAGTCGAACGATTATTAGTTCCCCAACGGAATAGTTGTTGAATTATGTTGTTATTGTTGTTGTTTTAATATTCCGTGTTCAGCGGC
>JAZNBO010000028.1:0-29904 GCA_045587145.1 Paludibacteraceae bacterium
CTGCATCCTCGTTGTCGCAGACAACAATCCCTCGCCTTTACACTCTACACCTTACACTTTACACTCTCCCAAAGGCAGAACCTCTGCCGACGTGGAGCAGGAACTGACCCGTTTAATTCTCAAAGCCCAAAACGCCCATGAAGAAATCCTTCTTGAAATCATCGACCCTCGGTCTGCTACTGATTGTAGTTATGCTCCCTCCAACTCTCCCGAGTTGCAGAAGCCTTAATACTCCTGTCTGTTCTGCCCTCGGCGTGCACGCCGAGCAAACCGTTTCTCGCACCAACGATTCGGTGCTATTCTGCGACAGCATCCACACACATGATAGTACTTTCACTTCCGAGCACCAACGTGGTGACACGATTTACCGTGAGCGTGTTGTCTTTCGCGACCGCATCGAGTACCGCGACCGTTGGCGTACTCGAGTCCAGCGTGACACTATAATAGACGTGCGCGTGGAGAAAGAACTCGTGCAACTTCCCCCTGAACGCTATATCCCAAAGTTTTATAAACGCTGCACTATGATTCTATGGACTATCATTTTATTTGCGCTTATTTGTGGAGTATGGCGTTGGTACAAAAAAAAGACACTCGGATTCTAATTCCGAATGTCTTTGTAGCGAGACCCAGGATTGAACTGGGGACCTCATGATTATGAATCATGCGCTCTAACCAGCTGAGCTATCTCGCCCTGTTTCAGGTGGCAATCACCCAAAAGCGAGTGCAAAGGTACTGCTTTTTTTTGATATGACCAAAAAAAATGAGACTTTTTTACACATTTTTGTATTTTTATACCAGAAATGGACCTATTTTGCCCATTCAAGGTACTCCGCGAAAGTGAAATGCTTGCCAATCAAAGCAAAATTACTTTGCGTGATCGCTACCACCTGTGCCTTATTCTCCTTCAAAATCAGCATCAACTCCACATTCTTCTCCACCATATTCTTATACCAAAGAGCCTCGTCCATATTCGCAAAGCCTGATACCTGCACCGCTGACTCACCCACAGTAAACATAGGCAACTGTTTAAGATCAAAATCCTTAATCATAAACTGCGAGAAATTGAACAACGCCACCTCATACAATATCGTATTCAAGCGTTTCTCATCACGTGGCAACACCAACAAAACAAACGATGCTTCATCCGTCGCCTCACTGAACGCTACCGTTGTGTCTTGCTCCTCGGTAGCAGCCGCAGAAGCCACCTCGCGGCGGTCTTGCAACGACGCCATCTCTCCACCCCTCTGACTCTCTGCTCCCTGACCCATCAAAGCCAACATATCCTTAGCCATAGCTGCCAACTCATTATCTGGATAGCGAGTCACCATATCACGCAATTCCGCAATAAACGCCTCTTGTCCGCTAGTTTTAGCCACAGAAATAGCATTGAGGAAAAGGAAACGCGGCATCAATGGAGAAAGTGGATAACTCTCTTCTACATAACGTTTGTTGTCTTTTACCACATTATATTGACTCTTTCGATACGCATTATAAGTGGATTCATAGATAGAGTCTTGCTCCACGGCCATACGTCGTAGGCGGTCGAAATAGTCAGGTTGTGCAACAATCAATGCCTCTTGCGACTCAGGGAACAAACGCAAAATCTCTGCCTTGTATTGCTCTGCCTTACCCATCTCATTGTTTTTCAACGCCGTGAGGTATTGCATATAATACAAGTCCTTCAAGCGAGGATCATTAGGGAAACGACGGCAGAATGTATGGAAAGTCTCATCGCTCAATGCCTGATCTTCCACCTCATCGCGATAGATATACACCATATTGTACAGCGCATTAGCAATCTGCTCATTAGAACGAGCAAAATCTGCCTCCGTCTTAGGTATCTGTTGGAGATAGAACTCCGGTTTGTGGTTGTCTGTCTCAACAGGTGCCGCAATAACCGTAGAATCTGCCATCACCGAATCACCCACGACTTCATCATCTGCCAATTCGTCCATATAAGAACTAGTAGCCGCTTTGCTGATACGGCGCCAGTTATCCTCCAATGTGCGGTTACCCCATTGCTGACGGAAAGTCTGTTGCCCTGAACGCATAAGCTGAGGATTATAGAAATACCATTGCCCAGCGCCACCGCCTCCTAACATATTGCTCGTATTCACACTGCGTGGACCGCTATTATTCTCTGCCTCTCGCGCCGCCTGAGCCGCACGCTCAGCCTCTTCCTCTTCCGCCTTAATCAAATCAGCAATGATCTTCTCCACCACCTTTCGTTGTTGCTCTTCGGTGAGCGTTGCTAAATGTTGCAGGGAGTCTTGCAACTGCACCGTAGAAGATTCTACGACCAACGCATCAAGCGTCTCGGAACGACGTTGAATACGCTTATAATCGTCGTGTTGCACAGACAGAATCTGAGTGGCTTCCTTATAACAAGGACTGGCCTTCATATAGTTGCGCTGTTGGTAATAGATATCACCCGCAGTAACTAGCACTGCCGCTTTGTCAAGACCGTGCTTCGTACTACTTTCAATACCCTTAGCATAGTACTCCAACGCCTTAGCAGTGTCTTTCCTAGCAAGAAAAATATCGCCCAAAGCACCATAAATCTGGTCAAGACGATCTTTATTCTTGTCTTGCTTCGCCATTTTGGTCAATAGATTAACCGCAGAAGCCGTATTGTCTGCCAACGCAGCCAACTGCAATCGGGTATTGAAATCCATCTCGCTATCGGGTTGCAGTTTGAGCACTTTCTCATAAGCATTGCGAGCCGAAGTATTGTCATTTTGCAACTGATAGAGTTGTCCTAATACATATTGAAAACGAGGGCGATAACCTTTGCGCGCTTCGTTCGGAAGAGCAATCTTCACGAAAGGTATAGCCTCTTTGTATCGGTCCGTCTTCATCAAAATATCGGCAGAAACAGCAGCATAGAGAGGAGCGTTTTTGCGCGACAAATGCTCTTCTTGCACCTTGGATAGCACATCTTCCGCCTCATAAAGCCAACCCATCTCAGCGTATGCACGAGCCGACCAGAGTTGGCATTGCGCAACCATATCCTTATCGTAGGCATAATGGCGTGCAATATAATTAAAAGTACTAATACTGCCTAAGAAATCGCCCTTATGGAACTCGGCTTGCGCCAAGAGCAGCCATGCGTTGCCCATCTGATTATTAAACTCCTCTTGCTCTAACCACGCTTTATACTTAGGATCGCTGCGGCGCTTCTGATGATTAATCTTCTTAGGTTTACTCTTAATACTATGCAACTTGATACACTTGCGGCATTTCTCAATCGTGCGGTCCATCTGTGAAGCCGCCGCCTGAGCTGCCTCGTGATCAGACACAGGATACAACGGAAGAACGGCAGAATAGTCATCCTTATGCGCCTCGTTAATGGCTTCTAATCCTTCGCCAAAAGCAATCTGACCATTGAAGTGGATATTGTACTTGGTCTTCGTCTGATGGAAACTTCTGCTTGCCCAAGTATTCTTTTGGGTAGAGCAACCTGCCAATCCCAAAAGGGCAATACCCAATAGTATGTATATCTTACCTTTCATTCCCTTGCGTGTTTTATAACTGATTGCAGTAGTATTATTTTAATCCTTTAATATGGCTCGGAGCAGCCACAAACTCCTTCAAATAAAATGGCTCATAATATGCCATTTGCTTAACATCAAGAGCACCCGCTAAGGCGTTCTCTGCCAAAGCGCCCATATATTTAGCGTGTGGCACTATATTCTCCACGAAATAGGCATTCGGGTGCGTGATGACCGATTGGCATTTAGCAGCACCATTGCCAAAGAAATAGATATTGCGCTCTGCCAACACATCACTAAACGAATCCTGGTCAATGATGCGAGCTTCTATCTCACCTTCGCGTTTAAACAGATCTAATTGGTAGAGCGCCGTATATACTTCCATACGTCTTGCATCTAACATTGGGCATAGCCAATCACACGCATTAACAGCAGGAAAACCTTCGCTCGCGGCGGCAGTAGCACACAAGACTTGCAGCGTATCCACAGGAATAAGCGGTATATTCAGCCCATAACATATACCTTTGGCCGTACTAGCACCAATACGCAAACCGGTATAGCTGCCTGGTCCTTGCGAGAGAGCAACAGCATCTAACTGCCAACCATTGCGCTGGGCTTGTTGAAGAAGCGACTCAATGAAAAGAGGTAACTCGCTTGCATGGTTAGCGTTGTTGAGGTTCTCAACCGACGCTACCGATACACCATCAATCGTGATGGCAACAGAGCAGCAAGAAGTAGATGTTTCGATGTTTAATATGGTCATAAATCGCAAGGGTTCACATAAATCACTTTGCAAAGGTACAATAATTTTTGCATATTTGAAAATAAAAAGCGAATTATATTAACTTTTCTGCAATTTGTACCGCATTGAGGGCCGCTCCTTTGCGAATTTGGTCACCCACACACCAAAATGTGATACCATTTTCGTTCGCCAAGTCACGACGTATACGACCCACATACACATCATCAGTACCGCTCAGATACAGAGGCATAGGGTAGGGGAGGGTTTGGGCTATTGGCGATTGGCTATTGGCTATTGGTTTGCCGAGGTTAGCAGGGTTATCTATCACCTGTACGCCTTCGGCGTTAGCCAAAGCTTCGCGCACTTGCTCTGGCGTGAGAGGTTCAGCTGTCTCTACCCAAATCGCCTCCGAGTGCGCACGCAAAGATGGAACGCGGACACATGTAGCTGATACCGCAATATCCGAATGCATAATCTTGCGCGTCTCGTGGTACATTTTCAACTCCTCCTTGGTATAGTCGTCATCGCCAAACACATCAATCTGAGGAATGAGGTTATAGGCCAACTGATAAGCGAACTTATGGTGCTCTACCTCCTCACCATTGAGGGCTTGACGGTATTGTTCTTCCAACTCTGCCATAGCCGAAGCACCTGCTCCAGAAGCCGATTGATAAGATGATACATGCACGCGCTTAATGTGCGAGAGTTGCTCAATAGCCTTCAAGCATACAGCCATAATAATCGTTGTACAATTGGGATTGGCAATAATGCGTTTGCCTCCCTCGCGAAGCGCTTGATGGATATCATCAGCGTTGAGCTCTGGAACTACCAATGGAACTTGGTCGTCCATACGGAAAGCAGACGAGTTATCAATCATAATCGCTCCATGACGAGTGATGTCCTCGGCAAATTCTTTTGACACAGAACCGCCTGCGGACACAAAAGCAATATCAATACCTTTGAAAAGATCGCCATGTTGAAGTTCTTCTACAACATATTCCTTGTCGCAGAATGTATATGTAGTGCCTGCACTGCGTGCAGAACCGAAAAGTCTAAGATTTGAAACGGGGAAGTTGCGTTGAGCCAAAATACGAAGCAACTCTTGTCCTACGGCGCCCGAAGCGCCCACGATAGCAATATTCATAGTAGTTAGAAGATATTAAAATGTAATAAGCAAAATAAGGCTGTCAGACCTACGTCCAACAGCCCTATTGGAATTAGAGAAGAGAGATTGTGAGTTCTTCTGCCTCTTCAAATGCAATCTTACCTTCGCGAGCCAACCAACCCAATGCAAGGTTCAACTCGTCGTTTTTCAATTTTGTAGCTTTCTTCAAAGCTTTGAGAGTGAGAGCACCACCTTGTAATGCGTTCCAGATCAAACCTGCGTTCTCACCAATTTTAGTTGTAATCATAATACCTTAAAAAATAAAACAGTTAATATAATAGTGCGGGCTAAAGCCCTTTTTGTCGGTTATTGGTTATGGGCTATTGGCTATGGGGTGTTGGGTTTTTTGAAGAGCAGGCATGCGTTGTGACCACCAAAACCAAAGTTGTTACTCATAGCGTATGTGATTTCGCGTTGCTGCGCTTTGTTGAAGGTGAAATTGAGCTTATAATCAATATTTGGATCCTCGTCACCCTCCTCGTGGTTGATAGTAGGCGTCACAATACCATGCTGCAATGATAATATCGAGATAATAGCCTCTACCGCACCTGTTCCGCCAAGTAGGTGACCCGTCATAGACTTAGACGAAGTCAGCGATATCTGGTAGGCATGTTCGCCAAAAAGGTCCTTGATGGCTTTCACCTCGGCAACATCACCAAGAGGAGTCGATGTACCGTGCGTGTTGATATAATCTATTTGCTGTGGGGTGATGTTTGCCTCTTTGATTGCCAATAACATGGCGTTTTTTGCACCCGTTCCATCAGGCTCAGAGGCCGTCAAGTGATAGGCATCTGCAGTAAGTCCTGAACCCACAATCTCTGCATAGATATGCGCTCCTCGCGCTACAGCATGTTCGTATTCTTCCAACACCAATGTTCCCGCTCCTTCGCCAAGAACAAAACCATCACGCGATGCAGAGAAAGGGCGGCAGGCCGTCTCAGGCGAGTCATTGCGAGTAGAAAGAGCGTGCAGCGCGTTGAATCCACCGACACCCGAACACTCGACAGCTGCCTCGCTTCCACCTGTGAGGATAATATCTGCCAAACCCAAACGAATCTGTTGGCAAGCATTGGCAATAGCGTGCGCAGAAGATGAACAAGCAGAAGTGGTGGCGTAATTAACACCCTTGAAACCATAGCGGATAGCTAGCATACCAGCCGCCATGCTGGTGATGGCCATAGGAATGTAAAATGGACTATAACGAGGCGTACCATCACCAGCACCAAACGCTCCAATATTGGTATCCAACGTGTTGATACCTCCCATGCCACTGCCATAGACTACACCACAACGTAGGGCATCTTCTTCTTGAATACGAATCTGAGCATCTTGAAGAGCCTCCTCTGCCGATTTGATAGCATAGTGGATATAGCGGTCGTAGCGGCGCAACTCCTTAGGGTCAAGCAGCGAAGACATATCTAAATCTTTCACCTCGCAAGCAAACTGCGTTTTGAATTTAGATGCATCAAAATGGGTGATCGCACCCGCTCCACTTTTGCCTTCAATCAGATTGTTCCAGACGGTGGGCACATCATTTCCCAATGGCGTGACCATTCCTATGCCTGTAACAACAACTCGTTTTAGTTCCATATATTATACACACCCAACGAGTTTGTGGATACCCACAAACTCGTCATGATAATAGTCTAAAGTCGTGATAACTTACGCTTGAAGTTTCTCAATGTAATCAATAACGTCTTTTACGCAGTTGATTTTTTGAGTGTCCTCGTCTGGAATAGAAACACCAAACTCTTTCTCAAACTCCATGATCAACTCTACAGTGTCAAGAGAGTCTGCGTTGAGGTCTGCTGTGAAGCTTGCCTCTGGAGTAACTTGTGATTCTTCAACGCCCAATTTATCAACGATGATAGCTTTAACTTTTGATTCAATTGCTGACATAATTACAATTTTTTTTGTTGTTAAATATATTATTTTTATTATTTCCTAATTATACTTCTTACGAAATCGGGTGCAAAGTAACGACTTTTTTTTGGAATATGCAAATTTTCTTGCAAAAATGTATAGTTATTCCTGCATTTTGAGCATTATTTTGCCCATTCTTGCCCCAGATTTACCCATTTGGGTTAATAATACGTTGTTTCCTTCACTATTTTCAACATAGTGGTTTGTTACGATTTTATGGGTGTGTCCTCCCACAATGACGTCAATATATTTGCTTTGTTTTGCAAGCTCCTCATCCACGTGCGTACCGAGGTGGCTAAGGCAAATAATGACATCACAATGGTGCTTCATTTTGAGTTCCGTAGCCGCTTTTTGTGCCGCAGAAAATGGTTCAAGGTATTGCACAGGTGCGAAATTCTTTTCAGAAATCAATCCATGAGGATTAACACCTACACCTAATATACCTACGCGTATGCCTGCGCGCGTAAAGACAGTATAAGGATGAACAAGACCTTCGAGAGGAGTACCCTGCACATCATAGTTGGCAGACACGACTGCGAACTGTGCATCTTTCAGCACCTGTACCAAAGTGTCTATACCATTGTCAAACTCATGGTTGCCAAGAGTGACAGCATCGTATCCCATACGATTCATAGCATCGATCTCTACTCGACCATGATAGAAATTGAAATAGGGAGTACCCTGACTAAAATCTCCGGCATCTACCAAAATTAGGTTAGGATATTTCTCTCTCTCTTGCTGAATAATTCCCAATCGGCGTGCATAACCCGCATGATTACCATCTCTCTTGCCTGGAGCAATAGGTTCCACTTGCGAGTGCGTATCATTGGTGTGAAGAATAACCAGTGTATCCGCCTTGGGCGCACACGCAACCATCAATATACTTGCCAGGCAAGCAACAAAGAGTTTAGAAACGTCGTTGTATTTCATCTGTGGTGAGGATTGTAAATATAGTTTGACCATTGCTGAGGTATTGCGCAGGATGATGTTGGTGCAAGCGTATGAGGATATCATACATCTCTGCATTATTAAGGACTTTTCCTATATGTATCGCCATCTTATCTGCGAGTGCCAAAGCGATTGCTTCATGCCATTGTTGGGTAGCAGTAGAACCCGTATCTTGTACTTGATGAATCACCTGCAAAAGTGTCTCGATAGGATTGACCTGCCCTAATTGCATCGGTACAGCAGTAATAGTATAGGCATTAGGAGACAACTGGTCTAATCCAAAACCTATGGCAGACAAGTCATCATACAAGGCTTGCAGCGTGTGTAAATCATCGTTGGTTAATTCAATCACTTCGGGGAAGAGGAGTTGCTGAGACGCACCCTTGTGCTGAGCGAGCTGAGCCAACAACTCTTTATATAAAATAGCCGTATGCGCGCGATGAGGGTGTACCATCATCAGTCCCTGTGCGGTAGGAGCGATGATATACTTGTTTTGCCACTGCATAATAGGGGTGGACTCATCTATTTCTGGGAAATGGAAGAGTGCTTGCTCCTCGGGAGCGGCTACCGTTTCTGCAATAGGTTGGGAGTAGAGTTTTTCCCAATGTGCCGGTTGCGCTTTGTGGCTTGTTGATGACTTGAAAGGATTGTAAGCAGGATTCACTTGCAGGCGAGGCATACTAATAGGTGTGGCCTGTGGAGCCATCTGAGGCATCTCAATATGCGTTTCTGAAGTGAAATCAAGCGATGGAGTTATATTGAATTTGCCTAACGCTTCGCGTACAGCAGCCAATAAAATTTGGAAAATGGCTTGCTCATCGGCAAATTTGATTTCAGTTTTCGTGGGGTGAATATTGACATCAATCGCATCGGGTTCGATGTCAAAATAGATGAAATATGTAGGATTATGATCCGTTGATAATAATCCCGAATAAGCGGTTGTGATAGCTTTGTGGAAATATGGATGGCGCATATAGCGTCCATTCACAAAGAAATACTGTTGGCTATTTTTGGTAGCCATCTCGGGCTTACCAATAAATCCGTAGATATTGACCAACTCAGTATTTGCCTGAATATCTACTATTTGGGCAGTAAAAGGTTTAGAGTGATGTCCGAAGATCGCCTCAATACGCTGTTTAGTACTCGATGACGGTAGTTCGGATATAATTTCGTCGTTATTAACGAGTGTGAATTGTACCTGTGGATTGACCAATACAATGCG
Source organism: Paludibacteraceae bacterium (assembly GCA_045587145.1). Lineage (GTDB taxonomy): Bacteria > Bacteroidota > Bacteroidia > Bacteroidales > Paludibacteraceae > Colicola. The sequence continues at coordinate 9,492 of JAZNBO010000028.1, forward strand.
GTAGTATTCGGTCATAATATTGCGCATTTCCGTTTGGTCTGTTTTGAGGAACTTGCGCCGTGCGGGGACGTTGTAGAAAAGATTCTTGACGCGGATATTGGTTCCGACGGGGCATTGAGTCACATCTTGTGTGATAATTTCAGAACCCGCTATCTCAAGGTGTGTGCCGACTTCATCTTCTGGTCGTCGGGTATTCACCTCTACATGCGCTACCGCGCAAATACTAGCAAGTGCTTCACCACGGAAGCCCATAGTGCGCAGTTGAAAGAGATCGGCTGCTTGGGTGATCTTGGAGGTGGCATGGCGTTCGAAAGCCATGCGCGCATCGGTAGGGCTCATACCCTTACCGTTATCAATCACCTGCAAGAGCGTTCTACCACCATCTTTCACCAAGATACGGATATGATTAGCACCAGCATCCAGTGAGTTTTCCACCAACTCTTTGAGGCAAGATGCTGGGCGCTGAATCACCTCGCCAGCCGCAATCTGGTTGGCGACATTATCAGGCAAAAGATGAATGATATCACTCATAGCAGATAATTGAAGACAAACAACAGTAGTCCCAATAGCGCAATCCAAAAGAGCAATTTAGAAGCGCGTTTTGCTGGGTCTTTGCGTCGATGTGTATTCGCCTCGTGTGCTTCACGAAATGAACCACGATGAAGACGCGCAAGTTTATCCTTGCGCGCCTCCTTCTCTTTATCGTAGTAGATGGGGCGATAATCCCACCCACGTGGTTTGGGTACTTTTGGAAAAAGTATAGACATTATTTAACAATTGCTTGGAATTGCTCGTCTGCTTGATACTTAGCGAACTCAATGTCAGTTTTAGCTTTTGCTTTCATTTGTGCATTGCGTTGTACGGCAAGTTTCAAGTTGCTATATACAGCATCACGGTCGTTAGTACGTGCACCTACAACAGCAGCCAAATAAGCGGTAGTAGCGTTAGGTTTTGCTACGCGTGCAAGAGTTTGGCGAGCAGCAGCATAGTCCTCGTTGAGGATTTGTTGAACAGCCGCGTTGTTGGTAGCCTCTTGACCGTATGCAGTCTTAGCAGCAGTATAGTCACCCTTCATAGTGTAGAGGGTACCCATAGCAGCTTTCAAGTCACCCTTAGTGCCAGCTGCTTTACCCAAGTGTTGCTCAGCTTGTACGAGGTCGTTCTCTGCCATAGCAGCGATACCTGCGTTGTAGTTTACATCAGCATCAGCTGGAACCATTTGCAATGCCTTAGCGAAGCTGCGGCGAGCATCAGCTACTTTACCCTCAGCGAAGTAAAGCATACCGATATTGTTGTAAGCACGATAGTCTTGTGGGAAGATCTCAGTAGCCTTGGTGTAGAGAGCCATCTTCTCAGCAGCATCTTGTGTGAGAGTAGCAGCATAGAGCAACTCATCTACGCTCAAAGCGCGTGGGTCATTCTTAGCCAAAGCAGCAATCTCCTCGTCAGACTTACCAATCAAGTCGGTAGTCAAGATAAGACGGCTACGACGCAATGCTGGCAAGATCTCGTCAGCGATAGTCTTGTAAACAGCGCTGAGGTTCTTGATTTGTGTCTCACGCTCCTCTGGATCGGTGTACATGCTAAGCACGCGGAGAACCAACTCTTTGTCTTGGATATTGCTTGCCTCCATCGCTTTTTGGAAACCAGCCCAGTCCTCAGCAGTTACATTAGACTCAATTTCAGCATTTACTTTTGCTTTTTTGAGTTGTTTTGCCAAGTATTTCTCAGCTTTTGCTTGACGTGCATCAGCCAATTTCTCGTTCAAACCTTGCTCACCATCTGGAGAAGCGTAACCTGCTACCTCAATCTTGTTGATCGCCTTGTTCTCAGCGGTATCAGCATCTTTGATAGCAGCGTGAAGGTCCTTCATCTCTTGTGATTTCAACTCAGAGTTGCGCAAAGTAGTTTGTTGGATAAGGAAGCGGATATCAGCCTCTTGTACCTCTTGGATAATGCGTTGGAACTTGTCTGCTGCAATTTGAGGTTTTACCTCCTCTGCTGTAGCAACAGCCAATTTAGCAGTTGAAATAACACCGTCAGCAATCTTCACCTCTGGCAAAGTAACCACTTTGTTGCCAGAGCGAGCCTCAAAGCGCAAGTAGAGCTCAGACTTAGCCATCTTTGGTACATAGTCAAAAACAGCCACTTGGGTGTATTTGCCACCCTCTTTGTAAGAAACTACTTGACCGTTCTCTTTTGCCTTCTCACCTACATACACTACTGATTTGCTAACAGCCTCGCCACCATTGTACTTCAATACTGGGGTAACGGTTAATACAGCATTTTTAGCGAACTTCTTCACAGGGAATGTACCGGTGATTTCAGCTTCTACTTGATTACCCACAACAGTCAATGGACTTGGGTTAACGGATATTTGCTCTGGTTGAACAGCAGTTCCGCATGATGTCAGCAAAGCGATAGCAACTACTGACGCAAAGAATAATGATTTTTTCATACTATTTTATTTAAATTTGATTTTCTACAACTCTACTATACAAAAACCGTGCAAGAGTTTGCACATATCGCCTGCAAAGGTACAAAAATATTTACAAACTGCCAAATATATACTTCCTTTTTCTTGATTTTTTATTAATAAATCCCCAACTTCTTTAAAAAAACCTAAAAATCAGCTACTAATAGATGATATTCTTGTGAAAAAAGCAATGGATAATTGGAATCAATATGTCCTGATGGATAATCAAAAAGGACAGGAAATTCATAAGGCTCTACTACCTGACGAATGGACTCCAAGAGGGTGCAACCCATAGACACATCGTCTGCGCAATCCGTAAATTGTCCCACCACTAAACCGCTAATCTCATCAAAGACACCACACATACGCAGATTGTGCAACATACGGTCAATATGGTAGTGATTCTCACTAATATCCTCAATGAACAAAATAGGAGGTTGCGCACATTGCTCAATAATCCGATTCAAACTGAATGGTGTTCCCTGCAAACCATATAACACACTCAAATTACCTCCAATCAATTTGCCTTTGGCTTCTCCATTACGATTGAGTGGAAAATGAGACGTATGATGGATCGTATATGGGGATCGAGCATTGTGTGGCGCTGGGTGATATACAAGAGGCAGGTGATGAGAAGTGAACGACAAGGGAGAAGGAAACGCCGTTGCCGTTAGAAACTCTTTTTCTGCCATCAACGCAATGTCATCATCGGGTAACAAGGAAAGGTCCTTACACATATTGGCATGTAGCGAAGGCACGCCATTCATACTTAGCAGACTATGCAGAGCAGTAATGTCAGAAAATCCCACGACTAGTGGCCACTGTGATTGGGGACGATCAGGCAACACAATCTTGTCGATAATGCGTTGCAAACCATATCCTCCACGACTACATAGGATAATATCCACCGTAGGATCTGCAAAAGCGGCATTCAAATCGCCTATGCGTTCTTCGTCCGTTGCAGAGAAACGACCGATATTACCGTATGCATGTTCACCAATAGAGACACTAAATCCCCACTGTTCCAAGCGAACTTTGGCACGATTAATCCACTGTGCATCTATGGCACTAGCGGGAGATATAATACGAATATGTTTCATCAGCGTGCAAAGGTACAAAAAAAAATGTAAATGCACAAAAAAATAGAAGAAAAATCAACGATTTCACGATGAAACCATTGTCAGAATGAAAAAAATGCAGGAAATAAGTGGTGTGAAGTAGTATAGTAGGGTTATGGCTGGTATTTCCGAACTCGTGCATCGCGAATGACACCTGACCAATTCATGCCAAAGGCAAAGTCATACGTATGACCATCCGCATCGATATAACACTCCATATCTCTTGCGACATCCTCCATCTGCAACTCAACCGTCTGCATATCCTTAGGCAGTTGCATAGGCAACAAACCATACGGCTCAGCATTGCCACAGAGAATATCCAGATACGCCTCGTCCTTGATGCCAAAGCCGAGCAACAGGCCATCGGTATAAGGTTCAATCTCAGCAGGAACGAAAGGACGAGCTGCTTGCAAGAGCACAATCACCGGTTTGTCCCCCATCAACTTCTTCGTCTCAATAACTTGCAACATATCCTGACGATTATACGAGTAATCGCTCTTACCCAAGTAACTACGATTGGTGAAAGACTCCTTACTATCGCCTCCTGCTATGCTGACGCTGCGCGACTGAGTAGCCGTATAATCCTCGTACTGCAAGCTGATAGGCACATAGCCCGTTCCACCTTGTTGGACATCCTTCTCCGAATATCCCCAGTTTCCTTCTGGCGTATAGATATAGAGCAACGCAAAATCTGCCTCATTCGGGTCTTCCGTGAACTGGTAGTATTGATTCACCACAGCCGTATCAATTTGCCAATCGTAATGTGGGATAGCAGGCTGGTTACGACCAAAGAAAGCGATAGATGCTGGGTAGTAACGCTTGGGGAAATATACTTTCGCTCCTTTACTAATAGGCAACACCTGTTCGTGGTTTTTGAGCATAACGATAGACTTGAGTTGCGCATCGTAGCCTTCAGCCACAAACTCCTCGCAACCCACCACCTTAGCAGTATGCACAGGATCTACGTATGGGTTTTCGAACACACCCACTCGGAAGAAATTAAGCAACAATCGCTCTGCAGAAGCGCGGAAGCGTTGCTCAGCACTTGCCTCTCCAAAACGCTCACACCAGATCTGATAAGCTGCCAAGATGGGTTGCTTATCATTGTTACCGCCGAACTGGTCACAGCCCGCATAGATCGCTTGGAAATGGCGTTCCTCCACGGTGAGATGCTCCACACCCCAAGGTTTGCCATTCATGGTTTCTACGCGAGGATTATCTGCAGTAATAACCCAATCGGTGCAAACGACTCCCTTAAAGCCATATTTCTCTCGGAGCAAGTCGGTAATGATGTATCGACTAAAACCATTCGCCACATTCTCGCCCGAAGGGTCAATACCGTAGGAGATGGTATAGTAAGGCATGATAGCCGCGGCAGAGCCCGTAGGTCCATCCAGTTTCAGTGCCCCCTGCGTAAAGGGCAAGAGATGTTGTTCAAAGTTATTACCTGGATATACTCCATACTGTCCGAAGCAGTAGTGCGCATCCCTTCCCGCTTCGCCTGTGCCGCCGCCAGGCCAGTGCTTAGCCATGCAGTTCACACTCTGATTACCCCATCCTGTCGGACTACCCGGAGTTGTCTGGAAGGCATCTGTATAGACACGCGCAATATCGGTACAGAGGTCGGCATCTTCGGAGAAAGTGCCATAGAAGCGTCGCCAACGAGGGTCAGTGGATAGGTCTATCTGCGGCGAGAGCGTTGTGGTGATACCCAGGGCTCGATACTCTATGGAGGCTATCTCCGCATGACGGCGGATAATATCCATATCAAACGTCGCCGCCAGACCTATCTCGCGTGGCCATTGCGATATGTCGCCACCCGAACCTGCATTGAACTCGCCATCCGCTTCGGTATAGTTGCGCGGGTCAGAGCTATTATTGGTTGGGATAGCGAATGGTTGCGCTTCAGCAATGGCTTGCAGGTTATTGTGCCACAAAGCAGCAGTGTAGGCATTCTTGACCTTAGTGACCAAGATATGCCGCATCTGATCCTGCAAGAGGCACGAGCGGATTTGCGCAGAAGGCAGACTGTCGTTGACCACCACATGTGGGCTATAAAGCATGAGTCCCGCTATCTGCTCCATGCTAATCTGCTGTGCCAGGTCATGCGCACGCTGCTCGGGTGTCTGTCGCCAATCCTCGTAGGTATCTAACTCTCCGTTGCGATTAAGATCCTTGAAGGCATAGCCGTCTTGATAGAGGATACTAACACCAGACTGCGGATGGTAACCTAAGTCAGGACCCTTAGTCTGCGTGACGAGGTGGAACTGGGGGAAATCCTGTTCGCGGATGGTGTTCTTGCACGAACTGACAAGCACCAGCATAAGGAGTATCAGGCAGCTATGCACTTTCATAGGGAGGATTATCTTGCGGTTTTCTTGCTCGCGCAGATGAAATAGATAATCAGTGCTATGTATGCTACTACGCCAACCAAAGCGGCACCGTTACCTGCTGCCCAGTCTGTGAGATAGCACTCTACACCGCAGAACTTAATGAGCGCACTCACCACACCCATCAATGCGCCACCAGCAATGAAACCAGAAGCGATGAGCGTACCCTTCTCATTGCGGGCTTGCGCCAACTCCTCTGCCTTCTCTCCATCTTTCTCGCGCTTGCGGCTAACGAGCCATGAGATAGCGCCACCTACGAGCAATGGGGTATTCAAACTCAATGGGATAAACATACCCAAAGCAAATGCCAAAACAGGTACACCCATGAAGTTTAATATCAGCGCGAGGATAGCACCTGCCAAATAGAGCATCCATGGTGCACCTTGACCACTCATCAATGGCTCAATCACTGCTGCCATAGCATTAGCTTGAGGAGCAACGAGCGCGTTCTCGCCCACGAAACCGTATGTCTTATTGAGGATAATCATCACACCACCTACCGTAGCGGCACTCACCAACGTACCAAGGAACTTCCATGTCTCTTGCTTGCGAGGGGTAGTACCAATCCAATAACCAATTTTTAGGTCAGTAATGAAACCACCTGCCATAGCCAATGCGGTACAAACCACACCACCAATCACCATAGCTCCAACCATACCGCTTGATCCTTTCATACCGATAGCTACGAAAACGACGGATGCTATAATCAAGGTCATGAGTGTCATACCACTCACAGGGTTGCTACCTACAATCGCAATAGCGTTAGCAGCTACTGTGGTAAAGAGGAAAGCAATCACTGCTACTACGAGGAATGCTACAAGCGCTTGCCAAAGATTACCGAGTACACCGAGCCAGAAGAAGATAAGAGTGATGACCAATGCCACCACGATAGCGAGCACCACGAACTTCATACTCAAGTCTTTCTCTGTGCGCAGAGAGGCTTCGATAACGGCTTTGCCTTTACCGCCCAACTCTTTGCCCGCCAATCCGACAGCCGACTTAATCACACCCCAGCTCTTGACAATACCGATAAGTCCTGCCATAGCAATAGCTCCGATACCGATATTACGACCATAATCCACGAACATGATTTGTGGATCAATGGCTTCCATACCAGGTATGCTACCCAACAAAGGAAGCAACACCCACCATACGAAGAAAGATCCTGCGCAGATGACTGCTGCGTATTTGAGACCGATGATGTAACCCAAACCGAGCACCGCAGCAGAGGTGTTGATAGAGAATACGAGTTTGAATTTCGCTGCTAATGCTTCGCCCCAACCCATCATTCGGGTGCTGAGTGACTCGGTCCAAAGACCAAAAGTAGAAACAGCGAAATCATACAATCCACCTAGACCTGCAGCCCAAATAAGAGGCTTCGCTTGGTTACCGCCTTGCTCACCGGACACGAGGACTTGTGTAGTGGCAGTAGCCTCAGGGAATGGATATTCGCCGTGCTTCTCTTGTACAAAGTATTTACGGAAAGGAATAAGGAACAAGATACCCAAACAACCACCCAATAAGGAGGATAGGAATACCTGCATGAAAGTAACAGTAATATCAGGGTACTTGGCTTGGAGAATGTAGAGCGCAGGCAAAGTGAAGATAGCACCTGCTACAATCACACCGCTACTTGCACCAATGGATTGGATAATCACATTCTCGCCAAGAGCGTTCTTGCGTTTCATAGCAGATGAGAGTCCTACTGCGATGATAGCAATCGGAATAGCAGCTTCGAATACCTGACCTACTTTCAAACCCAGATATGCCGCAGCTGCGGAGAAGATGATTGCCATGACAACACCCATGATTACGCTATATGGAGTAATCTCTGGATAACTGTTTTGTGGTTTGAGAATGGGTTCGTATTTCTCCCCAGGTTTCAGAGGACGGTTGGCATTCTCAGGAAGTTGGATTTTGTTTTGTTCCATTATTGTTGCATTATTTATAAGTTACAATGTACAAATACGATAGGTTAAATATGCGCCGTATGTTAATAGCAATACAGCTCCATGCCAGCGTTTGATTTCATGTTTCTTAGTGAAATAGACAAAGAGCATCACCAAAATGCTACCTAATGCTGCCATCATGGCATCTATCTCTAAGCCTTTGTAGCCAGGTAGTGGTTTCACGCAAGCACTCGTACCGAGGATAAAGAAGATATTGAAGATATTACTGCCGATGACATTGCCGAGTGCAATATCGCAGTTCTTCTTGAATGCAGCCATACAAGAGGTTGCCAGTTCGGGTAGGGATGTACCCAACGCCACAACAGTCAAACCGATAATGGCATCACTTACGCCTAAAGATTGTGCAATGCTCGTAGCACTCTTCACAATCACTTCGCCACCCACAACCAAACCAATTAAACCACCGATAATCAATGCCAAAGCACGCTTTGCGGACATAGGCTTGTAATCCTCATTGCTCTCCACTTGTGATGCATTACCGATTCCCTTGAAGTTATGCCAAAGGAAAGTCAAGAAGAATATCAGCAATATACTACCACCCACACCTGAAATGAAACCGCCATTGCCTTGTCCCATTTGGATAGAACCTAAGTCGCTAAGGGTTGGAGCGTCAATATTCATATTGAATAGGTGCTCAACATCTAACCACGATGGACTATTATATACCGCAAAGAGCAATACTAAAAGAGCAGCTAATAGGCTGAATGGAATGTCGAATCTGCGGGTGGGTTTTTGCGATGAAATCGGAAAAATCAGCGCTGTAAAGCCCAATATCACGAAGATATTGATGATATTGCTACCTAGCACATTGGTGATGGCAATCTCGGTGCTACCTTGCCCTACGGCTACCATGTTCACCACAAACTCAGGCATACTAGTGCCGAACGCCACAACGGTAAGACCGATCACGATGTCGCTCACTCCGTATTTCTTTGCCAAGGCAGAAGCACCATCCACGAGAAAGTCAGCACCCTTAATCAGTGCTGCACAACCTGCAATAATCAGCGGAATTGCTACCCAGAAGCCGCCTGTGCTTAGCCAGTTATTTAAGAATTCGAACATTGTTATTTCTTTAGAATGCTTTGCTGTTAGAAGTTAGACCACTCACTTCGTTTGTTGTTAGACTCTTGTGTCTCACAGCCCGAAGGGCGTTCTAACAGTGCTTCGCACGGTCTAATATCTCTCAGCGCAAAGCGCGGTCTGTATTACACGTTGAACAGGAAGTGCATAATGTCGCCATCTTGCACCACATATTCTTTGCCTTCAATGCCGAGTTTACCTGCTTGACGGCAAGCCGACTCGCCACCGAGTGCGATATAATCTTCGTACTTTATTACCTCTGCACGAATGAAGCCACGCTCGAAGTCAGAGTGGATAACACCTGCGCATTGAGGCGCTTTGCTGCCCGCTTTGAATGTCCAAGCACGCACCTCATCGCTACCAGCAGTGAGGAAGGTGCGGAGTTCGAGCAATGCGTATGCCGACTTGATAAGACGACTAACGCCTGACTCTGATAGTCCGATTTCACCGAGGAACATCTCACGCTCTTCGTATGTTTCGAGCTCGGCAATCTCGCTCTCAATCTTCGCAGCGACAATAAGCACCTGTGCGTTTTCTTCCTTAACGGCCTCGCGCACGCGCTCAACGTATTGGTTACCGCTCACAGCAGATGCTTCGTCCACGTTGCAGACGTAGAGTACTGGTTTGCTAGTAAGAAGCATGGTTTCTTTGGCTACTAACTCCTCGTCCTTGTTGATGAGCTCCACCGTACGAGCAGACTTACCTTGTGAGAGTGCATCACGGTATTTGAGCAGTACATCGAGCGCCACCTTGGCTTGTTTGTCGCCGCCGACGCGCACTTGTTTCTCAATCTTTTGGATACGAGACTCTACGGTTTCAAGGTCTTTGAGTTGAAGCTCTGCATCAATAATATCTTTGTCGCGGATAGGATCCACGCTACCATCTACGTGCACCACATTCTCGTCGTCAAAGCAACGGAGTACGTGAATGATGGCATCCGTCTCGCGGATATTCGCGAGGAACTTATTGCCAAGTCCTTCGCCCTTGCTTGCACCCTTCACCAATCCTGCAATATCTACGATTTCAACGGTAGTTGGGATAACACCGCGCTCTGGTTTGCAGAGCTCGCCGAGCTTGATGAGTCGCTCATCTGGCACGGTGATAACACCCACGTTAGGTTCGATGGTGCAGAAAGGGAAGTTAGCCGATTGTGCCTTTGCATTGCTAAGGCAGTTGAAAAGGGTCGATTTGCCTACGTTAGGCAGACCCACTATACCACATTGTAAAGCCATTTTATTTTAGGTTAGAGGTTAGAGGTTAAAGGTTAAAGGTTAAAGGTTGGTAATATGCGGCTATGCCGCTATCCCTTGCCTCTCGCCTTGTTGCCTTTCGCCTCTCGCCTAATTCTCAATTCTTAATTCTTAATAAGGTTATGACCAGTCATTTCTGCAGGTTGCTCTACGCCGAGGATGTGGCAGAGTGATGGCGCTACGTCTGCGAGGATACCGTCTTCGAGTTGTGCATCAGTATGCTCTTTGCTCACATACACGAATGGCACTGGGTTCAATGAGTGCGCGGTGTTAGGCGAACCATCAGCATTGATGGCGTTGTCGCAGTTACCGTGGTCAGCGATGATGATGATCTCGTAGTCGTTCTTGAGAGCGGTCTCTACCACTTGGTGAACGCAGTTGTCGATGGTAGTAACGGCTTTCTCAATAGCTGCATACACGCCCGTGTGACCCACCATATCGCCGTTGGCGAAGTTGAGGGTGATATAGTCGTACTTCTGTGTATCGAGTGCCTCGCAGAGTGCTTCTGTTACCTCAGGAGCAGACATCTCTGGTTGGAGGTCATAGGTAGCCACTTTTGGTGAAGGGATAAGGATACGCTCCTCGCCTGCATACTCAGCCTCGCGACCGCCGTTGAAGAAGAAGGTCACGTGTGCGAACTTCTCGGTCTCAGCGATACGGAGTTGCTTCAAACCTGCGTTGCTAACGATCTCACCCATGGTGTTTTGTACATTCTCTTTTGGGAAGAGGATGTGCAGACCTTGGAACGATGAGTCGTATGGAGTCATGCAGTAGTATTGCAGGTTAGGAATGGTATTCATACCATTCTCAGGCATGTCTTGTTGGGTGAGCACGATAGTGAGCTCTTTGGCGCGGTCGTTGCGGTAGTTGAAGAAGATCACTACATCGCCCTCTTCGATGGTAGCCACTGGCTTGCCGTCGCGTACATGTACGATTGGCTTGATGAACTCGTCGGTCACACCTTCTGCGTAGCTCTCCTCTACGGCTTTGAGCATATCTTCCGATGCTTTGCCTTCACCCTTAACGATACAGTCGTAAGCCACTTTCACGCGCTCCCAACGTTTATCGCGGTCCATGGCATAGAAACGACCTTGGATAGAAGCGATCTCGCCGCAGCTAGTATCGAGGTGTTGTTGGAGTTGGTCAATGAAACCGAGACCAGACTTAGGGTCAGTATCGCGACCGTCCATGAAGCAGTGGATAAAGGTTTTGCCGTCCAATCCGTAGGTTTTAGCGATGTCGCAGAGGTAGAACAGGTGGTCGAAAGAAGAGTGTACACCACCGTTAGAGGTGAGGCCCATGAGGTGGAGCTTCTTGCCTGTTTCTTTAGCGTATCCGAAAGCAGATTTGATTTCTGGATTTTCAAGGATGCTACCATCCTTGCAAGCGCGGTTGATTTTTACAAGGTCTTGGTAAACGACACGACCTGCTCCGATATTCAGGTGACCTACCTCTGAGTTACCCATTTGTCCATCAGGCAAACCCACGTTTTCGCCACTAGCTTGCAGTTGGCTATGAGGGTACTTCTCCAATAGTGCGTCCCAGTGTGGGGTTGGAGTGCAAGAGATAGCGTCGGCTTTAGATTTGTTTCCGATTCCCCAGCCGTCGAGAATCATAAGTAATGCTTTTGACATAGTTGTATTGTATTATTAGTTATTATCTATCCATCTTTGCCGAGTATGCGTAGCGTAATCAACAAAAATCCTGCAAAGGTACGCTTTTTTTTTGAAAAACACAAAATATAATGTATAATTTTAGTTAAGTAGCACATTTTTTGGTAGTTTGCGAAAAATATTGTACCTTTGCAGCAGAAATTTGGTAATAAACAAATGTTGTAGTATGAAAACGAAGATTCTGTATTTATTTTTATGTAGTGCATGCTTGATTGCTTGTGCGCCTTCTGATAGTGAATGTGCACAGAGCATCGTGAATGAGGCGCAAGTGTTGGTGGATAATGGGCAATGGCGTCAGGCGCGTATCGTATTGGACTCCTTGCATTCTACTTATCCACGCGAAGTGGCTCAACGCCGTTTGGCTAAGGCGTTGAGTGATAGCATTACATACTTAGAGGCGCAGCGTACAGTAGCATACGCAGATAGCATGTTACCTCCATTGCTCGAGCAGTCGGATAAATTGCTCAAACAGTTCAAGTATGAGAAGAACGATCGCTATGAAGATAAGGGCCGCTATGTACACAAATTACTCAGTACAGGCAGCAATACGGCGCGTAATTTCCTGCAAGCATACGTTCGTGACGATCGTCAAACGATTGTAAAAAGCTATTACTATGGTTCTCACTCTGTTAGTCAACAGCAACTCACGCTTTCCTCACAAGGTGAAGAGGTACGTTTCTCAGGTACTAATCATGCTTTTGAAGCGGAAGGGTGGCATGAAATAATGACCTTGGAAGATGATCTAGCATTGCAGTTGCTTAATTTTATTAGCACGCATTATGCCGATCGTATTCGTGTACATGGTGCGGGTGTGAAACCTACGCACACTTGGGTGTATTATCTCAATGATAAGGAAAAAGAGGCTCTGTCGGCTACCTATCAGTTGGGATTTCTGATGAAGGATATCTTGCGCTTAGAACAGATGGGCAATACGGCTCGTAATCAAATTGCTCATTACGAGCGGAAATATCTCAGTGCTGCGCCAGCAACTGCTACTGAGTGATTAGTAGTTACACTCTTGGCAGATAAAAATAGCGTGTCTATTGAGCAAGACTTGCCGACGGAAATCGTCGGCATTCTTATTATGCCAAACTTGCTCTATAGTTTGTTCTAAGAGCGAACCAAAAGCGTGCTCGCCTGCCTTATCATAGCAGCAGGGTAAGACCTCTCCCGTAGTTGTAACGACACAACCCGACCATAGGCGGTAGCAACTTCGCTTGTGTTGCCTATTCAGATGGTATTTTCCATCTTCGCCTTTCTTGTAGCGCGAGTACCGTTCGTCACTAGGCATAAGTGGATGACCGTTTTGGTAATCATATAGTTGTGCTGTTTTGAAAACAAGACGTGTAGCTCCTAATGTGCGATAATGTTGGCGTATCCATTGCCATTCATGTTCATTGCTGCTAAGGCGAAGCACTTGCAGTTCGATGCAGATGCTTGAACCATATTGTGCCTTAGCTTGACTGAGGAACTGCAATCCCTCTAATGCGCGGTGCAGGTTGCCTCCTATGCGATAAGTTGCGTAAGATTCTTCTGAAAAACCATCAATCGATACGATGATACGATTCAGTCCACTCGTCACTAATTCTTGTGCCATGACTTGGGTCAAGGCTTGGGCATTGGTAGATACGATGGTAAATAGTCCTACTTCTCGTGCGCGCGCAATCATTTTAGGTAATAGAGGGTTGAGTAGTGGTTCTCCCTGAAAGTAGAACTGTATGGTGTGTGCTGTGGCTTGTACTTGCGTGAGGATATGCAAGTACGTTTCCCAATGTATGTTTTGTGCTTTGTGCGAGGTGTTGGTTGCGGAGCGTTGTCCAACGGGGCATGCAGGACAACGCAGTTGGCAGTAGTTGGCAGGTTCGATGCTGACGAATGTGGGTAAATAATCTACACGCACAATCCCAAAGAGGGATAGTGCGTAACTCCACCAACAGCGTAGTTGATTGGTGATTCTACTAGCAAGGAATTTTATTGACACGACGTTCGTGACGGCCGCCTTCAAACTCGGTTGTCAGGAATATCTTCACCAATTCGATTGCTTTCTCTTGTGAGATATAGTTTGCAGGCAGACCGATAATGTTTGCATTATTGTGTTGGCGAGCTAAACGAGCCAAAGGTTCGTCCCAACAGAGAGCAGCGCGTACGCCTTGATGATGGTTGCATGTCATGGTGATACCGTTGCCTGTTGAGCAGATGGCAATACCCATGTCGTTGGTGCCATTTTCTACAGAACTTGCCATTGGGTGCGCAAAATCTGGGTAGTCACAGCTATCGGTAGAAGGACAACCATAGTCGGTTACCTGTATGCCTTGCTCTTTGAGCCAAGCGATAACGGTCTGTTTGAGTGCAAATCCTGCGTGGTCTGACGCAATTCCGAGTTTGAGATTTTTCATTATAATCAATAATTAACAATTAATATACTCATTTGTATGATTTCATCCACTATGTGTTGTATGGACAAATATTTTGACAAACTAAACAATGGTGTGTCTCGTAGGCTATGCATTGGCGTGCATCCCACACTGTGTTGCGCAATGCGCCTGTGGGACATGCATCTAAACAAAGGCGACAGTCGGCGCATATTGTTTGGTATGCTGTGGGTGTCTCGTTTGTTTCGACAACTTGATTCAATACAATTTCTCCTGGGTGCACCATGCTTCCCAAGGTGGGGTGAATCAGTTGGTGGTTTTTGCCGATGAATCCGAGGCTTGCTTCTACACACCAGCGTCGTTCTAACATGGGAGCCGAATCGCAGAAGATATGTTGGTGTGTGGATGAAACGATGTCTTCTCCAAACGATTCTTTCAGTTTTGCTTCGAGGGTGTAAAGTAGTGATTTAACACGTCGGTGATAATCTCTGCCTGAATGTTCAAAACTCAACAAGCAGACCACCACCGTCTGTGCACCAGGAACCAATACCGCGGGGTCATACCGTTTGTCTCGATTACGTTCTAGGTAATCCATCTCGCCATGCAGCCCTTGTGCGAGCCATTGATCCATGAACGTGGCATCTCCGTCCAAGTGATGAACAGGCGCTACACCGCAGGCATCGAAGCCAACTTCACGTGCCAGTTTACAGATATTTTCTGATGTCAGTGTCAAGTTGTTTGAAATCGATGTATCTACCTTGTACAGTACCTTTTCTATCCAATAAGAATAGTGTAGGCAAACTTTGTACGTTATATTGCATCAATACTTTGACAGCGTTGTTTTGGTCGGCATGTACAGTAATCCATGGCAAGTTCTCTACGGTTTGTTCCCAAAGTAGTTTATTGCGGTCAATGGATACAGAGTAGATTTCTAATCCGCGTTTGTGGTATTGGTTGTATAGTTCACGCAATTCGAAGGTGTATCCTACTGCGCTTTCCATTTCCGCTGAGGAGAAATCCAGTACTACTACATCGCCTTGCAAATCGGATAATGATTGCATTTCGCCCATTTCATCGGGTAGTGTGATGTCTAGGATAGCGTTTTCTGCCTTATCAATAAATTGGAGCATTGTTTGTTGGTTCTTGATAGAACGCTCGGCTTGCAGGATTTCTAATACTTGATTGTATAGTACTTTTGTACGCTCGTAGGCAGGCATCCAAGTGTTGAATGAAGTAGCAACTGCTTGGTACATGCGGCGGTCCGCAGGATCAAGAATGTTCCATACGTATTGTCCACCTTGTTTCAGGAATACCGCATAATAAGCTGCGAGTGAACTTGGATTAGCCACAATCACTTTTTTCGCTTCTTCACGCAATTGCTCACGTGAGGCGCTTCGAGCGGCTGCTCGTAGTTGAGCCATGATGAATGAGTTTTCGCTGCCTTCGATGGACAATGTTTGTGACAAACTGTCGCGTGTGCTATTTACTACGATGGCTTCGGTAGAATCTACGGCCAAAGGTAAAGACTGTGTACCGATACGCAGACGATAGAAGTCGGGGTAGGTTGGTGCTGGTGCTTGGAGCGAAAAATCACCATTTGCATCTAATGTGCAAGAATCTACTACACTAGTTTGGGTTAATGCAGTATGCTCCAAATAGAGCATTTCGCCAGCGGCATTCGATACGGTACCCTCTACTGTAAATACGGGTGTGTGTTGGCAAGATGTCAACGCCAAGGCCAACAAGCCAAAAATAAGAAGTTTTCTACTATTCATAATTCTTAATTCAAAATTCTTAATTCAAAAATTAACTAAATACCATTGCCAAGTTAGCAAACATCAGTTTACATGCGATGGCCAATACAATGATACCAAAGAACTTGCGCAAGATGTACAACGATGTTTGGCCTAGATATTTATTGAGCCAATTGGTGCCTTTGAGTACGCAGAATAGCATTACGGTGTTGAGCGCTACCGAGATGACTAGGTTGATAATGTTGTACTCCGCTGTAATGGATAGCAGTGCCGTGAATGCACCAGGTCCTGCATACATAGGGAATGCCAATGGTACAATACTGCCTGAACCATCTAGGCCTTCGTTTTTGAAGATGGTGACATCTAAAACCATTTCCAATGCCATGAGCAGAATGACGAATCCACCGGCGATTGCAAAATATTCAATTTTTACACCAAACAATTTCAGTACCCATTCTCCTGCAAACAAAAACGCAAGTAGAATAACAATGGTGGCAATGCAAACTTTGAATGCGTTGATTTTCACACCTTTGCGTTGCATGTTTAGTGTTACTGGGATATTGCCCAATGGGTCAATAATCGCGAATAGGAAGATGAATGATGACAATACTTGCCAGATGTCAAATGCTCCAAAAAACTCTCTCATATATTTATTTTTTTGTTGATTTTACGAATAACGCTGCAAAATTACTACTTTTTTTGCAAATAAACAAATACTTTCTGCGCTTTTACTTGCGTATGTGCATTTTTTGTTGTACCTTTGCACCCGATTTCGATATTGGCGTTTTGTGCCACGTTTGAAAGGTTGAAACTTTTTTAAACTATTTTATAGAATTATGATTAACTCACAAGATGTAAAGAACGGTGTATGTATCCGTATGGACGGCCGTTTGTATTTCGTAATTGACTTCCTGCACGTTAAGCCAGGAAAGGGTAACACCATTATGCGTGTTAAATTCAAAGATGTTGTTGATGGTCGTGTATTGGAGCGTCGCTTCAATATTGGCGAGAAATTGGAGGATGTACGTGTAGAGCGTCGCCCATACCAATACCTCTATAAAGAGGGTGAGGATTATATCTTCATGAACCAAGAGACTTTTGAGCAAGTTCCTATCACTCACGATCTTATCACAGGTGTAGATTTCTTGAAAGAGGGTTTTGTTTGCGAAGTTGTTTCTGATGCAAGCACTGATACTATCCTCTTCGCTGAGTTGCCTACTAAGGTAGAGTTGGCTATCTCTTATACAGAGCCAGGTCTCAAGGGCGATACAGCTACTAACACCCTCAAACCAGCTACTTTGGAGACTGGTGCTGAGATTCGCGTTCCACTCTTCTGCAATGAGGGTGAGATTATTCGCGTTGATACCCGTGATGGTAGCTACTGCGAGCGCGTTCGCTAATTGCATAGTTTAGTGTTGTTCAGTATTGTTCAGTATGGTTTAGTATTGTTCAATGTTGTACAAAAACAATTCATAAAAAGTTTCAAAGGTTTCAATAGTGTTATACTGAGACCCTTGAAACTTTTTTCTCCAATACCCATTGCCAATAGCCCATTACCAATAACCCATTGCCAATAGCCAATAACCAATAGCCAAAAATGCTCGCCTCCCACCCCAAAATAGACCTTCCAATCCTCCACCTTGTAGGCGAAGAAGCTGATAAACTCGGCTTGGAGTGCTACGTCATTGGCGGTTATGTGCGCGATATATTTCTGCATCGCGATAGTACCGACATTGATGTGGTCGTTGTGGGTAGTGGTATTGCGTTGGCGCAGGCGGTAGCTAAGCGATTGGGCAAGGGAGCGCATCTCAGTGTGTTTAAGACATACGGTACTGCCCAAGTCAAACGTGGCAAAATAGAATTGGAGTTTGTAGGTGCGCGCCGCGAGAGTTATCAGCACGATTCGCGTAATCCGATTGTGGAAGATGGCACATTGGAAGATGATCAGAATCGTCGCGATTTTACGATCAATGCGATGGCTGTATGTCTAAATCAGGACCGCTATGGTGAGTTGCTGGATCCTTTTGGTGGTATTCATGATATGAACGAATGTACTATTCGTACGCCTCTCGATCCAGATATTACGTATTCGGACGATCCATTGCGCATGATGCGTGCTATTCGTTTTGCGACGCAATTGGGATTCTATTTAGATAGAGAAACCTTCGAATCCATCGAGCGTAATCGCGAACGGATTAAGATTATTACGAAGGAGCGTATTGTGGAGGAACTCAACAAGATCATGCTTTCGCGCAAGCCATCTGTGGGTTGGATCTTGTTGGATAAAACAGGACTCCTTCCGCTTATTTTCCCCGAACTCTCCGCTCTCAAAGGTGTAGAAACCAAAGATGGTAAAGGACACAAGGATGTGTTCTATCATACCCTGCAAGTGCTAGACAATCTCGCGCAGCAATCGGATAATTTGTGGCTTCGTTGGGCAGCGTTGTTGCACGATATTGGCAAACCTAAATCCAAGGCTTGGGACGACCATGCGGGTTGGACGTTCCGCAACCATAACTATCTTGGCGCAAAAATGATTCCTCGGATCTTTAAGACAATGAAGATGCCACAGAATGAGAAGATGCAGTATGTCATCAAGATGGTGGATCTTCACATGCGCCCGATTAACCTGATTGAAGACACGGTTACCGATTCGGCTGTTCGTCGTTTGCTTTTTGAGGCAGGTAATGATATAGATGATTTGATGCTTCTCTGCGATGCGGATATCACTTCCAAAAACGAAGAGAAAGTGCGTCGTTTCCATAAGAATTACGAACTGGTGCGACAGAAGATGATTGAACTTGAAGAGAAAGACCGTATCCGCAATTTCCAACCGCCTGTGCGTGGTGAAGAGATCATGCAGTTGCTAGGTCTCGAACCTTGTTCGCGCGTGGGTGAACTCAAAAACGCAATCAAAGACGCCATACTTGATGGTATTATCCCCAACGAGTACGAGGCAGCCAAAGCGTATTTGCTGAAAATCGCTAACGAAGAGCAATCTTGATAGGATTGTTCGTCTTTTCCTTTGTTTTATAGATATCGTTTGATTTTAACGAGATGATGTGTGAGAGAGCCATCGGGAAGGTGGATACCCTCTTCGTCAATTGTGTCTATATGGACACAACCAGAGCAGTGTATAATCTCTGTCGGACTGAGGAGCAGACCTACGTGTGAGATGTTTGTTGCCTTAGGGTCGCGGTCGGCGTGATCGAAGAAAGCCAAGTCGCCGGGTTGAGCATCGGATAGGTATGGGATAAGCGTACCTTGGGTGATTTGTTCGCGTGCGTTGCGCAGTAGGTCTATGCCAAATACGCTATATACTACTTGCGTGAATCCTGAACAGTCGATGCCCATGATGTTTTTGCCTCCCCAGAGGTAAGGAGCGTTGAGCATTGTTTGTGCGATGCTGCAAAGATGATGTTGAAGTTCATCGCGACTGATGTCACTATGAGGTAGTTGTGGCGTAGGGTTTACACATGTAGGATCAATGATGAATTGTCGTCCGAGCACCTCGAAAGTACCGTGGGAGTACTTTGGCAGGCGTGTACCGAGGGTGAGTAAGAGGTCTGCACCACCGTCCATAGGAGTAGCGGAGGCGAGTGGCGATGCTACGATAGCAGTTTGAGTGTCGGATAATGGAGATTGACTATCGGCAGGGGAAACCATCTTGAAATCTACCCAACCTTCTTGTCCGTCTATTGTGCTGCGGATTTTGGTCCAACGAGGAAGGTGGTCAAGTACTTCGCATACCTCGCCAAAGAGGAGTTGGGTTAGTTGTTCACTACCTTCTGATGGTTCTTGTCGAACGGGAATGACCGTTGCATTTGCTACAACATATTCCATAAATGTGTACTTTTGTGTACTTTTTGGTACTTTTAATTGTGTACTTTTTTCTACACATTTTCAAGCTCTTTGATTATTAGAGAGTTGTGTGAGATTTGTGGAGATAGCGGGATTCGAACCCGCGTCCAAACAAGGAACCAATATGCTTTCTACACGCTTATCTTGGCCTAGATTTTCGAGCAATGGCAAGACCCAAGCCACCAACCATTGCCTTATCTGCTAAAATCTCATTCTTGCATCGCAGCCTACAAGAACCAGCCCTGATATTTCCGCACCGCTTGATCCTATCAGCCTCTGGGCGTTGGCTTGGAGCGATGTCTCGGTTCAGCACCTTGTGCCGAAACTAGGCGAATCTACTATACTTCGATTACGCAGCGAGAGCTACAGTATTGTTGCCAGTTATAATGGCGAACCCGATTAACGAGCGGTGTTCATGCTCGACGTGCTTACATACCTGTTCTACCTGCTGTCAAAACCAAATATCCCC
>JAZNBO010000029.1:0-4808 GCA_045587145.1 Paludibacteraceae bacterium
AATGTGAATGTACGTCCACCCTTGGTAACCTTAGTTACGCGGTTGACAGCAACAAGGCGCTCCTTGAGCTCCAAGTCTTGGGTTGATTTTACTCGATTCATAACAGTCTCTTTGTTTTTAGAAATTGAGACCTGCCTCGCGGGCAGCGTCTGCCAATGATTTTACTCGACCATGATAGAGGTAGCCGTTACGGTCAAATACAACAGCCTCTACGCCAGCAGCCTTTGCAGCCTCTGCGATGAGTTTGCCTACTTGAGCAGCTTTCTCTGTTTTGGTCATTTTATCTTTAATAGTGAGCGAAGATGCAGAAGCAAGAGTCTTGCCTTGCAAATCGTCGATTACTTGAGCGTAAATTTGGCTGTTGCTACGGAATACAGTCAGACGAGGACGCTCAGCGGTACCCGATACACGTGTACGGATAGATGCTTTAATTTTAAGTCTTCTTGCAATTTTCTGATTCATAACTTATTCCTTTCTAATTATTTACCAGCCGATTTACCAGCTTTACGACGAACAACTTCACCTTGGAACTTAATACCTTTACCTTTGTAAGGCTCTGGTTTGCGGAACGAGCGAATCTTAGCACATACTTGGCCAATGAGTTGCTTGTCTGCAGATTCCAAAATCACGAGTGGGTTTTGGTTACGCTCAGACTTGGTCTCCACCTTGATCTCCTTAGGGAGTTGGAGGTAGATTGGGTGAGTATAACCGAGTGCAAAGTTGAGAGTATTTTGCATAGCTGCAGCCATCTCAACGCGGTAACCTACACCGACGAGCTCGAGTACCTTCTTATAACCCTCGCTTACACCTACAACCATGTTGTTGATGAGTGAGCGATAGAGACCATGCATAGCACGATTTTCCTTCTCATCGTTTGGACGAGCAATACGGCATACACCGTCTTCTACTGTCACAGTGATGTTAGGATTCACTTGTTGTTGAAGTTCACCTTTAGGACCTTTTACAGTCACAATGTTCTCAGGGCTAACTGTCACAGTTACACCTGCAGGGATAGCGATAGGCAATTTACCAATTCTTGACATAGTCTTTCCTCCTGATTAATAGATGTAACAAATAACTTCGCCACCCAACTTCATACCAAGTGCCTCTTTGTTGGTCATCACACCCTTAGATGTAGAAAGGATAGCGATACCGAGACCGTTCAATACGCGTGGCATCTCACGATAGCCTACGTACTGACGAAGACCTGGGGTCGAAACACGTTTCAAACTCTTGATGGCGTTAACCTTGTTAACTGGATCATACTTCAAGGCAATCTTGATAGTGCCTTGAGGGCCATCCTCCACGAACTTGTATGAAAGGATATAACCTTTCTCAAACAAGATGCGTGTGATCTCTTTCTTCAGATTCGAAGCAGGCACCTCTACTACACGGTGACCAGCTTTGATTGCATTTCTGAGTCGAGTCAGATAATCTGCGATTGGATCTGTCATAAATGTTTTTGTTAAATTAATCCCGCCTTTCGGGACAATATTTAATAAATTAATTTTATTTATTCCCCAGAGGCACCTATGTCCTCTGGGCGAATTTCAGTTGTTTACCAGCTTGCTTTCTTCACACCTGGGATGAGGCCCTTAGACGCCATCTCACGGAATTGAATACGACTCAAGCCGAATACGCGCATATAACCTTTTGGACGGCCTGTGATTTTGCAACGATTGTGCAAACGAACAGGACTTGCGTTCTTTGGCAATGCTTGGAGACCTTCATAGTCACCATCCTTGAGGAGTTGCGCACGCTTTGCAGCATATTTTGCTACGAGTTTAGCGCGTTTCACCTCGCGAGCTTTCATTGATTCTTTTGCCATAGTCTAATTACTTTTTGAATGGTAAACCAAACTCGCGGAGAAGTGCAAAGCCTTCCTCATCTGTCTTAGCGGTAGTCACAAAAGTGATGTTCATACCGAGGAGCTTGGTGATGTTATCAATGTTGATTTCAGGGAAGATGATTTGCTCTTGGATACCAAGTGTATAGTTGCCATGACCATCCATCTTGTTGTGGATACCTTTGAAGTCACGGATACGAGGCAATGCCACGCGCACGAGACGCTCCAAGAACTCGTACATACGCTCACCACGGAGAGTTACGCGTACGCCAATAGGCATTTTCTTACGAACCTTGAAGTTTGCGATATCCTTCTTGGAAACCGTAGCAACAGCTTTTTGACCAGTGATAAGGGTCATCTCTTGTTGTGCAACATCGATGATCTTCTTATCAGCTACAGCCTCACCAAGACCTTGGTTGAGAACGATCTTCTCGAGTTTAGGACACTGCATTACAGTAGTGTAGTTAAACTCCTTCATCAGAGCTGGCACAATGCGCTCCAAATAATCTTGTTTCAAACTTGCTGTATTCATTGTTAGATCTCCTTACCAGATTTTTTACTTACGCGGACAAGCTTGCCATCCTTCTCTACACGGCCTACGCGAACTGGTACACCGTTCTCAACTGGGTTGAGGTTAGAGATGTGAATAGGAGCCTCCTGTTTAACAATACCTCCTTGAGGATTTTTAGCATTAGGTTTGGTACTCTTAGATACCATATTGACACCCTCTACGATTGCACGTTGTTTCTCTACGAGCACCTCCAACACACGGCCGGTTTTGCCCTTAGAAGCACCTGCGTTTACATAAACGGTATCACCTTTCTTAATATGCAATTTTGCCATACTTGTAGAATTTAGATGATTAGAGCACTTCAGGTGCTAATGAGATAATTTTCATGTTCGTTTGACGGAGCTCGCGAGCTACAGGACCAAAGATACGTGAACCACGAATCTCACCTGCGTTGTTTACGAGCACACATGCGTTGTCGTCGAAGCGAATGTAGCTACCGTCTGCACGGCGTACCTCTTTCTTCACGCGAACAACGATTGCGCGTGTTACGGTACCATCCTTGATGTCAGATGAAGGAATTACACCTTTCACTGCTACTACGATGGTGTCACCCAGGCTGGCGTAACGCTTCTTGGTTCCGCCCAATACGCGGATGCACAATGCCTCTTTAGCACCTGAGTTATCCGCTACTGTCAGTCTTGATTCTTGTTGTATCATATTACTTAGCCCTTTCTACAATTTGAGTTAAACGCCAACGAACAGTTTTGCTCAATGGACGAGTCTCCATGATACGTACAGTATCACCGATACCGCACTCATTCTTCTCGTCGTGAGCATGGAACTTGCGAGTTTTGTTTACAAACTTGCCATAGATAGGGTGTTTCTCTTTCCAGTGAACAGCTACTACAATAGTCTTGTCCATCTTATTGGAAACGACAATACCCTGACGCTCTTTTCTTAGATTTCTTGTTTCCATGTCAATTCGTTTTTTACTTTGTTAATTCTCTTTGACGAAGTTCGGTTGCAAGGCGAGCAATTGTCTTACGAGCCACCTTAATCTGCAACGGATTGTCAAGCGGAGAAATGCTGTGATTCAATTTCATGCGAACGAGAGCCTCTTTCTCAGACACCAAACGCTCTTGGATCTCAGCAGTTGTTAATTCTTTAATTTCAGCTGTTTTCATAATCCTTATTATACATTTTGGGTTGGGTCGTAATCACGTCTTACGACAAATTTGGTTGTAATAGGAAGTTTTTGAGCAGCCAAACGAAGTGCTTCTTTTGCTACATCGAATGGTACGCCGTCAATCTCGAAGATGATACGTCCTGGAGCCAATGGAACTACGAAGCCCTCTGGAGCACCTTTACCTTTACCCATACGTACATCCAATGGTTTCTTGGTAATTGGTTTATCAGGGAAAACGCGAAACCATACATGTCCTTGACGTTGCATGTAACGTGTTACTGCGATACGGGCTGCCTCGATTTGACGACCTGTCAACCAGATGGTACCAAGACTCTTGATACCGAATGAGCCAAATGCGAGCTCAGTACCACGCTGTGCATTGCCTTTGATGCGGCCCTTTTGGCAGCGGCGGAATTTAGTTTTCTTTGGTTGTAACATAACTGTTGTAATCTACAAATCGGTTAAACATTATTGTTTTTTGTTTCTGCGGAAACCACCACGACGGTCATCACGACGACGATCGCCACGTCCGTTCTCTTGCTTTTGAGTGAAGTTAGGAGCAAGATCCTTCTTGCCATATACCTCACCACGGCAAATCCAAACCTTTACACCGATGATACCTACCTTGGTGAGAGCACCTACGTGGCAATAATCGATGTCAGCACGCAAGGTGTGCAATGGAGTACGACCCTCCTTGTACATCTCACTACGAGCCATCTCGGCACCGTTGAGACGACCACTCAACTGAATCTTGATACCCTCAGCACCCATACGCATGGTAGAGGCAATAGCCATCTTCACTGCACGGCGATATGCAATCTTACCCTCGAGTTGGCGAGCAATCTTGGTTGCTACGATAGTAGCATCAAGCTCTGGACGCTTAACCTCGAAAATGTTGATTTGCACATCCTTCTTGGTGATTTTCTTCAGTTCCTCTTTCAATTTGTCAACCTCTTGTCCACCCTTACCGATAATGAAACCGGGGCGAGCAGTGCAGACAGTTACAGTCACAAGTTTAAGAGTACGCTCGATAACGATACGAGAAATACTAGCCTCAGCCAAACGGGCATTCAAGTACTCGCGGATCTTGGTATCCTCGAGAATAGTATCTCCGTAGTTCTTACCGCCAAACCAGTTGGAATCCCAACCACGTACAATACCAAGGCGGTTTGCTATTGGATTAATTTTCTGTCCCATTTCGTTAATTACTTAGCTTCGTTAGTATTCTTAGTATCTACAAAAATAGTAACATGGTTAGAGCGTTT
>JAZNBO010000030.1:0-11307 GCA_045587145.1 Paludibacteraceae bacterium
CTGCATCCTCGTTGTCGCAGACAACAATCCCTCGCCTTTACACTCTACACCTTACACTTTACACTCTCCCAAAGGCAGAACCTCTGCCGACGTGGAGCAGGAACTGACCCGTTTAATTCTCAAAGCCCAAAACGCCCATGATGAGATCATCCTTGAAGTCAATGACTTTCGCCCTGGCACTGAGTATGGTTACAATACTCCTTGCCCTTCGTCAGAATGTGCTCGCGAGAAAGAAATCCGCTCCGCGAATTTTGCTCGCCGCCATTCTTATCTCGCAGGTGCTCGAACGATTGTTTCTTCCTCTATCCTCGAGCCCACGAGGCTCTCGGATGGTTGCTAAGGATGATATTTTTGTTTTGCCCTCTAATGCAGTGTGCTGCATTCTTTAGGGCAAAAACAAAAATGTGTTCTTCGATTTTTATATATTTTTGTAGCGAAGCGTATTTTTGTATCAAAAAATCTCCAGAAATTGACGATAATTGACAACCTAATTGACGTTCATTGTCTTAAATATAATCCCGTTTATGCGTTATCTTTCCTCCCTTTTTCTTCTCTTCCTTCTTGTATCATGCAGAAGCCTTGATCCTACAACCCTACACAATGCTACACAATCATACACCACGTTACACCATGCTACACGCGATACCGTCGTGCTTCGTGACACCGTTTTCCGCCACGATTCCGTCATCTATCGTGAGCGTACTATCCACGACACGGTCTATATCACCAAGGAAGTGTACCGTGATGCTCTTAATTCAAAATTCAAAATTCAAAATTCGATAGTTCACGATACGATAATCCGTACTGATAGTATTGTGCAAGTTATTGAGCACCCACCGCGGACATACACTCCGAAGTTTTACAAGTGGAGCACAGCTATCCTTTGGATAGGGATCATCGCATACATCGCCTACCTATTTTTGCGGAACAAAATCCTTTTGCCGAAGGGGTGAGTTCTTATCTCCCCAAGGCAAAAGTCACGAATAATTTAAGATTTTTTATAATTTATTTGGAAATTCCGCCGAAAATGTGTACCTTTGCCGCCGAAAAAGCATGTATTTAATACTATGGCAGTAGAAATTAAACAAATCACGACACGTCGTGACCTGAAAAAATTCATTCAGTTTGGGAATGATTTTTACAAGGACAATGAGTATTTTTGTCCTCAGTTGATTACCGATGAACTCAACACTTTCGACCCTAAAATCAACCCTGCTCACGAAGTGTGCGAACATGTACTATACATGGCATACCGCGACGGACGTATCGTAGGACGTATCGCTGGCCTCATTAACCACGCCGCTAACGCACGTTGGGGCGTTAAGCACGTTCGCTTCGGATGGATTGACTTCATCGATGACGAAGAGGTGAGCTTTGCTCTCCTCGACAAAGTTGCTGAATGGGGCAAAGCCAAAGGCATGGAGCAGATCAATGGTCCAGTAGGTTTCACCGACTTTGACCACCAAGGTCTCCTGCTCGAAGGTTATGACCACTTAGCACCTATGGCATCTCTCTACAACTACCCATACTACGTTCGCCATATGGATAGTTATGGACTCAAAAAAGAGGCCGATTGGATTGAGTTCCAAATCTATCCACCAGAGGTGTTGCCAGAGCGTTTTGCCCGAATGGACAAGATCGTGAGAGAGCGTAGCCACGTGCGCGTGGACAAAGTGAAGAACTGCAAGGAACTGGTGAAGAAGTACGGTACATCTTACATGGATGTGATCGATGTGGCATACCAAAAACTCTATAACTTCCAACCCTTCACCGAGCGCCAAAAGAAATACTACTGCGACGTGTATTTCCCTATTCTGAACTTCGACTTTGTGACCATTGTTGTCAATGAGAAAGACGAGGTAGTAGGTGTCGGTGTAGGTATGCCAGACATCTCCAACGCGCTGCGCAAATGCAAGGGCAAGCTCTTCCCATTCGGTTGGTACCACATGCTCAAAGCGCTGCGCGCTAAGCAAATGGAAGCATTCGACTTGCTCATCATCGCCGTACGTCCTGACTACCAAGACAAAGGTCTCAACGCAGTGATCATCGCTGACCAACACCCATACTTTGTCAAGTACGGTATCAAACGAGTAGAGACTACCTCTATCTTGGAGACCAACACCAAGAATCAAGGACACTGGGAGATGTTCCCACACAAAATCCACAAACGCCGTAGAGCATATATCAAGGATATTTAAGCCAAGTGCCACACAAAAAAGAGCATAGTGTAGAGAAAGGAACAGAGCAACTGCGTGCTTATCTCACCGAGCATGGATTGAAGCATACGCCAGAACGGTATAGCATCATGGCTACTGCCTGCCGACTGCAGCACTTCACCATTGATGAACTCCGCGCCTCACTCACCGAATTTTCCATTAGCCGAGCAACTATCTATAATACGCTTGCGCTATTGGAAGATGCGCGTTTGGTACAGAAATTGGATAAGGAGTTTGGAGTGCGTACCGCCCAATATGAATGGGTGATTGATCGCGAATCATCGGTGCATGTGGTTTGTTCCAAGTGTGGGCGCGTAAGCCCCGTCAAAGACTCTACCATCAGCCGTATGTTGGCAGATAAGCGATGGACGAACTTCGTTCCCCACCACTTCTCGCTATACGTGTTTGGTGAATGCAAAGTGTGTAGGCGAAAGGCGAGAGGTTAAAGGCGAGAGGTTAGAGGTTAAAGGTTAAAGGCGAGAGGCGATAGGTTAGAGGTTAAAGGCACGGAATATGCGGCTATGCCGCCTAGCCTCTACACTTTACACTTTACACTCTACACTAAAAACTAAACATTAAACACTAAACAAAAAACAAAAAAATGTATTGGATTTTATTCATTAGTATTGCTCTCATCAGTTGGGCTGTGAGCGCCTTGATGGAGCATCGTTTCAAGGAGTATTCACAGGTCTTCCTGCCGCTTACAGGCCGACAGGTGGCTGAGAAAATGCTTCGCGATAACGGAATCACAGATGTCAAAGTAACGTGCACATCGGGTCACTTGACCGACCACTATGATCCACGCACCAAGACAGTAAACCTATCAGAATCCGTATATAACTCCGCCACAGTAGCTGCGGCAGCAGTAGCAGCGCACGAGTGCGGACACGCCTTGCAACACGCTTTCGCCTACGGCCCATTGCGCATGCGAAGTGCATTGGTACCAGTAGTGAATTTCGCTTCACGCTGGGTGACATGGGTACTATTAGGAGGCATACTGCTGATTCAGTCTTTTCCTCAACTGCTGACCATAGGCGTGATCCTGTATGCTTTGACAACCCTATTCTCGTTTATCACCCTGCCCGTGGAAATCAATGCCAGCACACGCGCTGTCGCATGGCTAGAAACAGCAGGCATCACCGATCGTCAAACTACCCCAATGGCAGCCAGCGCATTGCGTAGTGCCGCCTATACATACGTAGTAGCAGCCCTGGCATCTCTGGGCACACTCATATACTATGTGATGATTCTTGTGGGAAGAAGAGATTAGAGGCGAGAGGTTAGAGGCGAAAGGTTAAAGGTTAGAGGTTAAAGGCAAGGATATGCGGCTTTGCCGCAGAGTGACAAGCGTATTTTGGAATGACAAGCGCATTCCAATAATCGTAAAAAAAAATAACGAGGGCTCATGCGGGGTCCCCGAAAAATCTTGGATTTTTGGGGTGCATTATGAGCCCGAGTTAAGAGGAGGAAGCGCGGTCGTCTAATGCCGCAAGCGGCAGTTATTACGACAAGCGCATTCCGACGAAGGCTCCGTAGCTTAGCTGAATAGAGCGTCAGATTCCGGTTCTGAAGGTCCTGGGTTTGAATCCCAGCGGGGTCACTATGGTAGTTTAGAGTTTAAGGTTTAAAGTTTAAAGGCAAGAATATGCGGCTTTGCCGCCCAGCCTTTACACCTTACACCTTACACTTTACACCATACACTTTACACCATACACCATATACACATTGAACGAACGATTATTATACATAGTATTATTGTGGATAGGGTTGGCATTGTCAGCCCACGCGGAGGTCGTATTGCTGCGTTCTGGACAGATCGTCAAAGGCGAGATATTGCTCAATAACGAGGAAGTAGTGATATTACGTCAGAAAGATGGATTGCGCTATCAGTATCCGCAAACAGAAGTGGTATCTATCACAGTTGAAGACCAAAACACCACGGACCTCGACACGACAGCAGTCGTGAAGCCAAAGTTGGTGGATTTCTGCTTGTCTGCTTCGGGAGGCGTGGCTTTTGTTCCGCAACAGGGCGTAGGTGGCAACACCGAAGTGCATGCTATGGTGGGTAGTCATAATCTGCTCAATAGGCAGATTTTCTTGGGTGGTAGTGTTGGCTATCGAGGTGTGTTTGTCGGAGAGCAAACCTATTCATGGATACCGCTACAACTCGTGTTGCAGTTCCCCATTGCCAATAGCCCATCACCACAAGCCCATCGCCCATTGGTCGGCGGCTCCTTGGGATATGCTTTGGCTACAAACAAAGAGTGGGGAAGCGGTCTCTGTGCCGACATACACGTTGGCTGGTGGTATCAAGTGAGTGAGCGAAGCTCATTGTCGCTCGCTATGAAAGTACAATGGCAGCAATCGGCTATAACCATAGAGGAAACACTCCCTCAAACGCAGTTGCAATACTCCAATAAGATAGGTTGCAGCATCATCGGATTAGGAATAACTTTTGGCTTGCATTTTTAGTCCATAACCTCAAACGCGCATGAAAGGCAAAGCATCTACATCATCTTCTCCACTAAGTCATCCTCGCCAACGCGAGGCACGTACACATCGTGTGGATATCATGCTCAATGATAGCGAGATGCGCGCACTCAACCGCTACTGCGAGAAATACAACGTGCGCAACCGTTCGCGCTTTGTCCGTGAGACATTGATGCGCACCGTACTCAAACAGTTTGAGAAAGATGCACCGACGTTGTTTGATTAGGCGATGGGCTATTGGCAGGGATTGGTGTAAGGTGTAAAGTGTAAAGGCACGGATATTGGCTTGTATTACACCAACTCAAAATCAATCTTCTTTCGCTCCACATCGACTCTCGTCACGCGCACGCGAACGCTGTCAGATAGCGTATAGGTATTACCACTACGAGCGGCAATCAAGCAGTAGTTCTCTTCGTCGTATTGCATATAGTCGTGTGGCTCAATCGTACGTATAGGAACCAATCCTTCGGTGAGCGTATCCGACAACTGAACAAATAAGCCAAACTCAGTCACGCCACTAATCACACCATCAAACTCTTCGCCAATGCGGCTACTCATCCAACGTGCTTGCATCTCCTTGATGGAGTTGCGCTCCGCCATTTGTGCCATCTGTTCGGTATCGGAGCAATGTACGCATGCCTCCTCCAGTACTTCTTTGTCGTGGCGGCAAGTGACTTTGGACTGCAATAGATAGCGCGCTACCAAACGGTGCACCATCATATCCGGATAACGGCGGATAGGCGAGGTGAAGTGTGTATAGTAAGGGAAAGCCAATCCGTAGTGTCCGATATTGGAAGTTGAGTACACCGCTTTGGCCATCGAACGGATCGTCAGTGTCTCTATCAGCGTTTGGCTATTGGTTCCCTGACAACTCTCGAGCAAGGCGTTGATATGCTTGTTTTGTACGCTTCGTTTGGCAGAAGTGCGCAAGTGCAAACCAAACTGACGAATGAAATTGCCTAACTTCACCAACTTCTCAGGATCGGGCACATCGTGCACACGATATACAAATGGTCGGCTTGTTTCTGTGCCACGTTTCTCGCCTATCTCTTTGGCTACTATGCGATTTGCAAGTAGCATAAACTCCTCTATCAGGTGATTGGCCTCGGTCAAGGTACGGAAAATAATCTCCGTAGGGTTGCCTTCGCTATCCAAATGGAATTGCACATCGGGTGTCTCAAAATTGATAGCACCACGCTCAAAGCGCTTCTTGCGCAACTCTTTCGCCAATCGGTTCAGCACTTGCAGCGCAGCAGATAATGGACTGCTACTATCATCTTTATCCAATATCTCTTTGGCTTGTTGGTAGGTCAATCTGCTGTCGGAATGAATAACCGTTCGGCATATCTTATGACGGAGCACTTTGGCCTGTTCGTCCATCTCCACCACGACCGACATGCATAGTTTATCTTCTTCGGGACGCAAACTACACAACTC
Organism: Paludibacteraceae bacterium; assembly: GCA_045587145.1. GTDB lineage: Bacteria > Bacteroidota > Bacteroidia > Bacteroidales > Paludibacteraceae > Colicola. Next base: position 6,144 of record JAZNBO010000030.1, read on the forward strand.
ATTGCATAGTCGTTCGGGCAACATAGGTATCACACGATCCACCAAATAAATGCTTGTACCGCGTTGATAAGCCTCTTCGTCCACTGCCGATCCCTCCTGTACATAATGTGTGACATCGGCGATATGAATACCAATCTGATAGTTTCCCGACTCAAGCACTTGGAAGGATAACGCATCGTCAAAATCTTTTGCATCATCAGGGTCAATAGTGAAAGTGAGCACATCGCGCATATCGCGACGGCGCAAGACTTCTTCCGCAGTGATAGCAGTAGGCAAGTGCTTCAACTCGCGCATCACCTCGTCGCTGAAATCAGCAGGTAATTGGCATTCTTCTTTGACCGTTGGTTCGGCTATCGTATGTCTCTCTATGGCGTTGCGTTCGGCACGTGCACGTTGCTGTTCACGGCGTTTACGCTTCGCTATTAAATCTTTCATTCGCATATTTTCAAAGCAATTTTATGGGGCGTATCACAAAAATCGTGCAAAGATACAAAAAAAAATTTGCATATTTGCAATATTTATAGTAATTTTGCACCCAAATTCGGCAAAAATAACAAACAAAATAAATTATACACGATTATGACTATCAATGATTACAAATTCGCTGGCAAAAAAGCGATTGTTCGCGTGGACTTCAATGTGCCATTGAACGAGAATGGAGTGATTACTGACGACACCCGTATCCGTGGTGCGTTGCCTACCCTCAAACACATCCTTGAAGAGGGTGGTGCGCTCATCATCATGAGCCACATGGGTAAACCAAAAGGCAAAGTAGTAGCTAAATATAGTTTGAAACAAATCGTTGACGCTGTGAGCGCAGCGTTGGGCGTTCCTGTACAATTTGCTGAGGATTGCGCTAAGGCTGCTGAGCAAGCTGCTGCACTCAAAGCAGGCGAAGTACTCTTGCTCGAGAACCTCCGTTACTATCCAGAGGAGGAAGGCAAACCAGTAGGTATCGACAAAGAGGATCCTGCATACGAGGAGGCTAAGAAAGCCATGAAAGCAAGCCAAAAAGAGTTCGCTAAGACTCTCGCAAGCTATGCTGACTGCTATGTAAACGATGCTTTCGGTACCGCTCACCGCAAACACGCTTCTACCGCAGTTATCGCTGACTACTTCGATGCTGACAATAAGATGCTCGGTTACCTCATGGAGAAAGAGGTAGAGGCTGTTGATAATATCCTCAAGAACATCAAACGTCCTTTCACCGCTATCATGGGTGGAAGTAAGGTTTCTACCAAGATTGGTATCATCGAGAACCTCATGGACAAGGTGGACAACCTCATCCTCTGCGGTGGTATGACCTATACTTTCGCTAAGGCCAACGGTGGTGAGATTGGTAAGTCTATCTGCGAGAACGACAAGTTGGAGCTTGCATTGGACATCATCGCACAAGCTAAGGCTAAGGGTGTAAACCTCGTATTGGCAACCGACTGCGTAGCAGCTGACGACTTCTGCAACGAGGCAAATACCCAAATCTGCCCAAGCAACGCTATCCCAGAGGGTTGGGAAGGTGTGGACGCTGGTCCAGAGAGCCGCAAAGCGTTTGCTGCTGCTATCGAAGGTGCTAAGACTATCCTTTGGAACGGTCCTGCAGGTGTATTTGAGTTTGACAACTTTGCTGCTGGCTCTAAGGCTATCGCAGAGGCTATCGCTACTGCTACCGACAATGGTGCTTACAGCTTGATTGGTGGTGGTGACAGCGTAGCTTGTGTCAACAAGTTCGGTATGGCTGACCGCGTAAGTTATATCTCTACTGGTGGTGGTGCATTGCTCGAGGCTATCGAGGGTAAAGTGCTTCCAGGTGTAGCAGCAATTAAGGGCTAATCGGTATGGAAGTTTCAGGTAAGATTATACAAGTATTGCCAGAGCAAGGTGGCGTAAGCAAAACCTCGGGCAAAGAGTGGAAACTCCAAGCATACGTGCTTGAGACCCAAGAGCAATATCCTCGTAAGGTGCACTTTGAGGTGTTTGGCGAAGATCGCATCAAGGCTAACCCTTGCCAAGTGGACGATATCGTAACCGTATCGTTTGATATCGAGAGCCGCGAGTTCAATGGTCGTTGGTACACCTCTATCCGTGCTTGGAAGATTCAGCAAGGTGTGGTAGAGGCTGTCGCTGCTCCACAAGCAGTACCAGCAGCTCAACCTGTTGCTGCTGCTCCACAAGCTAATACTGCTACTTTTGATGCCGCTGCTGGCGTGGACGAAACAACTGATTTGCCATTCTAATGCGTCGTTGGGTAGGATGGATACTATTCTTATGTCTTCTCGCAGGTGGCGCGACACTTTGCGCCATCCGCTGGGAAGCGTGGTTTGGTAATCCTGCCGAACCTATATGGACTGAGGAGAAAATAGATCATCAGTTCACGACGATGACCAATGATAGTGTGTTGCGTGATGTACAACGCGACACACTGTCATTTCTTTTGTTGGGTGATATACACAATTCGCTTACCCATACCCAAATGGCATCGCTCTATGCACATCATTCCGATGTACAATTTTGGGCGCAATTAGGCGATTGGATGGAGCGACCATATCTCTATTATGAGCAGATGCTATACCAATCATTGGTTGGTACAGGAATCGATTCACTGCCGATTGTCGCCATCCCAGGCAACCACGAATACTTGAAAGGGGTAGTGAAAACGTTGCCCGAACGTTGGAAGAGCATTTTTCCCAATCCTCAGAACGGTCCTAAGCGTTTTTTAGGAACAAGTTATTTTGTGGATTTTCCTGAGTTGCGACTGATTGCTCTTGACACGGATGGCCTTCACCGCATGTCCGACTATACGCAAGTGGCTTTTTGGTTGAAGAAGGTGTTGCGTGAGGCAAGTGATAAGTTCACAATAGTGATGATGCACCACCCTGTGTATAGCACCGCAGAAGGAAGAAGTAATCCCTTGATTTGGTTGGCTTTTCATGGTCCTCTACGCGAAGCGGATGTTGTCTTCTCGGGGCATGACCACAACTATGCTCGCCGTACCGAGCATTACAAAGCTCGTTTCTGGAAGAAAGAAGAGCCAACGATTTTTATTGCCACAAATGCTTCTACCAAAGTGTATCCTGTCAAAGACAAAGTCCGCTATGATAGTTCGTTTTTTGGCGAACCGGTGTATCATCATATTACCGTGACTCCCACCACACTTGTGATAAGCACGTATAATCTTGATTCTAAGGATTTGATTGATCAAGTGCAACTTCTGCCGTCAAGAGTCACCGCGCCTGCTATCGAATAATCAGCCATCTTGGTTGGTTATTTTTTTCATCTGTCGAATAGAGTAGTAAGGTAGGGTCGTCGGTCGTTTTGATTTGTACGCCAATCAAATCTGCCCATTTTTGTGCTTTCTTAGCATTTCTGCGGCGTCGTTGAATGCTGCGCGTGTCTTTCTCCCAATGGCGTTGCTTTTTGCTTTTTAGTTTCGGTTGATGTGTCACGCCTATTTGGATAGCTTCTTGCACTTCTTCTGTGGTGGCAAAACTCAGTGGTTCGTGGCTCAATGTCCTGCATTTCTCCAAAAACACATTCCATTCGTCCTCTGTCTTGTCCACCACTGCTTGCGACCCTGCTTCGTCATTGGTCACACCCATCACTTTGTTCCATACGCGTTGCGTGACAGCTTCTTCCGAGATATAGTAGGGCAGGTCTGTGGGTACGTATAGTAGTTTGATCTTTACATTCTTCATCTTTATTCGCTTCGTTATTGCAGGTTCCTCTACCACTTGCAAAGTTGGTTCATTGGGTAAAGTCAGTGCCAAACGCAAACCGCAGTATTTCGTGGCTTGCATAGGGTCTTGTCTGTATCGATGCGATATATGACTATTGGCTCTACAATTGTCGAAACTGCTTCCGCGCACAATTTTTTCTGTACCCGAGATAGGTCCTTTGGGATTAGGCTCTGTTCCTAATTGATAGGGAGCATACCAATCGCTACACCATTCGCTCACGTTGCCCGTCATATCGTACAGTCTCAATTCGTTAGGGCGTTTCAAACCGACAGTATGTTTGCGATAACCGCTGTTGCTCAATCCCCAACTTACGCTATCTACTATATTGCTGCCTGCAAACCGATAGTTTTCGCTCTTATTACCGCCTCGCGCAGCAAACTCCCATTCCGCCTCTGTGGGCAAACGAAAAGGCAGTCCTGTCAAACTATCCAAGCGCTGAATAAACACTTGGCAATCATACCAACTGACGTCCGTGATAGGATGGTTCGGGTTGTGCCATTCGTCCATAATCTCCCATTCGGGCATAACGGCTTTCCATAGTGCCTGTGTCACTTCGGTATGCCCAATATAGTATGCATCAAGTGCGATGGTATGTGTGGGTAAATCAATGGAGATGGGTTCGCGGTGCTGTTCGTGTGTACCACCCATTATGAACACACCACCTTCGACTCGTTGCATGCTAAACGGAATACTATTCACCTCGAAACGAAGCACTTGTAGCGAGTCGGCGATCTTGCTGCGCGAGGCAGCAACAACGGTGTTGATTCCTAAGAGAAACCAACCTACTACTATATATAATGTAAATTTGTGCATATCCGACACGAAATAGTACAATATTTATGCCAATCTGCCCCAAAACGATAGAAAATAGCCCAAAATCATAAAAAATATGGAAATAATTTGGTGGTATGAAAAAAATATAGTACTTTTGCAGGCTTTTTCGTGTAAAAGGCATACCATTATTATTTATTATTAACCCGAGCATGCAATTCGAGAAATTGTAGCTCACAAATAAACAAACAGAAATGGCAACAAAAATTCGTTTGGCTCGTCATGGTCACAAGGACTACGCTTACTACCACATCGTAGTAGCAGACAGCCGTTCGCCACGTGATGGCAAGTACATTGAGCGTATTGGCTCTTACAACCCAAACAACAACCCCGCAACCGTAGATTTGAAATTTGATCGCGCATTGTACTGGGTAAACGTAGGTGCTCAACCTACTGACACTGTTCGCAACATCCTCTCTGGTGAGGGCGTTATGCTCATGAAGCACTTGAATGGTGGTGTAGCTAAGGGTGCATTCTCTGCTGAGGAGGCTCAAAAGCGTTTCGATGCTTGGAAGGCTCAAAAGGATGCTAAGAATGGTAAGATCAGCCAAGCAGAGGCAGACAAGAAAGCTGCTGCTGCAAAAGCATTGCTCGCTCAAGAA
>JAZNBO010000031.1:0-3449 GCA_045587145.1 Paludibacteraceae bacterium
CTATCGCCAAGAGCCTTGGTATCCTGAACGTGTTAGTCATGTCGTCCTGCCTGACGGTATCACCCATATCGGTAATGTCGCCTTTGCAGATTGTGCAAATCTGACCAACATCGATATTCCAAGTTCAGTGACAAGTCTTGGTGATGGTGCATTCTCATGGACAGGATTGCAGTCAGTAACTATCCCTGCGAGTGTCACCACTATAGGCGAACAAGTATTCGAGGCTTGCAATGACCTACGCACTATCCTTTATGAAGGCAACCCAACGATAATCAACAACCAAACTATTCATCCATTCATCGGTTGCGTACACCTTGATACCATTATTACTCCTGCTGCGCTATGGCACTGCACCACAGCAGACCCAGCCTTAGAAGCGCGCTATGGTGTGCCACACAAAGCACGCTATATAGAAGTAACCGATGGCGAGTTGACGAAACAAGCGATGAGTTACATCGCCCAAAATAGTAGCGCGTTGGAAGTGCTTGACCTCACCGCAGCAACCAACACCACACTGCCTCTCGGCGCACTCATGAACAGCTACCGCCTATCCTACCTCTATCTGCCAGAACAGATACAGACGGTTCCAGAGATGTTGGCAGAAGGCTGTTATAGCCTAATGGAGATTATCATTCCTGCTACTGTCACAGAGATTGGCAATTATGCCTTCGCAGGTTGTAGCAATGTTTGGCGCATGACGGTGGATGCAGTAGTGCCACCAACCGTATATGCAGAGACCTTTAAGGGTATTGACCGAACAATCACCGTGGCAGTACCAACAGGTAGCGAAGAAGCATATCGTCAGGCTAACTATTGGAGTGAGTTCTTCATCAAGGACACCAATAGCCCATTGCCAATCACCAATTGCCAAAAAATCCTCCGCGAAGATCAGATCCTTATCCTCCGCAACGGACAGACGTACACTATGATGGGACAACCCGTAAATCTGTAATCCATAAATAAAGTAGTTTATATTTGCACAATTCAAAAAAAAGTTGTAACTTTGCAGGTTGAATACAATTAACACGGAATTACACAACTATAACAATATGAAAAGGACATTTATTAATCTGTTTTTTATCTTAGCGACTGCTGTTAGTATGCAAGCCGCTATCACTTACCAACTCAACGGTGGTGTTACTAATGACTATGGTTGGATGAGCAAAAATGACATGTTCCAAGCATGTATGGCAGACTGCGGTGTTACTGGTCTTGCTACTCTTGATGAGTTGAAAGCTACTGGTGATGAAGCATACACTACTATCTGCGGTAAATTGACAGACGTGTCTGGCATGCTCAGCAATTCCAAATGGGATTGGCTCGAAGCTTACATTATGGAAGTGCAAAATGCAGATGCAAATGCTACCGCTCTGGTCGCAGGTACCACTTCCGCAGGATGGCGCTACGCGGTGGCTGCTTTCTTCGTAGAAAGCCAACGTACGAGTTGGCCAAAATCTGCTGATTTCTCTCAAGCAGGTAAAGTTGAGGCTTTCCAACCAGCATGGAAGCACGGTTTCGCTAACCCTACCTCACCTACCACCACGTTCGCGCTCAATGCTCCATACAAGGCAAATGATGCATTTGCAGGTTGGTACACCACCGCAACCTTCTCAGGTAGCCAAGTAACCACAGTGAACGCTTCCACCTCTGGCACACTATATGCCAAATACCAGTCAAATGGTTCTACCTCTGCACAACCGAAAGAAGCCTATACATACGCCACTCGCGATAATAAGTATAGCTTGGAGAACAATTGGATCGTTTCTAATATCGAGGGCAATTTTGATGCTAATAAACCAGGCAACACTGACTATGTGCGTGGTATGGCTTCCAAAGATGGTATCATCTACTTTATCAACCGCGAGACCAAATCGATTGTGCGTGTGGACGGTGCGACAGGTGAAATGCTTAGTCCTATCCAAATTACTGGCAATCACCTCTTTGAAGTTCAAGATCAAACTACTGGCGAGTGGTCATCTGCGGTAACCATGGCTTATAACGATATTCATTTCGACAACGCAGGCAACTGTCTTATAGGAGCTTTGATTTCAACGGGTTCCCTTCATTTTATGATTTACGAAGTCAATCTCACGACAGGAGCAGCAACACTGCTCATTGATGAGTGTTTATGGGACAATCCCACCTACGACCAATTGCTTATTCGTTTTGATGCCTTCGGCGTATACGGCGATGTGCACAACAATGCTTGTATCATGGCGGCTAATGGTCATGCCCAAAGTGAAACATTTGATGTCTTCCGTTGGACTATCACCAATGGAACGGTTCACTCTGGAGAACAAATCAATGTAAAGGTCAATGCAAACGAGTCTTTGGCAGCTGATAAAGCAGGTTGGGGTGGCTCTCCACGTATCTTCCCTCAAGACGAATCAGGTTCATTGTTCTACGTGGACGGATTCAACACGTATCCTATGCTTTGCGATGATGGTGGCAACGTTATCGGTGACTTCATCATGTGCTCCACTGGCACGCAAATCCAGAACAACGCAGGAAACGCTACTACCTTGGTAACGGGTCACAACGGTTGCCAAGAGTTTGAAGTAGGTGGCGAACATTTCTTAATCATGGCAGCCACTAATACTGCCGCCACCCCTCCTTCGGCTTTTGCGCTCTATCGCTTTGCCAACCGAAGCCTCGGATTCGAGAGCTTAGAGCCACTATGGTTCTTCCCTAACGAAGGATTTGGTTCCTCTACCAATGGTTCTCGCGTAGCCATTCCTTCTGTGGAAGTAACTGATGATAAGACAGCAACTATTTATCTTTACGCGCTAAACAACGGCTACGCCTCCTACACGCTCACCACGCCAGGCAGAGTGGAACCAACTAAAGAGTATGCCACTATTTGTTCGGGCGAATCCTACACATGGCAAGGCAACACCTATACCCAATCGGGTACATATACTACGGAGAACGCTATCTTGTACCTCACCGTTCTCCCTACTCAAACATCCGAAGAAACCATTATCGCTTGCGACAGTTACACTTGGAATGGTCAAACCTATACAACTTCTGGCACATATACCTACACCACTATTGCTGCCAACGGTTGCGATAGTATTGTTACTCTCTACCTCACCATACTGCCCGAAACAATCATCGTGGAAGAGAGTGTTACCATTAACGAAGAATACCTTCCATACGCATGGCGCGGACAACAATGTTATAGTGCAGGTACTTACAATGATAGCGAACCATTCGCCAACTACCCATACTGCGATAGTGTAATCTACGTACTCAACCTCACTACAGAAGCAACCAACAAGTGTGGCGATCATCTCTATTGGCATTATAGCAACAACACCATGACCATCACCGGTTCAGGCGCAATGTACGATGACCCAGACTTACTCTCCTATCGCCAAGAGCCTTGGTATCCTGAACGTGTTAGTCATGTCGTCCTGCCTGACGGTATCACCCATATCGGTAATGTC
>JAZNBO010000032.1:0-30860 GCA_045587145.1 Paludibacteraceae bacterium
GCTAAGGGTGCATTCTCTGCTGAGGAGGCTCAAAAGCGTTTCGATGCTTGGAAGGCTCAAAAGGATGCTAAGAATGGTAAGATCAGCCAAGCAGAGGCAGACAAGAAAGCTGCTGCTGCAAAAGCATTGCTCGCTCAAGAAGTAGAAACCAACAAGGCTAAAGCTGCTGAGGTAGCTAAGAAGCGCCAAGAGGCTGCTGATGCTCTCGCTGCTGCTGCCGTAGAGGCTGCTCAAGAGGCTGCTGCTGCAGAAGCTGAGGTTGCTGCTGAGTAATGAGCCTACCCCCATCCCCTCCCTAAAGGGAAGGGAGATAGGGAGTTGATTATTATTAGCGACTAAAAAAGAGAGTTCAAAACTGCGGTTTTGAACTCTTCTTTTTTATCCGTTAATAAGGAGTTTGTATTACTCTACCAAGCGAGAGAAGGTCAATGTGTTCATTACATCACGCTCGCCTACTTTATCTTTCTCGCGATAATGTACAGAAAGTACTAATTGGTCAGCAGTATGTTCCTCAATAAGGAAGAACTTAGCAAGTTCGCTGTAGTGGGTAGTAGCATAGTTGGTGGTCAATTCATTGTTAGACACGGTATAGGTGAATGTGTCTGCTATGTCTGACACCATCAGTTTACCATCCTTAGTAAACTCCCATACTTGACCCACCTCGTATGACTCAGACTCAACGACATTATCCTTATCATTTACGAAATAGTATGCGCGGATAGCCTCTGTAACTTCCCATTTACCAACAAGAGTAACATCGTTAGGATTGTTTTTCTCGCCACAAGAAGTGAACATGATAGGCAAAAATGCCATGAATAATGCTGCAACCAAAAATTTGATTTCTTTCATAAGTGTATTATTTTAATAAAGATTAATATCCAATGTTCTTACAATAACAACTGCAAAGCGTTTGCAAAGGTACAACAATTATTTTATTTCACCAAATTTTTATTCATTTTTTATAAAATATCTCCCATTTATCCGATAAAAAATTGCGTATATGCTAAAAAAGCATTATCTTTGCAGCGGTATTTACTCATTCACTTTACAAATATCATAAAAGTAACCTTATGTTAAATGTATCTATCGTATTATATCAACCCTCTTGGGAACAGGTGCTCGCGCTCACCCAAAGTCTGCTGGAATACACGCATGTGCGGCATGTGTTCTGGGTGGATAACTCCCCTAATAGGACAGATACATTACCGCTACAATCGGAACGAGTGCGCTATATATTCAATGGCAAGAACTTGGGCTATGGTGCTGCGCACAACATCGCTATTCGCGAGAGTATTTACGATGACGTTCCTTTTCACTTAGTGATAAATCCAGATATTCTGATTACGCCCGATACTTTGCCTACACTCATGTCATTTATTCAGCAGCACCCCGAAGTGGGACTGGTAATGCCCCGAGTGGTGTATCCTAGTGGGGAGTTGCAATACTTGTGTAAGTTGCTTCCTACTCCGTGGAATGTGTTTGGCAGGCGTTTTCTACCTCAGGCTTGGATACGCAAGAGCAACGAACGATACGAATTAAGACATACGGGTTACAATCGCCCGATGAATGTGCCTTATCTCAGCGGTTGTTTTATGCTTATGCGCACCGAAGCGGTACGTCGAGCAAGGTTGTTCGATGAGCGTTTCTTTATGTATCCCGAAGATATAGATCTCACGCGCCGCATACACCGTGACTATTTAACAGTCTTCTATCCTCATACCACGGTCGTGCATCAGCATGAAAAAGCATCATACCGCAGCATAAAAATGCTGTGGATACACATCGTCAATATGTGTAGATACTTTAATAAGTGGGGGTGGTTTTATGATCCCGAGCGCAAGCTCTTCAACCAAAACACCCTTGCCAATACGCAATAGTCTTATTCTACTGCTGCAGCTACCTCGCGATAGGTGTGCAGGCTGAGGTTGTCGCTCACGATTTTGAGGGCACTGAGTTGCGTAAAGCCCATAGCGGCGATATATGCCAATTCCATATCAAAGACACAATCTTTGTAGTCTGATTGCAATACAAAATCGGTATTGCTATAACAGATAGATGAAATGCAAGCATCGGGCATACGCAAGTATGCTGATGGACAAGGAGTGAGCAGCAGTTGAGGCTCAGGGTAGCGCACATTAGGGTGGTTCAGCAAAGCCTCTGTCACGCATACCGCACTACCGATTTCGTAATTAGCGCTACCTGCGTAACCGATATTCAATAGTTGTGCATCGCGAGGAATGTCACGGAGAGCGTGCATCACATTAATCGCTCCCACGCCTGTTACCACGATATCCCATAGGCTACCATCTGCCATCTGCCATTGGTTGCCGACCCACTCGCCATTTAAGTACTGTGTTATCAATTTTTGTTCGCCGATAAAGTCACCTGCTTCGGCAATAAGGATGAAATTTCGCATAATGTATAGGAATTTTTGTGCAAAAGTACGACAATTTTCTGAAACATACAAGCAAAATGCTTGATAATTCAGAAAAATAGAAGTGAAATTTGCATAATTAAGAAAAAAGCAGTAAATTTGCACGCTCATTATATAGTAAAGCATAAAAATACTGAAACGATATGATATACCTTATCAAATTTTCGTGTGACGAAGTAGATGATTTTCGTCGCGTATATGAAGCCGATAGCGAGGCTACATTTCTAGAACTGCATCAAGCTATACTGAAAAGTGCAGGCTATCCTGATGACCAAATGACGTCGTTCTTTATGTGTAATGACCGTTGGGAAAAAGGACAAGAGGTGACTCTTGTGGAGATGGGAAGTAACTTTGAATATGACAATATGATTATGGAGTCCACTCGCCTGAGTGACTTGCTCGAAGAAAATGGTCAGCGCATATTGTATGTTTTTGACCCTATGAGTGAGCGTTGTTTCTTTGGTCGTGTGGCAGAGATTCTGCCAGGCATGCGTAGTGGCGTAGCTTGTGTAGAGTCTGAGGGTATTGCTCCTTTGCAGATTCAGCAAGATGACCTTCTTGATGTCACCAAAGCGAAAGGCAACGAGTGGGATATAGATGACGACTTCTACGGCGATAGCCAATACGATGACGGAGATTTGGATTTTGAAGGTTATCAAGATTTGAGTTTTGATGACGGTTCTATGTTCTAAATGCCTCGTTTGATTGTCATAATCGGAGCTACTGGAGTCGGCAAAACGGCACGTGCCATAGAAGTGGCCAAGCAATATGGTTGTCCGATTGTGAGTGCCGACTCTCGGCAGATTTATCGTGATTTACCCATTGGCACAGCCGCTCCTACTACCGAAGAGCAGCAACAAGTCCCTCACTACTTAGTGGGATTCAAAGCCCTGGACGAGACGTATAACGCCGGACAGTTTGCTCGCGATGCCGAGCAACTACTGAGCGAATTGTTTTTGCAGTATGAAACTGTGGTGCTCGTGGGTGGTAGTATGATGTATGTCGATGCGCTATGCAATGGGTTGGACGATATGCCTGATATTCCAGCAGAACTGCGCAGAGAAATAGCGGAGCAGTACAAAGTGCAAGGTCTAGCATGGCTGCAACAGCAAGTGCAAGTGCTTGACCCTGCCTATTGGAGCGAAGTAGATCAGCAGAATCCACAGCGACTGATGCATTGCATAGAGGTATGCAGAGCCAGCGGGAAACCTTATTCGGCGTTTCGCAAAAATGGCAAACCTCATCAGCAGAGCCGTCGTAAAGATTTCGATATAGAGTACATATTGGTAGAACGACCCCGAGAGGAACTCTATGAGCGAATCAATCTGCGTGTGGATAAAATGATGGAGGCCGGACTATTAGATGAAGCTTTGCGAGCTTTTGAGCAATTGGGTATCCCCACTACTCCAACGGAGCAATACGATTATAGTACATTGCCAAATAGTGTGAATACAGTAGGTTACAAAGAGTTGTTGCGTTACTTACATGGCGAATGGACTTTGGATAAAGCCGTGGAGATGATCAAACAAAATAGCCGACACTATGCCAAAAGGCAGATGACATGGTGGAGGAACCGAATATAGATGTGTAAAGATTAGAATATGAAGAAAATAGTTATAATTTGTATGGCATTCGCAATGGTGATTGCAGGATGCAAGAAAGTAGATGTGGACTTTACTTTTTCGCCTACTGAACCTAAGGCTGGTGAAGCTGTGAAGTTTACTAACAAGAGTAGTGCAGGTGAGAAATGGGCTTGGGACTTTGGTGATAACACCACTAGCGTGACTAAGAACCCAAGTCATACTTTCAAGAAACCTGGTACATACCTCGTGACGTTGATGGTGGATAGTGCTAAATACAATACTTGTAGCCACTCCGTGACTGTCTATGATACAGTGCCCACGTTTGTTACTTCCACAGACTCTATCTGTCATTATACCGACGTGACACTCACAGCGAATGTGTATAACCCATACGGATATGAGTTGTCTTATCAATGGGAACTGCCTGAGAGCTGCGAACTGCTCGTAGGCACATTGAATAGTAGTGCTATTACGGTGTATTTTAAAGAATATAGTAAAACCACTGCTGATAGTACACATGTGGGACTTACTATCACTCAAAATGGTAAGGTATATGATTGCCCACGCAATTTGTATATCTATAAGACCAAAGCACCTGCTATTGTGATGGAGATGAGTAATCATATCGTAAAACGTCAGCATATTATCAACAACTATATTGCTGCGGTAGAGAACGCTGATGGAGAAGATGTTCGCGTGTTGGAATTGTATAGCGACACGATGCTTCTCTTTAATGACTCTACGTTCTATGCGAGTCAAATGCAACATATCTTCCCTGCTCTGACCATCAACCGCTTGCAGCTCGACCCTATGGCACAAAAGTGGTATATCATTACTGCTGACGGATTGTACGTAGCAAACTTCAATGGTAAAGACCTTCAACTCGTTGATGCAACCGCAAAGGGCGGTATTTATGTAGATGCAGGGCGTAATCTCCTCTATTGGGCTACCGAAGCAGGACTTAAAGCGATGCCACTTATTAAGAGTAAGAATAATACATTTTCTACACAACCTATATTGTATAACGATTTAAGCGATATTGACCGCATTGTAGTCAATGAAAATTATAGATAATCATCATGCAGCCTCAGTACATTTTTGAAACCAGTTGGGAGGTGTGCAATCGTGTAGGCGGTATATATGCCGTCCTATCCACACGTGCCGCCTCTATGCAAGCAGAACATAAAGATAAAGTCGTTTTCTTCGGTCCCGATTTTGGGGAACACTCCAATCTCACGTTTAAGGAGAGCAAGACCTTGCTCAAAGGTTGGCGCCCAAAGGGTGTGCGCGTAGGTCGTTGGCAGGTGCCAGGCAAACCTATTGCTGTGCTACTCAAATGGGACGAACTTTGGGCAGAGAAAGATCAGATTTTTGGTCGTATGTGGGAGAAGTATGGCATTCAGAGCCATGCTGCATACGGTGACTACGATGAGAGTTGCCTTTTTGCATACGCCGTGGGACAAGTAGCAGAGAGTCTTTATAAGCATCTGGATATGCCTACGACTGTGATGCATTGCAACGAGTGGCAAACGGCTTTCACTATTCTTTATTTACGCGATCATTGTCCTGCTATTGGTACGCTCTTCACCACCCACGCTACCAGTATTGGTCGTTCTATTGCAGGTAATGGCAAGCCGTTGTATGACTGCTTCGATGCTTTCCAAGGCGACCAGATGGCGCAGGAGTTGAATATGGTGAGCAAACATTCGGCTGAGAAGAAAGCGGCGCACCTCTGTGACTGCTTTACTACGGTGAGCGATCTCACTGCACGCGAGTGCAAGCAACTGCTTGACAAACCAGTGGATATAGTTACTCCTAACGGTTTCGAGCAAGGCTTTGTTCCACAGGGAGCGGATTTTGATGCGGCACGCAAGCGCGCACGTGCTACTTTATTGTCTCATGCTCGTGCTAAGGGTCTTGATGTTAAGAATACAGATATGCTTATCGGTACAGCAGGCCGTTTCGAGTGGAAGAACAAGGGTATTGATGTGTTCTTGGAGGCGATGACGCGCCTTGGTAACAATGCTACACAATCCTCTACAACCCTAAACAACTCTACACGCCAAAAGCAGGTGGTGGCTTTCGTGATGATTCCATATTTGGAGCGTGAGGATTTCAGCGTAGGTAATGTGCATGTCGTGTTTGTGCCAACTTATTTGAATGGCAATGATGGTGTGCTCAATTTGCCTTATTACGATTTGTTGATCGGTCTTGATTTGACTGTCTTCCCAAGCTATTACGAGCCATGGGGTTATACGCCATTAGAGAGTATGGCGTTCCACGTGCCAACTATTACTACCAGTTTGAGTGGTTATGGTGTTTGGTGTGAGGAGCAAGGTTGCACGACGATTGATAAGGGTGTGGCAGTTATTTATCGCAACGATAGCAATACCAACGATGTGATTACGCATATTGTGAATACGATAGCGTATTACTTGTCGTTGACACCCAAGAAGATTGCTGCGGCTCGCGAGGCAGCAGTGCAGTTAGCGCTGCAAGCCGAGTGGAAGAATTTCTTCACTTATTACCGCCAGGCATATACTATTGCACTAAAAAAATCGCTTGCTCGTATGTAGCAAGCGATTTTTTTTATCTCTTGGGCAAACTTTTTAGTAGTATTTTAATATTTTTTGAGTTTCTCACTTTTATCTCCAATTATCATTCTCCCCCTCTTCACCTTTCCCTGTCAATTACGGGTTCTTGACTTTTTAATAAAAATCTAGCATGAGAGAACTGCTCGTTGCAGAGGCTAATGATAACCGAGTGGTTAGCGAAGGTGTATCATACCAATAAAAAAGCCACTTATGTCCGAAAACATAAGTGGCAATTGATATAAAGATATAATACTCTTCTTACAAAGCAGTCAAGATAGCTTTCAACCACTCCCAGCATTTGCCAGTAGAGTTGATATTCAAGCGCTCTTGTGGGGAGTGAACACCGAACATTTGAGGGCCGATAGACACCATATCCAAATATGGATACTTCTCCAAGAACAAACCACACTCCAATCCTGCGTGGATAGCCAATACCTTTGGCTCTGCATCAAAGAGGTCTGCATACGCCTTCTTCGTCACTTCCAACAATGGAGATTGAGGGTTAGGCGCCCAACCTGGATAACCATCACCATGAGTTACCTCATCGCAAGCCAATGCCAAAGCACACTCTACCATCTGCTTGATATCGTGCTTCTTGCTCTCAATAGATGAGCGTTGGCTGGTATTTACCTCAATATATGCACCCTTATCATCCTCTTTCATCTTCACGCTAGCAAGGTTGGTACTGGTCTCCACCAATCCAGGCATAGTCTTAGACATAGCAGTCATACCGTGAGGACATGCATAAAGTGCTTGAATCAAAACTTTTGCCTTATCCGCAGGGATAAACAACTCAGGCATATCGGTTGTTTCAAGACTCATCGCAAAATCCTTCTCCACATCACCAATCTCCGACTCAATAGTAGCAATATAGTGGTTGAGCATCACGCGGATATCCTCTTTATACGCCATTGGAATAGCAATCACAGCCTCAGCCTCGCGAGCAATAGCATTGCGCAAGTTGCCGCCATTGATGGTAGCAACATGCATATCAGTCTTCTGCATCACTTGATATAAGAAACGAACGAGGATCTTGTTGGCATTGCCACGACCTTTGTTAATATCATCACCCGAGTGACCACCCATGAGTCCGCTGACCTTGAGGCGGATAGCGAGGAAGTTGTTGGCGATAGGCAATTGGCTATTGGCAATAGGCTCGTAATGCATCTTAGCGAGGGTGTCAATACCACCAGCGCAACCGATAAACACTTGACCATCGTCCTCTGAGTCGAGGTTGATGAGTTTTTTACCATTGAGGCAACCGTCTTGCAAACGGAAAGCACCCGTAAGACCGGTCTCCTCGTCCACCGTAAAGAGACACTCCAAAGCAGGGTGTTGCAAAGTGTCCGAAGTGATAGCAGCCAACATCAGTGCCATACCAATACCATTGTCTGCACCGAGGGTAGTGCCTTCTGCTTTGATGAAATCGCCATCAATATAAGTACGGATAGGATCGTTGTCGAAGTCGTGAACGGTATCGTTGTTCTTCTCACACACCATATCCATGTGCGCTTGCAGAATAACGCCTGGTTTATCTTCGTAGCCAGGGGTAGCAGGCTTACGCATAATGATATTGCCTGCTTCATCGACGGTGTGTTCTAAGTTATGCTTAACTGCGAAAGCTTTTAGCCATTCGATAATCTTGCCTTCGCGCTTAGAAGGGCGAGGCACTTGGGTAATCTCATGAAAGAGAGAGAAAACCTCTTTTGGTTGTAATTCGTTGATATTCATATATCCTTGCCTTTAAACTTTAAACTATAAACCATAAACTACTCATGTGCCACAACAGGAGCAATCTCTTGCAAAAACTCTGTTGGGTAAGGCACACGGTTAGGACCTTCTGGCAAACCATATTGGTTGCGCAAGAACTGACCATTCTCCTCTTTACGTTGCTGACCATCAAGGTACTTAACAAACAAGTATATACCGAGTTCTTTCCATGCTGCGGTGGACTCTTCTGCTTGCTTGCAAGAATACTTGGTGAGCCATGCTAGTTTGTCTGCATCGCTCAACCCAGCAACTGCCTGATCCACTATCTCTACTTGGGCATTGAACTTGTCCTCCCATGCCTTTTGCACCTTCTGAATGTCTGGCATCATAGCCGAATATTTGGTATATGCCCAGTTGGCTACGATATTGTATGTCCACCATGCCGATGTAGGCGAGTAATTATACATATCGCCATTGCCCTCTTTGAAGCACTCTGGAACCTCAGTGATAGTGCTATACATAGGCACATATATAGTAGAAGCAGCATCATCCACGCCAAACCACAATATACCACCTGCTTTAGCCGACTCATAGCCACGCATCTGTGCTATAAATGACCAAGCTGTTTGTTGGGTAGCTATTGGACGCTCAAACCAGTATTGCACCGAATCCAACTTAAAACCCAACGAACCATAGCGCAGTTTGCTATTCCATGGACCTGCATCAGGACCTTGTGTAATATCAAGTGGTGTACCCTCATATTGGTCACGCATACAATCTTTCAACTCTTGCGCGCTCACCTTGTGATTAGGCTTAATGTAGAGTGGCATACGCTCACCTGCGTACTTGCCGCCTGTCTCTACGAAAGTCTTGCCCGTAGCAAAGTCAAAATACTTGTCCATATCGTTGGAGAACTTACGGAAGAATGACCATACGCGTGCCTCACATACATACAAACCAGAAAAATCGTATGGCGCGTATGCCTCTTGGAAGTTAAATTCCGCATCTTTACCATCAAAGTAGCCTTGCTTGCGAGCAAAATCAACAACGTCCTTACTCCACATCCAATTCTTTTTATCCTTGAAGTTAATCGTGGTGAAACGTGCTTGGTTGGCGTGCGCTGCGATGCAGTCATCTGGGATTCGTGTAGCCACCCATACAGCACCTTTCTCTACCTTACCTTTGCCAATAAGCTCCATAAGCCATACCTCGTTAGGATCGGCGATAGAGAAGGTCTCACCGCTACTAGCATAGCCATACTCAGCCACGAGGTCAGTCATACACTTAATCGCTTCGCGCGCAGTCTTGCAACGCTCCAAAGCAATGTAGATGAGCGATCCGTAGTCAATACCCTCGCCACTCTCTAACTCAGGACGACCACCCCAGGTGGTCTCACCAATGGCGAGTTGGTGCTCATTCATATTACCTACGACATTGTAGGTATGAGCTACTTGTGGGATAGTGCAGAGGGGTTTGCCCGTATCCCAATCGTTCACTTCTCGCACAGCACCTGCTGGATGGTCGGCCGCGGGAACGAAATGCAGAAAACCATAGAGTGCATAACTATCAGCAGCATACGAAACCATAGTACTGCCGTCCACAGTGGCATCTTTGCCTACAACGAAATTGGTGCAGGCCAGACCTGCCACCCATGCGCTACATAGCGCCATTATCAAATAAATCTTTTTCATATTCATTGCCTTTAAACTTCTTTCCTTTACACCTTACACTATACCTTCTCATTATACGCAGCCACAATATGCTTTACTAAGTGATGGCGAACAATATCTTTCTGATTAAACTCCACAATCGCTATGCCACGAATATCTTGCAAGCGTTCGATAGCATCTTTAAGACCCGACTTTTGGCTCGCAGGCAAGTCGATTTGCGTAAGGTCACCCGTAATAATCATCTTGCCATGGATACCCAATCGTGTGAGGAACATTTTGAGTTGGGCCGTAGTGGTGTTTTGTGCCTCATCAAGAATAACAATAGCATCTGCTAACGTACGACCACGCATAAATGCCAAAGGAGCAATCTGTATCACACCACGTTCCATATACTCGTTGAGTTTTGCCCCTGGAATCATATCTTGCAAAGCATCGTATAATGGTTGCAAATAAGGATCAATCTTTTCCTTCATATCACCGGGAAGAAAACCCAACTTCTCGCCGGCTTCCACGGCAGGGCGAGAGAGAATAATGCGCTTCACTTCGCGATTCTTCAACGCGCGTACCGCCAATGCAATAGCCGTATAGGTCTTTCCACTACCCGCAGGACCAATAGCAAAGAGCAAATCGTTCTCGTCATACGCATCAACGAGGCGTTGCTGATTGGCACTGCGCGCCACAATGGACTTGCCATTCACGCCATGTAAAATGAGATTATCTTGCAAAAACTCAGTAGGTTGCTCGCCATGGATAAGTTGAAGCACTTGCTCCTCATTGAGGGTATTGTTCTTGATACAGAACGCTTCGCACTTGCGCAGGTTCTGTTCAAAACGAGCGATAGCAGGCTCAGAACCAATGACCTTCACCTGATATCCGCGCGCCACAATTCGTACATCAGGGTGCTGGTTTTTCAGGCAAAGGATATTGATGTTGTTCACGCCATAAAATGTGGCAGTGTCCAAAGCATCATTGAGAGATAGAATAATTTCCATGCAGTATATGATATAATTCGCTTGCAAAAGTACTCATTTTTTATGACTTACGCAAGTTTTTTAGGCTCTTTTCTTGCAGGTATGCGTTTTTTTTACTACTTTTGCATGATTTTTGACAGTTAAATGTCAACCACTATCGTAATAAAGTATATACTCAATCAATCCAATAAAACAATGAAACAGCATACACTCAACGCCCCATTCTCATTCGAGAGTAAGGGATTACATACAGGCTTGCACTTGCATGCCACCTTCCTTCCTGCAGCAGAAAATACCGGTATTCGTATCTGTCGTACCGACCTCGAAGGGCGACCCACCTATCAAGCAATCGCCGATTATGTGACAGCCACAGAGCGTGGTACAGTATTAGAACGTGGCGCATGGAAAGTGTCCACCGTAGAGCACGCACTCTCTGCTCTTTACGCTATGGGCGTAGATAACTGCCTCATCGAAGTGGATGGACCAGAAATGCCTATCTTAGATGGTAGTGCGAAATACTACGTGAAAGCGATTCAAGAAGTAGGATTACAAGAACAAGATGCAGAACAAAAAGTGTTTGTTGTGACCGAACCTATTGAGTATATCTCCGAGCGTGGCAGCAAGATGATGATTCTCCCATCTGATCATTACGAAGCAGAGGTAACTATCACATACCCAACAGGTTTGCTGCGTGAGCAAAAGGCGGAACTCTATGACCTGACAACATACGATCGCGAGATATCCGCTGCACGCACCTTCTGTTTCGTGCGTGAGATAGAACCATTGCTGCGTATGGGACTAATCAAGGGTGGTGATTTGCAGAATGCGCTTGTCATCTATGAAACGCAGATGTCACAAGAGGGACTGGATTATATGACCGATAAACTAGGGCAACCTCGTTTAGATGCAACCAAGTTAGGATACCTTAGTCCGCTCAACTATCCCAATGAACCTGCACGCCACAAACTACTAGACCTGATTGGAGATATGTCGCTGCTCGGTTGCCGCATACAAGGCAAAATTATAGCGCTCCGCCCTGGGCATACATTCAATACCCAATGTGCGAAGCGCCTAAGAAATAAGGTTATTGGCTAACCTATTTATTTCTCCCATCCATCAAATATCTCAGGGCCATATACATTGTCCTCGTTGGCATCGTGTAGCGGAGCCCATAACTGTGCGAAGAATGGGTTCTTCTTTGCCACTTTATCCCACTGCCATGGGCGAGCGTTTGCTTTGTTTGCATAAGGATAAGGCATGCACTCTGGGCACCAATGACCACCGAGCAATACCAATCGTGGAGTAGCCGTAAAACGATGGCCTTCGGCACATTCCCATTCGAGAAGCGTATCCCAAAGAGAGGATGTTTCCGATTGGTTATCAGCAATACCAAGACATTTACCTCCGCGGAAAGCTGCTGCTTGTTGCATATCCTCAATAGTGAAGAGCTCTTTGGGCTTATTCTCGTCGTAGCCGTGATCGAGCAAGACATACTCTTCGCTATTGTGCGACAGGTCGGTGTGCTTCCAATCAGGAATAGCTTTGTAGGCTTCTAACGTACCATAGTAAGCACTAATACGTTCTGTCTTATTGTGCTTAATCCACCATTGTGTGCCGTGCTCCTCAGACATCGCCATAGCGTACATAGCCAATTTTACGCAACGTGGGAAGAGCTTTGCAATCTTCGTTTTTGCAGCAAACTTAATGCCCCAAGGTACGCTATCGGCTTTTGCCATTTGCTTGAAATACTCTTTTACAGGTACATTGGCACGGAAGTGCAAGTAGTTCTCCAAACGGTCGCCGTCAATATACCACATACCGTGGAAATTGCGCGTAGTAAACCAATTAGCATTGAAGATTCTCTCTGGACGAGGGCAACCGATAGCATCTAACAAAAGACATTCAAACTCATAGTTGTTGATACGGTACTCTTTACCCGAACCGATATTGTAGTAGTTTTTCCAAAACTCCTCTGGCACTTCATCTCGGCATACGCGCTCCAACAAACGTCCACTATCTTCCACCGTTGCCCACTCCAATACACCGCGGATAGGCACGTGGAACATGATTGGGTCATAGTTTTTCAATATAGCAGGGTATAGAATACCCGATTGGCGAAGGCTGACCCATTGCTTAATAGGCGAATTCGTAATAATACGTTCGGCTTCCGCTTTGGTGAGTCCGTAGTGGTCGTATGCCGATACGCATATTGGGTCGCCTGCACGTCCCCAATGCAATGGCTCACGACGGTCGCCCATCTGAGCTACGCTACCGATATATACTACTTTGGGTTGCTTCTCCTCAGGTTGTGCCAAAACAGCATCGCGGATATAAGTGGCTGCGGAGATATTGGTGCGCAGAGTGGCATTTGGACGGTAATCTGCCTGTGGAGATACCATTCCGCCAACGTGCAATACAATATCGCTACCTGTTACAGCACGGAGAATATCTTCGTAGTTCGTCAAGTCGCCCCAGATAATCTCTACTTGTTCTGCAAGGGGAGCAAGTAGCTCTTTGTTCTTAGCACTTGGTCGTGCCAGAATACGCAAATGATATTTCTCTGGATAACGCAGAATCTCCTGCATACCAGCATAACCCATTGTGCCCGTAGCACCTGTTAAGAAGATTGTTTTTTTCATTATGGAAGTTTCAGAGTAGTGTTATTTATAACTTGCGTGCAAAGGTACAACTTTTTTCTGAAATCACCAAATTTATCGTAATGACCGTGTTTTTAGACGATTTTTTTAGCAAAAACACATTTTTTCGCGAAAATGTTTGCGTATGTGCTTTTTTTGTAGTACCTTTGCACCCACGTTCGGGAAAATTGTTTGCACATTTCGATGTGAGGGGTCCTATAGCTCAGTTGGTTAGTAGCACCTGACTCATAATCAGGGGGTCCTTGGTTCAAGCCCAAGTGGGACCACAAACGGGAGTAGATAATATCTGCTCTCGTTTTGTTTATATATTGATATAGATCCACAAGATAAACTATTCTATTCCAACGAGAAAAGGGGCTACCTTGATGGTAGCCCCCACAACATATAGTTGATTAAGTGGGAATACTTACGCGAGACCGTTGGTGTGCAAAGCCAAACCTGATTTCAAGTTCGCAGCTTTGTTGCGGTGGATAATATTGCGTTTAGCCAACTTGTCGAGCATAGAACTTACCTTTGGAAGAAGTTGCTCAGCAGCAGCTTTGTCAGTAGTAGCACGCAAAGCGCGAACAGCGTTGCGAGCAGTCTTAGCATAGTAATGGTTGTGGGCTTTACGAGTAGCCGTTTGGCGAATACGCTTCAAAGATGATTTATGATTTGCCATCTTGTTTCAGTAATGTAATTAATTGTTAATTTATTAATGTTATCTGTAGTGCCACGGGGAATCGAACCCCGCTTTAGAGAATGAAAATCTCTTGTCCTAACCGATAGACGATGGCACCTTTTGGCCTTTCAAGGCGAAATCGGGTGCAAAGGTACTACCTTTTTTTGAATTGTGCAAATTTTTTGAAAGAAAAAGCATATTTTTTGCAAAAAAATTGCATATTTGCCAAGAAAGTAGTACCTTTGCATGCTGAAATGAGCAGTTGAACCTTATTTTTGCAAAAAAAAGATGAAAATGAAACGAGTATATATGATTATTTGTAGTGCGCTCTTATTGTGCACTCCTATTATGGCACAGACAGAGTTGCGCATGAAGCAACCCGATTTGCACACTACCGAGTTTTTTGACCCTACTGCCAAGAAAGAAGAAGTTCCTTATCAATTCTCTACCAATTGGCGTTTGGAGGCTGGCTATGTACAATGGGAAGAGCGTGTTCTGGATACGGCTGCTGTGTATCAACATGGTATGCGATTGGGTGCAACCATAGATTTTAATTTACCCCACAATTTTAGTGTGCAAACAGGTGCGTTGGCTACATTGACATACGGAGTGAATGACCAACATTGGCACTCAATGAGTGCGGAAGATTCGCAGGTAGAAGCGCTATACCATCATCTTGTGCAATTGCAACTTACCATACCCGCGCGCGTATATTATAATGTAACCTTATGGAAAAAACTAAGATTGTTCTTCTATGCTGGTCCACAATTGCAATTAGGTTTGACCAATTATGATATAATCGAAAATAAGACATCTGCCGCCCTAACGACATGGTTGGAAGAGAATAATATCCTAACTACTTCTCACGATCGCTATCTAACAAAAGAACTATATCGCACCAATATCCAATTTGGTTTGGGTGGCGGTATTGAGTGGGATCGCTATCGCTTGCAGTCAGGATATGACTTTGGTTTGAATAACCTAATGCGTACTCCTATTGTGGCAAAGCAGAGAATGAATCAATGGGGATGGATGGTGACATTTAGTTACAAACTCTAATCGAAACATAAGAAGGGACTAAGAGAGTCCTATATAACATAAGTACTAACATTTGGGGTGCCTCACGTTGTCAATTGACAGTTGCAAATTGACAATTGATAATTTGGCTGAGATCATACCCATAGAACCTGCACAGGTAATTCTGTAGAGGGAACAAATGAAAAAAACAATCTTCTTGGCAGCTTACGTAGCTGCTTGTGGTGTGGCTTCTGCCAACACCGACACTCTCACTCTCGTTCGTCAACTTGACGAAGTCGTCGTAAACGCGCCTGTGGCGCAAGTCACTAACAACCATGTGGTGCTCGCCAATGAGCAACTCAATCAGAGCAATACAGGGCAGAACCTACCTCTGCTACTTTCGGCTACGCCTGCTCTGGTCGCTACTAGCGATGATGGACTAGGTATAGGATATACCTATTTTCGCATTCGTGGTACGGATCATACGCGTATCAACATGACACTCAATGATGTGCCACTCAACGACAGCGAGAGCCAAACGGTCTTTTGGGTCAATATGACCGATATGGCAAGTAGTATATCTTCGCTCAATGTTCAGCGTGGTGTAGGCACTTCCACCAACGGTAGCGCCTCCTTTGGCGCAAGCATTAACATGCAGACAGGTGATGACTCACCGAGCGGTAGTGTCCCTATGGGAGGCTATACATCTTCGAGCAGTGATCGCAGTTATGCTACCATATCCTTCAATGGTGGTATGTACAACACCTTCCGCGAGATGGTCAATGCCCATATAGTGCTACCTCATCAATGGCGCGCCAATGCGCGTTTCTCCAAGGTCAATTCCGATGGATTCCTTTACCGAACAGCCTCCGATCTCTACTCCTACTACGGCGATCTTGGGTGGTATGGAACGAAGACAGAAGTAGTGGCACGTTTCTTTGGCGGTAGCGAAAAAACAGGTATGGGATGGGATGGTGTGGACTACAACACCGCATACGGAGTGAATGGTGCTGACCGTCGCTATAACCCAGCAGGCGAATATACCACCACAGCCGCAAATGGTTCGGACTCTACTGCCTATTATCCCAATCAGACCGATAACTATGCGCAGCAGCATGCCCAACTAACGCTTATCCACCGCTTATCCACCCGATGGAATGTCTCGGCTACTGCCCATTATACCCATGGGGCAGGTTACTATGAACAGTACAAACGCAAGAAACTATCTTATTGGGGGTTAGTTGGCAATGGGCAATTGGCTATTGGTAATGGGGATAGGAAAGCGTATGGCATGTACCGCAAGCACTTGGACAACCATTTCTTGGGTGGAGTGGTGACTGCCAAATATATTTCTGAGCCTGTGGACATACAATTTGGTGGTGCAGCCAACTACTATATGGGTGAGCACTTTGGTACGCTTCACTATCTCGAAGATACACTTATCCTACCTATTAACTACGAATACTATCGCAATAACGCTCGCAAGACGGATGCCAATATCTACGCCAAAGCCAATTGGCGTATTATCAATCGTGCACAAGAGAAACTGAGCCTCTATGCTGACTTGCAATATCGCTATGTGCACTATGAGCGTAACGGTATGAACGATGAAGATATGACCGACCTCCCGCTTGAAGTGGATTTCCATTTCTTCAATCCAAAAGCAGGACTGACCTACCAAAATCACGGTCATCTATTATCAGGATCTTTCGCCATTGCTAACCGTGAGCCAAGTCGCAACAATTACAAGGAAAATGTCATCTATGATGCCACTACAGGCGAATATACAGGATTACCCCATGCAGAACGCCTATACGATTATGAGTTAGGTTATACCTATTCGCACCCTCGTTTTGCTATGGGTGTGAACCTTTATTACATGGATTATGACAACCAATTGGTTCTTACGGGCGAGTACAACGATGTGGGTGCTTACAAGACCAAGAATGTGAAAGACTCCTACCGCATGGGCGCAGAAATCACCACGGGTGTGAAGATCACCGATTGGCTACGTTGGGATGCGAACTTGGTAGTATCACGCAATAAGATTTTGAATTATCATCAATATATCGATCTATATGATAATCAAAACGATTGGAATTGGGTAGGGCAGGACTCCGTTGTGGGTACTACGACAATTGCGTTCTCGCCTACTATCACTGCAGCATCGTTATTTACCTTCAATATAACAGGCTTTACGGCTACGGTTCAAACGAACGTAGTTAGCAAACAGTATTTGGATAATACGGAGGATGAGAACGCCGCTCTTCGTGCATATTCGACAACCAACCTCAATCTCCAATATCGTTTGCCCATCTCCAACCGCTATCCAACGATTCGTCTTCTATGTCAGGTGAATAATATCTTCAACGCCAAGTATGCCAATAATGGTGGTGCAGAAGCCAGTCGTTTTATGGACGATAGTCGCTGTTGTTGGTACTATGCGCAAGCAGGTATCAATGTCCACGCAGGATTTTCAGTTCAGTTTTAACCCAAAGGAAACTATCATTACGCAAGAAGCCGCTCCAATAGAGCGGCTTCTCACATATATTTATAGCGAATAGATAAACTTATCGGAGCAAGAAGGTTCTGCCATTTTGAATGACGATACCACGGTAAGTAGCATCTACTTGGCGTCCTAAGAGATCGTATATCGGTAATGACAAATCCAATGGCATAAAGATATTCTCAACTGCTGAACCAGTAGCATTTTTCCAAATAGCATATACGGTACCTACATAGCCTTTGGGCAAAACGGTAAGTGGCGCGCCTGTGCCCTCTGGGTTGTCGTACCATCCAACGAAGATATAACCACTGCGCACAGGCGTAGGAATGGTGTATGGCGATTCGATGACGGTTGGCAGTTCTCCCGATAACCCATGCGCAACGCGATAGGCATCACCCCATGCCTCTGGTTTGCCTGCGGTGGTGAAGTCCACATTATAAGTGCCTGCAATAGCGCATGTGAAGAAAGCAACAGTGCTATAACGCCAATTTACTTCAGCACTAATAGGACTGCCAGAAGCAGTTGATACTTCTTGTAAGTAATCACCGAGCCATAGCCAATTGGATTTGGTGTCAGTGAGCAGTTTGCTTATGTCACAACCCAGTGTATTGCCATAATATAAGAAATTGCTAATTTCTCGGGTGGTGGCGATGTCTTGTGAGAAATAGGTATTGTAACTATTCTTGAAATTTGCCATTAAGTCTTCGTTACTTGGTACATCTCCTCCTGGAATAATACCGCCATTGAGTACCCAAGTGACAATATTGATTTCCTTGTCAGAATCAGGATTGTCGTATTGCCAAATAGCATAGATTGTACCCTTATAACCTGCTTGGATAGAGGTCATTTGGTTGCCATCACCGCGTGGGTTATTATACCAACCCACAAACACATCGCCATCTTTCTTAGGTGTAGGAAGCGTATATGTCTCTTTGACTGATGAAGGCAGGGTAGCACTTGTGCCCATAGCACTTTGATATGCTTCGCCCCAAACTGCGGGTTTACCCGCTTGAGAAAAGTCTGCAGTAGCAATCTTCTGATTGCCTTGGACTGTTCCGTCATTGCAGTTGAAGAAGGCGTGTACGTGCCAACGCCATGCGCTCTCAGAATCAAGCGATTTACCTTGTGCATTGGCTACGGACAAAACGTAATCACCAAGCCACTTATATTCGGACTTAGTATTGGTCATGATATCCTGCATATATGCATTGGCGAAGGTTGCTACATTCTCAATGGTTTGGTCAGCACGGCTAAGACCATAATAAGTATTGTAGTATGGTTTGAAGGCAGCCCATAGCTCTTCGTTGGTAGGCACATCGCCACCAGGCACGAAGCCGCCGTTGAGCACCCATTTGATGTCCACATTAATGTTTGGTTCGGTGCCTTGACCAGACTCCAAGAAGATCTCGGTATAAGTAGTGGCATTGGCACTGATGATAAGGGATTGGGTGAAGTCCTTATAGCCCTGAGCGTGCACGGTGAGGGTGTACTGGCCAGGGGTAAGGTTCTCGAAAACAAAAATTCCGTTGTAGTTATTGTCGGTGGTATAGTAGTCTTGGTTCTTGAGCATACGCTTTACGTAATGGTAGCAATCGGTCTTGATGACCTCACCACTAGCGTTGCGCAATACGACCTTGGCACCATGGATAGGTGCGTATTTGTCATTAGTCTTGGAGTTGTAGGTATAAAGCGAGTGGTTGATACTCTTCTCTTTAGTACGTACGGCACCCATAATGTATCCTTTAGTGTCTTTGGTAGTACCGAAATAGTCCACGATACCGCGGAAATAGCGCAATCCTTCTTGGCAGCACCAATCGGGGTTGAGCGCACGGTGGCGCGATGGTTGATAGGTGTGGAAATATCCCTCAGAGAGGAAACCTGGAGCGCTATGCTTGAGTGCGCCTAAATAGCCATAGGTAGAAGAGGTCGTGTAGAATGATAGGTCACCACGCACATTGCGGCTGCTGGTGTAGGAAGTGTAATATTCGAAACCATACTTATTAATATCCACGAGTCTGTCCCAGGATGCATTGGCACGTGCCTTGCTGCCAGTTACTTTTTCACTGCTGTCGGTGCCGCGATAGAGCAGAAGAGGATAGTTGGTATTGGTTCCTTCGGTGGCCGCATTGGAGTGGATAGATATGAAATAGTCGATATTATTGGCTTCTACTTCTGCACAAATTTCACTAAGAGCCTTGTTATACTGGTTGTTGGCAGTGGATGTAGATCCAGCAGGACCATTGGCTGTGCGTGACATGATGACCGTATATCCGCCTACCTCTTGTAGTTTGTCACGTAAGTAAAGTCCCTTCCATAGGTTGGTGTTGGATTCAAAGAACCCTAATGTGTCGTAGGCAGCGTAAGGGATAGTAGCCATAGGACGGCAATTGGCACACCAACTACCATGACCAGGGTTGATATAGACACGTTTGTTTGCTGCAGAAAGCGTAATGGAGAGACAAGTGAGAAGAAGAACAAGAATAGACTTTTTCATTTGTACTGTAAATATAAAAAAGGTAGGGGTAATTACCTTTATGGATTACCCCTACCTTGGAATTTATCTTATTTGATTAAGTATGCTTGACCGTTTTGGATAACGATACCGCGATAGGTACGATCCACTTGACGACCGAGTACATCATACATAGGAGCATTGATGTCGAGAGTTGGGTTTTGTACATCCTCAATGCCGGTATAATCATTATTTGGCAATGCTTGTCTTGCAGGAATGATAAGGCTGTTGTCCTCGGTTGGCATAACGAAGAGCGATACGTGGTTAGGAGCAGTAGCTACCAAGTGACCTGCATAGTCGAAGCTCAATTGATAAACAACGCCTAACTCGTGCTTGTGGCTCTGAACGTACTTAACGCTCAATTTGCCAGCCTCATCCCAACTGCACTCAAATACCACGAATTGGCTATTATCATCTTGCAATACGAGATACTTTTGGTCGTTGCTGAGTGCCATAGCACCATCGTTACTACCGTTTACATAGCCTACGAACTCATCATAGTGAGTAGAGAATTCGCACTCTTCGTTGAAGTTGTAGTAGCGAGCAGAAGTAGCGTAACTGTTGTTACCACCTGCGTAGCGGAGAGTAGAGCAGAAGAAGCCGTAGTCGGTGAGGATAGGTTGACCGTTCTTGTTCACAAGACCTGCCAAGTTCGTGCCCTTACCATATACTTCATCAGGAGCACCTTCCCATGTCTTAACGATTGAGCCATCCTCTTGACCGATGTTGTAAATCAAGATGTTACCAAGTGAAGAACCAAAGTCCTCGTTGTAAACAATGAGTCGAGACTCAGCACCCTCTTTGTAGATAGAGATACCTGCGGTAGAAGCACCTACGTTCACACCATTGTTAGAGATAACACCACTACCATCGCGTGTACCTGCAAAGAATTGTGTTGCGTTGGTTGGGTTAGCAGGATCTACCAAGAAGATACCACTATTACCATCGCTATACTCTGCTACGAACACGGTACCATCGGATGCTACTGCCAAACGTTTTGGTGAACTCCATGGAGTGCCATCTGCGCATTGATATGGAGTCTCATTGAGTTTGTTCATGTTAGCGTCCAAGATATACAGACCCATGTCGCCACCACCATTCATGATGTAGTATTGTCCGAAGTGCTCTGACAATGGGTGAGCATCTACTGTACCATATGGCTTAGTCATAGTGCTATCTACATAGTCAGATACCATACCCATACCCATGATAGGAGCACCCTTCAAGCTAACTGCCCAGTTGGTAGCGCCAGCAATGTCATTAGCAGGGATAGCTACGCGGTTGAGACCTTCTACGGCAGGAGCTGGGGTCAGATATTCAGCTACTACTTCTTTATCTTTGTAAATCAAGATAGAGGACTCTAAAACGTCTTGGTTAGCTACAAACTCAAAGATATAGTTGCTACCAGCTTGTCTTACGTTCAGGCTGTGTGCGCTTACACGTGGTTTCAATGGTTGTTGTACATTCAATGTAGTGTATGGGAATACTACGCCATCGAGAATCAAATAGAGGTTCAACTCTGCACCTGCTACGTATGCACCTGCACTTGCGTGGGCTACGCCCATAGGAACTTCTAATTCTGTACCTTGGAGTACGATCTCTAATGCATTGTCAAGACCATCGGTAATATCGAAGAGTTTCAGACCAGCTACATCACCACTTTCACTCTCGTATGGAGTAACCATCAAACTGCGACCTGCGTACTTGAAGTAAGATGCGCCTTGGTACTTCACACCAATGAGAGCAGGATCAAGTTCGCCAAGAACGATAGGATCTTGGTTCGTGCCAGGCACTTTCCACTCCACAGGAGCCATCTTCTCAGCATCCATGATATAGTCTTTCTTATCGCCACGTGGAGAGAGTGTGAGTTGGAAGTCTACACCATCTTCTGCCTCGTCAAAGATAGCCAATTCTTCTGCGCCAAGACCCAAACCGAGTTGGTAGCCGTGGTAAGTCTCTGAAGCGATTTGGTTGTCAATAATATTGATAGAGGTGAAGCGAGCACCGTTGCCGTAGCGGTGTACACCAGTCATGATGATGTTGCAGTTGGTGGACAAACCATTGAGGGCGAAGGTGTAGCCTTGGTCAGATTTGAGCGAGTTGCTGGAGAATTGGGTAGTCACCCAAATAGCAGGATCTGCATAGAAATCGTCCCAAATATAGAAGCGTGTAGTACCGCGTTTGTAGCCAGACTCTACGTAATCGTTAGCATAGTTGCAACGAGTGTAGTTCACACCCACCAGCTTGTTATCGCAAGTGATTTGGATATCAGAGAGTGCGAGGTAGTCACCTGGGTTGGTTGGATCAACAGGCACGATACCAGTTGTAGAAACAGTATCCAAAACGCCAGTGGTATTGTTCAAGATGTAGATATGTGCTGTTCCATCTGCTTCGTGAGTGAGCATGAAGGTAGAGTCGGCATGTTGGATAGTGCGTTTGATTTTACCTTTGATCTTAGCAGTTTGGTCAATCACATCCAATGCCTTCAAGTTGAATTGCTCAGGTACGGTAGCGTATGATGGTTGTTCTGGATTAGGATAATCTTGGAAGTTTGCACTTGGATCAACCCAACCTTCTGCCTCTAAGAATATAAATGGATAAGTAGTCTCGTTCGCTTTCACCTCTACGGTTTGGTATTGACGGTGGAGAGGTTTGTAACCAGGCATTGTGGCCATCAGTTTATAGGTACCAGGAGCGAGGTCAGGGAAGTAGAACAAACCGTTGTAGTTTTGATCCACAGTATAAGTAGCGATTTGCTCACCAGCTTCGGTACTCAATGTTACCACAGCACCATTGAGAGGAGCCCATTGGTCGTTGGTGTTGGCTGCATACTTATAGAGCTCGTGTGTGAAGTGAGCGTGCTCATCTTTCACTGTACCGAGGATATAACCCTTCTTCTCT
Organism: Paludibacteraceae bacterium; assembly: GCA_045587145.1. Taxonomy (GTDB): domain Bacteria; phylum Bacteroidota; class Bacteroidia; order Bacteroidales; family Paludibacteraceae; genus Colicola. The sequence goes on from JAZNBO010000032.1 coordinate 23,217, forward strand.
GGTTCAGCCTTGAAATAATCAACCACACCGCGGTAGTAGCGAATACCCTCTTGCTTGCAGTAGTCGCGGTTGAGCGCACGGTGGCGAGCTGGTTGGTAGGTGTGGAAGAAACCTTCAACGAGGAAACCAGGAACACCATGGTGCAATACGCCGAGGTAACCGGTATAGGTCTTGCCAGATGATGGGAGAGTTGCATCATAGCTGCTTCCGTAGAAGTCAATGTCAGCCAAAATGTGCTTAGATGTCTCAGGGTCGCGTGTGTCGTAGTTGGTAGGCTCCAATCCGTCCATAGAGCGGCACTCAAAAGCGTGATACCATGAACGCTTGCAAATCTCAATAGAACCAGGAACTACATATTGACCAGAACCTGTACCACGATAGAAGTATGCGAGGTAGTTTACGGTGTTACCCTCTGTAGCTGCGTTAGAGTGTACAGAGATAAAGTAATCCATATTGTTAGCCTCAGCTTCGTCAGCAATATCAAGCAAGCCACGGTTGTATTTTTCGTAATCTGGCAATGACTTATATGCCTCGTATGTATAATCAGGATAGTCGCCATTTACCATCTCGTATGGCCAAGGGCCAGATTGTGTACGAGACATGATAACGTATGCGCCAGCAGCCTCCAATTTGTCACGAAGTTCGAGACACTTCCAGAGGTTGGTGTTACTCTCGTAGAAACCGAGTGTATCAGGCATACCTGTGGTAGGGAGATTTGGATAAGGAATTGTAGCGTTAGGACGGTCGTTAGGCCCCCAACTACCGTGACCAGGGTTTACATAAATACGTTTGCCAGTCAAGTCTGCTGCAAACATGGCGATGCTAACTACGCATGCCGCCATAAGAAGTAATGTCTTTTTCATAGTAGTATGCATCATTTAATGTTCATAAGATAGATTTCACCTTCTGAGGTAGAGTAAGCAATCTTACCTGCTGCAGCTTGTGGGAATACAGCAATTTGGTCACCATTGGTGAGCACTTGCTTTTTGCCGTCCAAGCTATAAGCGACAATAGCAGATTCGAGAATAACCTCGCCATTGTCCTTCGTGTCAGAAGCGATAATAATATTATCGTTGTACCATACAGGAGCGTAGCAGCTATGCGCAATGAACTGAATGTTCTGACCGTCAATGTCGCAAACAAAGCAACCTACTGCGCTGATGTAGTAAGATACTTTCTTGCCGTTAGGAGAAAGAGATGCCCAGTGGTAACTATATTGCTCACCGTTAGGAGAGAATACGCGTGTTTGACCATTTTGGGTAATCATTAATTGTTGATCCTTCACAGAGAATGATGGACGCTCTACGTCAGCAGTCATAGCAGCCAAGTGTTGTTGCTTCTTTGCTACTACTGTACCCTTTTGTTCAGCCAAGTTGTGGCGAACGATGTTGCTGGTGCGGTTGTGTTTAGCATCGGTAATAACCTCGCGGTACACAATCTGTTTGCCGTCTTGTGCGATTTGCACATTGTAGCCAGCACCATCAGCTGTGGAGATAGATGTAGTCTTTTTACTTGCCAAATCAAAGCGTTGTAAGCCTTGATGACTAGTATTGGTTAACAAGAGGTAGTCGCCATTAGGGCTAAATGCTGCCACCTTAGCATCTGCATTAGCAGTCACGAGATGGGTGGAAGTCACCTCTAACAAGTCTGCGAAAGCCATCATAGGGATAGCCATCGCCAAAAAAAGAAAGACTTTTTTCATGATTGTTTGTGTTTAAATGGTTAGTATAAATGTTAAAAATTATAGCCATTCATAAAAGGCGTACAAAGTTACTGCTTTTTTTGCATATATGCAAATATTTGAATGTATTTATAAAAAAAAAGCCGCCTTTGCAGGCGACTTTTCTTATAATGATGCTATAATAAGCTTATTGGAGCAAGAATGCTTGACCGTTTTGGATAACGATACCGCGGTAGGTGTGATTTACTTGACGACCGAGGACATCGTACATAGGAGCATTGATGTCAAGTTTAGCCTCGGTTTGTACGTTCTCTACGTCAGTACCAGTACCGTTAGAAACCACGGTGAGTGCTTTCTTAGCAGGAACTACGGTTACGTTCTCCTCTTTTGGCAAGCTTACGATATGGATACCAGCGTCGCCAGAGCAGATAATGTTACCAGCGTAATCCCAGTTCATTTGACGGATCTTAGCAATACCGTGCTTGATGGTATAGCGCAATGCCAATACAGGTTTGTCGCCTTCCCATGTGATGTCGAATACGAGGAATTGTTGTGCTCCATCGTTGAATACAAGTACAGACTCGTCAGCAGAAACTGCATAACCACCTGCGTTAGAACCAGTGATGATTTCTTTGTATTCGTCAGAAGCAGCAGACATTTGCTCAGTACCGTCGTTCGAGTAGAACTTGAGTGATGTAGCACCACTGTTGTTTTGACCATCCTCGCGTACTTGACTTACGAAGAAACCGTGGCTGGTACCCCATGGGTTACCCTCGGTGTTAGCTTGACCAGTCAAGGTGTAAACTGCGCTTGGAGCAGTCTCCCAAGAGTGGAGGATAGTGCCGTCCTCTTGACCGATATTGTAAACAGCCATACCATTCTTAGGCAATGTACCCTTAGCGTCCTCGTTGTAAACGAACAATTTAACCTCTGCGCCATTGTCATAAACGTGGCAACCAGGGGTAGAAGAACCAGTATAAGCACCGTTATTATTGAAAGCACCATCGCTCTCGCGTTTGCCTGCGAAGAATTGGGTGAATGGTTGGGTCATATCAGCCGTATTGGCGATATAGATACCAGAGTTACCATCAGCCCAGTCAGCGATATAGAGGTATCCCTCGCGGTCCATAGACATACGAGTTGGGTTACCAAACTTAGCTACGCCACCCTTGTAAACCTCAGTGTTTTGTTTGGTCAAAGTATAGTCGTACTCCCAAACACCGCTCTTAGGAGCGTTAGCAGAAGTAGAAGAACCTGCGCGGTGCATGATATAGATCTTACCGAAGTTATCCAACTCTGGGTTGGTGCTTACAGCGTTGAACAAACGAGAAGTGCTTGACTCGATGAGGGTCTTGTCAGAAGCGATGATACCGAAGTTAGCGATTGCGCCACCGTCCAACTTCACAGCCCATGTCAATTCTAATCCTGCTTCGCCTGGCAATGTGTTAGCAGCCACAGTGATAGCGTTAGCACCCTTAACCACCTCTACAGGCAATGTGCCAACCTCTTGATCATCAGCGTAGAATACCAACTCAGCAGCCACAGCGTCAGCGTTAGCATCGAAGGTGAATACGTAGTTTGCACCATCAGCAACCACGTCAAGGTTGTAAGCTACGATAGCAGGAACCACTGGTTGAGTTACACCTACAGTAGTATAGCTATAAATCTTACCATCAACGAGCAAGTAGAGATAGAGGTCAGTGCCTTTCACCTTAGCAGAAGCAGAAGCGTAGGTAGCCTCAACTGGCTCAGCCAAAGTGGTGTTGGTAGTCTTGATGACCTTAGCCACATCCAAACCGTCGGTGATGTCGAGAACTTGAACGCCAGTTACTTTACCCTCAGCGTCAGTTGTAGGAGCAGCCATGAGGGCTTTGCCAGCGTACTTGAAGTAGGTAGCACCGTTGAACTTCACGTGCATAAGGTCAGCAGAGATAGAACCAAGTGGAGTTGGGTTTACGTTTTGAGCATCTGGCAAGCGGAACTCGTTAGGAGTAACTTTGTCAGCATCCATGATGAAGTCTTTCTTATCACCGCGTGGAGAAAGGGTGAATTGGATATTCTCACCATCGCGTGTACCATCGTGAACAGGATTTTGGCTCAAAGAGATAGAGTTACCGTAGAAGATATAACTTGGAACACCTTCGGTTACGGTATAGCAAGAGTAACGGAATGAACCACCACCGCTGGTAGCGTTGTAGTGACGAGCAGATACCAATACTTGGCAATCATTGCTTTCACCTCTTACAGCCAAGGTATAACCTACATCGCTGCGGTAAGAGTTAGCACCGTCTTGTGCGGTGAACCATACGCGTGCGTCGCCTGCGAGCTTATCCCAGATATAGAAGTACTTGGTACCACGTTTGTAACCAGCATCTACTTGACCATCGTCATATTGGCAACGAACATAGTTCACACCTACCAATTTGCCGTCGCATGTGAGTGCGATATCAGAAAGTGAAAGGTAGTCGCCTGCGTTGTCTGGATCAACAGGATTGATACCCATAGTAGAGATAGTGTCAATAGTATTCAAGCTGCTCTTGATGAGGTAGATATGAGGTGTACCGTCCTCTTCGTGAGAAAGAAGGATAGTAGAGTCACCGCTTTGGAGGGTGCGTTTCACAGTACCCTTGATAACCTCAGTATAGTCGCGAACGGCTTGCTCGGTCATCTCGAATGCGCTTGGGAGACCAAGGTATGCAGGTTGTACAGGATTTGGATAATCCTCATAAACGATTGTTGGAGGAGTCCATGTGGTATCTACCAAGTAGATCATTGGGTAGGTAGTCTCGTTAGCCTTTACAGAGAAAGGAACCTTGTATTGGTCGTCGAGAGGGAAGAAACCTTCGCAGTTAGCATCGAGTGAGTAGTCATCGCCTGGCTCAAGACCCTCGAATACGAAGATACCATTGTAGTTGTTGTCCACATTATAACGAGCAACCTCTACGCCACCTTTCTTCAAGATAACCTCAGCACCGTTACATGGTACCCATTGGTCGTTAGACTTAGGAGTATAGGTAAAGAGGTTGTGGCTCATCTTGTTGTATTGGTCTTTAACAGTACCTACAATGTAACCAACAGTTTCTTTCTCAGCACCGTAATAGTTGATGATACCACGATAGTAATCAAGACCTTCCATGTGGCAGTAGTCTTGGTTGAGTGCGCGGTGACGAGCTGGTTGATAGGTATGGAAGTAACCCTCAGAAAGGAAACCACTGGCACCATGTTTCAATACGCCGAGGTAACCTTGGTAAGTTTTGCCGTTAGCATGTGTGCGACCGCTATGGCTACCATAGAAGTTCCAGTCACCACGGATATTGAGAGCAGTAGAAGATGGAACATCAATACCAGCTTTCATGATTTTGAGTTTCTCCTCGTTACAAGCCTTAGCTTTCTCGTAACTGCCTTCCACATATTCAGCACCATCAGTAGAGTTTGCACTGCTATATGAGTCTGGACCACGATAGAGCATAAGTGGGAAGTTTGCGGTACTACCCTCTGTGTTCGCATTAGAGTGAACAGAGATGAAGTAGTCGATATTGTTAGCCTCTACCTCTTGGGTTATTTCTACGAGGTTACGGTTGTATTTTTCGTAATCTGGCAATGACTTATATGCCTCGTATGTATAATCAGGATAGTCGCCATTTACCATCTCGTATGGCCAAGGACCACATTCGGTGTGTGAGTACATTACTTCTGCACCTGCTGCTTGCAATTTATCACCAAGGTACAAGCACTTCCACATATTGGTATTTGACTCGTAGAAACCGCAAGTATCAGGCATGCCTGTGGTAGGTAGTGCTGGATATGGGATAGTAGCCATAGGACGGTCGTTAGGGCCGAAGCTACCGTGACCTGGGTTTACATAGAACTTAATGCCAGTCAAATCCTTCGCTGACATTGACATGGTTAGCAGCACTGCTGCTAAGAGCATAAAACACTTTTTCATAACAGTCTGCTTATTTTACGTTCAACATATAGGTTTCTCCCTCAATAGTAGTGAATACGATGGCATTCTTTGCTGCGTATGGGAACATAGCAATCATATCGCTATTGGTCAAGGTTTGCATTTTGCCATCCAATGTGTAAGCTACGATAGCAGAAGCGGTGGTGAAGTGACCATCATCTTCGTCAGCCATAGCTACCAATGTGTTGTTGTCATACCATTGAGCTGCACGGCACTTGTGACCAATGTATTGAGGATTACTACCATCGATATTAGATACCCAGCAACCGTTACCGCATACGTAGTAGCACAACTTAGTACCATCTGGAGATACAGAAGGCCAAATGTAGCTGAGGTGACTGCCGTTAGGAGCCAATGTGGTAGTTAAACCGTTGCGTTTCAATACAATCAGACGATCGTTGATGCTTACGGTAGTCAAGTTGTCGGATGTTGCCATGTGCTTCATGTCGCGTTGGTTGCGAGCCACCACGTTGTGACGTTGGTTGAACATGTTGAGGCGAACAATCTTGTTTTGGCGCATATTGTTGCGGTCAAAACTACTCTCGCGATAAACGATTTCTTTACCGTCGCGGCTCACTTGTACGTTGAAACCAGCACCAGCAGCATCGGTAATAGTGGTGAGCGATTGGCTTGCCATGTCATAGCGTTGCAAACCTTGATTAGAGCCAGAGGTGAGCAAGATGTAATCACCTTCTGGGCTTACGCCTGCTACCTTCATGTCTGCCTTAGCAGCAATAGGTAGTTGTTGCATAGATACTACTTCGAGTATCTGTGCGCTAGCAGCTAAACTCATCAAGCAAGCTGCCACAAAAAGCATTGTTTTTCTCATGCGTTTTTTGATTTTAAAGTTAATAATAAAGATTGTTTAATTGGTTTTGTTTATTGAATAATTTTTATTCGTTGTCCGTTTGTTTCGATGATAAATACGCCATGTCCAATAGCGTTTTTATCGGTTCCGACCATACGTCCCATGATATCGTAGATACGCATGGTGTTGTCGGTCGTGATATGTTCAATGGCAGTGTGTATGCCCTCCCATTTGGCATAGAGCGTGCCTACCCAACCTGCTGGGATAGCTATCACGGCATCGCCCGTGAAGTTGGCTGTGGTGTACCAACCCAGGAACGCAGCTCCGCTGGGGTGAGTAGGAGTAGGGAGGATGTATGTCTCTGTGACGTGAGTAGGCAACTGCATATCCGTCTCGCCACTATTGCCGTAGTATGGGCCCCATGCTTCGGGCTTACCTGCGTTGGTGAAGTCGGCGGTGTAACCAGCTCGGTATCCGTCCACGCGATAGGCAGCGTTGCCACAGTTGAAGAAGGAGTAGAGATGATAGCGCCAATCGTTGTCTGAATTGATAGAATAGCCATCGGCATCGGCGATGTCAAGCATATAATCGCGTAACCATGTCCAATTGGTGTGATGAGTCATGAAGTCGGCAGCTAAACCTTGTCCTACGGAGTTAATCCATGTAAAGCCCAATACATCTTCGATAGGGCGGTCTTCCGCTGGTACAAACTTGCTACCGTATAGTGCGCTGTAATGTGCCACATAGTCGGGTTTCCATTGCTCCCAAAGTTCTTCGTTGGTGGTCAGGACTTGCACTTTGATCTCACCACCGTTGAGTACCCAAGTGATTTCGGTAGCGTTAGGATCAGAGTCAGGGAATTGTCCTTCGTTGATGATTGCCACTCCGTGTTCTACGCCAAAGCGGTCGTAGCTGCATACGGCGAGAGTCATCGCTTGCCAATTGGGTATCTGGCTGAGTGCGAGTTCGTTGCCATATACCATGCCTTGCAGATAGGTGCCTGTCTTTTGAGCAGTAGTCCAATCGAGTCCCATAGGGTAGGCATATACAGTAAAGCGTTCAGCGGTAGGGTGTTCCCATTTGAGTATATTATTCTCCACGCGCAAGTTCTCGGGTGCAGAGAGTTGCTCGGTTACTTTCCAATCCATAGCAGGCATTAGTGCCTTGTGGTTGAAGTGCGATGCTTGGAGC
>JAZNBO010000033.1:0-30381 GCA_045587145.1 Paludibacteraceae bacterium
TAACGTAACCCTCCACGTTTCTTACGTAGGTTACAAGGATCAAGAAGTTCGCGCTCACAAAGACATGGTTGTTATGCTCAAAGAGGACACACAAGTTCTTGACGAGGTAGTAGCAATCGGTTATGGTACCCAAAAGAAGGCGAACCTTACCGGTGCGGTAACATCCGTGGACGTATCAAAAACTTTGGAATCTAAGACTGAGTCTGATGTGGCTAAAGCGCTTCAAGGTGCTGTGCCAGGTTTGACTATCACCAACGCAACTGGTGATTTGAACGCTGACCCAACCGTAGTGATTCGTGGTATTGGTACCTTGTCTAACAGCGGTACTTCTACTCCTCTCTACATCGTGGACGGTGTGCCAATGGAGAACCTCGGTTACCTCAACTCTAACGACATCGAGTCTATCTCTGTATTGAAAGACGCTTCTTCTACCGCTATCTACGGTACACGCGCTGCGTTTGGTGTAGTATTGGTTACCACCAAGACTGCTAAGACCCAAGAGAAAGTGTCTGTAACTTACAACAACAACTTCGCATGGAGCCAAGCAACTGCATTGCCTGACTATCCAGACGTATTGACCCAAGCACAAGCTTTGACCGACGCTAACACACGCGCTGGTTTGGCTTCTGAGCTCTTCGGTATGTACCTCAACTCTGACGAGTTTATCGCAGGTGCTACCAAATGGAAAGAGTGGGCTTCTACCCAAGGTTGGAAGAACGACAAGTCTCCTTATCGCAAGATGGAGTACGGTCTTGACTGGGATGAGAAAGGTTTCTACGCTGACTGGGACGTAGCTGGCATTATGTTCAACGATGCTACTCCATCTCAACAACACAACCTCTCTGTTTCTGGTAACTCTGGTAAGACTAACTACTATATGTCTCTCGGTTACAACCACCAACAAGGTTTGATGAACTTCAATCCTGACAAAATGGATAAGTTCAACGCTACTGTAAACCTTTCTACTAAGGTTAACAACTGGTTGGAGATTGGTGCTCGCTTCAATATGCAACACCGTATCTATACCTATCCATACGTTCGCGGTCAGGGTACTTACCAATACGTATGGCGTTGGGGTTCTTTCTTCGGTCCTTACGGTTACTTCGAGGATGCTGAAGGTCAACAATATGAGGGTCGTAACATGATCGGCTTCCGTAAGGCAGCTGCTGGTCCTGACGGTGATGGTAGCAACGATACTTACCGCAAGCGTATGAACATGCGCGCTGGTGGTTTCATCAAGTTGAACCTCGCTAAGGGCTTGACATTCAACGGTGACTACACCTTCACTTATCGCGCTGGTCGTTACAAAGGCGTTGGTTATGACGAGGATCTCGTGAACACATGGTCACTCTTCGGTGAGAACTTTGCACACGGTGCAATCAATACCTCTACTTTCATTGAGACTGAGAATACTCACTACTACAACCACGTAGCTAACATGTTCTTGAACTACAATGGTTCTTGGAGTGGTCACAACCTCAATGTAATGGTTGGTGCTAACCTCGATAAGAGCGAGTACGAGTACTTGTACTACGAGCGTCACGGTATGCAAGACCAAAACTTGCCAGAGCTCGCTCTCTGCTCAGAGGATTATAGCTATACCCACAGCCACAGCCACAGCGGTTCTGCTGGTATCTTCGCTCGTATCAACTATGACTACAAGGGTATCTACCTCTTGGAGTTGAGCGGTCGCTACGACGGTTCTAGCAAGTTCCCAACTCACACACAATGGGCATTCTTCCCATCAGGTTCTGTAGGTTATCGTATGAGCGAGGAAGCTTACTTCCAAGCTGCTAAGGAGTATGTTTCTAACTTGAAGGTTCGCGCATCTTACGGTGTGATTGGTAACCAAGAGATTGGTAGCAACATGTTCCTCGAGACTATGTCTAAAACTACCAACGGCGTTAGCTGGTTGGGTACAGGTTCAAGCAAGTATGACTACTTCGGCCAACCTAAGATGGTGGATCCAACCCTTACATGGGAGACTATCGCTACCACCAACGTAGGTATTGACCTCGGTTTCCTCAACAACGATTTGAACGTTAACTTCGACTGGTATCAACGTATGACTACTGGCATGTTGGCTCCAGGTAAAACCTTGCCACAAGTTGTAGGTGCTACTGCTGCTTACGAGAACGCTGGTTCTCTCCGCACACGTGGTTGGGAGTTGAACATTGATTGGCGCCACACCTTCCGTGATGCTGACAACTTGACTCTCCACGCTAACTTCAACCTCGCTGACTATAAGGCTGTTATCACTGAGTGGGACTCTAACGACCTCGTTAACACCAAATATACTGGTAAAGAGTATGGTGAGATCTGGGGCTTTGAGACTGATCGCTACTTCACTCCAGACGATTTCAATGCTGATGGTTCATATAAAGAGGGTATCGCAAGCCAAAAGGGTCTTGAGAAAGATAAAGGCTTTACATACGGTCCTGGTGATATCAAGTTCGTTGACCAAAACAATGACGGCGTTATCGATTGGGGTGAGGGTACAAAAGACAACCACGGTGACCTCGTTAAGATTGGTAACTCTACTCCACGTTGGCAATACTCATTCCGTCTCGGCGCTGACTGGAAGGGCTTTGACATTGACCTCTTCTTCCAAGGTGTAGGTAAGCGTGAGGTATGGAGTCAATCTGCATTCGTTATGCCTTTGACCCGTGGTGCAGATGCTATCTATGCATGGCAAACTGACTACATCACTGAGGCTGACTATGCTGCTGGTATTATCGATCAAAATGCTGCTTATCCACGTATGTGGCCAGGTAACGCAGGCCAAGGTGTTCCAAGTTCTTCTATCCTCGATGCAGGTAAGAACAACTTCTACCCACAAGATAAGTATTTGATGAATTTGGCATATCTCCGTTTGAAGAACCTCACCGTAGGTTACACATTGCCACAAAAGTTAACACGCAAGGCTACTATCGAGAAAGTACGTATCTACGCTTCTTTCAACAACTTGTGTGACCTTATCAACCACACCGCTCAATACGGTTTCGACCCTGAGGTTTCTACAGGTAGTGGTACTGGTAGCTTCGGTAATGGTACATACGGTCGTACCGAGCCTCTCATGCGTTCGTATTCATTCGGTTTGCAAGTAACTCTATAATTAATGTTTAACGCTAAAAAGATTGAATATTAATTATTAACTAATAACTAATTAACTAAATTGGATACAATTATGAAAAAGATAATTTTAAGTTTGATGGCTGGTATGGTGCTCTTCACAAGTTGCGACTTGTTGAACAACGATCCATACGATTCTTTCACCAAAGGTAACTTCTTCACCAGCGAGACCAACGTAGAGATGTACACCAACTATTTCTACAATGAGTTCTCTGCATACGGTACTGGTGGTGCAAGTGGTGATTTCTACTTCAATACTTTGAACGACAACCAAGCTGTAACAGGTCTTGCAGGTTGGGGCTTCAAGAACGTAAGTGCAACTGATGGTACATGGAGCGCATGCTACACAGAGATTCGTCGTGCAAACATCCTCCTCGAGGAGATTGACAACGTACCTATGGCTCCATCAAGCATGGCTTACTACAAATCTCTCGCTCACCTCTATCGTGGTTGGCAACACTTCTGCCTCGTGCGCAAGTTTGGTGACTGCTACTGGGTTGACAAAACTTTGGGTAAAGACGATGCTGACATCCTCTACGGTCCACGTCACAACCGTAACACCGTAATGGATAACATCTTGGCTGACCTCAACTACGCTGTTGAGAACATGGGTGACAAGAATGCTTCTTCTCGCACTGCTTACAACATCTACGTAGCTCAAGCTATGAAGGCTCGCATTTGCTTGTTCGAGGGTACATACGCTAAGTATCACCTCAAAGATGCTGCTCGTGCAGAGAAGTATTTGAAAGAGGCTAAGGCTGCTACTGAGGCTATTATCAATTCTGGTAACTTTGCTTTGACCGATGGTGCAGAGGGTTATCGTGCTAACTACAACTCTCTTGATCTCGCTGGCAACAAGGAGATGATTATGTACAAGAAGTATGTTCTCGGCGTTCTTCCTCACGCAACTCAAGACTACTGCTGTGGTTCTACCCAAACTCACGGTTTGAGCCGCGCAGCGTTCAACGCTTATTTGATGAAAGACGGTTCTCTCCCAACAGGCGACGATAAAGGTCGTCTTGGTACAGCAGAAGAAGGTGTAAATGCAGGCAAACCTGTTATTATTGATCTTCTCGCAGCTCGTGATCCACGTCTTGCTCAACAAATCGATGCTTACCTCGGTTATGTAGGTAATGGTCGTGTACGTTACGAGGGTATGCCAGGTCAAGAGACAGCAGCTGAGAACACTGTTTCTACTGGTTATGGTATCACCAAGTTTGATGAGCCTGCTACCCCAAGTCAATATCGTCAAGCTACCAACGGTAACGAGACTGATGGTCCTATCTTCTGGTTGGCAGAGATCCTTCTTAACCACGCTGAGGCTTGCGCTGAGCTCGGTGACGAGGCAGGTGCTACCGCTTCTATCAACAAACTCCGTGCACGTGCTGGTATGCCTAACCTCAAGCTCCAAGGTGACCCAGCTAACAACATGGGCGTTTCTGACCTCATTTGGGAGGTTCGCCGCGAGCGCCGCGTAGAGTTGATGTTCGACCTCAACGATCGTTACTGGTCACTCATCCGTTGGCACCAATTGGATAAGCTCGATACTCAAAAGTATCCAGAGCAAACTCAAGGTGCTTGGATTGAGGCTGGTTGGCCAATCGACCTCAAGAGCGTGAAGTTGACTGAGGGTGACCACGGTTACATTGAGTGCAACACCACAGGTGAGCACCGTGTATTCGAGGACAAGCACTATCTTGCTCCTATCCCATCTGGTCAAATCGAGTTGAACGAGCAAATCGGTCAAAACCCAGGTTGGTAATAATCCAATAGTTTAGAATAGAATTTCTAAATACAATCGGAGGGCTGCCGCACGGCAGCCCTCTTTTTTTATGCCCTCTCCCGACCTCCACCAACAAGGTGAGTAAGCCCCCTCCCGACCTCCCCCTGAAAGGGGAGGCAAGCCCCCTCCCAACCTCCCCCTACAAGGGGGAGGGGAGAATAAGCATAGAAAGCCCCCTTCTGGGTGCTATGTAGGTAAGGAATTGTATGGTTATTGTATGGTTATTGTATGGTTATTGTGTGGTGCGGACAGGGAATTGTCGGGGCTCTTATTCAAATATCGTCAGGAAAAATATACTTCCAGCAACAAAAACAACAAAACAACCAACAACATTCCGCTCGCCAACATCGCGAGCGGCAAGAAATATAAAATTACCATAGAAATTTCATGGCAAGCGCATGTTGGCGCGCGCAGTTGTTGTTGAAAGAGAAATGTTGTTTAAGTTGTTGATAACATAATCGTTAGGCTAATAGTCTTGCATTAAATATGAATAAGAACTATTGTCGGTGAACTTAATCAAAAACCTAAGGAATATGTTAATAATAGAATCCAATACCAAGGCTGACGAACTCAACCTTCGTTAAGTGGCTTTTCATCATGGCTTGCAAGAAAATATGCCATGGCAAATGATAACGCAATACAACAGATGTATATAACCAACCGTCTGGATTGCCAGAACTGCCTGCTTTGAGCAAGTCGTATGCATAGAACATTGGCTTGTCCAGTCGTCCAGTAGGCGACAAAATCGCCTCACTATATGGTTCTAACTCCTTCACAGGGTCATAGAGATATGCACCCAAATGCAATCCCAACGAGAAATCACCTACTACAAAGGTCGGTTGCAGGCTCACACCTATGCGCCAGCAGTCTCCTGCCTTAGCGGCTGCCAGGTTGGTCTTCTGGAATTGCGTATCACGCGGAATATATGCACCATCATAAAACACATCTACACCACCACCTAAATGGAATATCGTGTGCGCATGCCAATAGGCAGCAGCATGCATCGAAGAAACAAAGAAGGTCTGCTGATCGCGGTAATACACCTGACGCCCACTTGCCGTAGCGGCTGCTATGATAGACCAGCGTTTGGCTATTGGTGATTGGCGATGGGCCATTGGGGATGGGTGATTGGCTATTGGTGATTGGTTATTGGCTATTGGCGATTGGGTAGGGGAATAACGTAGGGCTAACTCTGCCGCAAAGAGATTATAGCCCGAATTGGGTTGGCGTACACTACCATTACTGATATGATACCAACCGCCTGCAATACCCACAGACCAACCTTTTGCTATGGGAAAATCCATATATAGCATCTCGGGGAAATAGAGATTGGTCACACTACCGATAGACTGATTGGCATTATTGAGATCTTGGTACAAGTGCCCCTCTGGTACGGTGTTTTGATAGGTCTTGGTCATAAACGCCGCTCCTATACCAGGACGCAGGCCCAAGATAAAATGCGAGCGTTTGACCAATGGTATATCCATATATGCGTAGGGCGCAAAGGCTTGTCCCAGCAAATCGTATGGCAAATGCCAATAAGTGAATCCCAGACCTACGCCTGCGCCGTTCCACTGTTGCAAGGCACGCCAGTCAGGACGAAACGTGACTGAGAAATCAGCCGAATAGGCAGGCCCCAGCCATTTGCCCTGCTGCTGGGTCATCTTATCCACCTTACCATCGGGCAATATCCAAGCGGCACGGCCACTCAAACGATAATCCACATCTAACGCATATAGATGCAGTGTAAACAAAAACAAAAGTAATATACACAGGGACTTGCGCATTATCCCAAACGACTAATACGCATCAACTCTTCCTCATCAAGCAACTTGATCTTTCGTCCGTCAATAGCAATCAAGCCCTCTCCAGCGAACTGAGACAATGTACGAATAGCATTAGAAGTGGTCATATTCGACATATTTGCCAAATCCTCTCGCGCCATATACATAGCGATAGTTGCGCCATCTTCATCAAAACCATACGTATGGCGCAACGTGAGCAATGACTCCGCCAAACGACCACGGATATGCTTCTGCGTGAGGTTCACCGTGCGAGACTCCGAAATAGCCAAGTCCTTGGCCATAGCCGTGAGCACGCTGAAACAGAACTCATTGTTCTGCTGCACCAACTTGAGAAACGCCTCTCTGCGCACACGATATACAGCCGTAGGCTCCAACGTACTGGCACACGACGAGTGCGCATCGCCCACAATGGCACTGCGATAACCAAACAAATCATGAGGCTTCAAGAGACGAATAATCTGTACACGCTGTCCCACTCCTTCCTTAGAGAGTCGAACAGTACCATAAATCACCATCATAATGTGCGTAGGCGCATCGCCTTCGCGGTGAATCATCTCGTTCTTACGATACTTTTTAACTTCTGAATTGGCATCAATGAAGGCTTTTTGCTCTGGAGTAAGAGAGTTCCAGAGCGAGTTTAATTCCCAAAGTTTGCCAAATTCTTCTTGATATTTACGCATACATTCGCTAATTTTGCGTGCAAAGATACACTTTTTTTATGAAATATGCAAAAAAAACTATGTTTATTAGCATAATTCGGATATTTTTAGTAACTTTGCAGTCGAAATTAGAATTTTATACTTAAAATTATTTATCATGGATATATCTGTTTTGGTTCCATTGTATAATGAAGCGGAGAGTTTACCTGCGTTGCACGAGTGGATCGTGCGTGTGATGAAAGAACATAATTATACGTATGAAGTAGTGTTTGTGAATGACGGCTCTACCGATTCTTCATGGCAAGTAATCCAAACTCTCAAAGATAAAGATACCCAAGTACGCGGAATATGTTTTCGCCGTAACTATGGTAAGTCGGCTGCGTTGCACTGTGGCTTTCAAACGGTACAAGGCGATGTGGTCATTACCATGGATGCCGATTTGCAAGATTCACCCGATGAGATACCCGAATTATATCGCATGATAAAGGAAGAGGGCTATGACCTTGTGAGTGGCTGGAAGCAAAAACGCTATGACAACAAACTGACCAAGAACCTGCCTAGCAAACTCTTTAACGCTACCGCACGCCGTGTGACAGGTATTCAGTTGCATGACATGAACTGCGGACTCAAAGCCTATCGCAAAGAAGTGGTGAAAAACATCGAAGTGTTCTCAGAGATGCACCGTTATATACCTTATTTGGCTAAAAACGCAGGCTTCACCAAGATTGGTGAGAAGGTGGTACAACACCGCAAACGCGAGTTTGGTGAGAGCAAGTTTGGTATGAGCCGCTTTGTGAATGGTTATCTGGATCTGATGACCCTGTGGTTCCTCAATAAGTTTGGCAAACAACCGATGCACTTCTTCGGATTGGTGGGCAGCGTGATGTTCATCTTAGGTTTTGTAGCAATAGTGGTAGTAGGCGCGATGAAGTTGCATGCTTTGGCAAGTGGCGTGCGTGCTATGCTCGTGGGTGTGAACCCATATTTCCACTTGAGCATATTGATGATGATTTTAGGCTGTATGCTATTCTTGGCAGGCTTCTTAGGCGAACTGATTATTCGTAACTCCAACGAGCGTAATAATTATCTGATAAAAGAAGAATTATAGGCATCCGGCTGCCGGAGACCGGCTGCCAGACACTGGATTCCGGCTGTCGGCTTCCAGATCCCGGACGCTGGATGCCGGAGACCAGCTGCCGGACGCCAACATTAACAATGAACAAATCTTGCGACATATTTGACCTCTACCGTGATACGCCTGTGCTGTCTGAGGAAGATTGCGCCGATTTCTTAGTCTATGTACAAGATAGCGCATCGCCTGATGACGGCGCGATGGCTGTAACAGGACTCACCCTTGCGCTATTAGAGGGACAATGGAGCGCAGAACGTATGCTCCTGCTCATCAAAGCTTATCCACAAGCTTGTTGCGACATAATACGCGAACGCGCTATCGTGGGACTGCTGATGTGCATGATGAAGTATAGTGCCGTACTGCGCGAGCAATATGACCTATTAGACCGAATCCAAGAAGTACTTACCGACGACCCTGAACTCTGTTTTACTGCTCTTTGCAATATAGCACGCACCTCACAAATCAAACACTTGGAGAAGTTTAATCAAGAACTGGCAAAAGAAATCATGCCCCTGATGAATCAGGTAGGTTCGGATGAGTTTTACAATGTGATTAGCAAACACCAAGACGATATGGATCGCATATCGCGTATGCACTTGGATCAGAACTTCCTAATTTTTAGAACAGCATACCAAACGGAATTCTTTCGCGAACGCGCTGCACATTGGCTACTACCTTGGAATGATAGTCAATTACAGAATTTGGAAGAAGATGAACGTGAATCGCTGCAAGACTTGATGAACCGATGGGCTATGTGCGATAGCGATAAATATGCCTTGTTGGGTATGTCAAATGTGGTTCGCAATATGCTGAAAGGACAATTGCAGGGCGATATATTTGCTAATCTAGACTCCTTAGGACACGCCGAGATAGTAACCAACGGATATGTACAGCAACTCTATCGCTATTTCCGTCTCTCTTCGTTCACGAATAGCACGCCATTCGACCTAGTAAACTACTTGCGCGACACAATAGTCTATCGATTGGTAGTAATAGGCGAAAGAGCCAAACGTGCTATCAATGATATGCTGAACTAATCCAACATCTGTCCAAAATTGTTGGAGAGTTGAATCATCTGGTCATATTCTTCTGGCGATAAGTCGTAGAAGTAATAGTTGCGCGGATCCACTGGACGATCATTGAGGCGCACCTCATAGTGCAAGTGCGGACCTGTGGATTTACCCGTATTACCTACCAAACCGATAATATCCGAACGGCGAACTTTCTGTCCTTTTCTTACCAAAGACTTATACAAATGGGCATACAGCGTTTCGTAGCCAAATCCGTGGTCAAGTATCACTGTATTGCCATAGCCTTGTTTCCAGCCAGAGAACTTGACTTTCGCATTACCCGTAGCAAATACTTCTGTACCCGTAGGAGCCGTGAAGTCCATTCCATGGTGAAACTTGCGCACATGATACACAGGGTCAATACGCATACCATAACCCGATGCCACACGCGTGAGATCCTTGTTGAGCACAGGTTGAATAGCAGGGATATTCTCCATACGAATCTCTTGATTCTTAGCCATCTCAACAATATCATCGTATGACTTGGATTGTATATACATCTCCTTTTCCAGTATATCTACTTTGAGTGACAGGTCGGCCGACAATTGGTTATTGGTCATTTGTGCAATTTCCTCATAGTATGAAATCTTGCGTTGTACGCCTTGGCGTATGCTAATAGGAATAGGTTCGGCACCAAAAAGTACACGGTAGAGGTTATCATCGCGCTGCTGCAAATCGTTCATCACTAACTGCATTTGATCTACCTGTCGGTTGAGCGTAGTCAGTTGGGAGTGTAGCAATTCTTTCTCGCGTAGCAATTGCTTCTCGCGTGGCGAAGGGAAGAAGGTCAGGAATAGAAATAGAAAAATAACACCTAACACCACTCCGCCTAATATATATAAACCACTCTGACGTAGCCAATAGCCTATACCATGCTCCACTTGCTCTAAAACAAGGGTCTTTGGATTGATATGAAACTTCTTTTCCATTATGATTTATGCTTTTTTATACGATATGATCGTTGATGAGTATGTTGTTTTGTCACCGTCTCTTGAGGCTTCCACCAGAAGAAATAACTATTCTGCTTTTGCTTCTCCTCTTTGCTACGTGCTACATATACAGGTTGCATAGTGTATGGATTCAAACCTGTGTAGAACATCGTTGTAGCAAGTGTCATAGGAGTAGGAGTGAAATCCTGAACCTGCTCTGGACGATAGTGCAACTGTCGGCAACGCTCGGCTAATTGCTGCATATCCTTGTTCGTACAGCCCGGGTGAGAGGAAATGAAATACGGTATCAACTGCTGGCGCAATCCTGCTTCTTTATTCACTTGCTCAAAGAAACGATGAAAACGTTCATATTGTTCCCACGATGGCTTGCGCATGATTTTAAGTACATTATCTGACGTGTGTTCGGGTGCTACTTTCAGTCGTCCTGATACGTGGCGCGTAATGAGTTCCCTACCATACGCTTCGTTCATCAAGTCGTAACGGACACCACTACCCACAAACGATTTTTTGATATATGGCAGGCTATCCACCTTATTATATATATGCAATAGTGGCGTAAAGTCCTGATTGAGATTTTTGCATATCGTAGGGCATAAACAACTAGGACGTGCGCATTTCTCGCACAACGACATGTCCTTGCCATGCATACCATACATATTAGCACTCGGTCCGCCTAAGTCGCTCAAATAACCTTTCCACTCGGACAAATCTTTCAGTATATCTATTTGGCGAAGGATATTCTGCTCCGAACGCGACGTGATTTGCTTGCCCTGATGAGCCGAAATAGTACAGAAACTACAACCCCCAAAACACCCACGATGCATACACACCGAGAAACGAATCATCTCGTAGGCTGGTATATGCTTGTCTTTATATTTTGGATGAGGGTGATATTGGAAGGGCAAATCGTATATTGCATCCAATTCCTCAGTCGTCATCGTAGGGTAGGGCGGATTGACCACTACGTACTTATCTCCTACAGGTTGGATAATTGTAGCAGCGTGAATCTTATTGCTCTCTGTCTCTATGATACGAAAATTCTCCGCATGTACCCGTTTGCTTTTTACCGCCTCTTCGTGACTCTGCAATATTGTGTAGTGTTGTGAAACTGTTGTATCGTGTTGTGTAGGATTGCTTTTTGTGAGATACGCCACTTGTGGTATATCCTCCCAGCCTTTCGCCTCTGAACTTTCGCCTCTCGCCTCTAATCGCTTTGCGATGGCAAGCACCTGTTTCTCGCCCATACCATAGACCAGTAGGTCAGCTTTCGAATCTACCAATATGCTTGGCATTAACTTGTCGGACCAATAGTCATAGTGAGTCAGTCGGCGCATAGAGGCCTCTATGCCCCCTATGACGATAGGCACATCAGGGTATAACTGTTTGAGTATATTACAATAAGTAATCGTGCAGTAGTCTGGACGCATACCAGCCTTACCTTCTGGCGTATAGGCATCGTCTGACCTTAGGCGCTTAGCCGCAGTATAGTGATTGACCATACTATCCATACTACCCGAAGTCACGGCGAAAAATAGACGAGGTCGCCCTAATTTCGTAAAATCACGGTGATCACCTCGCCAATCTGGCTGAGGCACTATTGCCACACGATAACCTGCCTTTTCCAGCACACGACCAATAACTGCCGCCCCGAAAGAGGGGTGGTCAATATACGCATCACCCGAGAAGAGGATTACGTCCACTTCGTCCCAACCGCGGAGTTGCAACTCTTTTTTGGTGGTCGGCAGATATGCTTTTAGGTCGAAAAGGGACATACTATTCTATTGTTATTCTTTCTTATTCAAGATAACCAATGCACCTATCACACCGGGTACCCAACCGCAGGCAGTGAGAATAAAGACAATCAGGAATGACCCACAGCCTTTGTCTATCACTGCCAAAGGTGGAAAAAATATTGCTAATAATACGCGTAATATAGACATAATATTTTATTTCTTTACCCGTATATATGTGATAGTACCTTCGCTGCTGGTGAAGATACATTCTTTGTTGCTCAGTGGCAGAGGCGTGTTAAGGATAGAGTTGCCAATTTTATGACGCCATAATACAGCGCCAGTCTTCGCATCCATGCCGAGTAGCAAACCGTTCTTGGTGCTTACCCATAAGGTGCCGTCTTTCTCCAATGGCATAGCAGGGTTATGCTCATAGCCAAAACCTGCATGTGTAGCCCAACGAGTGACAGGCTCGTGTGTGGTAGCATCCATAGCGACAATCGTATCCCACATACATTTGGAATAGACTGTCTTGCCGTCCTCGCTAAGACCTACGGTCTCGCGTACCTTATACTCTTTGGTTCGCCAAATCTGCTCACCTGTTTCGGCATCAAGGCAAGTGAAGTAGCGATCTGGAGCCGTGATGAAAATCTTTCCATTGGCAGCCACAGGCCATACGCTAGCAGGCGATAACTTAGGATTACCATTACCGTTATTCCACTTCCAAACGAGCGAACCGTCCTGCAAATTCAACGCATAAAAGTGCGTATCCCATGTGCCAAAATAGAGTTTGTCCTGATATACCAACGGACGAGTGAGAACGTAGTTCTTCAACTCATCAAACGACCATTTAACAGCACCAGTATGAATGTCAATAGCGAACATTCTTCCGTCGCCACCGCCGATATATGCTATGCCTTCGTGAATAGTAGCAGCACCCATAACGGCTTGCTCGGTGGTCACGTGCCATAACTCCTTACCTGTCTTAGCGTCCAAACCGTAGATCATATAGTTGGCACTACCGAAGACTACCACACCATCGCTGACAGCAGGTGAACCCACGATACGCATACCTGTATTGAACTGCCAACGTGTCTTGCCCGATTTGAGATCCAATGCGTACATCACACCCACATCGTCACCAATAAAGAGGCTCTTGCCATCGGTCACAGGGGTAGAGTAGATACCACCGTGTAACGATTTGTGCCATACACGCTCCACTTGCTTATACTCCTTATTTACATCGAAATTAGGGCGCAAACTGTCATTTGACTCTCCGTATGTTTTCGGACCGAATGGCAAACTGAGCCAATGCTTGGCAGCCTCCCCAATACGTTTCTCATGGAAGCGAATGCTATCTGTGATGCTGATGATAGAATAGCCATTCACTCCATCTTTGTCGCGCATGTTGGAGCGATTAAGTACATCGGCAATGCCATCGCAATCGAAGATCAAATTACGGTGATAGTGTCCACCCATGATGCATTGAACATTATGTTGGCGTAGCACATCGGTCACATCATACCAATTGTCCACGTCACCGTTGCGCAGTGGGTAATGTGTGAAAACAAAAATCGGTGTTACGCCCTCCTTCTTGTTCGTGTTTGCTGTGGAAACGCTATCCAGATTGTGTTTGAGCCATGCAATATCTTGTGGTGCCACATGCCCGTCTGCCATACGAATCACAGGACCCGAGTTAAAGCCAATGAAATACATTCCACTGTGGGAGAAAGCGAACCGACTGTCGCCGAATACACGACTGAAATCCATCACACCAGACTCCGACCATGTCGTCTCGTGGTTACCCGAAGCCGCATAGAAAGGTACATTGAGCTGATCTAACGCATCTTTGATGGCTTGGATAGAGGCACGGTCGCCATTCTCGGTGAGGTCACCGGTTACCACTACGAACTCAATAGCAGGATTTTGATTAATCTCTGCAATCGAACGTTGCAAGTCTTCCATGGGACGAGGATTGCTCGTACTGATATGGGTATCCGTCAGCAAAGCAAACGAAAATAATAAAATAGATAGGATATTCATAATTAAAAAATCAATTTATTCTATTTGTAGGTTCATGCGTTGGCGCATCTCTTCTAGATGTGGGTTTAACTGGTTGAGAATCTTGTATTTCTCAGTTGAGGTGTACGCTACCTGTGTGGCTACATACTCAGCCACCTCCACACGCAACTGAATATAGTCATTTTGCAGGGCATCGCGCACGCGATCCATCAGTGCTTTGCCAAACTTAGCAAACTCTTTCTTTTGCAACTGATTATCCACGGTGATATGGAACATCGTATCAGAGTCTTGCACCAGTTCGTAGGTTGTCAGCATAGCTTTGAAGCGCTCTTCTTTCTCGAAGTGTTTTATCTGACCAACCCACGCGCTATTGAGTTGGTCAAGTGTAAAAGGGTTATTACGTTTGGGCTGCTCTGCTTGTGTTGTAGCTGTTGGTTGTGCAACTGCTTGCGGAGTCGCACTTAGTTTCCCCAGGTTACCCAACGACGGCATAGTTCCTATCATCGGTTTTGGAGGTGGGGGAGCAGTTGGTGCCGATGGTTTAGGAGTAGATACTGTTTGCGGAGTACTTGCAGGCTGTGGAGCAGGTGCCGCTTGCGGAGTACCGTTTTGTATCTTTGGGGCCTGTGCCACTTGTGGCGTTGCTACTACTTTTTCCGCGGGAGCGGTCGCAGGCTCTACTAATCGACAGAGTTTCACCAATGCCAATTCCACGGTCAAACGTTTGTTCTTAGCAGTGCGGTAGTTAATGTCGCAGGTGTTCATAATGTCCAACGCATTGAACAACCACTTGGCATGGCAACGTTGTGCTTGTTCCTGATAGTGTTGGCGAATGGCATCGGAGGTCTCTAATAATTGTATAGTGGCAGCATCTTTGCTCACCAATACATCGCGTAGGTGTTGGGCGAAGCCGGTTACGAAATGTCCAGCATCAAAGCCCTTCATTAAGACGTCATTGAGTAATAATAGTGCTTGACTTACGTTACTACTTAGGGCAGCATCTACCAATCGGAAATAGTAGTCCGTATCCAATACGTTTAGCACTTCTATCGCCTGTTCGTAACTGATGTTTGTTCCGCAGAATGATACCAATTGATCAAAGATACTCAGCGCATCGCGCATACCACCATCGGCCTTTTGAGCAACTACGTTTAGGGCTTCTTCGCTTGCGTTAATACCTTCTTTCTGAGCAACATACTGCAAATGACGAATAGTGTCTGTCACTGTTATACGGCTGAAATCATATACCTGGCAACGACTCAATATGGTTGGCAATACTTTATGTTTCTCTGTGGTCGCTAAGATAAATATGGCATACGAAGGTGGCTCCTCCAATGTCTTTAACAACGCGTTGAACGCACCTTGCGAGAGCATGTGCACCTCGTCAATGATATATACACTATATTTGCCAATTTGTGGTGGGATACGCACTTGGTCAATCAGCGAACGGATATCTTCCACCGAGTTGTTGGATGCAGCATCCAATTCGTGGATATTAAATGATCGTTGCTCATTGAAAGCTACGCACGACTCACATTGATTACACGCATCATGTTCCGCTGTCGGATTAAGACAGTTGATTGTCTTAGCAAAGATACGAGCACAAGTCGTTTTGCCCACACCGCGAGGCCCACAGAATAAATAAGCATGCGCTAAGTGATTCGTACGAATCGCATTGCGAAGTGTCTGTGTCAACGCTTGCTGACCCACCACGCTCTCAAAAGTGGTAGGGCGGTATTTTCGGGCTGATACAATATAATTCTCCATAAATATACAATTAACGCGCAAAGGTACAAATAAATTTGCACATTTGCAAAAAAAAACGTACCTTTGCACCCAAATTTCGTAATTATGGCAGAAACACAAGAAAAATGGACGACTGAAATCCGTCCGAAAGATAGTCTTTTATCGGTTGATTTCAAGGAGATTTGGCGTTATCGCGACTTGATGATGCTCTTCGTGAAACGTAATATCATTACTCAGTATAAACAGACTGTGCTTGGTCCGCTTTGGTATGTTATTCAACCAATGATGACTACGGTCATGTATATGGTGGTGTTCGGTGGTATTGCTAAGATTTCTACCGATGGTTTGCCTCAACCTTTGTTCTATTTGGCAGGTATCAGTTTTTGGCAATACTTTGCTGATTGCTTGGGCAAGACTTCCAATACGTTTGTGACCAATGCCGGTATCTTTGGTAAAGTTTATTTCCCTCGTTTGGTGACACCGCTCAGCGATGTGATTAGCAACCTTGTGCGTTTTGCCATTCAGTTTGCTCTTTTCCTGGTGGTGTATGCTTATTATGCCTTATTTACTGATGTTCAAATACATACCAATTGGTATGCCCTCATGTTCCCTGTGCTCGTTGTGATGTTGGCAGGTTTGGCGTTGGGCTTTGGTATCTTATTTTCTAGTATGACAACTAAGTACCGCGACTTGCAATTGTTATTGAGTTTCTTTGTCAGTCTGTGGATGTACGCTACCCCTGTTATTTATCCGCTCTCTACTATTACTAACGAGAAGCTTCGCCTTATCATGCAACTCAATCCGCTAACGGGTATCGTTGAGTTCTTTAAATATGGTATGTTGGGTGTAGGTAATCACGATTGGTGGATGCTTGGTTATAGTTTTATTTTCATGGTCGTGCTCCTCGCAGTCGGTATCGTGGTCTTCAATAAAGTGCAAAAGTCCTTCATGGATACTGTCTAACTTCTAACAGCATAGCGGTCTATATGCTACTCTTTCCTAACTGCAAAATCAATATCGGTTTGCGCGTTGTTCGCAAGCGAGAAGATGGTTATCACGACTTGGAAACTATCTTCTATCCCGTTTATGGTTTGCACGATGAGTTGGAGGTGGAAATAGCAGATGAGTTTGCTTTTGTTCAAGAAGGTTTGACTGTGGATTGTTCACCTACGGATAACCTTATATACAAGACATACGCGCGTATGCGCGAGCGTTATCCTCAAATAGGTAATGTCAAAATTACCTTCAAGAAGAATATTCCTTTTGGCGCAGGCTTAGGTGGAGGTAGTAGCGATGCTGCCCATACGGCAATTGCGCTGAACGAGATTTTTTCTCTCGGACTGACTAAGGAGCAACTTGCAGCAGAGGTACGCCCCTTGGGTGCTGACTGTTCATTCTTTATCTATAATACCCCCTGCTATGCTGAGGGTATTGGTGATGCACTTTCTTCTATATCATTGGATTTGAGTGGTTTGCGCCTTGTGATGATCAAGCCGAACTGCGGTGTTTCTACCAAGGAGGCGTATGCTGGTATAGTGCGCCACCCAGAGGCAGAAGGGCAGATCAAACAAGCGTTAGTAGAGGGCAAAGCACTAACCGATATGTGTCCTTTGCTCATCAACGATTTTGAGCAAACCGTTTTTCCTCTTCATCCTGAGATAGCCAAAATAAAAAAGCGCCTACAAGATGCAGGCGCAGTATATGCAGCAATGTCGGGCTCTGGATCAACAGTCTTTGGCTTGTTCCAAGACGATGCGGAAGGTCGTACCAACACTCAATTGCGATTGCTTCACGAAGAGTTTGCCGCGATGATAATCTTCGATGATACGCTTGCCTAAACTCAATCCCAATCCCCAACCGCGTTTCTTACTTGTGTAACCGGGTTGGAAAATCCGCTTAAAGTTTCTACGGTCAATGCCCTTTCCGGTGTCGGTAATGTCGATATAAATCTTGCCTTTCGCCTCTCGCCTTACCTCAATCGTGATACATCCTTTGCCCTCCATTGAGTCGATGGCATTCTTGCAGATGTTCTCAATTACCCACTCAAAGAGTGGTGCGCACAGCATCGCTCTTGCCTCTAACCTCTCACCTTTAACCTCTAATCTATACTCTACTTTGTTAGATGTTCGCGCGCGCATGTAATCCATAGCTGCTTGTACCACAGGGAGTACATCGTATTGCTCTAATATGGGTTGCGAACCAATCTTAGAAAAACGCTCGGCTATCATTTGCAAACGGCGAATATCTTCATCCATCTGAGGGAGAAGTGGATCGTTCGGGTAGGTCGCTTTCAGTAGTTCGTTCCATGCGTTGAGCGATGAGATAGGTGTACCCAACTGATGAGCAGTTTCTTTGGAGAGACCTACCCATAGACTATTCTTCTCGCTGCGTTGCACCATGAGTAGAGCAATGGCTGCCATTCCTGCCAACGCGAGCATGACAACCAACTGAATATAAGGGAAGTACGACAACCAACGCAGTGTGCTTGATGTCTCGTAATAGATATACTGCATTACGTTGTCGGAGATACGTACTTCGATGGGTTCTTGTGTGGCACGAAGCTCATTGATTTTCTTGATGTAGAATCGTTCCACATTGCGTTTAGGTTCTGATACGTTGCGTGAGAGAAGCAGGTTATAGTTGGTATCTACCATATATACGGGGATAGTGGTGTTGCCTTCCATCACTTGCAGTAGCAGGTCTATATTATCATTTTCGCCTGCTAAAATGAATTGACGGGTAGCTTCTGCCCAAAGTTCAATTTTCTTTTGTTCTTCTTCTTGCAGCGTGTTTACTATATTGCTGGTTGTTAGCGAACTAATAATGACCACTACAATCAGTAGAAGTGTGATGCATGCACTGAGTATATTGGAGTTGATTTTGTTCATAATGGACCTCAAAATGTAATTTCGCTGCAAAATTACGATTTTTTTTTGACATCTACAAATCTGGCATAGAAATTGTGTGAAATAGCGCAGGAAGATGCATCGAATCTGCCTGAAAATAAAATTATTAACCCTTAATCTAAACCAACTATGACAACAGGAACAAAGATGCTACTAGCTCTCTTAGGAGGAGCTGTAGTGGGAGCAACAGCAGCCTTGATGCTAGCTCCAAAAAGCGGTAGAGAACTACGCGCGGAGATTGCAACTATCGCTCGCGAGAAGTATGCTAACATGAGTGTAGACGAAATCTCTCATTTGGTGGACAAAGTGATGAAACGCATCAAAAATGGTCTGTGCAATTGCCATTGCAAAGCCGACATCGAAGCCGCTGTAGATGATGCTGCCAAAAATGAAACAGCGAAGAAATAACTTTAATGCGCAGGGAGGCAATAACTCTCTGCGCTATTTCTCTCTTCTCTCTCTCTAAGTACAAAATACTATGAGCGCAACAATTTATAATCAGTTACTAACTGATATTCAATTATATATAAAGGCGCAATATAAGTTGTTACAAGTGCGCAGTATCGAGCAAACGAGTCAGTTGCTAGGACTCATTATCGCGCTCTTCTCTATTACTACCATTGTGGTTGTGGGGCTAATTTTCTTGGCTATTGCTTTGGCTGCATGGCTCGAACAGTGGTTGCCAATGTGGGCATCATACCTCGTAATCGCAGGGGTAATGTTGCTCATTGCGATGGTTGTCTATTGGGGCAAACGATGGTGGTTTGTACGCCCAGTAGAAAAGCATTTTAGCGAAGTGATAATGGAAGATACAAAACCATTAGTGCAACAAAAACAATTGCATGAAAGTCAATCTGCTGTGCAGTACGAATTATTGCAACGAGATGTGAAAACGATACGGCAGGAATGGTCGTATGTGGAAAGTATTCTGCAAGTGATTAAGAATATGATGTCGTAAAGTAAAGTGGTATGAAAAAGAAGGTGTGGCGAGGCGAGACGTCACACCTTCTTTTTTGTAAAAGCACTCATTTTACAAAGAATGGAAGTGGAATTTTGATAGTTGCAAGTGACAAAAAAGGAATTAAAAAATAATTAACAATTATTTATTTGCGTAGTTCGAAAAAAAATACTACCTTTGTGCGCAATTTGGCAAAATAGGAAATTAACATTAATATTAACTCATAAAAAAATCTAAAAACAATGAAACCAACTCACATTGAGCATCTTGGAATCGCTGTAACAAGTTTGGAAGAGGCTATGCCATTCTTCGAGTTCTTAACTGGTGGTAAATGCTACTCTATCGAAGAGGTAGCTGACCAAAAAGTAAAAACCGCTTTCTTTAAAGTAGGTGAGGTGAAGATCGAGCTCCTCGAGGCTACAAGCCCAGAGTCATCTATCGCTAAATTCATCGAGAAGAACGGTGGCAAGGGTGGTATCCACCACGTAGCATTCAACGTAGATAGCGTAGAAGAGGCATTGGCAGAGGCTGAGGCAGCAGGCATCCAACTCATCGACAAAGCTCCACGCAAAGGCGCTGAGAACCTCATGATCGCGTTCTTGCACCCAAAATCAACTAAGGGTATCTTGACTGAGCTCTGCGAACAACCTAAATAAGAAACGAAATTTAATTCAATATAAAATGGATACAACAAAATTGCAAAAACTGATTGACAACCGCGCAAAAGTAGCAGCTGGTGGCGGTGAAGCAGCAGTAGAAAAACATCACGCAAAGGGTAGCTATACTGCTCGTGAGCGTATCAACATGCTCCTCGATGAGGGCTCATTTGAAGAAGTAAACATGTTCCTCACCCACCGTTGCCACGACTTTGGCATGGAGAAGAAAGTGTTCTTGGGTGATGGCGTGGCAGTAGGTAGCGGTACTATCGATGGCCGTTTGGTATTCGTGTTCGCACAAGACGCAACCGTTATCGGTGGTTCACTCAGCGAGACCATGGCTCTCA
Source organism: Paludibacteraceae bacterium (assembly GCA_045587145.1). Lineage (GTDB taxonomy): Bacteria > Bacteroidota > Bacteroidia > Bacteroidales > Paludibacteraceae > Colicola. The sequence continues at coordinate 20,897 of JAZNBO010000033.1, forward strand.
AGATCTGCAACGTAATGGATCAAGCTGTGAAACTCGGTGCTCCTATCATCGGTCTCAACGATTCAGGTGGTGCTCGTATTCAAGAAGGTGCTTGCGCATTGGCAGGTTACGCAGAGATCTTCGAGCGTAACATCCTCGCATCTGGTGTAGTACCACAAATCTCAGTAATCTTCGGCCCTTGCGCAGGTGGTGCTGTATATAGCCCAGCGTTGACCGACTTCATCATGATGACTGAGAATAACTCATACATGTTCATCACTGGTCCTAAGGTAGTGAAGAGCGTTACAGGTGAGGACGTAACCGTAGAGCAACTGGGTGGTGCTAAAGTGCACGCAACCAAGTCTGGTGTTACTCACTTCGTAGCAGCTACTGAGGAAGAGGCATTGGCAGAGGTTCGTCGTCTCGTTAGCTTCATCCCACAAAACAACATGGAGGAGGCTCCACTCATGAACTGCACCGATGATCCAATGCGTGTAGAGGAGAGTTTGAACGAGATCGTTCCAGATGATCCAAACAAACCATACAACATGAAAGATATCATCTACACTATCGTAGATAATGGCGACTTCATGGAGGTTCAAAAAGACTACGCTAAGAACATCATCTGCGGTTTCGCACGTTTCAACGGCCGTTCTACTGGTATCATCGCTAACCAACCAAACTGGTTGGCAGGTGTATTGGACTGCGACGCTAGTCGTAAGGCTGCTCGCTTCGTTCGTTTCTGCGACGCGTTCAACATTCAAATCCTTACCCTCGTTGACGTTCCTGGTTTCCTCTGCGGTACAGGTCAAGAGTACGCTGGTATCATCGATCACGGAGCAAAATTGATGTTTGCTTTCGGTGAGGCTACTGTACCTAAGGTAACTGTAACTATCCGTAAGTCTTATGGTGGTAGCCACATCGTGATGAGCTGTAAGCAACTCCGCGGCGATGTATGCTACGCATGGCCAAACGCTGAGATCGCTGTGATGGGTGCTAGCGGTGCCGTAGGTGTATTGCAAGCAAAAGCTATCAAGGCTATCGAGGATCCAGAAGAAAGAAAGAAATTTATTGCTGAGAAGGAGGCTGAGTACAAAGACTTGTTCGCTAGCCCATATCAAGCAGCTAACCGCGGCTATATCGATGACATCATCGAGCCACGCAACACTCGTAAGCGTATCGTTCGCGCATTCGAGAACTTGCAAACAAAGCGCTTGACTAACCCTCTCAAGAAACACTCTAATATTCCATTGTAATTATGATGTTACTTCAAGTTGCAGCCGAAACAACCGGCATTACCGCACAGACTTGGTTTATCACCGGTCTCGGTTTTGGTATGGTGGTGCTGTTGCTGTTTGCTTTCGTCTATGTAATGAAGCTTATGGGCTGGGTGATGCAACCCCGCGTAAAAGCGAAGAAAGTAGAGAACAAAGCAGCAGAGCAAACGGTGACCCATACCCACAGCAAGCTCGACGATTCTATCACGCTGACTGCTGATAGTACCGCTGCTATTGCGCTCGCGTTGCACCTTTATTATAATGGTGTACACGATGAGGAAGATACCAAAATTACTATTCAACCACACCGTACACAATGGAACAATAAGATGTACGGCATGAACAATTTACATCGTTAAGACAATGAAAAAAGGATTTAATTTTACTATCGGTGGTCAAAAGTACGAGACAACCGTTAAAGAAATAGAACCAAACGTAGCAGAAGTAGTAGTAAACGGTACTTCTTTCATCGTTGAGTTCCAAAAGAATGAGTCTAAGAAAGTGAAAGCTGCTCGCGTAGCTGCTCCTACCGCTGCTCCTACCGCTGCTCCTGCAGCTGCTAAGCCAGCTGGCGCTGCTGTGGTTAAGAGCCCACTCCCAGGTAGCATCGTTAAGGTGATGGTTAAACCTGGTGACAGCATCAAGAAGGGTGATACTCTCCTCACAATGGAAAGTATGAAGATGGAGAACGTAGTGGCAAGTGAGTACACAGGTACCGTGAAGAACGTACTCGTACAAGCTGGTCAAAACGTAATGCAAGACGACAAGCTCGTTGAGATTGAGACCGTAGCTGTAGCTGCTGCTCCTGCACCAGCTCCAGTGGCTGCTCCTCAACCAAAACCAGCTCCTGCACCAGCTGCCGCTCCAGCACCAGCTCCTGCTCCTGTAGGTGGCAACAAGATCAACAGCCCACTCCCAGGTTCTGTAATCTCTGTAGCAGTGAAGGAAGGTCAAGCAGTGAAGAAAGGTGACACCTTGCTCGTACTCGAGAGTATGAAGATGGAGAACCCAATCCTCTCTGACTGCGACGGTACAGTAACCAAGATCGCTGTGGCTGCTGGTCAAAGCGTAATGCAAGACGACTTGCTCGTAGTAATCGGTTAATATAATCATTTCAACTTTTAGAACTTTTAAAACACTTAAAACTTTTAAATTATGTGGAATGATGTATTAAGTTTCTTCCAGACAATGGGATTTATGAATATGGACTGGCAACAAGGTGTCATGCTCCTTATCTCATTCTTCCTCTTGTACTTGGCGATTAAGAAGCAATATGAGCCACTGCTCCTATTGCCTATCGCATTTGGTATGTTGCTCACCAACCTGCCAAACGCGAATATGTACCACCCAGAGTTGTGGACCAACTTCCTTGATGCAACCCACGAGGGCTATCATAGTTATGGTTACATTATGAAGAACGCTGGTCTTCTCGATGTACTCTATATTGGTGTTAAAGCAGGTTTGTATCCTTGCTTGATCTTCATTGGTGTAGGTGCAATGACTGACTTCGGTCCGCTGATTGCTAACCCTAAATCATTGATATTGGGTGCTGCTGCTCAGGTAGGTATCTTCATTACTTTCCTCTGCGCAAGTGCATTCTTCACCCCTGCTGAGGCTGGTTCTATCGGTATTATCGGTGGTGCAGATGGTCCTACTTCTATCTTTTTGACATCTAAGTTGGCTCCTCACTTGCTTGGTCCTATTGCTATTGCAGCTTATTCTTATATGGCTCTTGTGCCAGTGATCCAACCACCTATCATGCGTGCGTTGACCACTCCAGCAGAGCGTAAGATCAAGATGAAGCAATTGCGTTCAGTGAGCAAGACAGAGAAGATTGTGTTCCCTATCATCATCACTGCGGTTATCGCATTGGTGTTGCCAGACGCTGCTCCATTGATTGGCTGCTTGATGTTGGGTAACTTGATGAAGGAGTCTGGTGTTGTTGATCGTTTGAGCAAGGTAGCTCAAAACGAGCTCATGAACATCGTGGTTATCTTCCTTGGTCTTTCTGTAGGTGCTACCGCTACGGGTGCAACCTTCCTCAACGTGAAGACTATCCTCATTCTTTCAATGGGTATCATTGCGTTCGGTATGGGTAGTGCAGGTGGTGTGCTCCTCGCTAAGTTCATGAACCTATTCTCTAAAGAGAAGATCAACCCACTGATCGGTTCTGCAGGTGTATCTGCTGTGCCAATGGCTGCTCGTGTGAGCCAGTCTGAGGGACAAAAAGCAGATCCTAGCAACTTCCTCCTCATGCACGCTATGGGTCCTAACGTAGCAGGTGTGATTGGTTCAGCTGTTGCTGCTGGTATCCTCCTTACCATGCTCGGATAATCAAGAATTTATATTCTATAAAAAAAGGTTGTTTGCAGGCGCAAACAACCTTTTTTTTACGTTAACCCTTAGAACTTTTGAAACTTTAGAACTTTTTTACCTTAAAATTTGCGTATGTGCAAAATTTTCAGTACCTTTGCGCGACATTTTATGGTCTATAACTAACTTTGGGTGCAATAAGGCATCCGCTAAAACACATTAATAAGATGAATATTGTAAAAAAGGAGATTATTCTTCCTGATGGGCGTGTGATCACGCTCGAGACTGGCAAGCTGGCTAAGCAAGCAGACGGCGCTGTAATGGCGACCCTCGGCAATACCATGGTTCTTGCTACAGTTTGCTCCGCAAAGACTGCGGTTCCAGGTACGGACTTCATGCCGCTTACCGTTGAGTACAAAGAGAAGTTTTCTGCAGCTGGTCGTTTCCCAGGCGGTTTTACTCGCCGCGAGGGTAAAGCATCTGATTACGAGATTTTGATTGCTCGTCTCATCGACCGTGCTTTGCGTCCACTTTTCCCAAGCGATTATCACGCTGACACTTTCGTAAACGTTACCCTTTATTCTGCTGATGGCATTGATATGCCAGAGTCTATCGCAGGTTTGGCAGCTTCAGCTGCATTGGCTTGCTCTGATATCCCATTCGAGGGCCCTATCTCAGAGGTGCGCGTAGCTCGTGTGAATGGCGAGTTCGTGATTAACCCAACCTTCGAGCAATGCGAGAAAGCAGATATCGAGCTCGTTGTTGCTGCTACTCTCGACAACATCATGATGGTTGAGGGTGAGATGAAAGAGGTAAGCGAGGCAGATATGCTCGAGGCTATCAAGGTAGCTCACGAGGCCATTAAACCACAATGCCAAGCTCAAATTGAGATGATGGAGGCATTTGGTAAGACTGTTAAACGTGAGTATTGCCATGAGATCAATGATGATGAGTTGAAGCAAGCAGTTCACGAGTTCTCTTACGCTCGTGCTTATGCACAAGCTACTGCAGCTGACACCAACAAGCATCACCGTGAGGAGATGTTCACCCAGATCCGCGAGGACTTCAAGGTCGAGAAAGCTGAGTATATGGCTGCTCGTGCTGAGGCTCTCGGTGTAGAGTTGGATGACATCGATGCACTCGTAAACAAATACTACCACGATGTAGAGAAAGAGGCTATGCGTCGCTCTATCCTCGATGAGGGCAAGCGTTTGGATGGTCGTAAGACTACCGATATCCGTCCTATCTGGTGCGAGGTTTCTCCACTTCCAGGACCTCACGGATCTTCTATCTTTACTCGTGGTGAGACACAATCTCTCTCTACTGTTACACTTGGTAACAGCCGCGATGAGAAGATGATTGATGAGGCACTTATCCAAGGCTCAGAGAAGTTCCTTCTTCACTATAACTTCCCTCCATTCTCTACTGGAGAGGCTCGTCCACAACGTGGCGTAGGTCGTCGTGAGATTGGTCACGGTAACCTTGCTTGCCGTGCGCTCAAGACAGTGGTTCCTGCTGATTATCCTTACACTATCCGTGTAGTGAGCGATATCCTCGAGTCTAATGGTTCTTCTTCTATGGCTACTGTTTGTGCAGGTACTTTGGCCTTGATGGATGCTGGTGTGCCCATTAAACCAGTTTCTGGTATTGCTATGGGTCTTATTTCTGAGTGCAAGGGTACTAAGTATGCTATCCTCAGCGATATCCTTGGTGACGAGGATCACCTTGGTGATATGGACTTCAAGACTACTGGTACACGCGATGGTTTGACCGCTTGCCAAATGGATATCAAGGTGGATGGCCTCAGCTACGAGATTCTTGAGAACGCATTGGCACAAGCCCATGAGGCTCGTATGTATATCCTCGACAAGATCGTTGAGACCATGCCAGAGGCTCGTCCTGACCTCAAACCTCATGCTCCACGCATCGTAAGCTTCATCATTCCTAAGGATATGATTGGTGCAGTAATCGGTCCTGGTGGTAAGATTATCCAAGGTATCCAAGCTGAGACTGGTGCTGTTGTTTCTATTGACGAAGTAGAAGAGGGTGGTAAAGTAGAGGTGGCTTCTAATAACCAAGAGTCTATGGATGCTGCTATTGCTAAAATCAAAGCTATCGTGGCTATCCCAGAGGTAGGCGAGGTGTATGAGTCAACTGTTAAATCTATCATGCCATACGGTTGCTTTGTAGAGTTTATGCCTGGCAAAGAGGGCTTGCTCCACATCTCTGAGATTGATTGGAAGCGTTACGAGACGATGGAGGAGACGGGTATCCAAGAGGGTGATAAGATTACTATCAAACTCATGGAGGTTGACCAAAAGACTGGTAAGTTCAAACTCAGTGCTAAGGCATTGAAGGAGAAACCAGAGGGTTATGTAGAGCCAGAGCGTCCAGCACGTGGTGATCGCGGTCCTCGTCCAGAGCGTCGTGGTCCACGTCCAGAGCATCGTGGTGATCGTCCTGCTCGCAACCCAGAGGCAGATGGCGCACGCTTGAACCGCCACTAATTTGTAACCGATTTCCTGATTTTTCAGTTTTCGGTGTCTGGTGTCCCGATTCCCGAAAACGGAATTCCCGATAAAGAAAGACTAAGCCCCAGCTTAGTCTTTCTTTTCGTTTCTTATTTGTTTTCTTGTATTTTTCTGATCACTTACGGGTTCATAACGGGTTCTTGACGGGTTATTAGTGTCACATCGTAATCTCATACGTATCTTATCAATATCTCCTCTCTCCTATATGGTTACTATGAGATTACTATATGATTAGTATATGATTATCTGTAATCTTGTGGGACCTTTCTTTGATTGTCTATTTATGTGGTAATGGGTGATAGGACCGTATTTCCCATAAATCCGTATCTTATTTTCCCTGCCCTTTGGGCGAGTAGGAGGTATAGTTCTTCTTACTTCATCAACCCCTCTATCACGTCTGGAATTTCTTTGTTCTTAAAGATGCCTGCGAATTTCTCCGCTCCTGCGCCGTATGCAAAGATTGGAACCACTGTTCCCGAGTGTCCTTTGGTGCTAAAACTCAGGTGCAATCCCTCAGGTTCGTTCACCGCATGACTTTGGTATGCCACATTTGTTCCGCCTGTCTCGTGATCAGCTGTTACTACCAATAGGGTGTTAGGGTGCTCCTTTACGTATGCTACCAACGCCTGTAATGTCTTGTCAAACTCTTGCATCTCCTCAATCATACCCTCGGAATCATTGTTGTGTCCATAACCATCAATAATCGCACTCTCCACCATGAGGAAGAAACCCTTTGGTGCGTTCTTCTCCAATACGCTTAGTGCTTTCGTGCATGCTTTATGCAGATATTCGGTTGGTTCGGAAAAACGCGTCGTATCTACATTTCCCTCTGTTGCAGCCAGTCGTGCTGCCAAACACACTTCTTGTCCTTCCGCTGCACTGGCTGTTGTATTGCGTTGTTTGTTTCGACGATGCACATCGCTCATTTCCAAAATACCGACAAATTTGTCGGATTGGGTATTTAATACATGTCGCCAATCTAAATACACATCATATCCCTTCTCGATCAATACCTCTGTCATGTCCACAGAATCAGGACGGTTAATGAACGCGCTTAATCCAGCACCGATAGCCACATCTACACCGCTTTCGGTAAACTGCTCCGCAATTTTATAACTCTCTTTGCGCGATGTTACACCTGCGTAGAATGCACCAGGAGTAGCTTCTGTCAGTGTGGTGTTTACTACGATGCCTGTCTTTTTACCCATTTTTTGAGCTTTTTTTAGTAAACTTTCTAGCTGCACACTATCGGGACCTACACCTAAGAACCCATTGCAGGTGCGTGTACCTGTTGCCAATGCGGTACCGCCAGCAGGTGAATCCGTAACATAGTTGTTTGCAGAACATGTCTCGTTTAGTCCAATCACAGGAGCCATCTCGAATCCTGTTTCTTCATCTACGGAGAGGAGTAGGGAACTGACCGCTCCAAATCCCATGCCATCACCGATGAGGTAAATCACGTTTGTAGGTTTTTGACTCTGCTCGCAGGAGCAACTTGTAAATACCACTAATGCCATAATTATGGCTGCAAGAATTTTTTGTGTCTTCATGGTTATTTTGGTTGTTTGTTATTTATATGCTATCATTGCTGTTCCATTAAAATCAGATTTTTTTTTTGCGAACTGATTCCATTCTACAATTTACTTATGGTAGGATAATTTTGGTTATTTTTCTACAATTTTGGTAGTGAGCAATATAATTTTGATAATTTTTGGCTTAATATTGTCTAATTTTTGTTTTTTGTAAATGTTCCTCGTTTTAATGGGGCAGTAGTGATATGCTATTTTGTCTGCAAAGTTAGCAAAAAAATATGATTGTGCCAAATAAAATTGTATAATTTCCCCTTCTACTCGTCATTTTGTTCCTACGCGCGCGCGTACATTATTATATACGCGTGCGCGTACTAAGATGCTTGTGTGCTGGTTTTGCAACATTGATATGTCAAAATCCCAATACTCATAAAAAAACACACGAATTATTTGGTCAATTCACAAAAAAGCAGTACCTTTGCACCCGATTTCGCGCTCAACGCAAGCGAGCGACTAACGGCAGCGAAATACACTGAAAATTGTAATGCTGAAAATCAGCCACTTACAAAGAAAGTGTTAAATTTACTGAAAAAAGTTACTCAAAAATTTGGTCAGTCCAAAAAAAAGCAGTACCTTTGCAGCCGATTTCGCAATGAACGCAAGTGAGCGACTAACGACTGCGAAACTGCTTAAAAATTGTAAAGCTGAGAATCAGCCACTTACAGAGAAAAGCAAAAAAATGTTGAAAAAAGTTGCTAAAAAATTTGGTCAGTCCAAAAAAAAGCAGTACCTTTGCAGCCGATTTCGCAAACAACGAAAGTGAAGCCGAAATCAAGCAGTGATCTTTGAAAGTTTGATTAATCAATGATGTAGTACAAGCGAGTGAGAAATCACTCGATTGGGAAACTGAAAAACGTGTAATACGAAAAATTTATTATACGGTTCCCGTTAAAAAGTACACAATAGATTTAAGGTTATTCTGAGCTAAAAATTAATTTTCTTTTTACAACGAAGAGTTTGATCCTGGCTCAGGATGAACGCTAGCGACAGGCCTAACACATGCAAGTCGGGGGTCAGCACGAAGTAAGCTTGCTTACTTTGGTGGCGACCGGCGCACGGGTGCGTAACAGGTGTGCAATCTGTCCATAATCGGGGAATAGCCCAGCGAAAGTTGGATTAATGCTCCATGTGAGTTTTAGAGGCATCTCTTTAACTTGAAACGCAAGGATTATGGGTGAGCACGCTTCTGATTAGGTAGTTGGTGAGGTAACGGCTCACCAAGCCGACGATCAGTAGGGGTTCTGAGAGGAAGGTCCCCCACATTGGAACTGAGACACGGTCCAAACTCCTACGGGAGGCAGCAGTGAGGAATATTGGTCAATGGACGCAAGTCTGAACCAGCCAAGTCGCGTGAAGGATGAAGGTTCTATGGATTGTAAACTTCTTTTGTCTGAGGGTAAAAAAGCGGACGTGTCCGTTCTTGCAAGTATCAGACGAATAAGCATCGGCTAACTCCGTGCCAGCAGCCGCGGTAATACGGAGGATGCGAGCGTTATCCGGATTTATTGGGTTTAAAGGGTGCGTAGGCGGGTTGCTAAGTCAGTGGTAAAAGCGTGTGGCTCAACCATACCAAGCCATTGAAACTGGTGACCTTGAGTGTAAACGAGGTAGGCGGAATGTGACGTGTAGCGGTGAAATGCTTAGATATGTCACAGAACCCCGATTGCGAAGGCAGCTTACCAGCATACAACTGACGCTGAGGCACGAAAGCGTGGGTATCAAACAGGATTAGATACCCTGGTAGTCCACGCAGTAAACGATGAATACTAGCTGTTGGCGATATAATGTCAGCGGTA
>JAZNBO010000034.1:0-12828 GCA_045587145.1 Paludibacteraceae bacterium
GTAAAGCGTTCAGCGGTAGGGTGTTCCCATTTGAGTATATTATTCTCCACGCGCAAGTTCTCGGGTGCAGAGAGTTGCTCGGTTACTTTCCAATCCATAGCAGGCATTAGTGCCTTGTGGTTGAAGTGCGATGCTTGGAGCTCTTGGTACATCTTGCAGTAGGCGGTGGTGTTGTAGAACACAGAGCCATTATAGCCCGAAGATAGGTTGGCGCGGTTCACATCGATTTGGTCTTGTATCTCACCAACGCCATCGTCATATCCCTTGTAACCATCGTATGCGTGGTAAGCAGCTTGTGATACGCAGAAATGCACTTTTTTGCCATCAGGCAATTGGTTAGAGAAGTGTTCGCACACATCTTTTGCCCACCATTTGCAGAGTACATCGTAGTCTTGTCCCGCATAGTCGCGCGACCAATAGAGTTGTGGATTGATATAGTCCACATAGCCGTCTTTTACCCATTCCACGGGGTTGCAGGCTTGTACATCGTAGTCGTCCAAACCCGTGATACCACTGGGTAGGGTAAGTCCATACGCCTGAGCAGCTTTTTTCTGTGTGGTCCAGATACCAAAAGTACCCATACCAAAGCGTACCCATGGTTTGGTGGCTTGTAGGCTATCGTAAAGTACTTTGATACAATCGTCCACATTGTTGCGACGCCAATCATCATCCGTTTTGCCGTCTTGGTTCACATCTACTACATTGGTAGGCTTGTATAGTGCTTTAGAAGCTGCGTCTTCGGTGGTGGTGCTACCGTATGGGTAGAAATAGTCATCCATCACAATACCGTCCACATCGTAGTTATTGACAATCTCCATCAACACCTTAATTACATACGCGCGCGCCTGCGGGTAGCCTGGGTCGATGATTTGTCCGCTAAACGAACCATTGTCGTATTTGATAATCCACTCGCCTGCGTGTTGCAATAACTGATCATTGCTGGATAGTGTACCACTGCTGGTCGCACGGAAGGGGTTCACCCATATATGCAATTCCAATCCGCGCTTGTGTGCCTCCTCTATGGCGAATGCCAATGGGTCGTATCCTGGGTCTTTGCCACGCGTACCTGTTAGCGCAGCCGACCATGGCTCGTAGGAAGACTTGTGCATAGCGTCGCAAAGCGAACGCACTTGCAGGTAGCAAGCGTTCATGTTGCCTGCTTGTAGTTTATCGAGTATGGTAGTGAGTTCTTGTTGTTGTTTTAGACGCGAAGCATCGTCTTTGGCTTTGGTCTTTGGCCAGTCAATGCTGGTCACTGTTGCCAGCCATGTAGCACGGAACTCATGTTTGGGTTCTTCGGCGAATAGCTGTATGGCTATGCACAAGAGAAAGAAGAGGGAAAGGAGTCGAAATTGTTTCATGTATTAGATAATAATTGTTTGTTACATAACGAGTATTTGACTATGCCACAATATGCAGGTTGTGATGCATAGTAACATACTGACTGCGTAGAATATGCCACTTCCTACACTTGGTCGTCGCATGGGTAGCATAGTGGCTATGGCTGTTAGCAAGAATACACCTAAATAGATGACCCATTGCAGCCATGTCAGTTGAGGGATATTCTCCATCCATATCGCAGACAACCAACCTTTATAATGGAGCATACCCATCGTGACAAGGCGAATCGCAATAGCTATGAGCGAAGCGAACCATACGCGCCAAGTCATCTGCTGTTTGGCAATGAGATAGCCCCATAGCATCATAATACCGCTATATAATACCGATGGTATGACTGCTACAATGCAACAGATGAGCGTTGCCAAAAAGGCTTCTTCGGTGGCTTCGTGGTGGAAATCCATTTTTAGTAGTACCAACCAGGCTAATGCGATACCTAATATAACGAACTGTGCTTGCCAACAAGTGTGCAGCGCAGGTATAGAGGACATAACGAGCCACCATGTGGATGCTACGAAACCTGATGGTAGGTTGGTGATTCTACTGCGATAGGCAAACTGCATAGCCAATAAACTATTGATGACTGTGAGTGCCATGGTGATCAGTATCGTTACCACCTCGTTACCACGGATCAGGCTAGGTATCCACATCGCAACTCCAAGGACAAAGAATATGATTGTCCTTGGAAGGTTGCTCTGTGCGATATTTTTCAGTACGTACTTCAATGCTTAATGTAAAGTGTAAGGTGTAAAGTGTAAAGGCAGGGGTTAGAAACCGCAGCGGTTCAAGAGATGCTTAGGATCGGCATCTTTGCCGCGGAACTCTTGGTAGAGAAGCGCAGCATCGCGTGTACCACCTTGCTCGAGAAGACGTTGGAACTTAGCTGCCATCTCTGGGTTGAAGATATCGCCTGTCTCCTCAAAAGCTGCAAACGCATCTGCATCCAACACCGCTGCCCATGTATAGCTATAATAGCCTGCAGCGTAACCTGTGGTGAAGATGTGGTTGTAGAATGTAGAGCGATAGCGTACGATAATCTCAGAGAGCATGTTCATCTTCTTCATAGATGCCTCCTCAAATGCGTTTACATCAAATGCCTCGGTAGTGTTCATCTTGTGGTAGTCCATATCGAGGATAGAAGCAGAGAGAAGCTCTGTTTGTACGAAACCTTGGTTGAAGGTACCTGCCTTATTAATTTTAGCAATTAACTCCTCTGGGATTACTTCACCTGTTTGGTAATGGAAAGCGTATGTCTTCAATACCTCTGGGTGGTAGCAATAGTTCTCCATGAATTGTGAAGGGAGCTCTACGAAGTCACGTGGGGTGTTGGTACCAGCGAGCGACTTGTAGGTAGCCTTGGACATAAGTCCGTGGAGTGCGTGACCAAACTCGTGGAAGAGGGTCTCTACATCATCCATAGAGAGGAGCGATGGGTTGCCTGCGGTAGGCTTGTTGAAGTTGCCTACATTGATAATAACAGGACGGTGATCTACACCCTCAGCATCTACGTATTGTGGGCAGATATTGTTCATCCAAGCACCTGGGCGTTTGCCTGCGCGTGGGAAATAGTCGGTGTAGAGGATACCCACCAAACCGCCATCAGCGTATGTTACTTTGAAGACCTCTACCTCTGGGTTATAGACTGGCATGTTCTCCAGTTTCTCGAATTGGATGCCAAAGAGTTTGGTTGCCAAGTCGAATGCACCCTTACGCACATTGCTGAGCTCAAAGTAAGGTTTCAATTCTTCCTCGTTCAATGCGTATTTCTCAAGACGGAGTTTCTCAGCGTAGTACCACCAATCCCATGGTTGAAGTTTCTCGCCTGGGAGATCTTTGTTGAGGAGCTTTTGGAGTTCTGCTGCTTCGCGTTTAGCTGCTTTCAAACTTGGAGTCCAAACAGACTCGAGGAATGCGTCCACAGTCTTAGCATCGTGTGCCATGCAGTCAGCGAGGATATAATCAGCTGGATTGTCATAGCCAAAGAGTTGTGCTTTCTCCACGCGGAGTTGCATGGTGCGAACGATCACATCTTTGTTGTCGTTCTCATTGTCGTGGTTGCCACGTGTGGTATAAGCCAGAAGGAGTTCTTTGCGCAGTTCGCGATTCTCGCAGTATTGGAGTACTGGGGTGAAGCTGGTGCGCTTAGGAGTGAAGAGCCATGCATCTTCACGACCCGCAGCAATAGCCTCTTCTTTAGCAGCAGCTTTGGCGCTCTCAGGAAGACCTGCGAGCTCAGCCTCGTCGGTCACGAAGTATTGGTATGCGTTGGTCTCTGCTACTACGTTGTTGCCAAACTGGAGAGAGAGCAAACCGAGCTCTTGGTTAATCTCTTTGAGGCGTGCTTTCTTATCCTCTGGGAGGTTAGCACCGTTTTGTGCGAAAGACTTAAAGGTCTCGGTCAAGAGGCGCATTTGCTCATCGTTCAAACCAAGTTCATCGCGTTGCTCATACACAGCCTTCACGCGTTGGAAGAGTGCCTCGTTGAGGATAATACCGTCGCTGAGTTCAGACATCATAGGTGATAGTTTCTCTGCGATAGCGTTCATCTCGTCGTTGCCGTCTGCTTCGAGTACGTTGTAGAATACACCTGCAACGCTCTCCAACAGACCACCTGCACGGTCGAGTGCCTCGATGGTGTTAGCAAAAGTAGGTGCCTCTGGGTTATTAGCAATAGCATCAATCTCTGCTTTGTTCTCTGCGATAGCTTTCTCAAAAGCTGGCAGGTAGTGTTCGTTCTTCACCTTGTCGAATGCAGGAACGCCGTAAGGGGTGTTCTGCTCGGTGAGCAATGGATTTTCGTTCTTTGTACAAGCCATAAACGATACGAGCGCAAGGCTCAAAAATAAGATTTTCTTCATGTTATTTATATTATTTTATTTTTACGTTTTTTCGCATCGATTCGCGTATCATGCTACGCAGTTCGGCAGACTGGGTATCCACTTTGCGGTGGAAGAGTGGTTTGAAGTCTTTGGCGAACTTGCAAGGCGCGAGTTTAATCTTCAAGTCATCTAAATTACCCGACACATTCACACCTAAATATATAGGCGAGAGTACATTCACATCGTAGTTGAAGGTCATGTCAAGATTGTGTCGTCCGCCCAACGCGACCATATAGTTGTCAATGGATACGCAGAAAGGATACACATCAATCTCTTTTTTGTATAGGGTCATTTCGGCGGATATGCTATCCACTTTGTTTTCTGTTTTTTTGCTGAACATTAGCAATTTGGAGATATTGCTAAATGTTTCGTTATCCATAACCACAAGGTCTTTGCCGAAGATGCTGGCTGCACCGCGAATAGTAGATGGCTTAATCTCGTACTTCGCATTGGTGTACGTCTCGGCAGCGAGGTGGAACTCGGCTTCTCCCTTGAATGAGCGGAGCATAGGCATCATAGAATCTAGTTGCGGAATCATACCTATCAGCTCTTGGATATTGACATCTAACATGTGGTAGTCAAAGCCCATATAGATATGATTGCGGCGTGGAGTGCGGTACATGGCTGTGAGTTGCAGTTTGGCCGCATTGCATATAAAGCCCATCTCTTCCACCACCAATGTGCCATTTTGTACATAGATTTTACCCCCCAAGTTGGTTGCCGCTTGATTGAAGATGTTGGCTTTTTTGATTTGCGTGCTGAGGGTAAGATTGACATTGTTGGGCACCAAGAATGGTTCGGTCTCCTCATTTTCGTCACTCGCTACCTCTGTTTCGCTACTCTTCTCTTTCTCGGGTTGCTGAACAGCCACTTCTTCCGAACCCTGTTCGGCTGAGAGTAAAGCAAGCAATTCATTGACATCGGTTTGCTCGCTGACAAAGTTCATTTCGCCCTCCAATACGCCTTCTTGGCGCAGCCAACGACCGATATTGCGCAATTCACCTGTTAGTGCAAAGTCAGAGTTACCGACAATCATTTTCGATTGCTCAATCTTACATTCGCGATTGGTGTATGCAAAGTCAATTTCTGGTACGATGATATTCTGTTCCCACTCCGCCAAGTCCACCAAGGCATGTTGCATATTCACCGATAGTCTTGGATTCCATTGCAGTAGCAAATTGTCACCACCATTCGAATTATAGCGCGCTGCGGTTTCAATGCTGATATGTTGGGTACGGAAGTCAAGCAGTTCAGGCAAATGTGCCGTCACTTGGTTGGATTCAAGTGTAGCTTTCAGGCGTGGTGCTTGCAGTTGGGCAGTGAGGGTAGAGGCTTGCAGGTCAGCCTGCATATTGGCGTAGTAACCCGACAGGTGGTCAAACGCTATGCGTGCATCTACTACAGGCATAATAGTCTTGTCCGTCGTATGGTAGGCGATGTATGCGTGTATGTTAGGTTGGGCGACAGTGATACCCATGCTATCCATAGTAGCGCATAGTTGCTGGTTGGACTGTACAGAGAGAGTGGCATGCCAATAAGGGGTATTGCTGAGGATATTGTTGGTTTCCACAGCGATATTCGTACTGCCTATTCCTGCTTGTAGCAATGGTGCCATACTGATATTGCCACCATCGGTGTAGAGGGTTGCGCCCAACCAATCCACCTCTTTGCGTGATGGTTGGCGATTCGGTATTTGGAACGTGAGGCGGTTATTGGGCAGTGTGGCTGCCATGTCCTGAGCGTTGTAAGAAACTCCTATCAAGCGCAAGTCACCACTTATCTGACCTTTGTGCAGATCCATGGCTACAAGGTCGTCTAAATACATGCGCGCGGCAGCAGTACCCTTTACGCGCCCGCTCAGTTGCATATCTTTCGGCAAGAAAGACTTGATGTCCGATATACGTAGGTCCATATTGGCGGATAGGTTCAGCCAAAGTTTGCCTAATGGGTCTTTCACCTCGCCTTGTGCTTGCAAATTCGTTTGTTTGGCTTTGGCAGCGAAGTGGTGGATAGTTACCGTGGAGGCATGCTTGTCAGCCATATTGATGGCCGCAGTTGCATCAATGGACGTGCTGCCGCCTTTGATGAGTTGGGCTATGTCCTTGGGTAAGGTGAGAGGCAATAGAGGCAGAACAGAATCCACTTGCCAATCACTGAGTGTTAGGCGCATGTTCGTTTGCAGTGTATCGCCTAATTCTGCCCAACCATTGAGCGATAGTGCCAACGTGTTAGCCGATAATTCTGCTTGGTTGAGTGTAATACGTTTGTTGGTTATATCCAATGCAGCTGGTATGTTCGCTGCAAAGGTCAAGCCTTCTGCGTATGTGGTGGTGCCGATAGTGGCATGTATATCTTCTGCTCGAAGTGAGGCGTGTATGTCGTCCCAATGGGATACACGAGCCGCGATAGTCAATTGACTGAGGGTAGCGTGTATGGTGTCTGGTTCGTTGATGTAGCGGAGCGATGTGGCAGAGATAGCCAAATCCTTTACCAAAATCTGCTCAAAAGGCAATGCAAAAGCGGTAGTATCCTCGGCGGTAGTGTCGCTTGGGAGGTTCAAAATATCGTAGTTGGTTGTGCCATCGGCTGCCACGTAGATATTTGCCTGCATGTCGGGTGCAGAGAGGGTGGGGATAGATAGCGTTTTCTCTTTGGCGAATGCCATCACGTCCACGCTCACAACGGCATGCGGAATATGAACGACGGTATCGTTTGAACTACCTTCAGTAGGATTGATGATGGTTATACTATCAAGAGCCAAGCCAAAGTGTGGAAAGGTGGAGAAGAAAGTCAGTTCCACCTTGCCGATATGGTGCTCGCAGGTCACATACTCGCTTGCTACATTGCGCACAATGGGGGTCAACCGCTCGGGAGTGAAGATTACCCACAGCGATAGTGCCATCACCAATATCACGATACAGATGATACTGCATAGGGTGATACCTAATATCTTTAATGCTCGTTTCAAAGTACTACTACTTTTGAGAAGTGATATGTTTTGCCTTGTGCATCTTTGTATTGCAGCTCGCCTGCATTCAGTTTGACCACTTGGTAGATCTTGGGTATATCTGCGCTACCATTATCCATTAGGTGGATTTCGGTTAGGTCGCTTTGCACGAGTTTATATTTGAACCAACCATTTCCGTATGGCAGAAGGTCTGACTCGAATATATCTTCGCTTTCGTCCCACTCACGACCGTATTTGTATTCGCCTGTTTCGTCTTGTTCAGTGGTGAAACGCACAAAGGCTTCTGTACCGTCTTCTTGCCATAATCCCAACAAGTCACGCTCTGCAAATGTAGGGGTGTTGTCATGATTGAAGCATGATGTCATAGCAAGGGCTATAACTGCTAAAATGCCAAGTATTGTAATTCTCCTTTTCATGTGTATAAATACATTAAGTGTTTGATTATGCTTTTGTAATCACGCAACTCACAGTATAACTGTCCATTTCGAGGGCGGTGCCGTCGGTGAGGTTGTCCACCAAAGTGAGTGAAGTGGCGAGGACTTGCGAAGCGATATAGTCGTTGCAGTTGGTGACTGCTGCGGCTATCTCCTCGCGGTTCTCCAATTGCACGGCAATGCGGTCGGTGATCTCTAAGCCAGAGGACTTGCGCAGGTTCTGGATACGGTTAATGAGTTCGCGTGCGATACCTTCTTCGATGAGTGCAGGAGTGAGTTCGATATCCAGGGCGATGGTGATCGTGCCATTGTTCGCCACGAGCCATCCTGGCATATCTTCGGTGATGATCTCCACATCCTCTGCCACAAGGGCGTAGCCGCAGAGTTCAAAAGTTCCAGCGGTTTCAAAGGTAGCAATATCTTCTTGCGACATCTGTGCAATAGCCGCAGCGAGTTGCTTCATCATACCGCCTACTTTCTTACCAAGTACCTTGAAGTTTGGTTTGATTTTCTTCACGAGCTTGATCTCCGAATCCTCTGCCAATACGATGACCATCTCTTTGACGTTCACCTCGCTCTTAATGAGATCTTGTACATGAAGCAATGCTTCCAATGTCTCTTGGTCAGGCGCAGGGATAACGGCTTTTTGGAGTGGTTGACGCACATTCTTCTCGGCACGCTTGCGCAGCGAGAGAATCATAGATGTCGCTTGTTGTGCGAGCGACATACTGCGCTCGAGGTCAAGGTTGATGAGTGCTTCGTCTGCTACTGGCCATTGGCTGAGGTGAACTGTCTCGCCTGTGAGGTCGCGGTAGAGGCGGTCGCCATAGAATGGTGCGTTAGGTGCCATGAGTTGCGCCACCGTCTTGAGGCAGGTGTAGAGGGTATAGTAAGCAGCTTGTTTGTCAGCATCCATCTCGCCACCCCAGAAACGCTTACGATTGAGACGCACATACCAGTTGCTGAGGTCGTCTTGCACGAAATCAGATACCGCACGACCTGCTTTGGTTGGTTCGTATGCCTCGTATGCTGCGGTTACCTCTTTTACGAGAGAGTTGAGCTTGGAGAGTACCCATTTGTCGATCTCGGTGAGTGAGGCGAAAGGCGAAAGGTTAGAGGCGAGAGGCTCGGGGTTCCAGCCGTCCACGTTGGCGTAGAGGGCGAAGAAGCCGTAGGTGTTGTAGAGGGTGCCGAAGAACTTACGGCGAATCTCGTCCACACCTTCTGGGTCGAACTTGAGGTTCTCCCATGGGCTAGAGTTAGTGAGCATATACCAACGCACTGCGTCTGCTCCGTATTTATCGAGTGCGCCGAATGGGTCCACCGCATTGCCCAAACGTTTGGACATCTTGTTGCCGTTCTTATCGAGTACGAGTCCGTTGCTGATTACATTCTTGTATGCCACGCTGCCCTCAATCATAGTGTGAATAGCGTGGAGGGTAAAGAACCAACCGCGTGTTTGGTCCACACCCTCAGAGATGAAGTCCGCAGTACGTGGAGCATCTTGGTTCTCGAATGGGTAGTGGTTTTGAGCGTATGGCATAGCACCAGAGTCGAACCACACGTCAATGAGGTCGAGTTCGCGCTTCATTGGTTTGCCAGAAGGCGAGCAGAGCACGATATTATCCACGTATGGACGGTGCAGATCAATGACTGCTGGGTCGTAGTTCTCTTTGGAGTAGTTGCCTACCTCATGCTTTGGCCATGGGTTCTCGGTCATGAAGCCCGCAGCGATAGACTTGTCAATCTCTTGCATGAGTTCGGCGATAGAGCCGATGCAGATCTCCTCTTGACCATCTTCGGTACGCCAGATAGGGAGTGGTGTACCCCAGTAACGTGAACGAGAAAGGTTCCAGTCATTGAGGTTTTCAAGCCATTTGCCGAAACGACCAGTACCTGTAGATTCAGGTTGCCAGTTGATGGTATCATTGAGCGCCATCATCTCTTCACGCGCTTGTGTGGAGCGGATGAACCATGAGTCGAGTGGGTAGTAGAGCACAGGCTTATCGGTACGCCAGCAGTGTGGGTAGTTGTGCACGTGCTTCTCGATGCGGAAAGCTTTATTCTCACCTTTCAACCAAATACAGATGCTTACATCCAATGTCTCATCCTTGTCTGTGAGGTTAGCGTCGTAGGCGTTCTTCACATAGCGACCTGCCCATGGCTCGTATGCCTCTACGTGAACTTGGTTCTTCACAAAATCCTCGTCCAGATCCTCCAATACAAAGAATTTACCTGTCATATCCACCATAGGGCGTTGCTCGCCTTTCTTGGTGATGAACACCATACCTGGTACGCCTGCTTTCTTCGCTACGAAAGCATCGTCCGCACCGAAAGTAGGAGCGATATGTACGATACCTGTACCGTCTTCGGTAGTCACGTAGTCGCCTGGGATAATCTTGAAGGCACTCTCGCCTGGATTAGCCCAAGGGATAAGTTGCTCGTATTCGATGCCTACAAGGTCAGCACCTTTGCCTTTCCAAAGAACCTCTGGCGTTTCACCAAGTTCCTTGCTATAAGCAGCCAAGCGTGCCTCTGCAAGGAGGTAACAAGCCTCAAGTTTGGTATATGGATTTTCGCCTTTAACGATTACATAGTCAATCTTTGGTCCTACGCAGAGCGCAGTGTTGCTTGGAAGAGTCCAAGGAGTAGTGGTCCAAGCGAGCGCATAGAGTGGCGATTGGCTATTGGCGATTGGCGATTGGCTCTTAATGAGGAACTGTGCGGTGCAGGTAGTGTCCTTTACATCGCGGTAGCAACCAGGTTGGTTCAACTCGTGCGAAGACAATCCCGTACCCGCAGCAGGCGAGTAAGGTTGGATAGTGTAACCTTTGTACAAATAACCTTTCTTATACAACTCTTTCAGTAGCCACCACAATGTCTCGATAAACTTATTGTCGTAGGTGATATATGGGTTGTCAAGATCCACCCAATAACCCATTTGTTTGGTTAGGTTGGTCCACTCTTGGGTATATTTCATTACCTCACGACGGCAGGCAGCGTTGTACTCGTCCACGCTGATCTTCTTGCCGATATCCTCTTTGGTAATACCAAGGAGTTTCTCCACGCCCAATTCTACAGGCAAACCGTGGGTGTCCCAACCTGCTTTGCGCTTCACTTGATAACCCTGCATGGTCTTGAAACGGCAGAATGTATCTTTGATTGTACGAGCCATTACGTGGTGAATACCTGGCATACCATTAGCGGAAGGAGGACCCTCAAAGAAAAGGAACGAAGGGTTGCCTTCGCGTGTTTCGATACTTTTGTGGAATAAGTCTTCTTTCTCCCATTGTTCGAGGATCGTCTTGCTTACCTCTGCCAAGTTCAGTTGTTTGTACTCGTTGAAATGTT
This sequence comes from Paludibacteraceae bacterium, assembly GCA_045587145.1. Lineage (GTDB taxonomy): Bacteria > Bacteroidota > Bacteroidia > Bacteroidales > Paludibacteraceae > Colicola. Next base: position 11,031 of record JAZNBO010000034.1, read on the forward strand.
TCATATTTGTTTGTAAGATATTGTTAATCTGTTATTTTTATTACTATCTAGGGTTCTCGTATGCGAGTGTTCGCGCACACATACGCAAATTACGGTGCAAAAGTACAAAAAAAAACGAACATACGCAAGTAAAGTAAGGATTTTTTTCAAAAAAATAGTGCTGTACAAGAGGAAGAAAGAAGGAGTAGGTTGTGCTAAAACATTGGTCAAAGTTGCTGAATCACCTACTAATAACCTATTAATAACCTACTAATCACCTACTAATAACCTATTATTATTGGGGAGTGGAAGGGTTAGTAAAAAACAATAACGAGGGTGTGTTTGCGTATGTCGAAAAAAAGCAGTACCTTTGCAGCAAAATTTGAAACCAAACAGATAGTTTTTATTCACCCAAAAGATGAAACGAATACTCTTTTTTACACTATTAGTTGCAGCGTATTGCTGTGGAGTGCAAGCGCAAAAAACATGGGCGCAACATGAACGTTATGCTGCTGGTAATGACTCGGTTATCGGTAAACGCTTGTCGGGAATTAGTAAACGTCCGAAAGCTGTACTGATAGGCAATTCTATCACCGACGGCTGGGCAAGTAAACACCCCGAGTTCTTTGCGGAAAACAACCTTATCGGTCGCGGAATTAGCGGACAAGTGACAGCCCAAATGCTCAGCCGTTTTCAAGCGGACGTGATTGCCCTTCACCCAAAAATGGTGGTCATCATGGCAGGAACGAACGATATAGCTTTGAACAATGGTTATATCGCGCACGAACATATATTGCATAATATTCAGTCAATGTGCGAATTAGCACGGCATAATGGCATCAAACCTGTGTTGTGCTCTTGTCTGCCTGCTGCGGCGTTTAAGTGGCGTCCAAATTTGACACCTGCGGAGGATATTAAGCGACTCAACGAAATGATCAAAGCATACGCTAAGGCCAATAAAATAAAGTATGTGGACTATTACTCTGCATTGGCGGACGAACACGGTGGATTGCCCAAAGCGTACGCTGCCGATGGCGTGCACCCCAATCTGGATGCATACAAGATAATGGAGGCAATTTTGCTTGAAAATCTATAAAAAAATGTTTATGTGCGGGCTACGCCCTCGCATTGAACGACACTGTAGTATCTTCGAGGATACCGACCTCGCTACGCTCGCCCACCTCGAAGCTACGGTCGCTCAGTGCAGCCCATGAGCACTTTTTTTATCCAAAAATGCATTTTTTTCTAAAAAAATTTGCTCATGTGCATTTTTTGTTGTACCTTTGCACGCTTTTTTCGCGCGTTTGCGTACGATTCGCTGTGTGTGGGCGCAATAAAAAAGCAGTAAATAACTAATTATTAACAATTTAATTAATTAACTAAAACATTATGTTAAATCATTACGAAGCCGCTTTCGTGTTGACTCCCGTTTTGTCTGAACCACAGATGAAGGAAGCGGTTGACAAATTCGAGAAACTTCTCGTGGAGAATGGCGGTTCCATTCTTAACCGTGAGGAGTGGGGTTTGAAGAAATTGGCTTACCCTATCCAAGGCAAAACAACGGGATTCTACGCCTTGCTGCAATTTGATGTAGAACCTGAGTTGATTGCAAAGCTCGAGACAGCATTCCGTCGTGATGAGCGCGTATTGCGTTTCCTCACTACCCGTCTTGACAAGTACGCATTTGAGTACGCTCAAAAGCGTCGTAACGCAAATGTTAAACCAGTAGAACAAGAGGAGGCTTAATCATGGCACAAAATGACGAAATCCGCTATTTGACCCCAAAGACCAACGAGGCAAAGAAGAAAAAGTACTGCCG
>JAZNBO010000035.1:0-187031 GCA_045587145.1 Paludibacteraceae bacterium
CAATCGACATCACTATCTCTGGTACTAAAGTTGGTACAAGCGTAGAGAACGCTACCGTAACTGTTAAGGCTGTTAAGTCTATCAAGAACGGTCAACTCATCATCGTTCGCGATGGTAAGGAGTACAATGCTCAAGGTGCTATCGTTAAGTAAGACCTTAGAAGTTAGACCGCTTCGTTGTTAGAGGCGAGACTAACGAATATAAAAATGGGCTTCCTCATTCGAGGGAGCCTATTTTTTTACCCTTGCCTTTACACCTTACACTCTACACCTTACACCAATCGCCAATCGCTCATAGCCAATAGCCTTTACACCTTACACTAATCCTCCCCTTTATACTTTTTTTTAAGACAATCTGTGTCAATTAGATTGTCAATTCTTGTCAATTTTTTAAACAAAAATACGCCTTCTTTGAATGCTACAAAAATACATAAAAATCAAGTGGTTATGTTTTGTTTTTGCTCCAATGAAATGCAACCATGTCGCATTTGGGGAGCAAAACAAAAACTTAATCCAATAGCCAATCGCCCATCGCCAATAGCCAATAATCCTTGCCTTTACACCTTACACTCTACACCCTACACCTTACACACCTACATTTTATCCCCCCTTGCCTTTAAACTTTACATTTTCAACGAAAAAATTTGCAGATTCGCATTTTTTTTTGTACCTTTGCCACCTAATTTTGTCATTTTATATCTTACTGAATATGAAGAAAACATTGTTACTAATTCTCCTGCTTTTTGCATGCTTATCTCCTATTGCTGCTAATACGATGGATGTGCATCAATACAGCCAATTAGCACAGGCTCAGGCAGAGGTAGAAGAGGTGAGTTTTACTATTACCCACATGGAAATACAGGGTACAGGTCGTTACGCCAATCTTGTATTGACGGGCAAGCACGATACATACGGTAATATCGCTATCTACTTAGATTCCTACAACGGAAGTTACAAGACCTATACGATTTACTATGCCATGATAGGCAACGTAGAAGTCAACGGTACTGGCGATTGGAGCAAGGTTGGACAGACAGAACAATTAGAAGCTACACTCTCTACACGCGACAAAACCCGCACATTCCATGTGGTAGCCACTTATACTCCTGAAACAACGGTTACGCTCAATTTTTCGGGCTTTACTAAGTATGGTTATGATTCGCAATATAAAGATTGGTATATGGAAATCATGGGCAATGACCCCACTAAGCCAGAATATCAATACAAGGTGGTACTGGCGTATTATGCGCCTGCCAATAATGGTTTTGGCACTTTCACTTCTGCCAACGACGACATCAATATGGTGGACTCCTATATACTTACGCCTGCAGGTGCGTATGTGATGTTTGATAGTGTTACACTGGTGATGGAGAAAAAGCGAGTAAGCGATAATCTCCAACAAACGATAGCCAATGCTACATTGTATGGTCAAGACGGAGTGACATACATCATGACATGTATCCACAACACGATCACACCAACTACGCAGATTACTGACCAAATTACCAATGCCACCTTGTCGCGCAATGACGACTCATTTACATTTGCAGGTCAGAATAATCAGTTTGATGTTTCTTTCACGGTGAATAGTAATGTACTATTAGGTAAACATGCGATGAAGGCGATAGATTTGACCTCTAGTCGCTTTGTGCATAATGGAAAAACATTAGATATTCTCTCTATCCAAGCCGAGGTGACCACTAAAACAATAGCGCAAGATTTGGCGTGTGTAGCGCAGGTGGCTTTCCTGACCAAAGATACAGCGCAATATGTCTTGACCCTCATACATACCTTACCTGCACCGACTGAAACGGTTGAGCTGAGTTGTACGAACGTGATTGTTAGCGATGAGTTATCGGAATACTTAGGCGTTATCAACTTTACAGCAAGCAATCTCGATTATAGTATCTCTGGTACTTGGTCAGGCGTAGAGGCAGAAGAGGGTACATATTCCAAGGCCGACAATGTCACCATAGAGTTGCAAGATAAGGCGAACAATCAGAATGTTGGTTCGTTGGATGCTACTATCCATGTAGAGAAAGATGATTTGGATCGTTGGACTATCACGGGATCGATGCGTGGTGACAATAATGTGCTCTACTATCTACATTTGAGCTACGTAGTACCTGTTCCAACCGATACTGTCATGGTTCGTTTTAACCAATCATCGCGTGTGGAGTTTACTCCAGATATGGACAACTCCTTGTATTTTGATAATGAAGATGATTATTTCTTCGCTTCGCTTAGCATCTATGGCGTAGAGATGGGCAGTGAGTTTACGATTCAAGATGTAGATCGTGACTTCTGTGGTGTAAGAGACTCTATCACGGGCGTTTCTACAAACTTAGCAGACATCAATGGACGTATTTTCCAAGTAGGCGATACGACTATCATGCAGGCTGAGTTCATCAGTATGGATGCTATTCTCTACGATATCGAACTATGGTACACTGTACCTACACCTATTGATACTGTTACATTATCTTTCCCAGTAGAGTTTGGTGATATGCGTAGCGAACAAGGCTTCTACCAACTCTATGGACCATCTCCTGACACCACTTACGTAGTCGCATTCAGCCCACTATCCGAAGAAATCGAAGGTACCTTTGTCAATGATGGTATGTTTGGTCGCTTTGGTGCTGAAGGTGGTCGTATGGAAATGGATCATCGCAATTCCTATATCGTTACCATGGAAGGTATGACTATGACCAGTATGATGGCAATCGAATGGGGACAAATGACCGTACAGATGGACGAGAATGGTGATATCACCGCAGTAGCAGAGGTGATCTGCGCTGACCGCATTTTCTACCATATCACTATGACCTCTCACTATGAGAGAGAATATCTTCGTGGTGACAAACCATTCGGTTCGGTAGAAAAAACTTATACTGCTGCTGACGTTCTTACTGTAGTAGATAGTTCCGACGAAGGGTATATCTATTTGGCAGTAGGAGCTGCTGACCAGTCTGACCTGATGGCTATGCACTTCTTTGTGGATTCCACCGATGCGGATATCACTATTCCAGAAGGGGTGTACAAAATCAACAAATCTTTCCGTCCAGGAACTGTACTGGGCAATACTGGACCGAATGATCAAAATCAAATCTCCACACCATTCTATGCTACGGCGGATCAATTGGGCTATTTAGTAGATATCTATATGTGGGTTAAGGGTACGGTGACGGTAGAAAAGAAGAATGGCAAGCTCTACCTCGAAGTAAATGCCCTCAACTCATACGACGTACCTGTACATATCATATACGATGGTTCGGCAAGAACCAGTATAAACCAAGTTCCTACAACCCACGCGGAGCCTATTAAATATATTAGACGTGGTCAACTTATTATTAACCATAATGGAGTAGAGTATAATACACAAGGTGTAACATTATAATACAAACAATCAATAAAAAACAAACAACAATGAAAAAGATTTTTTCTCTTATCTTCGTGGCAAGTTTGTCTTTGGTTGCGTTTGCGCAATCCTCTTTGACAAACCAACCACAAGCCCTGAAGACCATTATGGCTAAAGAGCATTTGAGCAACATGTTGCAATCTAAACAACAACCTGCTCACCCAGCCCAACAACGCGTGGCTGCTAAGCAACCAGCTCAATGGGTTACTTACAGCGCAGCGGCTAAGGCTCCTGCACAACTCACTGGTTTGGATACTACTGAAGTGTACTTTACTTCTTTCTATGACGATCCAATGTACTACGATGCAGGTGATTGGTTTTTCGTGCTTGTCAACGAACGTTACCAATTTAACTTTGACATTTACACCAACAATCCTACAACCATGGCAGGTCACTACACCGAAAAGAATCTAGACGAATGGTTCTCATGGTGTATGTTCCCAGAAGCTAACGGCAAAACACACTACTATAAGACTTGCGACTTGACTATCAAGGAGGAGAAGGTGAGCGATAACCTCATCAAATATACCGTGGATGCACTGATACTTGCAACATGTGGTATTGGTGGTGAAGAGTATGGCTACTTTAAGGTACACGCAGAGCACAAAGTCATCAATGCAACTACCAAACTAGATGTGGCGCTCTACAACTGCTCTATCACACCAGAAGAGGACCGCTGGAGCATCGCAGGTAAAGACAATGAGATCGAAGTGGACTTCACCTTCTTCACCGAGACTGGTATTGACGGTTACTACTCTCATAAACTCATGGACGAGGAGAACAGCAAGATTGTTCACAAAGGCAAAGAGAAAGGTATCATGGACCTTGAAGGTGTCATCTATGGTGCAGAGAATATCTATGGTGGTCTGACATATATCTTTATGTGCGAGGCATTTACCACCGACACTTGCTTCTACAACATCGCTATGGAAGCACCTGTACAAGCTAAAGATACTATCGAGATTACCTCTACCAATACCATCATCAACGATGCCTATGGTATGACCGACCAAACCATTCTCGTGGATGCTAGCACAGCCGAATACGAGATCAATGCCGCATACAATGCTACAAAAATCACTACTCCTGCTGAATATCCTACAGGCTCTTCCTATGTATATTTGACCGACCTAAAAACAGGACGAAAAATTGAGTCTATCATTTGCAACCTCAAGATTACTGGCAACAAGCTACAAGGCTTCCAAGTAGAAATCCGCATGTTGGGTACTGACTACAAATACTACATCATGCACCTCTCTTATGGCGTGCCTGCGGTCAAAGAGACCAAGGTGCTTGACTTCAAGGAGAACGCTAAAACGATGTATTACATCCATGTACCTATCTTGCACGAGTTGCAAATGGCTAACTTCAATGGCGAATACTCTGTTTCATTTGACTTCCTCTATATTGATCAAGTGATGGGCGGAGAGTTTGATAAGACCAATATGTTTGACGAGCAAACCTTCCTCATTCACCATGTGGTAGAAAATGGTGAAACATACGATGTGCCTGTTAAGTTTGCTGAGTTTGGCGGTAAGATCTGGCAAGAGAACGACACCACCTTCCTCACCGCTTCTATCCTCGGCTTCGACTCTATTCAATACGAGATTTCAATGTTCTACGCCGTTCCTACTCCTACTGAGACAGTTACTTACACCTTCAATGGTCTTGGCGATGATATAGTTGACCTCCAAAACGCAGTTTCACAATCTGGTATTTTCGTTTTGGACGCTATGAGTGCAGATGGTCAGTTGATGGCTAAAGTCAACGTAGAGCGTATTGAGGATGGAACTCTTGCAGGCACATACTACAATGATGGTAAATTCGACCACAGTGACTTCTACCCAGTAGATACTTGGGTGAAAGTTTGGAATGCAGCAACCAAGGGATACGATGAGTATGCTGTACAAAAGGGTACTATGACCGTTAAGCAAGAAGGCGATGTCGTGACTGCTGTTGCTTCATTCATCTGCGACAATGCAGTACAATACGACCTCACATTCATTACCCAGTACACACGCGAGCACCTCGCATTCGATTCTGAAGAAGGCGAAGTGGACTACACTTACGCACCAGAGTCTTACTATGAGTTTACTACAGATTATGTAGAGAGTCACAACCAACTCTATTTCGACATTTTGGCTGCAGACTACTCAAATGTAACAGCAATGGTATTCTTCGTAGACCATATGGATTCAGATATTACTGTTCCAGAAGGTGTTTATCCTATCAATAAAACGATGGCACTCGGTACAGTATATGCAAGTCCAGGTGTTGCAGTAGGTGGTGGTCCTATCCAATCTTATTTCTGCTACACTATTGTACAAGAAGACGGTATTTATTATGACCAAGAAGGTCTTTACTGCCTTGTTGATGGTACTGTAACAGTTAAGAAAATTAATGGTAAATTGAGCATTGACGTAGACGCTTACAACTCATATGATTTGCCAGTGAAGCTGCACTTCAGCGAAGCAGCAACTGCTGTTGAGGATATTACAACTGGCAATACCAATATCAACAAGCGCATCATCAACGGCCAACTCGTGATCATCCGCAATGGCCAAACATACGATGTTACTGGTGCTCTCGTAAAATAAATCTAGATCTACTAGATAGTCTAGCAACAATAAAAAAACAGCGTGGCCAACCCACGCTGTTTTTATTTCCATCTCCTAGTCAAACACGCACTATTGACGCACTATAAACGGACAATAAACGCACTATTCAGATACCTTATAGCCGAGAATATTGTAGCATTCACCTCGTTTGTGTATCAGTAGTTGACCATTGCGCAACACCTTCTGAACCCCGGAACCCTGAAGATTCGCTTGCGAATAATCGTTCGAGCCTTCTGGCGAGATAAGAACTTCTGCAACTCCTGTTGCAGCAGGCAAGAAGTCATACTTTGCGGTAGCTGTTACAGTTGTACCATTATACGTAGTGAAGTTCAGCGAAATATTTCCAAGATCATCGATTGTCATCTCGCCACTACTCATACGCCACATGTGTATTGGAGTAACAATACCATTCTTCAAGTCTTCAGATACGGCATAGAACAATCTTGATCCACCTAAAGTCTGTTCTTCATCGATACGATAGCCTGGTGTAATCGTTCCAAGGCCCTCACCCTCTACAATAGGATAAGAGCCTGCTTGCAATACATCATTCATTGTATTCACACACATATAACCCACCTGTTTGCAAATACCAAAATAATTAGTCTTAATCGTCTTTGAAGAAGTCAACATCATCTCCAACTGGCCATTGCCTAATCTCGTAACTTTTACGCTATCAAAACTGATACTAGTGTTTGGCCCTTTTCCCTCTGTTATACCATAAGGACCATATTGCTCACCCCCTTCTGTACCTACCATTACAGGCACTTGCTCGGCATTGATAATAGGGCTTTTCTCTAATGGCGTTATGTATGCTACAATGCAACAGTTCTCAGGTAGCCATTCCTCATCAAGAATATAACTGGTAGAATAACTATATGCTTGATTCTCCACCTTCACTGTATCGCCTAGAGTGGCAGTCACCAAATCTCGAACCACACGAGGGTGCATATATTCTTTCCATTTAGCGCTCTTCCAAGAACAGTAGGCATCTTCCTGTTTACCGACCAAGCCATTTTCTTTGATCAAGATACTGAGCAAGTATGCTGTTCTATTCGTATTAGCAACTTGACCGCTCACCGTTACGTCCAACTGACGGGTTGCTGCATCAAACGTATGCTCAATCACGACCGAAGCTTCTGCCACGGTATCGTCTTTTATCTCTAAGTTTTCAATATTCCATGCGCCTATCACCATCAGACCGTCCTGCTTTGTGCGATTGAATACCACGCTGGGCACACTATTCATACCAAAATAGTTCATGGCGATGGCATTGCCTTCAGGAATAGTATATTCGTCCGTGCCATATACGGCATGATAACTTACCCAAATATGCGGAGTAGTCTGTTTGTCCAAAAACGATGCTATATACTTCATTCCCATAGGACATTGGTTACAGTTCGCACTTGTAAAATGCTCTAAGAGGAACTTACGTGGAAAAAATGTCGGCGTTTGTTGCGCCGACATTTTCATAGCTGCCATAAGCAGCAATATCACAAATGATCTCTTCATTATTTGCTAAGCATACGACCTTGGATATCGTATTCTACGTCATCAATGCGGATAATGAATTGTCCTTCGCGCATAAGTTTCTCTACGTGCGCTTGGTCAAAAACGATGTTCTCAACATCAGTAGGTACTGGAGCTGTACATGTGATGCTGAAGTATTTGCCGTTGTACAAGTTACCTGTGGTGAGGAAACCACCATTCTCATCAACTAAGAACTTACCGCTCTTGATTCGCCATGTGTGGCAAAGGGTTTCCATATCAGCAGACATGTAGTATTGCATGCGTGAACCGCCAAATTCTTGTGCTACGAGATCCACGGTACCTGCGCTGAAGGTGTTGATTTCGTTACCTACAACATAATCCAATGTATCAGTAGGGATAATGCTATCTGGTGTGTTAAACTCCAAGGTAACAACCATCTTCATAGGTCCGTACATATCAGAACGAGTAGAACTAGATGCTACGAGTTTTATCTCCAATTTGTCATCGGATGGTTTGCTGAGTTCTACTGCATCGAATTTAAGTTTGCTAGCATTGGTAGGTTCTTTGCTTTCCGTAATACCAAATGGTTGATATTCTGCACCGCCAGTAGTACCTGCTACGAGTGGAGTCTCTTCTGCGTTGATGATAGGTTTCTTGGCTAATGGAGTAATATAAGCTACTACGAAGCAGTTCTCTGCTACCCAATCATCAGAAACGGTGTAGGTGAAGGTCTTGCTATATGCTTGGTTCTCTACTTTTACGGTATCGCCCAATTGACTTACTGTGAGCAAGTCGCGTACTACACATGGGTGCATAAACTCTTTATAACCATTGGTTTTCCATGACCAATAGTAGTCGGCTTGTTTACCAATCAAACCATTCTCTTTGATAAGCACTGTGAGGAGATATTCGGTGGTAGTAGTATTAGCGACTTGACCGCTAACAGTTACATTGAGCTCGCGAGTTTCTGCATTGTAAGTGTGATCAATCACCACAGATGCTTCTGCGGTTGCTGGGCATTTGCTTGCAATTGTTTCTGCCATACCATCTTCTGTCAAATAGCCAGGGTGGAAAGCAATCTTAGTACCATATACTTTGGTACGGTTCATAGCCATGTTTGGTGCGCCATCTACGCCGCATGCAGCACCAATCTTTGCACTCTCGCTGATGGTGTACTCGTCATTGTTATAACCATAGTGGTGACTCACCCAAATACATGGGGTGGCGGAGATATAATCACGATACTCCATAATACTATACATACCGTATGGGCAGTAACCGCATTGATCACCCGTAAAGTGCTCAATGAGGTATTTGCGTGGGAAAGATGTAGGCACATCTTGTGCGGACATAGATACTGCTGCTAATAGCAGAAAAGCGATAAAAATCTTTTTCATACTTTAATTTTTATTTGTTGATAGACTAACGTTCGTGTTATAGACTATTGTTTGATATATTTCTTACCATTGATAATGTAGATACCTGCAGGCAACTCCTCCCAATTGGTAGTAGGCATACGCTGACCGAGCAGACTGTAGATGATATTGTTGGTAGGGAGTACCACTACATCTTCTACTGCTGTATCCTCGTCTTTGTAACTATATTTGATTGTGAGTGTCAGGGCTGGATTGACACCATCGTTGAATTCGTAAACAATAGTCTCAGTACCTTCCTCTAAAGGAGTATAGTGGGTAAACCAACTGCGTTGCATAGGCAACGAACCAATCGTAAATTCACACACTTGGCTCAGTTCGCCGTTTCCAGGTACGCAGTTGCCTGCGGCGCAGAATTGGTCAATAATGCCTGTTGATTGGCGTGTGATGGTTACGGTAATGTTTTGTGACTCGTCTGAGTACAATTGTCCTCTTACTTCCATCAAAGCCTCTTCCAAATCTTCGTCCCACTCGTATTCGGTGATGCGAAGGGTCGTGTTTTGGGTGATTTCAGTAGTCACTTCTTCGTCGTCAATCACTTGATAGACGGTCAGATGCAATGCTGCTTGCAGGCTCAATGCTGCGAACAGTACAAAAAATGATGTAAAAATTTTCTTCATTCTCGTTATGTTTATAAATTATTATTCTATGGTAATTCGTGTTTCTTTCGCTTGTACCACTTCGCCGTTTACGCTAACGATGGTCACGATATTGCAGTTCTCTTTTACAACTTTCTCTGGTAGGGTATATTCGTACACTACCTGCTGAGTCTGATGTGCTTCGATAGGTAGGATGTCGCCCCAGATAGGTGTGATAGAGGCACGTAGGAGATGATTGTGTGCATAGTTCTTGTCGGTCCCCTCTGGCTTCTTTTGGCTACCTATCACAGCGTCTTCGGTGAGCCATATTTGTAGAGTGGCTTCGATGGCTTGGGTATCTAGATTGGTTATATCTACTGCCATCCAAATGTCACGACTATCTGCATAGCCTATTGCTTCATGTGATAGGAGAACAGGTTTGGGAGTTGCATACGCTTGACTGATAAGCGTAGCCCATTTGTCGAAGTCGTTAAAGTAACCCTTTGTCTCGTCTTTAATCATATTGACATTACCGGTAGGGAATGGGGTAGTGTTGGTTCCGCCCATCTTAATGTAAATACTGTCTGCTTCTGGACAGGTATAGTTGAGAGCTGGTTTGTTGTTGTGACGGGTGTTGGGATTACTCTCTGGGTGCAGTACCACTACTACGAGGTTCTCGCCGTATTGTTCTTGGAGTCGATGTGCTTCTTCTGCCGCAGTAGGACAGTTGACACATTGCCAACCCGAATATTCTATTAGGAGCGATGTGCGTTTCACTGCGCTAGGGTCGGTAGGGGTGAAGATTACTTTATCACGATCACCTGGTCCGATCACTTCGCAAGCAGTCAATACCAGTAATGACAAACCTAAAAATATATGTTTCAATTGAAATTGCATAACTAAAAATTCTAATTCTTATTTCGCTTTACGGCTCAAACGATTATTACAAAATACTTAATTCTCCGAACTACCATGTGAAATTATAGGTTAGCGATACGCCCTCTTGTTTAGGAACATAGCGGCAAACGCCTCCCGAGCAGTTAAATCCTTCGCGTGTTTTGGTATAGCCTGCCATTACGCGGTGTGCACCATGCGTATAAGTAGCGGCCACTGTATAGTAATGTTCGTTGGTTGCCTCGTGTGCGTAACCGATATTATACATCCATTGACCAGATAATGTGACACGGCGCCATAGACTCAACTCATATAGTGCGGCTATCCATTGCCCCTCGTCTTGTTTGGTGTAGAGGTACTGTAACTCGGCACGCATTTGTACATTTTTGGTAGTGGCATATTTGGCTTCCACTACGCCAATACCAGAGCGAATAAGGTCGCCGTGACCTTCTACCACTTGTTTGTTGTAGGTTTGGTACATGGCCATTGCGCCAATATACCATTGTTTATTGAGTTTCTTGTTAAGCTCTAAATTGACATCGGTGTAATAAGGCGTTTCTGTCATTCCAAACCATGTGTCGGTTGTACCGCGGATATGCGAAGCGTTGAGTTTGAGGGTTGTACCATACTTACCACCCATTTTTGTTCCGCGTTTCCAAGTGTAGCGTATCTCACCTTGGAATGCCCATTCGTTGGCGGTTTTCTCGGTTCCGTATGGATAGAGAGCAGCTAACATATAGGTGTGCTGTGTGGCAAATGGTGGAATATGATTGATGGTTCCTGCCATATTATTGCTTCCACGATCCGAACGGAATGACATATTATTCGAGCGTTTGGCTTGTGCCATAATTGCCATACCTTTCTTGGAATAGCTGAGTGACAGCAATAATGCTTCGCCGTGCTTGTAACTGTAATCGTTGAGGATAGTAGGGTCATTGGCCTTGTAGGCGTATTCTACTAGCGCATTCCACCCTTTCATTTGTAGTTGTGCGCGCACGCTACCTGCGCCCACCCATGCGGGCAGATTGTAATAGTAGTCATATTTGCCTTCTGGTTGGATGACGGTGTTAAAGATGATAGTATCTTTTTGTTGGTACTTGCTCACATAGCTTCCGCCAATGGTGAGGTTGGCTCCTGCCTCTTGCAACTGAGGTATCCACTCGTGTATGCCTAAATCAAGGTTCGCTCCGAGTACCGCATCTTGCTTGTAGTTCCAACCCCAAGCACCATCGGTATAGCAGTTCCAATAGCGGCGTTGTTTACCGCCCAAGGCAGTGAAATAGATACCCTTGTAGGGAGTAATCTCTATTTTTCCACCGCGGAGCGCGTTATCCACGCCTAAAGCACGGTCTTCGTATAAACGCAGTACCATACCGCTACCAAACTGACCATAGACATCACCCACGGTTATTTTACCCCAAGCGAATGTGGCGCCTACGTGCAAGTGACTTAGACCGTAGCCACCAAAATCTGGGTCGTAACCCAACATAGGCCATTGCGTAAGCTCGGAACGAGTGATAAGCTCCAATCCGCGAAAACCGATTCCTGATTTCTGCTCTTCGGAGTTGTGATCCCAGCGAACGCCTAAATCCAAATAGGAATTGCTCAGGTAGTGCATCTTGGCCCACTCTGGTAGAGGGCGACCTATATCAATAGTGGGTATCAACCCTTCGTGCTGAATACCACCGACCACATAGACGGTGTCATTTGCCCATAACAGAGTAGGTAAGCATGCGAGAATAAATATGTATTTCTTGATATTCATCTGTATTTTGTTTCCTTTTTTCTTTGGTATCCCTATAGCAATCTACTGTGTATCTACTGTGTATCTACCGTGTATCTACCGTGTATCTACCGTATATCTACCGTATATCAACCGTGTATCTACCGTAATTACAGGAGTGCATCATAGATGTCTTGCTCTCCACCTTCGGTGTAACCTGCGTGGTTATAGACAATCTTGCCTTTTCCGTCGAGTACGAATACGTGAGGTACGTTCTGTACGTTCATAGCGCGTTTGAAGTCGCTATTAGGGTCAAGCAGTACTTCGTACTCCCAACCAAAACCGTCCACGAGTGGCTTTACGCGATTGGCATCTTGCGCTTGGTCAATGCTGACGATGATCATCTTTACGCCAGTCTCATCTTGCCAGTCAGGATATACTTCGTGAATGGCTTTCAACTCGCGCAGACATGGTTTGCACCATGTTGCCCAGAAAGAGATGATGATAGGATTACCATCGTTGCTGATTTCGCCGGTCTGAACGGTGTTACCGTTGATGTCTTGCAGACGGACATTAGGAAGTTGTGCGTGCAACTGGATTGCAGTAAGCATAACCAATGCGAGAAATAAACATTTTTTCATATAAATTTTCCTTAAAATTACCTATTATCCAAAATCGCTACAAAGGTACAAAAAAAAAAGAGAATGCGCAATTTTTTTTACAAAAAAAATAAAAAAAGTGTTTTTGTTTGCAGGAATGAGATTTTTTTTGTACTTTTGCAAGTTATTTCATGCGAAGTAGCAAAAGCAGATATGATAACTTCATTAAAAAATAGAAAAAGTATGGCAGGAACACAGGCAAATACGGGGTCAATGTACAATTCTTTGACGGCAGGTAGTAAAATTATTGGTACTATAATAACGGATAGTGATATTCGTGTGGACGGTACGATAGAAGGCGATGTGAAATGCGCGGGAAAGATTGTTATTGGCGAGAAAGGGCGCGTGGTAGGTACCATAGATTGCCAAAATGCCGAGATAATGGGGCATGTAGAGGGTAAGATTGATGCGAAGCAGTCTTTGGCGTTGCGTGCCACCAGTCATATCAATGGTGAGATACAAACACAAAGCCTGACCGTAGAGCCTAATGCTGTATTTAATGGTACTTGTGCAATGGGGAAAGCGGAGAAAGGTAAGTGATAGGAGTGTAAAGTTTATAGTTTAAAGGCATAGGAATATGAAAGTAAAACCATTTCGTGGTATTCGTCCGCCCAAGGCGTTGGCGAAACAAGTAAGTAGTCGTCCGTATGATGTGCTGAATTCTGAAGAAGCACGCCAAGAGGCGGAAGGCAATGAGATGTCATTGTATCATATCATCAAACCTGAAATCAACTTTACGGACGGTACAGATGAGCATGATGAGCGTGCATACGCTATGGCACGTCAGCAGTTCGATTTGTTCCGTGAGAAAGGTTGGCTGGTGCAAGACGATAAAGAATGCTATTATGTTTATGCCCAAACGATGGGTGGTCGTACGCAATATGGATTGGTGTTGGCTGCTTGGGTAGATGACTATATGGAAGGTCGTATCATGAAGCATGAGCTCACACGCCGCGATAAAGAGGAAGACCGTATGAAGCACGTGCGCGTGAATAATGCGAATGTGGAGCCTGTCTTCTTTGCTTATCCTCATCGCGAGGATTTAGATACGATTATTGCGAATGTAGTGGCTGGTGAACCTGAATATGATTTTGTGTCCGATTTAGATGGTTTTGGTCATACTTTCTGGGTGATTCGCGATGTAGATACGATTAATCGTAT
Organism: Paludibacteraceae bacterium; assembly: GCA_045587145.1. GTDB lineage: Bacteria > Bacteroidota > Bacteroidia > Bacteroidales > Paludibacteraceae > Colicola. The sequence goes on from JAZNBO010000035.1 coordinate 13,972, forward strand.
CACGGAGATTATCGGCGAGATACCTGCTATGTATATTGCTGATGGTCACCATCGTAGTGCAGCTGCTGCGTTGGTAGGTAATGAGAAGAAACTTCAAAATCCTAATCATAAAGGCGATGAGGAGTACAACTACTTCTTGGCGGTATGTTTCCCTGATAACCAATTGCATATCATGGACTACAATCGCGTAGTGAAAGACCTGAATGGTATGACGGAGGAGCAGTTCTTAGAGGCTCTGCAAGAGGATTTTGACCTTGAAGATATGGGCACAGGTGTGTATCGTCCAGAGGCGTTGCATGTGTTTGCGTTGTATCTTGCAGGTCGTTGGTATAAACTGACAGCTAAGACAGGTCGTTATGATGATCAAGATCCAATCGGTGTGCTTGATGTGACTATCTCTTCCAACTTGATTTTGGACAAGTTGCTCGGCATCAAGGATTTGCGCTCAGATAAGCGTATTGACTTTGTCGGCGGAATTCGTGGATTAGAGGAACTGAGTCGTCGTGTAGATTCGGGCGAGATGAAGATGGCATTGGCGTTGTATCCAGTGACTATGGATCAGTTGATTCGCATCGCTGATACGGGCAATATCATGCCACCTAAGACAACTTGGTTTGAGCCTAAGTTGCGCTCTGGACTGATTATCCATGAATTAGTGTAAATGTTAATAATAATTAATAAAGTATAAAGTAATATGAACAAAATTCAAATTGTAATTAATGTGATCTTGGTAGCTGCAGTAGCTACATTGTTTGGAATTGTATTGGCAGGTAAGAAGCCTGCATGTGCTGAAGTGGCAGTAAATGCTCCTACGGAGGTAATGCCTGTGGCGTATCTGAATGTGGATAGTCTATTGGCAAACTACACATTTGCGCAAGATGCTAGTGAGAAACTGATGACTAAGCAAGAAGATGCTCGTGTAAAGATGAACACAAAACTGCGTACATTCCAAAATGAAGTAGCTGATTTTCAACGTAAATTGGAGAACAATGGTTTCTTGAGCCGTGAGCGTGCAGAACAAGCACAACAAAAATTGGCAAAGAAAGAGCAAGAGTTGCAAGAGTTGGAGGCAAAACTGACACAAGATATCATGTTGGAGAACCAAAAGCTCAATGTGCAATTGGCTGATTCTTTGACCAACTACTTGAAGGAGTTTAATGCAGATGGTCGTTATCATATCATCTTGAGCAATACTGCTAAGGACAATGTGTTGATGGCTACTGAGCAATATGATATTACCGATGAGGTAGTAGCAGGTTTGAATGCTCGCTGCAAGAAATAATTTGCTATAAGAAATTGTGATGCAAAGACGTCTGTTTTATAAACCCTATTGGAACTATCTGTTTGCAGATATTATTGCGCTGATACTCAGTGTGGTAGTCGTTCTGTGGCTGTTTCCGTTATCCACGGAAATACCGTTTCAGAAATACGATGTCTTTGCTCTTGTTTTCTCAGCAGTGTGGCTGCTGACAGGATATCTGTGCCATCGATATGTACCGGTGAAGTATATGAAGATGGGCAAGGATATTCGCCGTTTGGTATTTTCTGCTGTCTTTACATTTGGAGTGATGTATGGATATATGTGGATATTATCGAACAAGCAGTTTTCGATATGGGTATTATTAACGATATGGCTAGTGATGCTGGTCATATCGTTGATTTATTTGGTGATCAAGCATGCCTATCGCTATGCCTTGAATGAGGAAGATAGGCCCATAGAGGCTCCTGCTCGCGCAGAGCAACCTGTGTTGAAACAACCAAAATACTACGGCGAAGAGGAAATAGAATCTTTGCGCAATAGTATGTTGGAGTTTGCGACGCCGGCTGCCATTGCTTTCTTGGAAAAACATCTGACGCTTTATTCCTCCAATACTTTCACCTTGCGTTCTACGGAGTTGTACAATATTCAAAAGTTGCGTAACTACCGCTACGATACGTTGGTGAATTTCATGCCGTTGAATCAAATACGTGGTGTCAATAAGTTGTTTGCCACGGTCAACGATAAGTTGCCAGACAACGGACTTTGGGTATGTTGTTATGAGCCACAGTCGGTGACAAAGCGCAATATATTGACGCGTTATCCTAAGGTCTTCAGTTGGCTATATTATATCGCTTTCTTTATGTACAAGCGCGTGCTGCCTAAGTTGGTTATGACATCACGGTTTTACTTTGACATTACTGAGGGTAAAGATCGCGTGTTGAGCAAGGCAGAAGTGTTGGGCCGATTGTGCTACTGCGGTTTCGATATAGTAGAAGAGCGTAAGATAGGCGACCTGAATTATATCATTGCGCGTCGCAAGTTCCGTCCACAGTTGATAGAACGCCGTGTGTATGGTATGTTTGTGAAACTCAATAGAGTAGGCAAGAATGGAAAGCAATTTAAGTTCTATAAATTGCGTACGATGCATCCTTATTCTGAGTTTTTGCAGGAGTATATTTACAATCACTATTCGTTGCAAGAAGGTGGCAAGTTCAATCATGATATTCGTGTGACCACCTTGGGACGTATGGCGCGTAAATATTGGATGGACGAACTACCTATGATTATCAATCTGATGAAGGGCGATATGAAGTTGGTAGGTGTTCGCCCGATATCGAAACATTATTTCTCGCTATATAGCAAGGAGTTACAAGAGAAACGTATATATCATAAACCAGGTCTTTTGCCTCCATTTTATGCCGATATGCCTAAGACTCTAGATGAGATTGAGGCATCGGAGATGCGCTATTTGACGATGTGTGAAGAGAGGGGTACCTTAACGACTGACTTCATCTATTTCTGGCGTATATTTTATACCATTGTCTTTAAGCGCGCGCGTAGTCATTAATATTTTATGTGGAAGAAATTATTTGTTATAGTGCTATTGTTGTGCAGTGGACTATCGGTCATGGCACAGAATATACCCGTGCCATTGACATATACCCGTTTGTACGATTTCCTAGATGAGTTAATGACAGATGGCGCGATAACTGCTCATCAAACAGCAGTACGTCCCTATACGCGTATTCAGGTGGCATCTATGCTTGAACAGGCGCAAGATGTTGATAGTCTATTGAATACGCGACAAAAGAAAGATCTTAGTTTCTATCTCAATGAGTTTGCGTTGGAGCGTGATACGATGGTGGATAATTATTTGCAGTACACCGACCATCGCACGTTTTCTCTGTCTTTGGCGGATCCACAGTTTAGTTATAAGACGACCAATAATCAGTTCAAGATGCGCCTGCGCCCTATCTTGGGTGCTAATGTGAGTGTTAGCAAGAAAGGGGCGTTACTACAACGTTGGTGGGGTGCTGAACTGCAAATGGATATCGCCAATCATTTGAGTATTTGGGGAAGTCTGCGCGATAATTCTTGGAATGGTAACTGGTTGATTGATAAGTATTTTCCAACACCTGGTGACCGTGTTTATGGAGCACGAATCCATTATGGAGCTTCGCAGCAACAACCGGCATTGAGCAATATGTCTGGTGTGCAATATAAGGAAGCGAATTATGGTGGTGACTTCTCAGATTCCAAGGGTGGTATCAGTCTTTATACATGGTGGGGTAGTATTGGTATTCAGCGTGAGAATATCCGTTGGGGTGATGCGTACCATTGCACCAATATATTGTCGGGCAATAGCCCTGCTGTGCCAATGATTACTTTGCAGTTGACTCCTTGCAAGTGGTTTCAGTTCGATTATTTCCATGCGTGGTTAGTGTCGAATGTGTTGGATTCTACTTATTTCTATTTGGAGAATACTACCAATGCGACACAACCGGTGGTGAACTATCGTCCGTATAATAAGTTTATGGCGGCTAATATGTTCACTATCACGCCGATAAAGCAGTTGTCGTTGTCTTTTGGTAACTCGATTATTTATGCTGAGCAGACGATACAGGCGGCCTACTTGATTCCAATAGCTTTTTACAAATCGTTGGATCACCTGCTGACGAAGGGTGTGCGTTCGCAGAATCAGAACTCACAGGCATTTGCATCGTTGTCGGTGCGCCCGGTTGATCATTTGCAATTGTATGGGTCGGTTTTCTTGGACGAAGTGAAGTTTTCGCGCTTCAAAGCGAGCAATCCGGAGAATAATCCTATTTCTTATTTGGTGGGATTTAATTGGTCGGGTTGGCCAGTGAAGGGATTGAGTTTGAAGGGTGAGTTTATGCGTTCGTATATTGCTACGTATATCCACTCTATTGATGTATTGGATTATACATCAAATAGTTATAATATGGGACATTATATGGGTGATAATGCGCAATCCATCTATGCTGAGTTGGCATACCGACCTATGCGCGGTTTGTTGGTGAAGTTGAGTTATACCAGTGATGCGAAGTATAATTCTTATTCGTATCTGCGTGATAATATCTCCGAGACGATTGCTCAGAAGCCATTCGACCATTGTGTGTATCGCAATGATGAGTTGCGATTGGATGGTATCTATGAGGTACACCCCAATATGTATATGACTTTGTCTGTGGGGTATAATAATGCGCAAGGATTTGATAATCAAAAGGAAAATGCGTTGGCGAGCGAGGATATTGGTAATGCGCAGTATTACTTAGATCGTTTCTGCCCATTGTATTACCAGAGTAAGAATCTGACCGTGCAGGCAGCTTTCTCCTTCGGCTTCTAACCCTTTTCTTTACACCCTACACTTTACACCAACATTTACACCAAAATGACTTGTAGCGTAATCATATTGAACTGGAATGGTGAAGCGATGCTTCGTCGCTTTTTGCCTAGTGTGGTGGCGCATACGGAGCAGGCTGATGTAGAGATCGTTGTTGCGGATAATGGTTCTACCGATGGTTCGGTGGCGTATTTGGGTACGCAGTCGGTCCGAGTCATTGAGTTGGGTGAGAACTATGGTTTTGCAGAGGGCTATAATCGTGCTATTGCGCAGGTGGAATCGGAGTATGTGGTATTGCTCAATTCCGATGTAGAGGTTACGCCACATTGGTTAGACACCTTATTAGAGTACGCGCGCGCGCATAAGGAAGTGGCTGCGCTACAACCCAAAGTATTGAGTTGGCAATCGAAACAAGATTTCTTGTCGGGGAAAGCGCAGGGAGTATGTTTTGAGCATGCAGGTGCTGCAGGTGGTATGATTGATTGCTTGGGTTATCCTTATTGTCGTGGACGTTTCTTGGCGTATTTAGAAGTGGATAATGGGCAATATGATACGCCTTCACCTATTTTTTGGGCTTCTGGTGCTTGTCTTTTTATCCGTCGTGAAGTATATCTGAAAGAGGGTGGGTTGGATGCTGTTTTCTTTGCGCATCAAGAGGAGATTGATCTCTGTTGGCGTTTACAGTGTCGTGGTTATTGCATTATGTCGGTGCCTCAGTCGGTTGTGTATCATGTCGGGGGTGCTACCTTGGAGTATGAGAGTCCAAGAAAGACTTTTTTGAATTTTCGCAATAATTTGTTGATGCTTTATAAGAATTTACCTACGATTAAGTGGCTATTTGTGATGTTGATTCGCTTGCCGCTTGACTATGTGGCAGCAATGCAGATGCTGCTTGCAGGTAAGTTGTTGAATTTCAAAGCAGTATTGCAAGCAAGATGCGCTTTTTGGAAATTGCGAATAGATTATAATGATTTAAGAAAAGAGAATGTTCGCAAAGCAAAAACGCCTTATCCTGATATAATTAGTAAGCGAAGTATAATCGTTGATTACTATTTGTTAGGCAAGCGTAAGTAATATCTTTTTCTTTTGCTTTTTTGGGGAGTTGGTTGGCACGCTTTTTGTGTCTTTTGTTGTATAGCACTGTGAGGGTGTTATGCTTAATGTATATGAATTTTAAATACGACCTACTATGAAAACGAATCCTTTCCGCCTTCCGGAGTTAGGCTATCAACTCTCCGATTTGGCTCCTATGATGAGCCAACAGACATTGTCTTACCACTATGGTAAGCATTTCCAAACGTATATTGATAATCTCAATCGAATGATTAATGGTTCGCATTTTGAGGGGTTAGGTATTGAGGACGTGGTGCGTAAGGCGCCTGAGGGTCCTCTTGCTAACAATGCAGGGCAAGTCTTCAATCACCAACTTTTCTTTGAGCAGTTTCTTCCTAGCAGAGATGCTAAGGTGCCATCTGGTGAGTTGTTGTTCTTGATTGAGCAATCTTTTGGCTCGTTTGATGCGATGCGTGAGAAGATGAATGAAGAGGCTAAAAGTTTCTTTGGTTCTGGTTGGACGTGGCTTGTGATGAACGAAGTAGGAGAGATGAAGGTTTTATCGCTTCCTAATGGGGATAATCCATTGCGCCATGGTTGGAAACCTATCTTGACGATTGACTTGTGGGAGCATGCTTATTATCTTGATTACCAAAATCGTAGGGTAGAATACTTGAAGAATTTTTGGTTGTTGGTCAATTGGCATGTAGTATCCAAGCGAGTGGTGTAGCAAACACCGAAGTAACGATGACAAAATATAATACCTTAACCTATAAAAGTAAGATGCGTATGTGGTTTGAGAATTTGTTTGACAAGATTTGGGCTATTGTTCGTCGGGAAACACAGTTGCCCGTTGAGGCTTACCGCAAGTATTGGTGGTTGCATTGTGCTCCACCATGGTAGTGTCTGGTAAATGTCGTATCGCGGTGGCAGATGTCGCTGTGAAATATCCAAAATCGCAGAGAAAAATCAACTTTCTGCGATTTTTCTTGTGTATGTGTAAATTTTTCCGTACCTTTGCACGGAAATCGTTAATTATGCAGTATATTGGTATCATACCGGCTCGCTATGCCAGTAGTCGTTTTCCTGGCAAACCATTGGCTGAAATATGTGGTAAGCCAATGATTCAGCGTGTTTATGAGCAAGCATCAAAAGTACTTGATACTGTGATTGTTGCTACGGACGATGAGCGTATATATGCGTGTGTGAAATCATTTGGTGGAGTGGTGTATATGACTTCATCGGAGCATCGTTGTGGTACGGATCGTATCTGCGAAGCGTATCAGTTATACTGTGCCGATCTATCCCATACCCAATCACCCATATCCAATCGCCAATCGCCAATCACTCCCCACACCGAAACGGTCATTGTCAATATTCAAGGCGATGAGCCTTTTATTCAGCCCGAGCAGATACAGGCGGTAATGGATTGTTTTCCAACGGATATTGCTACTTTGGCGAAGGCTTATACGGAGGAAGATGCGTTGCAAGATTTGTTGACGCCTAATATCGTGAAGGTAGTTTTCTCTGAGCAGACGGGTGAGGCGTTGTATTTTTCGCGTAGTGTGATTCCGTATTTGCGTGGGGTGGAGCAGAGCGAATGGCTGCGTAAGGGGCGTTATTTCAGTCATATAGGGTTGTATGCATATCGAGCAGATGTGCTGATGCGCATTACGCAACTGCCCCAGTCGCCGTTGGAACAAGCCGAGAGTTTGGAGCAACTGCGTTGGTTGGAGAACGGGTTGAAGATCAAGGTGGCGGTGTCAAATGCTACTTCTATGGGTATTGATACGCCAGAAGATTTAGAGCGAGCAATCGAGTATTTTCAAAATAATAACTTTTAGTCCTTAAAGACTTTGAAGTCCTTAATGACCTTAAAAACATTACTATTATGGCAACTAACAACACACCAACTCCCCATATTGGAGCTCAATATGGCGAAATCGCTGAAACAGTCATTATGGCAGGCGATCCATTGCGTGCTAAAGTGATGGCTGATAGATATTTGGAAAATCCTGTACAGTTTAATAATGTTCGTGGTATGCTTGGTTTCACAGGCACGTATAAAGGCAAGCGTGTGAGTGTAATGGGGCATGGCATGGGTATCCCTTCGATAGGTATTTATACCTACGAGTTGTATAATTTCTACGATGTGAAGACCATTATCCGTGTCGGAAGTTCGGGTAGTATTCACAAGGACTTGCATGTAGGCGATTTGGTGATTGCCATGGGTGCTTGTACCAATAGCAACTATGCTGCTCAGTATGAGTTGCCTGGTACTTATGCTCCGATTGCTGATTTCGACCTTTGTCGTCGTGCTGCCGAGGCATGTGAGCAGTTTGGTTATCGCTATAAGGTGGGCAATGTATTCTCTTCTGACACCTTCTATACGGAGAACGCACATAACGACAAATGGATTAACATGGGTGTTTTGGCAGTAGAGATGGAGGCGCCTGCTTTGTATATGAATGCAGCGCGTAGTGGCAATAAGGCTTTGGTTATTTGTACGGTGTCGGATAATATCCTTACGGGCGAAGCTACTACGGCAGAAGAGCGCCAAAATAGCTTCACGCACATGATGGACGTGGCGTTTGAGTTGATTTGATTTGCCTCGCAAATGCCTGAGACGTATCGTTACCACTACGGTACCACTGCGTTGATGGTAGACGAATGATAGAAAAATAATAAAATTATCATTTTTTTGCATTTTTTCTTGCATATTTGCATTTTTTGTTGTACCTTTGCAGCGGAAATGAGATGAGGGGACCCGAAAAGGTTCCCTCAGTTTTATAAAAATACGATTATGATTGATAAGCAATACATACAATCGCTCATACAAGAGAAGCTTCATGGTGCTGGATATGAGTTGATTACGTTGAAAGTGAATGCGCAGAATGAGATTCTTGTCGAGGTTGATAAGCTCGAAGGAGTAGATGTGGATTTCTGTGCGGAGTTGAATCATTACCTAGTGGAGCAGTTAGAGGCTCGAAGCGAGGAGCAGAAGAGCAGGGAAGGCGATGATTATTCCTTGGAAGTAGGAAGTGTGAGTCTGACTGCGCCTTTTGTGACGAAGATGCAATATACCAAGCATCTTAACCACGATGTGGAGGTATTGGCGGCTGATGGTAAGAAATACCGTGGTACGCTTGTGAGTGTGGACGATGACACTTTCGCTGTGGATACAGAGGTGATGGTGGCGGTTGAAGGTAAGAAGCGTAAGCAAAAAGAGGTTCAGACGCTTATTTTTGCATACGGCGATGTGAAGTACACGAAGTACGATCTAAAATTTTAATGCTTTAAGGTCTCTAAGGACTTTAAGGACGTTACTCGGAAATATTAATAATAAAATACAAAAATGGCTGTAAAAAAACAAGAATCAATCAACCTGATTGACATTTTTTCAGAGTTCAAAGAACTCAAAAACATTGACCGCCAAACGTTTATCAACGTGTTGGAGGACTCTTTTCGCAATGTGATTACCAAGATGTATGGCTCTGATGCCAATTATGATGTGATTATCAACCCTGATAAGGGTGACCTTGAGATCTATCGTAACCGTCTTGTGATGGAAGATGATGATGTGGCTAATCTAGAGACTCAGGTAGGTATTACAGAGGCGTTGGAGCTCGATGATGAGGCAGAGATCGGCGAGGAGGTAACGGATAAAGTGGAGTTTTCTTCTTTCGGTCGTCGTATGATTCTTAACCTTCGTCAAACGCTTGCAAGCCGTATTTTAGATTTGCAAAAGGAGAACTTATATTTGCGATATAGCGAAATGTTGGGTCAAGTAGTAAGTGGCGAGTTGTATCAAGTTTGGAAAAAAGAGATGCTTCTTTTGGACGAGGATGGCAATGAGCTCTATTTGCCTAAGCAAAATCAGATTCCAACTGATTTCTATCGTAAGGGTGATACTGTGCGTGCGGTAGTGGTACAAGTGGATAATAAGAATCAAAATCCTAAGATTATTCTTTCTCGTACATCTCCATTGTTCTTGCAACGTCTTTTCGAGCAAGAGGTACCAGAGGTGCATGATGGACTGATTGCTATTAAGAATATTGCTCGTATCCCAGGTGAGCGTGCTAAGGTAGCGGTAGAGTCTTTTGATGATCGTATTGATCCAGTGGGTGCGTGCGTAGGTATTAAGGGTGCTCGTATTCATGGTATTGTGCGCGAGTTGCGCAATGAGAATATCGACGTGATTCATTATACTTCTAACATCAATCTTTATGTACAACGTGCGTTGGCGCCAGCTAAGATATCTTCTATGACTGTTAATGAGGAGGAGAAGAAGGTAGATGTATATTTGCAACCAGACGAGGTATCATTGGCTATCGGTAAGGGTGGTTACAACATTAAGTTGGCAAGTATGCTTACTGGTTACCAGATTGATGTATATCGTGAGATGGACGAGGCTGATAATGAGGATATCTATTTGGACGAGTTTAATGACGAGATCGATCAATGGGTTCTTGATGCGTTCAAGGCTGTTGGTTTGGATACTGCTAAGGCCGTTTTGGGCGTAGAGAAGTCAGAGTTGGTGAAGCGTGTTGACCTTGAAGAAGAGACTATCGACGAGGTTGTTGCTATCCTCTCTGCTGAGTTTGAAGATTAATAAAGATACATAACATTAAAACCCCTCCCGGAATGGAGGCCCTCCTCGCTCATAATCGACGAAGGACCCTTGTAGGGTAAATTCTCTCGGCGGCGAAAGCCGCAAACTAACGAGGGCTTCGTGAGCCCGAGTTAAGAGGAGGAATGGCGGTCGCCCCAATTCGCAAGGCGAATTTATTGCGACAAGCCAATTCCGACGATATGGCAATTAAACTTATCAAAGCTTGTAAAGAATTAAACATCGGCATGTCCACCGCCGTGGAATTCTGTAAAAAGCAGGGTAAGGAAATCGCGACGGATCCAAACACCCGTATCGAAGATGACTTGTACCTATTGCTTGCCAAAGAATTCAACAAGGATATGGCGTTGAAGTTAGAGGCAGAGCGTCAGGCACAGGAGCGTCAAGAGCGCGAGATACCAAAATCGGTAACTATTGACGAGCCAAAGAAGCCAGAGCATATCCCTACCGAGATTCCCAAACCAAAGATGGTGGGTAAGATTGACCTCGATGCCGATAAGAAACGTAAGGAAGAGGAAGAGGCTGCTCGTCAAGCGGCTGAGGAGGCTGCTAAGGCGGAGGCTGCACGTATAGCGGCTGAGAAGGCTGCTGCTGAGAAGGCTGCTCAGGCTAAGGTTGAGGCAGAGAGAAAAGCGGCTGAGGCTGCTCGTCAGGCAGCGGAGAAGGCTGCTGCTGAGGCGGCTAAGGAGGCAGAGAGAGAGGCTGCTGCCGAAGTGCAGGAAGAGGAGAAGAAGGAAGAGATTTTCTCGCTTGGCAAACCTGTGCTTAAAAATGCCCCTAAGGTGTTGGGTAAGATTGATTTGAGTAGTATTAATACGGCTACTCACCCTACCAAGAAGACCAAAGAGGAGAAGCGCAAAGAGCGTGAGGCACGTGAGCAACAACGCAAGGCCAACAAACCTGCTGCCAATAATAATGGCAATAAGGGTGGTGGTGATGCTGCTGCGCCTAAGGATGGCGAGAAACGCAAACGTGAGCGCATTAAACAAAACAAGGTGGACATTAATGATGCGCGTAACCAAAAACCTCAGAAGAAGAACAATAAGGCCAAAGGTTTCAAGGTAGAGGTAGATGATGAGGCCGTACAACGCCAAATCAAGGAGACTATCCAACGTTTGCAAGGCAATAAGGGTAAGACCAATGCTAGTAAATATAAGCGTGAGCGTCGCGAGTTAGAGCGCGAGAAGATGGCGCAAGAGCGTGCAGCGGAGCAAGAACAAAGCAAGGTGTTGAAGCTCACCGAGTTTGTGACTGCGAATGACTTGGCTGTTATGATGAATGTGCCAGTGACTAAGGTTATTGGTACTTGTATGATGCTTGGTGTGATGGTAAGTATCAACCAACGTCTTGATGCAGAGACGATTAATCTGGTGGCTGAGGAGTTCGGTTTCTCTACTGAGTTCGTATCGGCGGAGGTAGTTGAGGAGATCAATGCAGATGAGGTAGTGAATGAGGAGGATATTACTGAGCGCTGTCCTATTGTAACTGTCATGGGTCACGTGGATCACGGTAAGACATCGTTGCTTGACCATATCCGTAATGCGAACGTGATTGCTGGTGAGGCGGGTGGTATTACCCAGCACATCGGTGCGTATAACGTACAACTCAAGAATGGTCAGCACATCACCTTCCTCGATACCCCTGGTCACGAGGCGTTTACTGCCATGCGTGCACGTGGTGCGAAAGTGACTGATATTGCGATTATTATCGTGGCAGCTGATGATGCGGTGATGCCACAGACTATTGAGGCTATCAACCACGCGCAAGCGGCTGGTGTACCTATGATTTTCGCTATTAATAAGTGTGATAAGCCTACTGCTAACCCTGAGAAGATCAAGGAGCAGCTCTCTGGTATGAATATTCTTGTAGAGGATTGGGGTGGTTCTTATCAATGCCAGCATATCTCTGCTAAGAAGGGTGAGGGTGTCTTTGAGCTTTTGGAGAAGGTGCTTTTGGAAGCTGAGATGCTTGAGCTCAAGGCTAATCCTAATCGCCGTGCTAAGGGTTCTATTATTGAGTCTTCGCTCGATAAGGGACGTGGCTATGTAGCGACTATCCTCGTGCAAGATGGTACACTCCACCATGGTGATATTGTGCTTGCCGGTGTATATCATGGTAAGATCAAGGCTATGTTTAATGAGCGAGGTCAACGTATTCAACAGGCGTTGCCTGGTGAGCCATGTTTGATTCTTGGTTTGAATGGTGCGCCTCAGGCGGGTGATGAGTTTAATGTGATGGCTACTGAGCAGGAGGCACGTGAGATTGCTAATAAGCGTGAGCAATTGCAACGTGAGATGTCGCTCCGTACTAAGAAGCACGTGGGATTGGACGAGATTGGTCGTCGTTTGGCTATTGGCGACTTCAAGGAGCTTAATATCATTGTTAAGGGTGATGTGGACGGCTCTGTGGAGGCACTTAAAGACTCGCTCATTAAGCTTTCTACTGAGAATATCCAGGTGAATGTGATCCACGGTGCTGTGGGTGCTATTTCTGACTCTGATGTCTTGTTGGCAGCGGCTTCCGATGCGATTATTGTCGGCTTTAATGTTCGTCCTACGAGCACGGCGCGTAAGATGGCAGAGAATGAAGAGGTGGATATCCGTATTTATTCTATTATTTACGATACGATTAATGAGATCAAGTCTGCTATGGCGGGTATGCTTTCGCCAGAGATCAAGGAGGAGATCACTGCTACGCTCGAGGTGTTGCAAACTTTCCGTATCTCGAAGGTGGGTACTATCGCAGGTTGTATTGTGCGTGAGGGTAAAGCCAAACGTGCTAACAAGTGTCGCGTGATCCGTGACGGTATTGTTATCCATACGGGTGAGTTGTCTTCTCTCAAACATGGTAAGGACGATATCAAGGAGGCTGGTCTCAACATGGAGTGCGGTTTGAGTATCAAGAGTTACAATGATATCGTAGAAGGCGACCTCATCGAGACTTTCGAGCAAATCGAGGTAGCAAAGACCTTGTAAAAATAATCTAGTTCGGCTAGTAACAATCAATCGCATCTCATTCGAGGTGCGATTGTTGTATTAAATAGTACGATTCTTAAGATTCCGTTCCCTTGTACTTTGCCTATCTCTTCCTTGTCAAAGACCAAGGACGAACCAAAGAAGAACCAAGGAACGACCAAAGAACGCCGAACCACAAAAAGTGCTATTTGTTAAGATTGGCTTCTTAAAAAGGTTGACTCTGTTACTGAAAAGGTTGACTAAAATCCTAAAATTGTTTACTCCATTCCTAAAAAAGCGTTATACTATAAACTAGTCCTCTAAACAAAAAATCACCCTAAAAGCGTTTTTTCTTGCTCAATTCAAAATAATTCACTACCTTTGCACCGTGAACCTGCGCTGGGGATGTCTGCACATCAGCGGCGAAGGGTAGCAGACATAATAAAAGGCGTTTATTGGCGCTTGTTTTGGTCAGTAGAAATCCTGCAAAATTTCTTTCACCCGAAACAAGAGAGCGATAAATGCCCCTTGGTGTGTTTAATTCGTTGTGTTCCACGACGATGAACATATCGGCGTGGGCATTCATTGTTTATTCTTGTGAAAGGGTCTTGCAGGAACCTCTACTGAAAGAATAAGCAAAAAGAGGTTCCACGCTTTTTCTATAATTATACCAACGGGGCGTTTGGAGCCAACTTCCCACAAAATTAATAATACAATGAAGAAACTTCATTTGCTCCTTTTGAGCGTTACGCTGTGTGTATTCTCAGCGTGTCACAATGACATTTGGGATGCCATTGACGGACTTGATTCCCGTGTCACCAAACTTGAAGAACTCTGCAAAGAGATGAACACCAACATCACTTCTTTGCAAACTATCGTCTCTGTACTTCAATCCAACGATTTCATCACAGGTATCGTTGAAATCAAGAAGAATGGCGAGGTGATTGGCTATACCATCACTTTCGGCAAGCATGACCCAATCACCATTTATCATGGACAAGACGGTAAGGATGGAGCAGATGGAAAAGATGGTCAAGATGGACAAAACGGCTCTGTTAATGCCCCTGTGATAGGTGTAGCACAAGACACCGACGGCGTATATTATTGGACCTTGAATGGCGAGTGGCTATTGGATGACAATGGCAACAAACTTCCTGTCTCGGGCAAAGACGGTCAAAATGGAACTAATGGAACTATGCCACAACTTAAAATAGAAGAAGGCTATTGGTATGTATCTTATGATAATGGTGCTACTTGGACACAACTTGGCAAAGCAACTGGCGAAGACGGCGAAAAGGGAGATAAAGGTGATACAGGCGACTCTATGTTCCAATCAGTAACCCAAGATAATAACTATGTTTATTTCACGCTTGCTGATGGCACTGTGATTAAGATTGCAAAGGGGAACGGCGATATTGCAGAAGAAATTGTACAGATTATAGATGGCGCTATTATGGCTAAGTTTTCTGTTTCGGAAACAAAAAAAGTGTATTTTTCTATGGGAAATCTACAATATAGTCCAATAGGAACTCATGAGTGTGCTGATGGAACTACACAACCTGGTACTTGGCGATTTGCAGAGAAGCAATGGGAAGAAGGAACAATGCTATACTGGGGAAATACAGGGTACAATGATACAATAAAACATGTCAATAGTAAGGATTGGGATGCGGAAGAGAGAATAGCGATAAAATATTTCACAAAATATGAAACTATAGCTCAATCAGATATATCAAATACATATAACGATTGGGGAGTGTATAATGCAATAGAAAATGGCGGAAATACACCTAATAAATTTAGGACATTAACACGTGACGAATGGATTTACCTATGGGAGCAGCGACCTCATGCAGATAAATTAAGAGGAACCACAAAAGTTGATGGTATAGATTGCACATATTTACTTCCAGACAATTGGGAAAATTTAGACGCTAATATTCCTTCTGAATTTTATAGCGGAAAACAAATTTATGATATTTTCCCTTCTATATACAGTCTATTAGATAAAGGAGTAGTTTTATTTAGAAATAATCCAAAGAAACAGAATTTGGATAATAATTCAGGTGAGGGATATTGGTCCTCTACATATACTGATAAATATGTAAATAGCAATACGAACCTCAGAATCTACTATGCATATGCTATCTTAGGTGGAGAACCAGAGTCCCAACCGACATATTTCAATAAGACCACTGGAATTTCACAATCATATGTGGGATGCATGCCAGTTCGTCTAATCAAAGATGTTGAGTAGTATATGATTATAATAGATTGACAGAAGATATTTTTTATGACTTGTTTTATGAATATAGTGGGGATTATCACTTTAGTTGTTAGTATCGTATCATTTATATATGCATATTTTAATACTGCGTATCCTCAGATTGAATGTACTACATTTTCAGGACGCGCAAAATCATACAATGCAAAAATTACATTAAGAAACATTGGTGATATACTAACAATAATCCGTATAAATGACACAAAATCTTACCTCAATCCACAAGTGCCTATCCAAATTCAGTCAAAGTGGATAACGAACGAAGAATTTACGCTTTGGTTAGACGAAAACTTTCAGGGTATACCAAATGACTTTGAAGTAAGTTTGGTAGTAGCTAATAATTCTAACAAAATGTTTCTTTGTTGCGTTAAAAAGGGCACTAAGAATATTGATATTAAAATTCAGAGAAAAATCTTCAGATATTGTTAGGTTTGTTGTACGACATTTGTACATCAACAACTATTTCATAAACAAATTCTCTCACCTCGTAGTTAACTAAACTTGCGGGGTGAGTTTTTTATATTCTTCTTGCTCGTATCAATACTCGTAGTCAAGCACTCCTTCGGCAAGGCTTCGGTATCCCTTCGGAAAAATAGAAATGTGAAAACTGAAAACTAAAAGCTACAGATAGGACACAACTAGCCCATAGATGTGCTACAGTAATCGCGAAGTGGTCACCAAGCCTGTGGGCAACTTTAGAGCTACCTAACTGCCACAGAAAGCCCACAGATGTCCCACAGATCTCCTATAGTGGTCCTGAAATCAGCAAGTCGCTTTTCCTATACCAAAGGTATACTAAGGATATACAAAAGGCAGATGTAATCAAATATGCTTCTCTCTTTTGCCAAGTATTTTTCACAAAATTGGCATATTTCTTGCATATATCAAAAAAAAATACTACCTTTGCAGGCGATATAATATTCAATAATGTAAACAACTTTTTAAATAACTACGAATATGAAAGATCTTAAAGGCACAAAGACCGAAGCCAACCTTTGGGAGGCATTCGCTGGCGAATCTAAAGCTCGCAACAAGTACACCTACTACGCAAGCAAAGCTAAGAAGGACGGTTATGAGCAAATAGCAGCCCTCTTCGAGGAGACCGCTGCACAAGAGAAAGAGCACGCTAAGCTCTGGTTCAAACTTATCCACGGTATTGGCTCTACCCTTGAGAATCTCAAAGACGGTGCTATGGGCGAGAACGAAGAGTGGACAGACATGTATCCACGCATGGCAGCTGAGGCTCGCGAAGAAGGTTTCGAGGAGATTGCTATCATGATGGAAGGTGTGGCTGCTGTAGAGAAAGCACACGAAGAGCGCTATCTCAAGCTCCTCAAGAACATTGAGGATAAGCTTGTCTTCAGCCGCGATGGTGATGCTATCTGGCAATGCCGCAACTGTGGTCACTTGTATATTGGTCAAGAAGCTCCTATTATTTGCCCAGTTTGCAAACACCCACAAGCATACTTCCAATTGCAACAAAACAACTTCTAATCAATTAGTTAAAGGCTTGCGCATGTATATGTGCAAGCCTTTTACATTTAGGACTGTTTAGAAAAATACAACACTATACAACACGATGCTACTCTAAACGATCCTATACAACACTACACAACCCAACACAATTCTAAACGGCGCGTAAGCGCCATTGAACCATATCTTTTATGGATATAACTATTCTACTTCAGGCCATCTTGCAATTGATTGCAGGTATTGGTATTTTCTTGGTGGCATGCCAGATGATGTCTTCCAACTTGGAGACAGCCAGCAGTGCCCGCCTCAAAAGTCTGTTTTCTCGCATGTCCAACTCTCGCATGTTGGGCGTGGGTATTGGTACAGTAGCCACGGCTGCCATTCAGTCTTCTGGTGCTACGACGGTGATGGTCATTGGTTTCGTGAATGTGGGCATTATGTCGTTGGCGCAAGCGGCTACGATTATTTATGGTGCGAACATTGGTACGACGGTTACAGCACAGATTGTGGCTCTTGGTCTTAGTAGTGGTGGTGGTATATCTACTACTGTTATTTTTGCTGCTTTCGCAGGTTTGGGAGCGTTTATAGAGCTCTTTTCTAAGAAAGATAGTTGGAAGACTTGGGGCGGTATTATTACTGGTTTTGGTATGCTCTTTGTGGGTCTTAGCTTGATGAGTAAGTCTATGGACGCATTGGCTAAGTTGCAAGAGATCAAGGATTTCTTGGCTTCTATTGAGCATCCATTGATGCTTGTGCTCTTTGGTGCTATTTTGACGGCTATTGTGCAGTCTTCTTCTGTGGTGACTTCTATTGCGTTGACGATGGCTGTTACGGGCTTGATTTCGCTCAATCAGGGTATTTATCTGACGATGGGTTCGAATATTGGTTCGTGCGTGGTGGCTATTATTGCAGGTTTGACTTCGGGTCTTAATGCGAAGCGTACGGCGCTAATTCACTTGTTGTTTAACTGTTTTGGTGTATTTGTGTTCTTGGTGGCAGCGTGGATTATGCACCTTGTTACGTCGGGTGCTCTCAATTATGGTATTATTTTTGAGACGATGTTCCCAGGCGCACCACAATTGCAGTTGGCGATGTTCCACACTATATTTAACTGTATCACGGTATGTATTATCTTGCCATTGACGGATTATTTGGTGAATTTGGTGACGAAGATTCTGCCGGAGAAGAATCGTGTGGACGAGGCGTTGCAAGAGGGACAGCCTCACTTCCATTTTGTGGACGAGAAGATGCTCCGTACGCCTATTATTGCGGTGAATCAGGTGAAGTTAGAGATTGAGAATATGGCTGCTGTGGCTATTCACAATTTCAATTTGGCGATTGATATTATCTCTAATGTGAATTTCGATAAGATGGAGGAGTTCAATGAGAATGAGAAGCAGCTCAACTATTTGAATCGCAATTTGATTCCGTATATTGTGCAACTCAATAATTTGCCTATTAGCGAGGAGGATAACCGTTATTTGGCGACGGCTATTCGCACGATTGGTGATTTGGAGCGAGTAGGTGATTATGCGGTTAACTTGACGGAGTATGCGGAGCTTTTGAAGAATTTCAATGAGAAGTTCAGTATGGATCTTCTCTTTGAGGTGGATCAATTGCGTGATACGATGGGTATGCTTTATCAAGCTGCGATGAAGACGTATATGGATCATGATTTTGATGCGTTGATAGAGGTGAACCGTTATGAGGATCAGGTGGACGATATGGTTTCTCGTATTGAGAAGATGCACTTGCAACGTTTGATGGACGGTATTTATCCAGCGAGTGTAGGTCAGGTATATCAAGAGTTTGCATCTGATACAGAGCGTATTGCGGACCACTTCTTGAACGTGGCTAAATCCATTCGCCAATTGCATGTAGGCGAGGATTGATTATATCTGAGGATATTATATCTGAAAAGTGGCAAAATCTGATGTTTTGTCACTTTTCTTTTTGCACGCTGCGCCCTATGGGCGACAAAAACGAAAAATATATGTGGTAGAAAGTGGGTGCGATTATTGCGGTTTTGAGAAATTCTATAAAACCGCAATAACCGCAGAAACCGCTTGATATATTTAAAGAATATGCCCATTGATTTTCAGGGAGAAAGGATTTTGAAAGCGAGTTTCACGGACTTTTTTGGAAGTGGTAGTGAATGTGTCCGTGGGAATCAACAGTAAAACTGTAAGTATCTATTATCCCAAATCTAATGTCCGATTTGGGATAAAAATGACTTGATGGTTGTGTATATGCAAAAAAAAGCGTACCTTTGCAGCGAAATAATCCCCGAATACTATTCGGCAGAAATCCAAAAGTGCACACCAATCACACATGAACGCATACGAATTGGCATACGAATATGTGCAGCATACCAATCGCTGTATTTTCCTGACAGGCAAAGCCGGTACTGGCAAGACCACCTTCCTACGACGTCTGAAAAAGGAATGTCCAAAGCAACTGACAGTAGTCGCACCAACCGGCGTGGCTGCCATCAATGCCGAAGGAGTCACTATTCACTCGCTATTCCAATTGCCTCCACAACTCTTCCTACCCACCCAAGAAGCACGCCAACAACTCTTCTCCGAGATGCAGATGCGTGCCAATAAACAACGCGTACTGCGGAACCTCGAACTACTCGTCATCGACGAAGTCAGCATGGTACGAGCAGACCTACTCGACACCATAGATGCCGTACTACGACACTTCAAACATCGACCAAATATCCCCTTCGGAGGCGTACAAGTACTATTCATAGGCGACCTGTTTCAACTATCACCCGTAGCACGAGAAGCCGAATGGAGAATACTACAAGACTTCTACGAAGGACCATATTTCTTCCAAGCACAAGTGCTCAAAGAACTGCGACCTGTCTACATCGAACTGGATCATGTCTTCCGACAAACCAATATGGATTTTGTGGACATACTCAATCAAGTGCGAAACAATACCCTCACACCTGACTCGCGAATGACCCTCAATAGCTGCTACAATCCTTATTTCCAAGCAAATAAGAACGGCGAACACTATATCACCCTATCTACCCACAATAACAAAGTAGATGCTATCAACCAACGCGAACTAGAGACCCTGGATACAGAAACATACACCTATCAAGCACACATCAAAGACAACTTTCCCGAATCGATGTACCCCATAGACAAGACCCTGACACTCAAAGTTGGAGCAAAAGTCATGTTCGTGAAAAACGATTCATCACAAGAGAAACTCTACTACAACGGCAAACTAGCCACTGTAACCGCTCTTTCTAAAAACGAAATACATGTCCTATGCGAAGACAACACTGAAGTCGAAGTACACACCGAAACTTGGGAGAACCTGCGCTACACGTCCGAAACAGGTTCTGACCAAGTAGAAGTGGAAGTGATAGGCTCTTTCACACACTTCCCATTGCGATTGGCATGGGCCATCACTATCCACAAAGCACAAGGACTCACCTTCGATCACGTAGTCATTGATGCCGAAGATGCTTTCGCCGCAGGACAAGTCTATGTGGCACTCTCGCGCTGCCGCTCACTCGAAGGAATAGTGCTACTCACACCAATCCCCATGCGCGCACTCACCAACGCCAAAGAAGTACTATACTTCACACAAAACCAACTAGACATAACAACCACCGAACAACGATTAGCATCTGCCCAAACCGAATACCTAACGATCCTCCTATGCGCCCTATATGATTTTCGCTCCATCATCAATCGCTTCGCCGCCCTCTCACGAAACGTGAAAACAATGGGCTCCGTACAAGGAGATATATCTTCCTTCTTCACTACATGCACCGGTGGGTTAGAAGGATTACAAGTCATAGCAGAACGCTTTCAACAACAGATACGACAAATCATCTATAACTCATCTGCTAATTTGTCAGACCGCATGACAGCGGCTGCCAACTATTTCACACCCAAATTACAACAACTACTCGCTAGCATCACCACCTGCCCACTGCGCACCAACGACCGCAATGATGCCGCATTCATCAAACAAAACCTACTGGATATCCATGCAGAACTAGCACGCATAGAACACATACAACGACACATCTGCAAAACACTATCCTTAGACGGATTCTTCCAAGCACGACAGTCCTTCCGTTGGCAAGAACCGACACTCAACATCTACTCACAACACCGCAAAACACGAAGCGATGCCTCTGCCTTTCAAACACTCACACTCTTCTTTGAAAGAAAAACTATCCCACAAATCGCTAAAGAACGCAAGATAACCGTCCGAACCGTTATCAAACACCTGCGCACCTTCATCGACCAAGATATACTCCATATCTCAAACTTCACACCCGATGACCAAGAGTTGATGAGTAAGTGATGGGAGATGGGATATTGGTGTAAAGTGTAGGGTGTAAGGTGTAAAGGCGAAGGATATTTTTAACAACAACTTAGACAACTTGTTTCAACAACTTGCGCCCCGATCAACACCCCGGGGCGCTAAAAGGATATATTTATCAGACAACTTTGGACAACTTAGGAGACAATTTTAAGACAATTTTAAGACAATTTGTGTCAATTATATTGTCAATTTTTGTCAATTTTTTAAACAAAAATACGCCTTCTTTGAAGGCTACAAAAATATATAAAAATCAAGTGATTATGTTTTGTTTTTGCTCCAATGAAATGCAACCATGTCGCATTTGGGGAGCAAAACAAAAACTTAATCCAATAGCCAATCGGCCATAGCTTACTTATCACTCATCACTCATAGTTCATAGCTTACTTATCACTCATAGTTCATAACTAACTACCCCCCATCACCAATATCCAAATAAAAAGGACCGTAACCCATCGTTACAGTCCTTTTTTATTTCTAGCCAATGGCCAATATCCGATATTACTTCACTTCTTCGAAGTCCACATCCTCAGCTGCGCCTTGGTTGTTGCCACCTTGGTTGCCTGCTTGTGCACCGCCTGTGAAGTCAGCACCTGGTTGAGGACCCGCTTGACCCTGAGTCGCATTGTACATCTCTGCACTCGCTGCTTGGAAAGCAGTCATAAGCGCTTGATTAGCAGCCTCGCAAGCATCAGCATCTTTCTTCTCGTAAGCAGCCTTGAGGTTCTTCAATGCCTCCTCAATAGGAGCCTTCTTATCAGCAGGAATCTTATCACCAAGCTCAGCCAATTGCTTCTCTGTTTGGAAAATAGTAGCATCAGCACGGTTGAGTTTCTCTACACGCTCAGCCTCTTTCTTATCAGCCTCTGCATTCGCCTCTGCCTCAGCCTTCATACGCTTGATCTCAGCATCACTAAGACCACTAGAAGCCTCGATACGGATCTTTTGCTCCTTACCAGTAGCTTTGTCTTTTGCGGTTACGTTGAGGATACCGTTCGCATCAATATCAAAAGTTACCTCAATCTGTGGCTCACCACGGCGAGCAGGCATAATACCGTCCAAGTGGAAACTACCAATGAGCTTGTTCTGTTGTGCCATAGGACGCTCACCTTGATATACCTTGATCTCTACAGATGGTTGATTATCAACAGCTGTGGTGAAAGTCTCCGCTTTCTTAGTAGGGATAGTAGTGTTCGCCTCAATCATCTTGGTCATCACACCACCCATGGTCTCAATACCAAGTGAGAGTGGGGTAACATCAAGAAGAAGCACATCCTTCACATCACCTGTCAAAACACCACCTTGGATAGCCGCACCAAGAGCTACTACCTCGTCTGGGTTCACACCCTTAGAAGGAGCCTTACCGAAGAACTTCTCTACCGCTTGTTGAATAGCAGGAATACGAGTAGAACCACCCACAAGAATAATCTCATCAATATCACTGGTCTTCAAACCTGCATTTTGCAACGCTGTGCTACATGGAGCAATAGTACGTTGTACAAGATCATCAATCAATTGCTCAAACTTAGCACGAGTGAGCGTCTTCACCAAGTGAGCTGGAACACCATCAACAGGCATGATATATGGCAAGTTGATCTCAGTAGTAGTGGTGTTAGAGAGCTCAATCTTAGCTTTCTCAGCAGCCTCTTTCAGACGTTGCATAGCCATTGGGTCTTTGCTCAAATCTGCACCCATATTGTCGTTCTTGAACTCTTGTACGAGCCAATCGATAATACGGTGATCGAAATCATCACCACCCAAGTGAGTATCACCATCCGTAGATTTTACCTCAAATACGCCATCACCCAATTCGAGAACAGATACGTCGTGTGTACCACCACCACAGTCAAAGACAACAATCTTCATGTCCTTATCAGACTTGTCCAAACCGTATGCCAAAGCAGCAGCAGTAGGCTCGTTCACAATACGACGAACAGTCAAACCAGCAATCTCACCTGCCTCCTTGGTAGCTTGACGTTGGCTATCATTGAAATATGCAGGTACAGTGATCACAGCCTCTGTCACCTCTTGACCAAGATAATCCTCAGCAGTCTTCTTCATCTTTTGAAGAATAATAGCAGAGATCTCTTGTGGAGTGTACAAACGACCATCAATATCCACACGTGGCGTATTGTTGTCACCCTTTACTACCTTATAAGGTACGCGCGTTACCTCGTTTGCCAAACGATCGTATGTCTCACCCATGAAACGCTTGATAGAATATACAGTGCGAGTAGGGTTGGTGATTGCTTGACGCTTAGCAGGATCACCCACCTTGCGCTCACCACCATCTACAAAACCAACTACAGATGGAGTAGTACGTTTACCCTCTGAGTTAGTGATTACTACAGGCTCATTGCCTTCCATAACTGCGACACAGGAGTTAGTTGTTCCTAAGTCAATACCAATAATTTTTCCCATTTTTATTTAAGTTTTTTAGTTTATATTCTTGTTTGAGTCCGGATTCGCGTGTTGGGAGTCCGGGGGTATTTCCTGAATTAAGATATTCAAAAGCTGTGCCAAACTAAAAATGAAGCAAAAAACTGACATGCTACTGACAAAATGGCAGAATAATCATGAAAAATTGACTTTCTCTTGCATAAATGTAAAATTTTTCGTACCTTTGCATGCGAAATACATGTTATTATGAAAGTATTATTGATTAACGGCAGTCCACGTGCGAACGGCAATACTAGCATCGCGCTCGCCGAAGTGGCAAAGACCTTAGCGGCAGAAGGTATTGAGACCATCACAGTTGGTATTGGTAATCAGCCTGTTCGCGGCTGTATAGCCTGTGGCGCATGCCATACCAAAAAAGGACAATGTGCTTTCTCTGATGTGTTATACGACAAGCTACATGCTATCCTCACCGAAGGTGTCGATGGATTAATAGTGGGTTCGCCCGTCTATTATGCTGGACCTAATGGCTCGCTGTGTGCACTGCTGGACCGATTGTTCTACTCCGCAGGTATGCTATTGAGCTACAAACCTGCAGCGGCAGTGGCTGTTTGCCGAAGAGGCGGAGCAAGTGCATGCTTTGACCGACTAAATAAGTACTTCACGATCAATAATATGCCTGTCGTATCGTCGCAGTATTGGAATAGCGTTCACGGTTGGGAGAAAGGAGAAGCTGAGCAAGATGCCGAAGGCCTACAAACCATGCGCACCTTGGCAAGAAACATGGCATGGATGCTCCGCAATCTCGCCAAAGAGCAACGCCCCGAAAGCGAAAAACCAAAAATGAGAACGAATTTTGTTTAGAGTGTAGGGTGTAGAGTGTAAAGGCAAGGATTATTGGTGTAGAGTGTAGGGTGTAAAGACTAAGATTATGTTTACGAAAGAAGAAATAGAAATGCGAGTGGAAAGAGCGAAAGCACTTTTCAAACAGGGTTTCAATTGTAGCCAAGCCGTTTGTGCCGCTTGCGCTGACATCTATGGCATAGACGAACAGACCGCTCTGCGCATAGCAGCCTCTTTTGGCGGAGGTATAGGTCGCATGCGCCAGACATGCGGTGCCGCATGCGGAATGTTCATCCTCGCAGGACTGGAGAACGGATCTGCTACTCCCGGTGATGCCGAAGGCAAAAAACAAAACTATACCCTAGTACAAGACCTCGCCACAAAATTCAAACAAGAAAATGGCAGCCTAATCTGCGCGGAACTGCTTGGTATAGCCCCCAAACCACAAGAACCCACTCCCGAAGCACGCACAGAAAACTACTACCAAAAACGCCCATGCGTAGAAATGGTAGCAAACGCTGTGAGGATTTACCTAGAAGAACTAAAAGGCTAGCACAACTAGCAAAATTTGACTTAAAAAAATTATATGAGGAAGCTTTGCATTCTTATTTTCTCCCTCGCTATATTCGGAGAAATTGCTGCATTCAATCAACCAGTAACGCCTGCCAACCAATTGCCAGCATATTACGAATCCATTAATGGCGAGAGCGGAAAGGACCTGATGGACGCCATTCAACAAGTGGCTAAACTGGGGTATCGCACCGATGATTTTCGCTACGATAGCATCTGGTATGCCTTCAAACATACCGATCTACGTCCTGATGGCTATATATGGGAGATTTACAGCACTTGCGTATTCGAATACGAAAAAGACCGTACTTCCAATACCTCCCAAACAGGTGAGTGCAAAGGCTATAACCGTGAACACGCGATATGCCAATCATGGTTTGGCGAATACGACCTGCAAGGCAAGAAAATGAGCAGTAGCAAAAAGAACTCACCCGGTTCGGACATCTTTCATATATATCCTGCATCATACGGAATGAATAGCCGTCATGGCAATCGTCCATACGGCGAAGTACTGAATGCTGCCAACATCTCCGAGAACGGCACCAAGTACGGAACACCCGTGACAACCATGTCAATCACCAACAGCGTTGCAGGACCATACGTAGAAGGTAAAATGACACTAAGCACCAACGTCCTCGAACCTGCTGACGAATACAAAGGCGATATCGCACGCAGCTACTTCGGCACTATGGTCAAATGGGCAGGCGAATGGGTATTCAACTTAAACGAAAACGGTAGGGTACTCTTCGATGAAACAATCGATGCTGACACACACTATGCAGCAGAAAACAACTACGGTCTTACTACCTTCGGACTAGCTATGCTACTCAAATGGCACCGCCAAGACCCTGTTTCTCAAAAAGAAATAGACCGCAATAATGGCATTCAACTTACCCAAGGTAACCGCAATCCTTTCATTGATTATCCCTACCTAGTAGAATATATCTGGGGCGAGAAATCGGGAGAAGAACTCGATCTCGATCTTCTGCTCTGTGCATACGATGAGCGTTTCCAATTGGGCGTAAGCGACGGCTACCTTGGCGAGAAAACCCAAGTAGATGTAGATACCATCTTCTGGATGGTTGGCAATACCCCATACGATACGTCATACGTGGCACACGCCTCTCGTCTCAAATACCTACCTGCTACACCTACCTCTTGCTCCACCCAAAGTACCCAATTCATGGGATGGACAGCAACTCCTATGCAAGGCTTAAGCCATGAAGCACCAACCGTGCTCTACAATCAAGTAGCCGATTTCCCATCTATCCATAGTAATACATACTACTACGCTGTGTTTGCGCAGGTAGTTCACTCCGAGAGCATGGGGCAAACCATCACACTCAACAAAACTGACTCTACCTCATGGACACTATCCGGTCTTAAACAAACGAGCAACAAGACCGATGGCGCTTATTGGCTACTCGTCAACAATGCTACGATAACATCGCCCGTTGTTGATTTGCAAACTCTTGATTCAGTGGCTATTACAATGCGTAGCTATCAGAAGAAAACCACAATAAAAATCACCGTTGATGGTACCACTTATGCTCAACTCACTGCCGCAGACAATACGATGAAACGATATGTATGCTCAGCACCTGAGATGGTAGGCAATAAGGCATTGCAGTTCACAGGAGTAGATGCCACTGCGAGCTACGGTCCTGGATTGAACGAAATAGTGCTCTACCTCTGGGGAGAGCAGGGGACATATACCAATTATCTTACCCATTGCTCCGATTCCGATACGGGACTCTCTTCTCTGACTGTACATCGTGCACCAAGCACCAAAATAATACGCAATGGCCAACTACTCATTGTCCACAACGGCAAAACCTACAACGCCCAAGGAACCATACTAAACAACTCTACACCATACTAAACAACCCTATACAATCCTATACTATTCTACACATATGAAACACTTCCTCGCTATCATC
Organism: Paludibacteraceae bacterium; assembly: GCA_045587145.1. Classification (GTDB taxonomy): domain Bacteria; phylum Bacteroidota; class Bacteroidia; order Bacteroidales; family Paludibacteraceae; genus Colicola. The sequence goes on from JAZNBO010000035.1 coordinate 41,100, forward strand.
GGTGGTGGTCCTGCTGGATATACTGCCGCAGAAATTGCTTCCAAAGCTGGTAAAGACGTAGTCATCTTCGAGCAAAATGCCCTCGGTGGCACTTGTCTCAATGTAGGTTGCATTCCTACTAAGACCCTCTTATACAGCGCAAAACAATACTACAACGCTACCCACGCAGACAAATATGGTGTCAAAGCCGAAGGGGTGAGTTTTGATTACGCCAAGATCGTGCAACGTAAAACCAAAGTAGTGCGCAAACTGGTGGCAGGTATCAAACAAAAACTCAACAATGAGCATTGCACCGTAGTCATGGGCGCTGCTTCCATCGTTTCTCGCACCGACGATCAAGTCATTATCGCTTGTGGCGAGCAACAATACGAGGCAGAGAACCTGCTCATCTGTACAGGTTCTACGAACTTCGTACCACCTATCCCGGGCATAAAAGACAACCCTGCCGTATGGGATTCTACCGATGCGTTGGATACCAAGGAATTGCCACAATCCATGATTATCGTGGGCGGCGGTGTGATCGGTATGGAGTTTGCTACATTGTACCACGAGTTGGGCGTACCCGTGACCGTGATTGAGGCTATGCCAACCATTCTCCCTAACCTCGACCAAGAAATAGTAGGCATTCTAGTAGAAAAATACCGCAAAGCCGGTATTCAAATATTGACAGACACCAAAGTGACTGAGATACAGGGCAATAAAGTGCTGACAACCAATGGCGAATACGAGGCAGAACATATACTCGTATCCGTAGGTCGCCGCGCTAACATGCAGGGATTGGAAGCACTCAACGATGTAGAAATCTACCGCGGTGGCATCGTAGTCGATGAGTTCATGAAAACCAATCTCAAAAATGTCTATGCCGCAGGCGATGTGACCGGCAAGATCATGTTGGCACACGTAGCAAGCCGCCAAGCCGAAGTGGCCGTAGGACGTATGCTCAAACAATTGCCATTGCAGCGTATTGCATACAATGCGATACCAAGCGTGGTATATACCAACCCCGAGATAGCATGTATCGGATTGACAGAAAAAGACTTAAACGATATACGTGAAGGCGATTTCGCCCCTACCATGTCGCTCGATAAACCATTTGTAGAATACGAAGTACACAAACTGCCAATGACCTATTCCGGTCGCTTTGTGGCTGAGAATGAGGGAGAAACAGGCCTGTGCAAAGTGATCGTGGATAAGAAAAACAAAACAATCATCGGTGTACACATGATTGGTAATCCATGTTCAGAGTTCGTGGCAGCAGCTAGCTTCGCTGTGCGCATGGGCTATACGGTAGGTGAGTTTAAACAAGTAGTCTTCCCACACCCAACGGTGGGCGAAGTGCTGCGAGAGGTAATCATGGAGGCGTAGTTAGGCGATGAGGCTATAAGGCGAAAGGCAAGAGAATATGGAAAGACAAGAGAAAGTATTGGCGTATTTGAAGGAGCATGGTATTGCATATGAGTGCTACAACCACCCAGAAGGCAAGACTATAGAGGAAGCCAAACGCTGGTGGAAAAATGATGGCAGCGTGCACTGCAAGAATATCTTTATGCGCAACCACAAGGGTACGCAGCATTATCTCATCTGCTTTGACTGCGAGCACGATTTGGCTATCTACGACCTGGAGCAACGATTAAAAGCCTCATTGCTAGCCGCAGGCAAAAACTCTCCTGGCAAACTCTCTTTCGCCAGTCCAGAGCGTATGATGCGCTATTTAGGCTTGGAACCTGGTAGTGTGAGTCCGTTTGGACTCATCAACGATGAGGAACACCATGTGATACTCTTCCTGGATAAAAATCTGCAAGAAGCCGATTCACTCAGTTTCCACCCAAATGATTGTCGGGGCACAGTGGTTATCCAACGAGAAGACTTCCAAACCTATTTGCAATGTGTAGGCAATACGGTGGAATGGATAGAGTTGTATTAGTGGATAGGTTAAAGGTTAGAGGTTAAAGGAAGGAATTATGGAAAAAAGGAATACAAAAGAGTGGGTGAGGGTGATGAAGTTTGTGCTATTTTCAGCAAGCGCAGGCATCATACAAATAGGCTCCTTTACCCTCCTCAACGAGTGTACCGAATGGCGCTATTGGCCATGCTATTTGATTTCGTTGCTACTAAGTATCCTGTGGAACTTCACATGCAATCGCCGATTTACCTTCAAATCCAACGCGAATATCTCGCGTGCCATGCTACTCGTATTAGCATTTTACGCCATCTTCACACCCTCCACAACCTTACTCGGAGACTGGCTAGCCGAAGATCTGCTATGGAACGAATACCTCGTAACGGGCATCAATATGCTCCTCAATCTCTCACTCGAATACATATACCAACGCTATGTAGTATATCGTAATAAAGTAGATAATAGATAACATTAACTAATTGAATAATAATAAAATGAAACGATTACTTACAGTTTGCTTCGTGCTCATGGCTATCGCGCCAAGCATGCACAAACTCTATGCCTGGGGGCAAAAAGGTCACCGTATTGTAGCACAAGTGGCATACGATAATTTGACCAACAAAGCACGCAAACAAATCGATGCCGTATTAGGCAAAGAAGGAATGATCTACCTTGCCGCATGGCCAGACGAAATCAAAAGCGACACGATCTATCCTACCAGTTTCACCTGCCACTACCAAGATCTAGATGGCGGTTTGACCGATGCCGAAGTAGTAGCTATGCTGAAAGACTATCCTGAGGTGGGTGGAGACCTGTTCATGGCATTGGACAGTTTGGAAGTTGTACTAACAAGCAATAAGCACTGTCACGATGCCCTCGTGTTCTACGTACACCTCTATGCAGACCGTTTCTGCCCAATGCACGTGGCACACTTAGATGACAAAGGTGGCAATGCCGTAAAAATGAAATGGTTCGGACAGAACACCAACTTGCACTCCGTTTGGGACGGCAAGATTATCGATAGCAAAGGTTTTAGCTATAGCGAGTATGCTGCGTATCTACACAATGTATATGGTAGCAAAAAGCGTGAGGTGATGCAGCTCACTGATGAACAGACACTGCTCCAGACTTATCATATCACCGATGATGTTTACCAATATCACGCAACATGGAATGGCAATGCCTACCACTATACCTACCACTGGACTGCTCCTATGGAGTGGCAAATGTATATGGCTGGCGTGAAATTGGCACAAAGTCTGAATACAATATATAAATAAGCGTGCGAACGTATGTTTTGGGTTTTGCTAACTATATTCTTCGCAGTACGTAACAGTATGATAGACTTTACATTACGTAAATACAGAGAATTGCTCGTTTCTTTGCAGAAAAAAGGGTATAAATTCATCACTTTTGAGCAGAATTGCGAGCAAAAATGCATGCCCAATAGCCCCGTTGCCTCATCATCTGATACCTCTAAATGGATTATCCTTCGCCATGACGTGGATCTCAAAGCAGCAAACAGTTTGGCCACCGCCAAGATAGAACAAGAGCTGGGTATATCGGCTAGTTACTATTTTCGAGTAGTGCCTGAGAGCAATCAACCTGAGATGATTCGTGCGATAGCAGACCTAGGACACGAGATAGGTTATCACTACGAGGACATGGCTATCGCACATGGCGATGCAGAGAAAGCATACGCGCATTTCCAAAAGCAGTTGGCATACTTCCGTACCTTCTATCCTGTTCGTACTATTTGTATGCACGGCGCACCTACTAGCCAATGGGACGGTAAAGAGCTCTGGAAAAAGTACAACTATCACGACTTGGACGTAATAGGCGAACCATACTTCGATGTAGATTTTAGCCAAGTATTCTACCTTACGGATACAGGTCGTTGTTGGGACGGGTATAAGGTTTCAGTACGAGATAAGATACCCGTTTATCAAGACCAATGGAATGCACAAGGACTTGTCTATCATGCCACAGATGACATTATCCGTGCAGTAGAGCAGGGCAGTCTGCCACCTCGGATAATGATTACTACGCATCCGCAACGCTGGACGGATAACCGCCGAGCATGGGTGAAGGAAATTATGATTCAAAATGCGAAGAACGTTATCAAACGATTGATAATCAAAATAAAAGGTCACTAACGAGTGACCTTTTATTTTTTACTACTTGCCTTTAGCCTAAGGATATTGGATATTGGCGATTGGCAAAGCCCTATTACTCCTCCTCTTGGTAGTAGCCTTGCTCGATGCCGTATTGCAATTCGGCATCCATGATGAGCTGGATCTGGGTGCTGCTGAGGGCATGACCTTGCTCTTTGGTAGCAGCGATGAGGTAATTGAGTTGCTCTGTCTCATCAATTTCGCCATCTAAATAGGTCATCTCACCGGCTTGATCATCTTCTTCAAGCAGACCATTCTCTACTAGAAAATCGTCCATCAAATCCAATACCAATAGTACATCAGATTGGGTCATTCCTTGACGGTCTTCCTCTGGGATATTATTCCAAATGTAGTTCAACAATTCTTTCTCCTCTGCATCGAGAAGGCTCATTTCAATGTTTGTATTCATAATTTTTATTATTTTAGTGAATTTGCTTGCAAAATTACAAAATTATTCTTACCTTTGCAAATTATTTGGAAAATAATTTACGATTATGAATAATTTTGTCACTCGAACCCTCTCTGCGATAGTATATGCAGGCTTGGTACTCACCTCCATCGTGGTGCAACCTCAGTGTTTTGGTGGGCACCCCTTATTGTTTGGAGGATTATTTCTAATTATCAGTACCTTAGCAGTGCGCGAGTTCCATGTGTTGGTAGGTTCTGATATTCGCCTACAATCGCTTGCAATGATTTCTAATGCCCTATTATTCACCACCTTATATTTCCTTTTCTATGGTGATGCAATATGGTCAGCTTTGTTGGTTGTGTATGTTGCCATTATGTTGTTTGCATTAATCGCACAACTATTTCGTGAGAATACCAACGCCATTCATGCTTGGGGTAATCTTTGTACGAGCCAAATCATGGTAGCACTGCCTTTTGCTTTGATGAACGGCGTGCTGATGCACAACCGATATTTGCTTTTAGCATTGTTTATCCTACTTTGGGTGAACGATAGTGGTGCATATATCGTGGGTAGTTTGACAGCTAAGCTTCCAAAAGGCAATCACAAAATGTTTCCACGTGTCAGTCCTGCCAAATCTTGGGAAGGATTGATAGGTGGCATCATATTCTCATTGTTAGCAGGTTATGTCTTCTATCGTATTGGTTGGACGGCAGAAATGGGACTAGCAAATAGTTTGTGGCTTGCAGTCTTTGGCTCTGTATTTGGTACACTCGGCGACCTGATGGAGAGCCTGCTAAAACGTACACTCGGCGTGAAGGATTCTGGTAAGTTTATGCCTGGACACGGTGGCGTATTGGACCGTTTTGATAGTCTAATGTTGGCTACGCCAATCGTATATTTCTTGTTTGTATATTTGGCAAACTACGTGTACTAACAGCGAACAGAACTTCTGTATAATGCATCTTCTCATTCGCATATTAAGCCGACTGCCATTACCATTTCTGTATGTCATTTCAGACACATTGTTATATCCATTGATGTACTATGTGGTGCGGTATCGCAGAAAGATTGTAGCGAAAAATTTGCGTCTTTCCTTCCCTGAGAAAAGCAACGAGCAGCGCAACGTATTGGAGCGCAAGTTCTATCGTCGTTTTGCAAGTACCATTATGGAAATTATCTATGGCTATCGTATCAGCGATGAGGAGATGCGCGAACGTTTTGTGTTTGAGAATATAGAGCTTGTAGAAGAATTAGCACATCGTAATAAAGGTGTATTCTTTATGCTTGGTCATTTAGGCAATTGGGAATGGATAGCAGATATTGGCAAGCGTTATACAGATAACAATATCAAAGAATACAATGTATATCGCCAACAGAAAAATGCCTCTGTGGACAAAGCGATGTTGGCACTACGCAATAAACGCGGTGGCGGCGGCTGTATTGAGAAAAAACAACTACTACGCCAACTAGTAGCGATGAGACATGAAGGTAATCCTATAACCATAGGGCTAATATCCGACCAAAAACCCTCTCCTCGTAATGCCCATATATGGACCATCTTCCTCAATCAAGAAACGGCTTTTTTAGATGGCGGAGAGATCTTAGCGCGTAAGTTTGGTTATGCAGTTACCTACGTACATGTAGAATCGCCTAAGAGAGGGTATTATCGTGCCCGTTTTGAACTAATCACCGATAATCCTGCTGCTACTAATCCAACCGATATCACATTGGCGTATGCTCAACACTTAGAGCAAAACATCTTAGAATCGCCTGAACTATGGCTCTGGACCCATAACCGTTGGAAATGGAGTCGAACAGACTTAGAGGGGTAGTCACCCCTCTTTTTTTTGCTCACAGTTTGACTACTATTCTATATACTCAAATTTATATTTATGCTAGATTTATATTACTAGATTTACTAGCATAGGAAACACTTTTCCCTACATTTATACCCGAATTTGCTAATTCACGAGAATTGAATATTCTGTGCCAAAGTAAAGAATTGAAAAAAATATTCAATTCTCGTGAAAGTTGTTATGAAAGACACAATTTCTGTAAAAAAGGGTAGGGATGTGAATTTTCTTAAAGATCTTCAAATAATATAGAAATGTAAATTTCCAAATAACCGAGCATAATGACAGATAATAATTCACAAATATATATCATAGGCACCATGACATAGTACGCTAAATGAAAACTAATCACAAAATGCATACACACGAATAAAACAGCCAATATAAAATGCTATATATAATCATGTAAACAAGATAATATCAGTAACTTACAAGATATACATAAACTAAAAGTATGTATTATCGAGCATATTTTACACAATATGCACATAAAATCCATATATTACACGTAAAATATACTATAATGTGCTGATTGTTAATAGTATTACCAAATTTACTTGAACTATATAATATATATACCGACTGCCTATAGATCAATGATATGGGATATTTAATAAGATTTGTGAATTGGTGACTAATATTTACAAGTGTGAAAATAATTTATTTTTGAAAAGTAAATCGAAAAATTTGCACATGTGAAATAATTTTCATATCTTTGCACCCGATTTTGAAACATAGGAAAATATGAACGAACGTGATCGCGTGTTGCAAGTGATGCAATCGGAAGGTATGAATGCCAAGCAATTTTGTCAAGAGGTAGGAATTAGTCAAGGAACGTTGTCTAATATCATGGGTGGTCGTAATAAGCCTAGTTTAGATGTGATGCAGTCCATATTACGTCGTTTTCGTGCTGTGAATTGCGACTGGTTGATTATGGGCGTGGGTACGATGTATGCCAACGGCACTCGCGAAGACGGTGTACTACCCTTATTTACTGAGGAGCAGGTGGCAGGTAATTCATCTAACGAGCAAAAGCTTAATACGAGCAAAGAGCAGATGGTAGCTGCATCGAATCTCCATGCTGCTAAAACTTCGTCTAATATATCTCATATTGAACATTCTGCAAGTGTCATGCTTGCTCCTGCGGCGCGTACTGTTTCAAAAATTTTGGTCTTCTATTCGGACGGCACGTTTGAGGAGAGGTAAAATCTAGTAGTTTGCTATCGATTATTTGTCATGAGCGGCGTATAGATCAGAAGAATTGATAGACGTGAGTGACAAAAAAGGATTAGTGAAAAAAATAGTTACTATTTTATTTGCACAGGTCAAAAAAAAGCAGTACCTTTGTAGCGATTTTGCAAAAATGCGAAATGTTACAAGAATGTCACTAAAAAAGTTGTTATTATTTGCTATGTTTGTACCAGTACTCGCAAGTGCTGAGTACAGAATGATGTTAATTGCAGATCCACATGTGATGGCTCAATCATTAACAGAGGAGAGTCGTTCATTTGACCTTATGATGCAAAAGCAACGCAAAATGTTGCATCTGAGTGAATCGGCTTTTATTGCTACGATTGATACTGCTCTATTGTACAAACCTTCATTGGTATTAATACCTGGTGATTTGACCAAAGATAGCGAAGTCGCAAGTCATGATGTGGTACTTGGGCAATTAAAGCGCCTTGAAGAGGCTGGTATTGCTGTATTGCTCATTCCTGGTAATCATGATATTGATGGAGATGCTAAGGCGTACATAGGTGAAAGCGCACAAGGAGTGGATGCATTATCCGATGCCGAATGGGAAGATAAATATAGTATGGTATATAGCCAAGTTACTGCCAAGGACCCACTATCACATAGTTATCTGGCGGAACCTATATCTGGTGTGAGTATTTTGGGTATTGATGCATCTCATGGTGCAGGTGATGGTTATCTTTCAGATGAGACTTTTCAATGGCTGTTGAATCAGGCTGATCTAGCACGTGATAAAGGGAATACGGTAATAGCCATGTGTCACTGGCAATTGCTGAATCATGTAGATGGTGACGGTATCATCATGGAGTCTGGGCGTTTGCAAAATGCCGATATCGTACGCGATAGTTTGATGGCACACGGTGTACGTCTAGTATTAACAGGACACGTACATGTTAATAGCATCAGTACCTATCGTGATACCATCTCAATGACGGGCGATAGTATCGTAGAGATTAGTACGGGATCGCCTATTACTTATCCTTGTCCATATCGTTGGTTAACCGTTTCAGACGATCGTAGTAACATTTCTGTTGAAACAGCAAATCTGACCACACTACCTAATTACTCTGATTTGACTCAATATAGTCGTGAATGGATGCGAGAGCATGCCAAAGTGATGATCCCAACCACTTCGATACGTCTGTTTGATCACATGGAGGTTGTATTAGAGGAGTATGTTAACAATACTTTTGTAGCCCAAAGTGGAATGGTGCTTTCATTGCTGAAGAAGAGTTTTCCAAAAACAGAAGATGAAGAAATAGCGTTGGTAGAGAAACACCTCGCCAATACAATCGTTGAATTATATTTACTTCATAGCGATGCCAACGAACCTTTGCGTACAGAGGCAGATTCGCTCGCACAAGCCATGTATGCTGGTATTAGTGATATGATTCACGAATTAACAGATGCATCGTTCAAGATGTTTGGTAGTATTCAAAAAATATTGATTGACATCGTTATTGGTGCATCGCAAGAGTCTATCCAATCTCTGGTAGAAGATCGAACCCATTGGACATCACAATATTATAGTGATTGTACCGATGATTTAACGCTCGTGCTCACCATCAATCAACCAACAACAGAAACTGGTATTAGCAATATAAATTTGCCAAATAATCATCAAATATATGATCTGTTAGGAAGACGTGTATCGATTGAGCAGACGACATCAGGACAGATATATATTCAAAATGGTAAGAAGGTAAAATTATAATTTGACGAATAATTAAAAACTATATACACAATGAATTTATCAGAATTGACCAACAAACTCTACGCTGAGGGCGTGGAGAAAGGTAATGCCGAAGCTGCTGCTATCGTAGCGAAGGCACAAGAAGAGGCTGCTGCTATCGTAGCAAAAGCTGAGAAAGAAGCGGCTGAGAAACTCGCTGCCGCAGAGGCAAAATTGGCAGAGTTGGATAAGAACACTCGTGCCGAGTTGAAACTCTTCGCTGAGCAAAGTGTAAGCGCACTCAAGACAGAGGTAACTAACCTCATTACTGAGCAAGTAGCTGCTGACAGTGTAAAGGCTGCTACCGCTGATGCTAAGTTTATGCAAGGCGTAATCGCTACTCTCGCAGAGCAAATGGCGAAAGAGGGTAATGTGACCATCGAGGCAAAAGATGCAGAGGCATTGAAGAAATACTTCGCTGCTAACGCAAAAGGCGTGCTCGAAAAAGGTGTGAAGATCAACGAGGTGAAGGGTATTAAGACCGACTTCGCTATCGTACCTGAGAAGGGTGGCTACAAGTTGACCTTCGGCGAGAAGGAATTTGTAGAGTACTTCAAAGAGTTCTTGCGTCCACAACTTATCGATTTGTTATTCTAATAGTTTAGGAGTTCAGGAGTTTAGAAGTTTAGGAGTATCTCTGAACAAGCGCAAGCGCGTCTGAACCTCTGAACAACATTAAACAAAGTATATATGGGATACGAATGTTTATTAGCAGGTTTACCTGACTTAAAGGCTGGTGGAGAGGCTCCAATGACCATGGAGGCTCTGCTGGAACTTCTGGGTGAGACACTCACCGAGAAGGACTTGGAGTTACTGAACCTGTTGCGTATGCCATCTGATGCAGAGCAAGTATTGGCGCTCATAGAGCAATACGACGAGACAATCATCGGCCAACCAACATGGTGGGAAGATGCTCGTGAGGTATTGTCAGAAGCCGACTTGCGCACGCAGGTGCAATACGAAATAGGTTTGAGCAGCAAGAATGCGTTCATTCGCAAATGGTTCGCCTTCAATCAAGATATGAACAACGTGCTGGCCGCTACAATCTGTCGCCGTCATGGTTTCGATGTGCGTAAGGCAATCGTTGGTCAGAGTCCTGTGGCAGAAATCTTACGAAAAGACCTTCCACAAAAGGACTTTGGATTGGCAGGCGTGATGGATAATCTCTCTGAGGTAATGGCGCTCGTAGATATAAACAATCTCATGGAGCGCGAAAAGCAAATGGATGCTATTCGCTTTGCATGGTTGGAAGAGAAGACACTATTCGTGAACTTCTCTTTGGAGAATGTATTGGCTTACTACTTGCAAGCTGAGATGCTTAATCGCTGGGCAGTTCTCACCGTAGAACAAGGCGAGAAAGTGTTCCGCGAGCTTGTAAGTGACATGAAAAAAGGAATAAAATTACAATAACAATATGACAACAGGAAAAGTAAAAGGTATCATCTCCAACCTTGTGACCGTGGTGGTGGATGGACCTGTATCACAAAACGAAATCTGCTACATCAAGCTCGGTGAGACACGATTGATGGCAGAGGTCATTAAGGTGATTGGCGACAACGTGTATGTTCAGGTATTCGAGAGCACACGTGGACTCAAAGTCGGCAATACCGTAGAGTTTACTGGACACATGTTAGAGGTAACATTGGGTCCTGGTCTTTTGAGCCGTAACTACGATGGTCTGCAAAACGACCTCGATAAGTTGACTGGCGTATTCCTCCAACGTGGTGAGTACAACTTCCCACTCGACGAGGATAAACTGTGGAAGTTCGAGCCAATCGCTAAGGTAGGCGACAAAGTGGAGGCTGCTGCATGGTTGGGTGAGGTAGATGAGAACTACCAACCACACAAGATCATGGTGCCTTTCGTGTTCGAAGGTCAATACACCGTTAAGAGCATCGTTGCTGCTGGCGAGTACAAGATCGACGACACTATCGCTGTCCTCACCGATGCTGAGGGCACCGACCACAATGTAACTATGGTACAAAAGTGGCCAGTTAAGAAACCAGTGCTTGCATATAAGAGCAAACCACGTCCATTCAAATTGCTTGAAACAGGTGTGCGTACAATCGATACCGCTAACCCAATTTGCGAAGGCGGTACTGGCTTTATCCCTGGTCCTTTCGGTACTGGTAAAACCGTGCTCCAACACGCTATCTCTAAGCAAGCAGAGGCAGACATCGTGATCATCGCTGCCTGCGGTGAGCGTGCAAACGAGGTGGTGGAGACATTTACTGAGTTCCCAGAGCTTGAGGATCCACACACTGGTCGTAAACTCATGGAGCGTACCATCATTATCGCGAACACATCTAACATGCCAGTTGCTTCTCGTGAGGCTTCTGTATATACCTCTATGGCTATCGCTGAGTACTACCGTTCAATGGGATTGCGTGTACTCTTGATGGCGGACTCTACTTCTCGTTGGGCACAAGCTCTTCGTGAGATGTCTAACCGTTTGGAGGAGTTGCCAGGTCAAGATGCGTTCCCAATGGACCTCTCTGCTATTATCGGTGCGTTCTATGCGCGCGCGGGCTACGTGTACCTTAATAATGGTAAGACAGGTTCAGGAACCTTCCTCGGTACTGTATCTCCTGCCGGTGGTAACTTGAAGGAGCCTGTGACCGAAGGTACAAAGAAAGTGGCTCGTTGCTTCTACGCATTGGAGCAAGCTCGTGCTGACCGCAAGCGTTACCCTGCTGTGAACCCAATTGACTCTTATTCTAAGTATATCGAATATCCTGAGTTTGAGGAGTATATTACCAACCTCATCGATGGTGAGTGGCTTGGCAAGGTCAACGATATGAAGACTTATCTGCAACGTGGTAAAGAAATCCAAGAGCAAATCAACATCTTGGGTGACGATGGTGTACCTGTAAACTACCATGAGGAGTTCTGGAAAGCTGAGGTAATCGACTTCGTAGTGCTTCAACAAGATGCATTCGATAAGATTGATGCTGTCTGCCCAATGGAGCGTCAACAATATATCCTCAACCTCGTGATGGATATTTGCAAGCATGACTATGATTTCGTTGATTTCAACGATGTAAGTACCTACTTCAAACGTGTGATCAACCTTTGCAAGCAGATGAACTACTCTGAATTCAAGAGCGAGGCATTCTATCAATATCAACAACAACTCGATGAGCTTCTTGCTCAAAAACAAATCAAAGCATAACGACTATGGCAAAAGCATTTCAAAAGATTTATACACAAATCACAGCTATCACCAAGGCTACTTGCTCACTCAAGGCTGAAGGTGTAGGTAACGACGAGCTCGCTACTGTGAATGGCAAACTCGCACAGGTCGTTAAGATCATGGGCGATGATGTGACTCTCCAAGTGTTCGAGGGTACTGAGGGTATCCCTACCAACGCTGAGGTAGTATTCTTGGGCAAGGCTCCATCACTCAAGGTAAGCGAGCAATTAGCAGGTCGCTTCTTCAACGCGTATGGTGATCCTATCGATGGCGGACCTGCTATTGAGGGTACAGAGGTTGAGATTGGTGGTCCAAGTGTGAACCCTGTTCGCCGTAAACAACCATCAGAGCTCATTGCTACTGGTATCGCAGGTATTGACTTGAATAATACACTCGTGTCAGGACAAAAGATTCCATTCTTTGCTGACCCTGACCAACCATATAACCAAGTAATGGCAAACGTAGCTCTGCGTGCAGAAGCAGATAAGATTATTCTTGGTGGTATGGGTCTTACCAACGACGACTACCTCTACTTCAAAAACGTGTTCTCTAACGCAGGTGTATTGGATCGTATTGTGTCTTTCGTTAACACCACAGAGAACCCACCAGTAGAGCGTCTTTTGATTCCAGATATGGCACTTTGTGCAGCAGAGTACTTTGCTGTTCAAAAACACGAGAAAGTGCTTGTGCTTCTGACCGATATGACACTTTACGCCGATGCGCTCGCTATCGTAAGTAACCGTATGGACCAAATTCCTTCTAAGGACTCTATGCCTGGTTCACTCTATTCTGACCTCGCTAAGATCTACGAGAAAGCGGTTCAATTCCCTGAGGAAGCAGGTGGTGGTTCTATCACTATCATCGCGGTGACAACACTTTCTGGTGGTGATATTACTCACGCTATTCCTGATAACACCGGTTATATCACCGAGGGTCAGTTGTATCTCCGTCGTGATAGTGATATTGGTAAGGTTATCGTCGATCCATTCCGTTCATTGTCTCGTTTGAAACAATTGGTGGCTGGCAAGAAAACACGCGAAGATCACCCACAAGTAATGAACGCCGCTGTTCGCTTGTACGCCGACGCTGCTAACGCAAAGACCAAGCAAGAGAACGGTTTCGACCTCACCGACTACGATGAGCGTTGTTTGGAGTTTGCTAAGGCTTATTCTACACAAATCTTGGCTATTGACGTAAACATCAATACCACACAAATGTTGGATGTAGCGTGGACCTTGTTCGGCAAATACTTTAAACCAGAAGAGGCAAACATCAAACAAGAACTTGTAAATAAATATTGGCCAAAAGCATAATAGATTATGGCTATCAATTATCAATTTAATAAAACATCGTTGCAGGCTTTGGAGAAAGACCTCAAGATGCGCCAAAGAACTTTGCCTACGCTGCAAAGCAAGGAGTCGGCTCTTCGACTCGAAGTGAAGCGTGCGAAGGACGAGATCAAGGCGCTTGACGAAGAGGTGGATCGTCGTATCAAAGACTACGATCAGATGTTAGCACTCTGGGGAGAGTTTGACACGAGTCTCATCCATGTGGACGATGTACGCATGACGATCAAGAAGATCGCAGGTGTACGTGTACCAGTGTTGGAAGAAGTAGTGTATTCAACCAAAGAGTTTAGCATCTTCTCTTCTCCAAAATGGTTTGCAGACGGTTTCAACCAATTAAAAGCCATTGCTGACGTAGGTATTCGTCAGGAGTTTGTGCGCCGCAAGGTGGAGCTCCTTGACTATGCTCGTAAGAAAACGACCCAAAAGGTAAATCTTTTCGAGAAAGTGCAAATACCTGGTTTCCAAGATGCTATCCGTAAGATTAAACGCTTTATGGAAGACGAGGAGAACCTGAGCAAGTCATCACAAAAGATTGTTAAGTCTAAGCGTGAGGCAGAAGCTCGTATGGCTGAGGAATTGGCTAAACAGGCGAACGCCGAAGGAAAGGAGGTCAAACAATGATTACGCAAATGAAGAAATACACCTTCCTTGTTTTCCATCGTGAGTACGAAGCATTCCTTGAGCAATTGCGCGAGGCAGGCGTTGTACATATCACCGAGAAGGCAGCAGGAATGGCGGATGACCAACACTTGCAAGAACTCCTTGCTAAGGCTGAACAAACTCGTAAGATTATTGCGCAAGGTGCACCTGACCAATTGCTTACAGAGAAAGCAAATCTTGAACAACGCATTGCTGCTACTCAAAAAGAGGCGAATCGCATGGCTATTTGGGGTGACTTCTCAGCAGAGCGTTTGGAGCAACTCCGTGCAGCAGGTTATACCCTTCGTTATTTCTCTTGCGCCAAGAAACTCTTCCAAGAAGAGTGGGGTATTATAGTAGCAGAAGAAGGTGCTACTGTATATTTCGTACAGGTGGTTAAAGCAGGTGAAGTAGCGGTTGAATTAGAAGCATGCCAAGAGCAACAACTCAATGCTAAGTCTTCTGCTGACTTGCAAAAGGACGTAGAGGGACTCAACGGCTTGCTCGTTGCACAAAACGCACGTATTGAACTCTGGGCTAAGGAGAATATCCCTGCTTTGGAGGCAGAACTCAAAGACTTGCAGCAACAAATTGACTGGAAGCGCGTGACACTCAATACTGAGACAGAGTGCGATGGCGCATTGAAGCTTCTTGAAGGCTTCTGCCCAATCGATCAAGTGCCTGCACTCCAAGAGATGCTTGCTAAACAAGATGTGTACTACCAAGAGGAAGACCCTACTGCAGAGGATAATACGCCTATCAAGTTGCGTAACAATAAGTTTACTCAACTCTTTGAGTCATTGACCGGTATGTATGGTTGGCCTAACTATGGTGAGTTCGACCCAACTCCTATATTGGCTCCATTCTTCTTGCTCTTCTTCGCGATGTGTATGGGCGACTGTGGTTATGGTATCTTGCTCATGATCATTGGTGTGCTTATCGCTAAGAAGAAACTCAATATCGCTATGTTCGAGGGCCTTGGTCCTATCATTACCGTGTTGGGTGTAGGTACTACTGTGGTTGGTTTCTTCTTAGGAACCTTTATGGGTATTGATCTCTACACTGCTAGTTGGGTTCCTGAGGCACTTAAGAATGTGATGATTAAAGGTAACTTGGAGTTGGCTGGTTCTTCCTATGATATTCAAATGGTATTGGCACTCTGCATTGGTGTGTTCCATATCTGTTTGGCGATGGTAGTGAAAGCTATTTGCTATACCAAGCAAACTGGTTTCAAGGAGAATATCGCTACTTGGGGCTGGACCTTGCTTATCGTAGGTGGCTTGATTGTAGCTATCCTCGGTATGACTGTATTGCCAGCAGAGGTGTTCAAATGGACATTGATTGCTGTGGCAGGTGTGTCTGCTTTGGGTATCTATATCTTCAATACCCCAGGTCGTAACCCATTGATTAACATTGGTGCAGGCCTTTGGGAAACCTATAATATGGCTACTGGTATCTTGGGTGACGTACTCTCATATATCCGTCTCTATGCCCTTGGTTTGGCAGGTGGTATGTTAGGTGCTGCGTTCAACAACCTTGGCTTGATGGTTATGGGTGGTAGTACAGAAGGTGCAACATGGCAATGGTTGCCATTCGTGCTGATACTTGTGTTGGGCCACGTACTCAACCTTGCGATGTCTGCCCTAGGTGCTTTCGTTCACCCATTGCGTTTGAGCTTCGTCGAGTACTTCAAGAACGCTGGTTATGAAGGTAAAGGTACTTTGTATCAACCATTTAAAAAATAATAGAATAAATAATAATTAACAAAATAAACAAATTACAATTATGAATGAAATTTTAGGTTATCTCGGTTGGGGCTTGATGCTTGGCCTCGCTGGTGTAGGTTCTGCTTTTGGTACCACTATCGCTGGTAATGCTGCAGAAGGTGCTTTGAAAAAGAACAAAGAGAAAGGTAGTTCTTACATGATTCTCTCTGCTCTTCCTGCTACTCAAGGTCTTTACGGTTTCGTAGCTTTCTTGATGTGGATGGGTAAGGATTTTGCAGCTCAAGGTCCAATGCTTTTCGCTGTAGGTTTAGCTGTAGGTTTGGTTTGCTTGCTCTCAGCTATCCGTCAAGGTCAAGTTTGTGCTAACGGTATCGCAGGTATCGCTGCTGGTCACGATGTACAAACCAACACCATGATCTACGCTGCGCTCCCAGAGTTCTACGCAATTTTGGCTCTCGTAGCTGCGTTGATGGTGTAATCATCCGACCAATAGACTATTTTTGATAATGGAAGGGGGAAGTTCCCTTCCATTATTTTTAACCGAGAATGTTAATAACCGATTAGAGTTTATAAACTGAAATGCTCATTTATTTTGGCATAGGTACAAATTTGGGTGATCGCGAATCGAATCTTCGTGAGGTGCTCCGTTTATTGGATTGTCGTGTGGGTGAGCAGTTGGTGTGTTCTTCTATATACCGCAGTGCGCCTCATGGGTTTGTGTCGGAGAATGAGTTCGCGAATATTGTTGTGGTGTATCGTACAGACTATTCGCTTGAACAGTTGCTGCTCATCACACAGCAGATCGAGCGTGAGATGGGACGTACACACAAATCGGTCAATGGTATCTACCACGATCGTGTGATTGATATTGACCTATTGCAAGCAATTGATAAATCAAAATTTAAGATTCAGAATTCTCCAACGCTTACTCTTCCTCACCCTCGCATGCACGAACGCGACTTTGTTCTAATTCCGTTACGAGAGGTGGAAGAACGTATGAAAGAGGTATGGCAATGATGTTGTACAACATAATATGGTATAAAATCGCATAATGCATTTGCATAGATGCGATTTTTTTTGTATCTTTGCAGGCAAGAAATAAATCTACTGAATGAATATTAACTATTAATTGTTGATTATTGACACCATGAAGCACCTCCTTTTAGGCGATGAAGCCATAGCGCAAGGCGCTATTGATGCGGGATTGAGCGGCGTATATGCTTATCCAGGTACCCCCTCAACAGAGATTACGGAATATATACAATTAGTGGAAAAGCGCAAAGCAAAAAGCGATATTTTCTGCCAGTGGGCGACTAACGAAAAGACTGCTATGGAAGGCGCGCTCGGCATGTCGTATATGGGCAAGCGTGCGCTCGTTTGTATGAAACATGTGGGAATGAATGTCTGTGCAGATGCTTTTATGAACGCGGCCATTACGGGCGTGAATGGTGGCCTTGTAGTGGTAGCAGCAGACGACCCTTCTATGCACTCCTCTCAGAACGAACAAGATTCGCGTTTCTATGCTAAGTTTGCTATGATTCCATGCCTCGAACCGAGCAACCAACAAGAGGCCTACGATATGATGCATTATGCTTTCGATTTGTCAGAGTCTTTGCGTACACCTATCTTATTGCGTGTGACAACACGTATGGCGCACTCTCGTGCTGTAGTGGAGACAATTGACACGCCAAGAGAACAAAATGCGCTTACTGCACCTGAGAATACCAATCATTTTATTCTTCTGCCTGCCTTCGCGCGTAAGAACTACGCCGAACTCGTTGATGCACAAGCTGACTTCGTACAAACAAGCGAGGAATCGCAATATAATTCCTATATTAAGGGTACTAACCCCAAGAAAGCTATCCTTACGACAGGTATTGCTTATAACTATCTTCGCGAAGTCATTGGCGAAGGCCAAGAGGCAAGTGTACTGAAAGTCACCCAATACCCATTGCCAACCGCATTGATTGACCAACTCGTAGCTGACGGTGCCGAGGAGATCCTGGTTATGGAGGAGGGACAGCCCGTAGTAGAAGAATTGCTCCGTGGTATGGTACCATCTTCTGTGGCTGTTAAAGGTCGTCTGACGGGCGATCTTCCTCGTATGGGCGAACTTACTCCCGATAGTGTAGCTTTGGCTTTATCTAATAGCCAAATCGCTAATAGCCCATTGTCAATTCCAGAACTAGTCGTTGGTCGTCCACCAGCACTTTGTCAGGGTTGTGGACACCGTGATATGTATGCAGCTCTTAATGAAGTGGCTGCTGAGTACGATGGGTCGAAGATTTTTGGTGATATAGGTTGTTATACCTTGGGTGCATTGTCGCCTTTCCATGCTATCCACGCTTGTGTAGAGATGGGTGCTAGTATCACAATGGCCAAGGGTGCTGCTGATGCAGGTCAGTTCCCTTCGTTTGCTGTCATTGGCGATAGTACGTTTACCCATTCGGGTATGACAGGACTGTTGGACTGCGTGAATAGCCATGCTAATGTGGTGGTACTGATTTCCGACAACCTTACCACAGGTATGACAGGCGGACAAGACTCGGCAGGTACAGGTCGTTTGGAGGCTATCTGCTGTGGCTTGGGCGTAGAGCCTGAGCATGTGCGTGTAGTGGTGCCACTGCCAAAGAATATGGCGGAAATCAAACAGGTGCTCCGCGAGGAAGTAGCATACAAGGGCACTAGCGTTGTCATCGCTCGCCGTGAGTGTATCCAAACCCTCAAACGTCACCTCAAACAAAACAAAAAATAACCATTCTACACCATTCTAAACCATTCTAAACAATACTCTCATGAAACGCGATATTATTTTAGCAGGCGTAGGCGGACAAGGTATTCTCTCTATTGCCACTGTGATTGGTGATGCAGCTCTCAACGAAGGGCTTTATCTCAAACAAGCCGAAGTACATGGTATGAGTCAGCGAGGTGGCGATGTACAATCTAATCTTCGTCTCTCTTCTGAGCCAATCTACTCGGATCTTATTCCAAAGGGTGGGGCAGATATTATTATTTCGCTCGAACCGATGGAGGCACTCCGCTATCTCCCTTATCTGAAAGAAGACGGTTGGATTGTTACTTCTAACAAGCCTTTTGTGAATATCCCCAATTATCCTAATATTGAGGAAGTGTTGGCACATGTAGCAGCCATCAATAACCATCTGCTCTTAGATGTAGAGACCTTGGCTAAGGAGGCGGGTGCACCTGCGCAAGCGGCAAATATGGTACTTCTTGGTGCTGCTATTCCAATGCTGGGTATCGACCATGATAAGATGGTAGAGGGCGTAAAACGTATCTTTGCCCGCAAAGGCGAAGCTATTGTAGCTGCCAATCTCGCTGCTATCGAAGCAGGATACAGTGCTTCTAAAATCTAATAGCGAAGCGGTCTAACAGTAAAACGGTCTAATTTCTAACAGCGAAGTGGTCTAATATGTCTTTTCCTCTCAATAAACAACTTGTGGACCAAACATGTATTGATTTTGGTCTGCGCAATGCCAAGGAACTTGGTGCTTCTTCTATTCGCCAACTCGTAGGCGTAGTCAAGGATATTGAACGTGCTACGGGTGTAGAGTTTATCCACATGGAGTTAGGTGAGCCTGGCTTACCTGCTGAGCAGATAGGTATTGCAGCTGAACACAAAGCGCTCAAAGCAGGATTTGGCTCCAAGTATCCTCTTATCACGGGTATCACCGAGGTGAAGCACTGGGGTAGCGAGTTTGTGCGTGCGTTTATGAATTTGGATATTCCGACCGAGTGCATCGTGCCTACCGTGGGTAGTATGCAAGCGGCGTTTGCCATTAATATGTTGGTGTCGCAATTGGATGAGAAACGTGATACGATTCTTTTCCTTGATCCTTGTTTCCCTGTGCAGAAGCAGCAATGCAAGGTTATTGGTGTACGTGTGGACGCGTTTGATGTGGCGGATTTCCGTGGCGAGGCATTGGCAGCAGAGCTTGAACGTCATTTCAAATCGGGTAGGATAGCAGCTATGCTTTTCTCCAACCCCAATAACCCATCATGGATGTGTCTTACGGAGCGCGAATTGGAGATTATTGGTCGTTTGGCATCGTTATATAATGTGTTGGTTATTGAGGATTTGGCATATTTGAATATGGACTTCCGCGATGCGGAACGAGGTATGCCTTACGAGCCTCCATATCAACCTACTGTGGGCAGATATACGAATAATTGTCTGCACATGATTTCTTGCTCTAAGATGTTCTCTTATGCAGGTCAGCGTGCGGCTATTGTGGCTATTAATCCATATTTAGCACATCGTCGTTTTGCGAGTTTAGCAGAGCGTTATCAGAACGATGGTGAGTTCTTGCGTAATTTCATTTATAATGTCTTGTATAGTTTGTCTTCGGGTGTAACACATAGTGTGCAGTTTGCCATGACTGCTATGTTCAAGGCGGCGTGTCAGGGTAAGATTGATTTTGTGACTACCACTCGCGAGTATGCGCGAAGGGCTAAGTTAGTGAAGGAGATTATGCTTCGCAACGGCTTCCACATTGTGTATAACGAAGATGCGGACGAGCAAGAGGTAGGTGATGGTTTCTTCTTTACTTTTGGTTATAAAGATTGGACGGGTGAGAAAATGGTAAATAAGTTGATTTATTATGGTATATCAGCTATTTCTCTTGCTAGCACAGGTGCTCAACGCGAGGGTATGCGTGGTTGTGTACCTTGTATACGCGAAGACCAATACGAACTTCTTGACCAACGTCTTGCTCTCTTTAATCGTGATTACCACGATAAATGATAAGTGATTATTTCGCTTTCATTGTGGGGAGTTGTATGTAATACTATTGCCACAATATGGCAAAATAAATAAAAATAGAGGACCCTTTTTAGAGTCCTCTATTTCTATTTAAATCCTTCGGATCAACCTCCGAAGTTATCGAACATGATCATGTCGTCCTCTACACCCAGCGAGTGAAGCAAGTCAAGCACTGTCTTTGACATCATAGGAGGGCCGCAGAGGTAGTACTCGATGTCCTCTGGAGCGTCGTGTTGCTTGAGGTAGGTGTCGCCCATCACTGGAGCAATGAAGCCAGGAGTGTATTTTACACCCAATGCATCAGCCTTAGGATCTGGACGGTCCAAAGCCAAGTGGAAGTGGAAGTTAGGGAACTCCTTCTCCAACTCCAAGAAGTCCTCCAAGAAGAATACCTCGTCAATAGCACGAGCACCATAGAAGTAGTGCATCTCGCGATCTTTGGTCTTCAAGGTCTTCAACATGTGCATAATCTGTGCACGCAATGGAGCCATACCAGCACCACCACCGACCCAAATCATCTCGCGTTTGCTATCGAAGATAGGGTGGAAGTCGCCATAAGGACCTGACATAGTAACCTTATCACCTGGTTTGAGGTTGAAGATATAAGTAGAAGCAATACCACAAGGTACATCCATGAAACCAGGACCTTGCTCTTTTGGCTTAAATGGAGGAGTAGCGATACGCACAGTCAATGTGATGATATCACCCTCGTCTGGGTAGTTAGCCATAGAGTAAGCACGTACGGTAGCCTCGGTGTTCTTTTGTTTGAGGTCGAACAAACCGAACTTCTCCCATGCTGGAACATACAAGTCGCCGATTAACTCACGATCGTAGTCTGCATACTTGATATCGTACTCTGGGATAAGAATTTGTGCATAAGAACCTGGAACGAAGTCCATGTGCTCGCCTGGAGGCAATGCCACTTTGAACTCCTTGATAAAGGTAGCCACGTTGCGGTTGCTGATAACGGTGCACTCCCACTCTTTAACGCCGAGTACAGACTCGTCCATCTTGAGTTGCATGTCACCCTTCACCTTAACCTGACAACCAAGACGCCAGTGCTCTTTTTGTTGTTTGCGGGTGAAGTGAACAGTCTCGGTAGGGAGGATCTCGCCACCACCTTCGAGCACTTGGCACTTACATTGACCGCAAGAACCCTTACCACCACAAGCAGAAGGCAAGTGTACACCTGCTTCGCCCATAGCACCAAGCAAGGTACCACCAGCTGGCACGTGGTATTCTTTGTCGCCGTTGATAACGACTTTCACATCGCCTGAAGGAACCAAGTATTTCTTAGCTACCAACAGGATAATAACTAAGAGGAGAATTACAGCAAGGAAAACTCCTACAGATAATAAAATTGCAGTTACATTCATTGTTATTCCCTCCTAATTAAATGTTAAGACCTGAGAAGCACATAAATGCCAATGCCATCAAACCTACAACGATAAAGGTGATACCCAATCCT
The DNA here is from genome assembly GCA_045587145.1 of Paludibacteraceae bacterium. Taxonomy (GTDB): domain Bacteria; phylum Bacteroidota; class Bacteroidia; order Bacteroidales; family Paludibacteraceae; genus Colicola. The sequence continues at coordinate 63,578 of JAZNBO010000035.1, forward strand.
TGCAATGGCTTTGGTACATCGTTATACTCCATCTTCTCGCGGATACCAGCGAGGCACACGATAGCCATCAACCATCCGATACCAGAACCAGCAGCGTAAGCAAACGCGTCACCGAGGTTAGCGATAGCTTTTACGTTCTCTGGCTCGAGAAGGATACGTTGTTGCATAAAGAGCGCACCACCCATGATCGCACAGTTAACGGCGATAAGTGGCAAGAAGATACCGAGTGAAGCATAGAGTGATGGAGAGAATTTCTCCACGATCATCTCTACGAGTTGCACGATAGCTGCAATCACCGCGATAAAGAGGATGAATGACAAGTAACCCAAGCCCAATGGATTGAGCACATGCACTTGCAGCAGATAGTTAACTGGCAATGTGATGAGCAACACGAAGGTTACTGCCACACCCAAACCAGCACTAGTTTTTACATTCTTGGACACAGCCAAGTACGAACACATACCCAAGAAGTATGCGAAGATCATGTTGTCAGCAAAAATGCTGCGAACAAAAAGACTTATTGCGTGTTCCATAATTATTTAACCTCCTTATTAAGGCCGCGATGAGCCCAGATTATACCTCCTACGATAATCAACGCCATAGCTGGCATCATCATCATACCGCAGTTCTCATAAAAGCCGCCGTTAGCTACATACCAACTCTCTGGGATAACGCGGAAGCCAAGCAATGTGCCAGCACCGAAGAGCTCGCGCACAAAAGCTACCATCACCAAGATAATTGCATAGCCGAAACCGTTGCCAAGACCATCGAGGAAAGAATCCCATACCTTATTGGTCATAGCGAAAGCCTCAAGACGACCCATCAAAATACAGTTTGTAATAATCAAACCGATATACACACTCAGCTGCATAGCCACATCGTATGCAAAAGCCTTCAAGACCTCACTCACGAGGGTTACCAAAGCTGCTACAACCACCAATTGTACGATGATACGAATACGCATAGGGATGGTATTACGGATCAACGAGATGATCACATTGGCCATAGCTACGATGATAGTTACAGCGATACCCATTACCAAAGCAGGCTTGAGTTGTACGGTAACTGCCAAAGCAGAACAGATACCCAACACCTGAACAACCACTGGGTTGTTAATGTTCAGAGGACCAAACAGCACCTCTTTCGTTTTTTGTGATAAAAATGCCATAATTATTCCTCCGATTTTTTAGTTGTTATTACTAATGCACCATTCTTAGCGGCCTCACCATAGGTAGCAACCGCAGTAGAGTCCTTCAACACGGTAATATGCTCAATAGTGTTAGGATCAAAAGATGCAAGTTCTCCTTCAAAAACAACACCATCAACAATAATCAATGCCGTTTGATCCAGAACTACATGGCCGTTTTCACCCAAGAATTCAGCATACTCAGCGAGGTTGGTAGCAAGCATGGTGCTAACGCCGTCGCAAGTGATAGTAGCACCAGAGAGTGCATCAACTTGCTCTTGGCCTTCAGCTATCTTACCAGCCTTGAGTACTGCTACAGATACCACTTCACCAGCAACATTCTTGATGTGCTTGCCAGGGAATTGGCTACGGAACTTCTCGGTTACGATCTCAGCACCAAGACCTGGAGTCTCAGACTCGTGGTTGAAGTTGATACCGTAGATAGTGTTCTTGTCCGCATCAAGTGCCAAGAAACCACCGATACCACCCCAAAGACCAGCGCCGTGGAGCTTGAGTACGTACTTAGTCTCGCCCTCGATGTTAGCTACATATACTGGTGCACCATTTACGTCGATGGTGTCGTTTACCAAGCTCAAGTAGAGCGCGGCAGGGTCAGTATTGCTGTAGTCTTGGTTGAGAGCAACGAGGATTTGCTTTTGTGTGTCGAGAAGTTTGTTAGCCGCTTGACGTGGGCTGAGTATTTGGCTTACCAATGCGAGCAACACAGCCACGATAACTACGATGATAGTAGCGTAGATGATGGTGTAAGCATTGCTGTTGGTGTCAAGACCTTTCTTCTCGGCTTTCGCCTCTGTGAAGACGCCAGATTGTTTGCATTGTGGGCAAACCTCAGGTGCCTTGTCGCCGTTGTGAACATAGCCACAAACGGAACATACAAATTTCTTCTGTGCCATATTCATTATTGATTTACACGGTTCATACGTTTTTTGATATTCACTTGTACTACGCACCAGTCGATGAGTGGAGCAAAAGCGTTCATGAGCAAGATGGCAAGCATCATACCCTCTGGATAACCAGGGTTGAGAACGCGGATTACTACCGCCATGAAACCGATGAGTGCACCATAGATCCACTTACCACACTCGGTACGAGCAGAGGTAACAGGGTCAGTAGCCATGAAGACTGCACCGAAAGCGAAACCGCCAGAGATGAGGTGCATGTACCATGGGTAGTTAGCAGCTGCAGTCTCAGCGCCGAATTGGTTGAAGAGCCAAGCGGTGAGTGCGCCACCAGCGAAGATGCTGAGCATGGTCTTCCAAGAAGCTACGCCAGTAGTGATGAGCAATACTGCACCGAGCAAGATAGCCCAAACGCAAGTCTCACCTACTGAACCAGGAACAAGACCGTTGAACATGGTCCAGAAATCCGCTGGCATCAAGTTAGCCTCCGCAGAAGTAGCGATCTCGGTGAGTGGAGTTGCACCAGAGAAACCATCTACCAATGCTTTGCCGTTGTCCCACCCCCAGGTGCCTTCTGTGCGAACGAAGCACTTGTCACCAGTCATGTGGGTAGGATAAGCAAAGAAGAGGAACGCGCGCGCGATGAGCGCCACGTTGAAGATGTTGTAACCAGTACCACCGAATACCTCTTTCGCGAAGATCACTGCGAAAGCAGTAGCGATAGCCACCATCCAAAGTGGGGTATTGATAGGAACGATCAATGGAATGATGAAACCAGATACGAGGAAGCCTTCTTGGATTTCTTCTTTCTTCCATTGTGCTACGGTAAACTCGATACCAAGACCTACACCGTAACTAACGATGATATATGGCAACACAGCCAATGCACCGAAGCCAAAAGACTTCCAGAACATAAGGCAGTTCATAGCGCCCTTCACGAGCTCGCCAGTAGCGAGGAAGTGTTGGTAACCTACGTTGAACATACCGAACAACATAGCTGGCACCAATGCCATAATCACGAGGATCATGGTTCGCTTGCTATCCGCGCCATCGTGGATTTGCGAACCAATGCGCTTAGATGTGGTGTTTGGAGTAAAGAGGAAAGTCTCAAAACCATCAAACACAGAGTGCAAAGCGCTCAACTTGCCTCCTTCTTCGAAGTGAGGACGAAGTGTCTCTACTATTTTATGTAATTTCTTAAGCATCACTCAATCTCCTTTTTTAAGTTATCCAATGCGGCACGAACGATTGCTTGCAGAGGCATCTTGCTGGTACAAACGTACTCGCAAAGTGCGAAATCCTCTGGTGCTACTTCGTATGCGCCGAGTTGCTCCATGCTCTCGAGGTTGCCTGCGATCATAGCTTTGATGAGGTACTCTGGGTAGATATCCATTGGGAATACCTTGTCGTACTCACCGCTGACGATGATAGCACGGCGACCGCCTTTGAGGCGAGCATCCCACTCGTATTTCTTCTTACCAAAGAGCCACTCCATCAAGCCGCAGTTGACCATCTTAGCAGGGTCGGTCTTGCTTGCGTTGAAGCCGTTGAAGCGTGGCATGATCCAGCCCATGAACTCGATCTTGTCGTTACCCTCAGCCAATACGGTGAATTGGTTGTCGTATACAGAGATCATCTCGTCCAAACCAACTTGGTGGCCAGAGAGTACGTTGCCTGCTACATAGCGGCAGTCGCAACCCTTGTAGGTGTTGCTGGTGAAGATTGCGCTAACTGGCATACCTGGCAACACGTTGTAGTATTGTGCACCTGCAGCGAGAGGGCCTGTGAGAGCCACTTTCTTTTGCATGTCCACGATACCCTTGGTGAAGAGGCGGCCGATGATAGCCAAGTCTTGCACGTTGATGGTCCATACGGTCTCGCCCTTAGCAATAGGAGCCACGTGGTTGATTTGTACACCCACGTTGCCTGCTGGGTGAGCGCCATACACCTCATACTTGTCGCAGTTGCTAAGACCGCGGAAAACGGTAGCAGTAGCTTTGCCGTTGATACCTACCTTCACTGGAGCGATGGTAGCCAAGGCGTTAACAGCTGCTTGGAGCACTGCACTTTGACCATTGAGCACCCACTCGTAGTCAGGAGCTACAGGTGCACTGTCAAAAGTAGAGATGAAGATTGCCTTAGGCTGCTTGCTAGGGAGCGCAATGCAGTCGTAAGGACGTTGCTTGATCAATGCCCACAGACCAGACTCGAGGAGCAAGGTCTTTGCGTCCTTTGTCAAGTCAAACTGTGCATACTCAATTGTAGCATCTGCTTCGATGTCGATGGACATCACCTTGCGCTTCTCGCCGCGAACGATAGCCACGACTTTACCGCTAACAGGGGATGTGAAGAGCATCTCTGCAAACGCCTTGTTGTGGAAGAGAGGAGAACCTGCCTTCACAACATCGCCTTCGCGCACCATGAGTTTAGGTGTCACGCCTGCGAAATGGTCTGGAACGATATGATAGACCGCAGGACGGTTAACGCTACCGAGCGTTTTCGCTGCTTCGCCATCAAAAGGAATGTTCAGACCTTTTTTCAGTTGAATCTTTTGCATGATGTTTGTTAATTATGTTAGTTTTTGTTAGTACTTTCGTGTTCATTTTTACCTATTGGTAAATGATACTCCATAAAAAGCGCGCAAAATTACAAAAAATTTTTGAGATATACAAATTTATTTGTACCTTTGCAGAAAAATTGTTAAAAATGATACTTGGACTTATCTTTTCGATACTGAGTGTGACATACACAGTAGCTTCTTCCAATACCGTGGAAGTAAATGGTGAAGAACCGATGAGTAGCAATGCTATATTCACACGGAGCAGTACAACGGGACAAAAAGGACAAATGACTAGTGGCAATACAACCACCCTGCAACTAACAGGATGGGACGGTTGCATACTGGATTCTGTGGTGCTGAGCATGCACTCCAACACAGCGCAAGGAGCCGGTAGTCTGACAATGCATATCGGCGAGAGATTAGTATGGAAAATAGCAGATGCAGATTTTGCCTACGACACATGGTATGGTAGTTATACTACCAATTGGGTGGACATAACTCACCACATTGGCAAAAAAGTAAATCCCAACGAAACCATAGAAATACACATCAAAGCCAGCAAAAATAGCCTATATATCCAACACTACACGCTCTACTATTCACTCCCCGATCCAAAGGCATACGAGGTACGTTTGATATCGGGACTTAGCGAAAACCCTACGCCTATGATAGAGGAGCAGATAGGTGCGGGTGTCGTATTGCCCGCAGGGGTAGATACCTTGGAATGGCGATTCTTAGGATGGAGCGAAAGAGAAGTGCTCAAAGACAGCGTTAGTCCAGCACTTATGCAAGCAGGTATGCGGTACTATCCCAAGTGCGACTGTATGCTTTGGGCTGTCTATTCGGATGGTGAGGGAAACGTGCACCATAAAAACGGCGAATCAGGTGAATACGTATTAGCCAGTTCCCTATGGCAAATAGCCCTAAAGGGTGGGGTAGTTGGCGAAACAATCAGCACCACACCCGCAACCATCGAAACGACTGCCGATGGCGAGCAATTGCTACTGACAGGCACCCAGGAAAGCATGATTTACTACCTTGATTTTAAGCCAGATAATATAGTGGATATATGGCATATTGGCAGCCGGACATGGATAGGTCATGAAGGGACTCGTTTGATGGATAGTGACGAAGAATGGCAGTATAGAGTACTGGAGGACGGCTCGTATTGTTTCTACTACAACGATAATGGACAACAACGCATGCTGTCTCTGGGATACGGAAAGGATGGTAGTAGTAATCAGTTAGTTGCATTTGTCAATCGAGCCAATGTGGATGTGATGACGGGTAGAGGATTCTTACTCTTCGCAACAGAAAATGTGGAAATGACAACTTTCACTACCTGGCCCTTCGGAAAATTGAATAGCGTGGAAGATGTGCTGGCAAACGATAAAAAACAAGGTGAGTATATGATGTATTTGGGAAATGTAATACTGCGCGTGAAAAATGGGAAGAAAATGTTGATGATGCCATAGAGAGTGATAAGTGATGAACTATGAGTGATAAGTGATGAACTGATTGACACATTATACCTAGAGATATTTTAACAACTTAATGGACAATTTGAGACAAATATAGCATTATATTTGCATATTTGCTTTTTTTTTATTACCTTTGCACGATTTTTTACTAAGTAACATGAGACAAACGTTATTATTTTTAGCAATTCTTGTATCATCTGTTTCGCTCAAAGCAGATAGAATGATGGATATTATGCGAAACTACAACGCCAAGACCATGTCTGTGGCGGAGATGGATAGTGTATTGGAAGGCAATGAGGCGATGAGGCGAGAAGGCGAGAGGTATAAGTTGGAATACAAGAATGAACAGAAACTGTTTCGTCATTCATTCTATGCCGACTACTATCTCGTAGATACACAAAAGAAAGATACCCTCTGGCTCAGCGATGCGCCCGTGCGCGATGCACAACTATCGCCCAACGGCAAGTACGTAGTATATGCCAAAGCAGACAATAACCTATATATCTATAAAACAGATTTCAAGACCGAAGTGGCAATTACTAATAGTGAGGCTATTGGCGATGGGCAATTGGCTATTGGAACAGACGTATATAATGGCATATCCGATTGGCTCTACGAAGAAGAGTTTGGCATAACAGCACTCTTCGCTTTCTCACCCGATAATAAGCAAGTCGCCTTTGTTCGTTTGAACGAAAAAGAAGTGCCTACATTCAGTTGGCAGACGTATTTAGGCGATGGGCAATTGGCTATTGGCGATGGGCTATTGTATCCTGAGATGCATAGTTTGCGTTATCCCAAAGCCGGCACACCCAATGCAACAGCATCTGTCTGTGTTTACGACATACACTATAAAACCATTCGTCAAATGCAATTGCCTGAGCATTTAGAAGGTTATCTACCTCGTATCACATGGACTCCTCTGACCAACCCTACAAAGAAAGATGAGCAGCCTACAAGCGACCTGGTAATCCTACACCTGAACCGCGATCAGAACAAAATAGACGTTCTCAAAGGCAATCCAAAATCCACTGTTTGTCACCCATTCTACAAAGAGGAAAGCAAAAAATACTTCGTAAACTACGAACTCTTTGATGAATGGCAATGGCTCAGCGACGGGCGAGTGGTGGTTATAAGCGAGAAAGGAGGCTATTCGCAAGCATACATGTACTCTTCACAAGGTATAGAGCAACGCACACTAACCACAGAACAACGCGATATCACCAAAGTATATGGCTACGATGAGAAAACACAAACGCTCTATTACCAAGCGGCTAATACCCCAATGACCCGTCAAGCATACGCGCTAAATGTACGCAAGAACATCACCACACAACTCACAGAAGGCGAAGGTACACACGACTTACACTTTTCAAAAGATTGGACACGCTGCGTACACTGCTATCATAGTACCACCACACCACATACATACACACTGTGTGAGCTGAAAGGCGAGAGGTTAGAGGCGAAAGGAACGGTATTAGACAACGACTCCATATTGCAAGCATGGAAAGCATTGGGCGTAAATGAGAAAGAGTTCTTTACCATTACAACAGAACGCGGTGACGTGCTGAACGCATGGCGTATATTGCCAAAAAACTTCGATGCAAAGAAGAAATATCCTGTGGTGATGATGCAATACAGCGGTCCAACAAGTCAACGTGTGCTCAACAACTGGCGCAAACGCTTTGGTTATGCCTTGGCAGATGCCGGCTACCTGGTCGTAAATGTAGATGGACGTGGCACCGGTGCGCATGGTAGAGATTGGCGCAATGCGACGTATATGCAACTCGGCATAAAAGAAGCCGAAGATCAAATCAGTGCGGCGAAATACCTAAAGACCCTACCATATGTAGATGCCAATCGCATGGCTATCTGCGGTTGGAGTTATGGTGGGTATCAGACACTTATGTGCTTGAGCGTGCAGAGTAAGGCTATTGGCAATGGGGATTTGGTTTGGCAATGCGGTATCGCTATCGCGCCTGTGACCAATTGGCGACTATATGACTCTGCCTACACAGAGCGATTCATGCGTCGTCCACAAGTGAATGAGTTTGGCTATGAAGGCACAGACCTGATGCAGAAAGCAGGTGACCTCACAGGCCAACTACTGATTGTACATGGTTTGGCAGATGATAACGTACATGCACAAAACACCTTACTCTATACAGATGCACTCGTGAAAGCAGGCAAGCAATTCGAGATGCAACTCTATGTAGATGATAATCACTCCATCCGCAAACCTGCAAACAACGAACACCTACATAATCGTATCATGCTGTTCTTAGAAAACAATCTATAGTATTAACCATAAAATCAATCTATTATGACAAACAACAAATCCAACATTCTACCCATTGTGGTGATGTTTCTCCTATTCTTTATGATCGCCTTTGTGACGAACTTCGCAGGTTCAATGGGTGTGATTGTAAAGACACAGTTCGGTGCCTCTAATGCAATGGCACAATTAGGAACATTGGCTAACTTTATTGCCTACGCAGTAATGGGCGTGCCAGCAGGTATGATCCTCAAACGCAAAGGCTATAAGTTCACTTCGCTACTAGCCGTATCCGTGGGTTTTGTAGGCGTTGGTGTACAATGGCTGAGTGGATATGCGGAGAGCTTTGGCGTATACGTACTTGGCGCATTCATCGCGGGTTTCTCCATGTGCTTGCTCAATATCGTGGTAAACCCTATGCTCAACACCCTTGGCGGTGGTGGCAAACGCGGTAACCAATTGATTCAATTCGGTGGTTCGTGCAACTCCATCGGTGGTACCCTAGCTCCTATCATCTTGGGTTACCTGATTGGCGGTAGCGCAGCTGCTGCAAACGTAGGCGATGCTGCTCCTGCCATGTTGGCAGCTATGCTCATCTTCTTGCTCGCATTCGTAATCATCTCACTGACCAAGATACCTGAACCACATATCGAAACGGCAGAGCAACGTGCTGCCGCAAAAGCACAAAAGGACCAATATAGTCCATTATCATTCCGCCATTTCGTATTAGGCGCTATCGCCATCTTCTTCTATGTGGGCGTTGAAGTAGGTATCCCAAATACTGCTAACTTATATATGTCCAATAATCCTGCCGTAGGTCCTGCTATCGCTGGTACCGTGGTTGGATTGTACTGGCTGATGATGATGTTTGGTCGCTTGATCGGCGGTGCAGTAGGTGGCAAAGTGAGCAGCAAAGCAATGTTGGTGACTGTATCCTCCTTGGCAATCGCGATGTTGTTATGCGTAATCCTCTTCCCTGAGACATGGGTAGTGACCTTCAAAGGAATCGCTCTACCAGTGAGCATGATCCTGATGTTCCTCTGCGGTCTGATGACTAGCGTGATGTGGGGAGCAATCTTCAACCTCGCTGCCGAAGGTCTTGGTAAATATACACCAGCTGCTAGCGGTATCTTCATGGCATTGGTATGCGGTGGCGGTATTTTGCCATTCTTCCAAAACTTATTGGCAGACCACACCAACTACCTCATCTCATATATCGTACCTATCGCAGGATTGCTCTATATCCTCTTCTATGCACTCATAGGTAGCAAGAATGTTAATAAGAACATTCCTACGGAGTGATGAGTGATAAGTGATGAGTTATGAGTTATAAGTGATAAACAATTTAAATGTAAATGTAATATTATGCAAAAGAGACCTTATGTATTGGGCCTAGATATGGGAGGAACAAACTCCGTATTGGGCGTAGTAGATGCACGTGGCCATGTATTGGCACGCACTTCCATTAAGACACAAGCATTTCCAGACATCAATGATTATGTGAATGCATTGTATGTAGAAGCAGAGAAAATCATTGAGCCATTGGGCGGCTTTGACCAAGTTCGTGGCATCGGTGCTGGTGTACCTAACGGTAACTATTACACAGGTATGATTGAGGGCGCAATGAACTTGCCATGGCAATCTATTCCATTCGCACAAATCATGTCTGACCGCTTTAGCTTGCCATGCAAAATCACCAACGATGCCAACGCAGCAGCTATGGGTGAGATGACCTACGGTGCAGCAAAAGGCATGAAGAACTTCATCATGATCACTTTGGGTACAGGTGTAGGTTCTGGTATCGTAGTAGATGGCAAAGTAGTATATGGTCACGATGGTTTTGCAGGTGAGCTCGGCCACACTTGCGCAGTGCGCGGTGAAGCAGCTCGTCCATGCAACTGCGGCAAGAAAGGTTGCTTGGAAGCATACGCATCCGCTACGGGTGTAGCACGTACCGCAAAAGAGATCATCTCTTCTACCACCAAAGATACATTGCTCCGCAATTTGGATATCGATGCAATCACATCTAAAGATGTATATGATGCAGCAGAGCAAGGCGACGAGGTAGCAAAAGAGATCTTTGACTATACAGGTACTATCCTCGGTCAACAATTGGCTGACTTCATCGCATTTAGCGCACCTGAGGCAATTGTGATGTTCGGTGGATTGACCAAGTCTGGACACTGGATTCTTGACCCTGTGGTGAAGGCTATGAACGACAATGTATTGCCATTGTGGCGCAATAAAGTGGCTGTATTTTTCTCTGACCTGAAAGAGGCTGATGCTGCCGTATTGGGCGCTAGTGCCTTGGCTTGGGGAGAGTAAGCAAATAAATGAGGCTATTATATCAGTTTCCTACGTGGTTACAACGCCTATATCGCGGCGTTGTTTGGCGAATGAATCCATCGTCGAAGGTTGTATATCTGACCTTCGACGATGGACCTATTCCTGAGTGTACACCACAGGTGCTGGATATATTAGCGCAATATGGCGTGAAAGCCACCTTTTTTATGGTAGGCGAGAACGTCGAACGTCATCCCGAAATCGCGGCGCGCGTACGCGCAGAAGGACATACAATCGGCAATCATACCTATCATCATCTAAAAGGGTACAAGACCTGTACAAAGACCTATCTGCAAGATGCACACAAAGCCAATCAAATCTTGCATACCAACTTGTTTCGTCCTCCACATGGGCGCATGAAATACTCGCAAAAGAAAGCACTCCGTGAGGCTGGACAAACGATTTATTTATGGGATGTGCTTACACATGATTACAATCCACGTTTTACTGTGGAGAAAATGCTGTCCATCGTACAACGCTATACGCGTAACGGCAGTATCATTGTCATGCACGATTCGTTAAAATCAAAAGACAGAATGTTACACCTCTTACCCCTGGTAATAGAATGGCTTCATTCACAAGGGTACACATGTGAAACCTTACCTTAGTTCGTAGATATGTCTATTCGCAAAAATTACATATATATATTACTCATTGCCTTATTGGCGTGTTCGGCATGTGCCAATCGCGGTGGCGGTCCACAAGGTGGGCCAAGAGATACCATTCCACCTGCTCTCGTAAAAGAAACTCCGATAAATGGTACATTGCACTTCAAAGCAAAACGTATTGAAGTGCAGTTTGATGAGTATATTCAGTTGGCTGATATTCAGAAAAATGTGATGATCTCACCACCACAACTCAATCCACCCGAAGTAAAGGCTATAGGTAAAACGCTATCCGTTGTTTTCAACGAAGATTTACTGGATTCCACCACCTACACCATAGACTTTGGAGCAGCCATCTGTGACTACAACGAGAAGACACCGCTCAACAGCTATGTATATTCATTCTCCACAGGAGACTTTATCGATACCTTAGCCATATCGGGTAGGGTATATAACGCTGAGAACCTCAATCCGATGCCTGAGATACTTGTGGGTATCCACAGCAACCATAGCGATACTGCCCTGAATACCATGCCTTTCGCGCGCATCACACGCTCGGATGCTGAAGGATATTTTACCATACACAATATCCACGAGGGTACCTACCGACTCTATGCCCTCAACGATATAAGTCGCGACTATATGTACCAACCGGGCGAAGCGTTGGCGTTTAGCGATTCGCTCATCACGCCTTATTTTGAAAGACGTGAAGTACAAGACACCCTTTGGCGCGACACATTGGGTATTGATCCCGGAACAAAAGATACACTATTTACGCAGCAAATAGATACTATTCAGACGGTTATGCGCACCTTCTTCTTGCCCGATAGTTTGGTGCTATGGTATTTTGAGGAAGATAAGCAACGTCAGTATTTCAAAGGCGTGTATCGTGAGGAACCACACGCTTTCACGCTGCTATTCTCTGCTGCACAAGACACGCTACCTACGATTCGCTCAATAAAACCAAGCGAGGTGGATAGTTTGGCTATCGATTCAGCATGGGTGGATTGGATGTCCTATACGCTATTGCAGCATAATGCTACGTTCGATACCATCACGTTCTGGCTTACCGACTCCGTAGCAATAGCACAAGATAGCATTTATCTAGAAATGACCTATTTGGTCACTGATTCTATATATAACCTTGTACCTCAAACAGATACTATATTAGCAGTATATCGCCGTCCGCGTATGTCGGAGAAAGTTTGGGAATCGCTACAACGTCAGAAGCGTGAACGTAAATTAGAACTGAAATCCAATGCTTCGTCTCGCTTTGAGATTTATGATACCATTCGCGTAATCTCTCCATTCCCTGTTGATTCGATTGATATGGACAAGATTCATCTTGTTCAAACAATAGATTCCACGGTGAAATCATTATCGTTTGATATGGTCGCACGCGATTCGCTACAACAAACGTTGATGTTACTAACCACATTAGAACCCGAGCAATCGTATCAATTGACCATTGATTCTGCGGCATTATTTGATATCTATGGTAAAAGCAATGATTCGACTGCCTACAAGTATAAGTTGAAATCTTTGGACGAATACTCCACCTTGCTTGTGAAGATGGCTCATTTCGATGCGCGTGCACGCATACAACTGCTTGATGATCAAGACAAAATAGTGCGCGAGTTGCCCGCTACGAAAGAGGGTGCGAAATTTGAATACTTGACTCCTACCACATACTACTTACGTTTGTACATAGACTACAACGAAGATGGCAAATGGACTACGGGTGATTGGCTCAAAAAACGCTATCCAGAACCAGTATATTATTTCCCTTCCAAACTCAAACTGCGTGCGAATTGGGATTTTGAGGAGAATTTTGACCACTTAGCAGTTCCGCAAACAAATTCCAAACCACGTGCTTTGGTGGGTAAAAACACCAAGAAACACTAATTTTATCCGACTATATTGTGTCCTTGCGTCTATCTATATCTCGCACTACGTGGATCTTCCTAATCCTGGGAGTGTTGGTACAGGTGATTACCTTTCAGTTGTTACCAAAAGATACCCCTTGGTCGTTAGTAAGTGGTATCTTGGGAATCTGTTCGGTCGTATTAGGTGCACAGGGAAATATATTGAGTTTCCTTTTTGGTTTTGCGCAAGTGGCGACATACACCTATCTCTGTTGCTTGGAGCATTTTTATGCAGAGATAGCGATGAACATCTACTACTTCATCACCATGATATATGGCGTATATTGTTGGCGCAAGCGTTTAGCAAATAGTACATTACAATTGCAAACACGCCGTCTTTCTACCAAGATAATCCCTTGGATAACATTGCTAATTATCCTATCATCCATCCTTGTCGGTTGGTTATTATCGCGCTATACCGACGATCCACAACCCTATATGGACGCTTTTACTACGGTACCTGCCATCGCTGCCCAATTATTAATGGTATTGGCATACCGCGAGCAGTGGTATCTATGGTTGGTGGTTGACGTATTAGCAGTCGTGATGTGGCTGCGTGCTGAGAACTATTGTATGGCTGCGCAGTACGCCTTCTGGTGTGCGAATTGTATATATGGTTACATTCAGTGGACCAAGCTATTAGCCCAGCCTTCTCCTAAAAACAATCCCAATAATTGATAAAACGGGATTAACAGTACTTGCGAGGGTAGTTGAACAGAATACCCAAAAGTGCGATCAATCCCAATGCCATCGGATAATAGAGATAACCGATGATGTCAAATGGCGTAATATGTGCTAATCCTGCTGCCATCAGCAGTTGTGCACCGTAAGGTAGAAAACCTTGTGTAAAGCAACTGAAAGTGTCAAGCAACGATGCACTAATGCGCTTATCTATACCGTATTTATCAGCAATCTCTTTGGCCACTGGTCCTACTGTCACAAGAGCAATCGTGTTGTTGGCGGTACACATATCTGCCAATATCACCAATAATGCGATGGTAAATTTGGCTCCGCGTTTGCCACTAATACGCATAGTCAGTGCGCGAATAAGGTAATCGATACCACCGTTATGGCGAATAAGCGCCAACATTCCGCCTGCCAATAGGGTAACAATAATCAACTCGCTCATACCCATGATTCCTTCTCCCATAGCGCCCATCCATCCAGTGGTAGTGAAACTGCCACTCAGAATGCCAATCACACCTGCTAAAAGGATACCGATAAAGAGTACAATCAGCACATTCACACCAACAATAGCCATGACCAACACAGCGATATATGGGATAACCTTATACCACTCTAATAGTGGCACATAATCAGGAACTTGTACGCCTTTTCCAATGAAGATATAGGCTACCAGCACCAATATCGCAGCAGGAGCCGCCAACCATATATTGGCCTTGAACTTGTCGTTCATCTTGCAGCCTTGTGTTTGTGTAGCTACAATAGTCGTATCCGAAATGAAGCTAAGATTATCGCCAAAGAAAGCTCCTCCGACCACCAATGCCACTATCAAGGGTAGGGAACTACCCGTCTGCTCAGCAATACCTACTGCCACAGGAGTGAGCGCAACGACCGTACCTACCGATGTACCGATACTGAGCGATATGAAGCATGCCGCCAGAAACAATCCAGGCAGCAGCATTCCTGCGGGCAGGAAACGCAACGTGAGGTTCACAGTAGCATCAATAGCGCCCATCTTGCTCGCGGTCGTGGCGAATGCACCTGCCAAGACGAAAATCCATATCATGAGCATGATATTCTCATCGCCTGCACCGCGAGAAAAGATATTGATGCGTTCGCGGAGTTTGAGTTTGGGAGTGATACCCAAAGCGTATGCAGAGGCAATCAAGAAGGCCACGGTCAAAGGTAACTCATAGAAGTCGCCCGCGAGGAGCGACCCTATGAGATATACTACCATAAATACGATGAACGGAGATAATGCGAGCATTGGTTTCGTGTTTATGTCAAACTGCGATAGCGTACACGTTTAGGTTCAGCATCCTCGCCGAGGCGAAGCTTCTTATGTGCCTCGTATTCAGAGTAACTACCTTCGTACCAATAGAGTTTGCTATCGCCTTCAAATGCAAGAATATGTGTACAGATACGGTCAAGGAACCAACGGTCGTGTGAGATCACCACTGCACAACCAGCGAAGTTCTCCAAACCTTCCTCCAATGCACGGAGAGTATTTACATCTATATCGTTGGTTGGCTCATCCAACAAGAGTACGTTCGCCTCTGATTTGAGCGTCAAGGCCAAATGCAAGCGGTTGCGCTCACCGCCTGAGAGTACACCGCATTTTTTCTCTTGGTCTGCACCCGTAAAGTTAAAACGACTGAGGTAAGCACGAGCATTGATCTCTCGTCCACCTACGCGGATATATTCGGTACCTTCGGAGATAGTCTCAAAGACACTCTTGTTAGGGTCGATATTCGAGTGAACCTGATCGACATAACCCACACGCACTGTTTCACCTACGGTGAATGTACCTTTATCGGCTTGCTCCATACCCATAATCATACGGAAGAGGGTAGTCTTACCCGCGCCGTTAGGACCAATGATACCTACGATGCCGTTAGGTGGCAACATAAAGTCAAGGTCTTCGAAAAGCAGTTTCTCGCCGAAGGCTTTGCTAACACCCTCTGCATTGATAACCTTGTTACCCAAACGTGGACCGTTTGGAATAAAGATTTCGAGCTTCTCCTCGCGTTCTTTCTGTTCTTCGTTGAGCATGCGGTCGTATGCTGCCAAACGTGCTTTACCTTTGGCTTGACGAGCTTTAGGTGCCATGCGTACCCATTCCAACTCTCGCTCAAGAGTCTTGCGGCGCTTGCTAGCTTGTTTCTCTTCCATAGCCATACGAGCAGTCTTTTGCTCCAACCATGAAGAGTAGTTACCCTTCCATGGAATACCCTCACCGCGATCCAACTCGAGAATCCAACCTGCTACATTGTCAAGGAAGTAACGGTCGTGGGTGATACAGATGACAGTACCTGCATATTGGTGTAAGTGTTGCTCCAACCAGTCGATTGACTCTGCATCAAGGTGGTTGGTAGGCTCATCAAGAAGCAGGATATCAGGTTGTTGCAATAGGAGTCGGCATAATGCTACACGACGGCGCTCACCTCCAGATAGGTGTTTAACTATGGCATCATCCGCAGGACAACGCAAAGCATCCATAGCGCGGTCAAGCTTGGTGTCAATATTCCATGCATCTACGCTATCGAGCTTGTCTTGCAACTCGGCTTGGCGTGCAAGCAGTTTGTCGAAGTCAGCATCTGGCTCTGCAAAAGCCATATTAATAGCATCGTACTCAGCAAGCATGTCCATGATAGGTTGTACACCTTCTTGCACGCACTCGCGAACGGTCTTTTCAGGATCAAGTTGTGGATCTTGTTCCAGATAACCTACGCTATATCCTGGTGAGAATACCACTTCGCCTTCGTAGTTCTTCTCAATACCTGCGATGATTTTGAGTAGGGTGGACTTACCAGCACCGTTGAGACCAATGATACCAATCTTAGCACCATAGAAGAAACTCAGGTAGATGTTATTGAGTACTCGTTTTTGTGGGGCGAAGGTTTTGCTTACGCCCACCATTGAGAAAATAATTTTCTTATCGTCTGCCATAATTTTATTTTTTATTAGCTATCATAAAGATATTGTTACCTACAATTTTTTTACTTCCTGTGAACTCGGCTCCCGAGTATTGCAAATGAAAGTGAATCGTTTCTCCGTATATGGTTCCGTAGCCATACACTTCGGTATTATACACTTCCGTTTGTATCAGTTCGATAGGTATTCCCAAAATGTTTGACTCTTGTGTTTTTTTCGTAATGGTGATAACACGCGCAAACGGATTCAATTCCAATTGGTTGCCTTCAATAGTCGCTTGTGTTGTGTATGCGCTACCATCGGTGGTATTGAAGGTGAGCAGCAGGGTGTTGTCTGTTAGGTGTGTCACTTGTAGGTCACCTGCTTCGTTGGTCAGTACGATTATCTGGCCATCATTTTGGGTAACATTTCCGCTGATTTTGAAATCGTATTTTCCCACAATCTCGGGTACAGGTGATTCGCATGCCGAGAGGCATACCATCACTACGGATAGGAAGAAGATATGTAGTAGTTGTTTCATTGTTTATCTTGATTAGCGACGACGTAGACCTTGCATTTGTTGCATTTTCTTCATCATCTTGCTTGTTTGTTCAAACTGTTTGAGGAATCGGTTTACTTCTACGATGCTTGTTCCCGAACCTTTGGCAATACGGTTTTTGCGGCTACCGTTGAGCAGTTGTGGGTTACTACGCTCCGCAGGGGTCATAGAGGAAATGATAGCCTCAATAGGTTTGAAGGCATCATCGCTCACCTCCACGCCTTTGAGGGCTTTGTCCATACCTGGAATCATACCCATCAATTCTTTCATTGAACCCATTTTCTTGATTTGTGCCAATTGCGAAAGGAAGTCGTTGAAGTCAAATTGGTTCTTCGCAATGCGTTTGCTGATACGTCGTGCTTCTTCCTCGTCGTATTGCTCTTGTGCACGTTCTACGAGGGATACTACGTCACCCATACCCAAGATACGGTCAGCCATACGCGATGGGTGGAAGACATCGAGTGCTTCCATCTTCTCGCCAGTACCGATGAACTTGATAGGTTTTTGCACTACGGAACGGATACTGAGTGCAGCACCACCACGGGCATCACCATCAAGTTTGGTGAGGATCACGCCGTCAAAGTCAAGACGGTCATTGAATTCCTTAGCGGTATTCACGGCATCTTGACCCGTCATAGCATCTACTACGAAGAGGGTTTCTTGTGGGTTGATGGCTTGTTTGATAGCTGCAATTTCTTGCATCATCTGCTCATCTATGGCCAAACGACCAGCTGTATCCACAATCACGACATCGTAGCCATATACTTTGGCTTCTTGAATGGCTTTTTGTGCTTTGATGACAGGGTTAGCTTCGCCTTCGCCGGTATATACTTTGGCATTGATTTGTTCGCCTAGTACGCGCAATTGCTCAATCGCAGCAGGGCGATATACGTCGCATGCCACGAGCATCACTTTCTTGTTCTTTTTGGTTTGGAGGAAGTTTGCCAATTTCGCCGAGAAGGTTGTTTTACCCGAACCTTGCAAACCACTCATGAGGATAACGGAAGGTGAGCCTTTGAGGTTGATTTCGGCTGTTTCGCCACCCATCAGATTGGCCAACTCGTCGTGGGTAATTTTCACCATGAGTTGTCCTGGGCGTACGGCTGTCATTACGTTTTGACCGAGTGCTTTGGCTTTTACTTGATCGGTAAACTGTTTGGCAGTCTTGTAGTTTACGTCGGCTTCCAATAGCGCTTTGCGAATATCCTTGACGGTTTCCGCGATATTGATTTCGGTGATACGACCTTCACCTTTGAGAATTTTAAACGATCTTTCTAATCTTTCTGATAAATTGTCAAACATAGTAATCCAAATTTAATTTGGCTGCAAAGGTACAACAAAAATTGCACAAAAGCAAGTTTTGACGTGAAAAAGTGTATTATTCACGTCATTTTTGAAGAGAATGCAGGATTGCTACGCAAACGAATGGGATTTGTACAAAAAAAGGGCGATACTTGCGTACCACCCTAAATGTTTACACAACGGAATAATCCTTATTGTGTATATCCTTCAAATTTGTGCAGCAAAGGTACTACTTTTTATTGAAACAACAAAATATTTTTCACTAAAATTTGTATATTTCGTGCTTTTTTTGTAATTTTGCAGCAAAATTCTTCAATTTGTTCTTTGAAATCCTGATAACCCAACCAAATGATCCAACTACCGTCTGGCTCTGGGGTTGTGTATTGCATACAAAAGTATCTTTGAAATCCTGATAACACAACAGACTTTATGTTTTTACTTGGTTATCAGTGATATATAACAAAAATCAGGATTAAAAAACGCAGGCGATTTATTTCGTCTGCGTTTTTGTTTTTATTAGTTTTTACATTCCTAAAAAAGTTCCAATTGCTGTACTGGTTGGTGCAAAGGTGCCACATGTTTGCAATCAAATAATTCCATATCCCCGAATTGCTTGTCGGTTATACGCATTATGCCTACTTTTCCAAACTCTGGTAACATTCTTTTTACGCGCTTAATATGCACATCGGCATTTTCTGCACTTGGACAATGACGCAAATAGATTGAAAACTGAAACATAGTAAAGCCATCCTCCAAGAGTTCCTTGCGGAATTTAGCTGCTGCTTTCCGCTCTTTCTTGGTTTCAGTTGGCAAATCAAATAATACCAACACCCACATAATTCTATATTCGCTAAATCGTGACATATAAAAAAGAAACGCACCTACGAATAGATGCGTTACCAATCTGGATAAATAATCTTACGTGCTTCACCACTGAAACATTTGTACACACTATTAGCAGTGGTTTGTATCGCTATTTGCATAGGACTCCGCTTGCCGTCTATCATAACGTCTTGATACGGAAGCATCAGCAAATCACGCTTCATCTCGGTATTAAGTTCCGAAATGTCATCATACCGCTTCATCATATCAATCACCAATCGATCTACGAAAGGACGATAGGGCTCCATAATGTCATCTGCTAAACAATAAGCGTTATATTTGTTGTGATGATGAATGCCCAAGGTAGGGAGTAGTCCTGCTGCTACTAATGCTCGTGCAACCATAGCGCGAACAATGGCATAGCCATAATTGAGCAGGTTATTTGGCGGATCGCCCTCTTGCCCACGAACAAAATCAGGATTATGAAAAACATTGCGCCAATAGTATGCAGCTGCGCGCCCTTCTAAATTTTCTACGTCGCCAGAACGAACTGACTTTGCCCATGCAAGCATATTTTTGTTTTCAACGCCTTGCTCCTCTAATATTATGGCTTGTCCAAAAATCTTGCTAATCACCGTTTGCTGCCACATCTGCTTTTTGAGTGGTTCAGAAGCATTGAGCTGCTCACGAAAACGCTCATTTTGCAGGTGGTTACCATCTAAGGGTAGGTATAGTCCAACGGGCAAATGCTGGTCATTAGTCGTGATGATTGCACAGTTATTTTCAAGAAGTGCAGCCATCAGTGCTTGTGTAATCGTAATCTGTTTATGGTCTAAAATGACTACACCTACATCTTCAATAGGAATAGTACGTACTCCTTCCTTGCGTATGTTGTCAGGTACCCCCTTACCATACACCACTTCAGGAATCTCTATGACTATCTGCTGTAGTTTCAATTTCAGATAGGCTGGATTCGAAAAACACAAGACACGTTTGATCATTTGAATTCTATACCATTAGTTGTTATCTCAAAATCTAGTCCTTCTATTAAAAACTTTATAGTACGAATGCCACAACGGACTTTTTCAGGTAATTGTGTCCAATCTTCTATCTTCTCTCCATTACCCAAATCTTTCTTAGCAGATAGATGATGTACAAATTTAGTTCGCCCATCGGATTCAAACCCTGCAATAACATAAAGTCGTTTAGACAATTCGTTATTAGGCATTCCTCTTAGTTCATCTGTGTGATTTTGGTAAATAAGTACGCTCATACCACTTCGTAATGCATAGACCCGATTCAATTTCGTCTCTTTTTTACCCATTATAGATTGTGGAATATCTTCTAATCCATATTTTCGGTTTTGACTGATTGTATACAAACTATAAGGTACAAATTGTATAATTCGCCCATCTTCACTTTGGTATTTCACCATATATGAAAGGTCACCTACTTGTGCTAAATATTGTTGTTTGTACTCATGTTTGGATTCGTATGTTTGCGTTTTTACAACAACAGGGTTCTTTACTGTCGGAACATAACAACGGATGTGACGAATCTGATTGATACGATTGCCATTTTTATCCAACATATAGAATCCCTTTTCACATGCTTCTTTGAAAGATAGCATTGGATACTGATTTTGCATGGATTGGAATAATGCCTTATCCACGATTACTTTCTCCAAATCTTCCCAGGTCTTAAATCCTGCATCCATAGTTGATTCCTTGTATCTTAAAGGCACACGAACCACATATTGAACTTTATCTTTGTCTGGCATAATATTGCCTTTTTCATCACGTACAAAGTTACCGTTCTCATCAAGCATAGCAGGAGCAATGGCGCCATACCAAGTTTCTTTATGCAACGAACCTCGCAAACTATCACCAGTTATCCAGCGATTAGTTCCATTCATTGTTAAGACCTTACCACGAACTCGTTGGCGGCGACGTGCAGGTGTCAAGGTTTGGTCTTTAGACTTATGCTGAATAATAATATTGTTTTCAATATGTGAAGCAATATTCTCAACTCCCTTAATATCACATGATGCAAGCAAATTGTTATACTCATTTTCCACCTTCTTAAGTTCATTCACTAAGTCTTGGTTATTCAGCACTAAACGTCGCAATTCCTCTTTTCTATAGAACAACTCCAAGAGTTTGTCTCGTTTAGTATTTGTTGGAATAAGCGTAAGCATTGCAGCATCAGTAGCATGGTGCGAATGAAGGTCACGATTCTTCCTCTCATCAATGCTTTGGATTCCTAAGGCTTTACGGAAATTTGCTGTCATCTCACCGCGTTGAACCGTCACATCAGAAAAGACTGTTTTTAGGAAATGGAAAGCATACTTTGTAATAATACGAGTATCATTGAGTTGATTATTACGGAACGACTCTTTCCAATCTTCTTTTTTAGTGGTAAATCTAGATACTTTATCACGCCAATATGCCAATTCTAATTCTAAGAAATGCTTTTGCACAATAGCCCTATCTTTCGCATCTTTAGTTTGTGCTGCTTTGCTATTATTTCGTTGGGTAATTATTTGCTTCTCCAAACTCTTGATTTTTTCTTTCCAAGGTTCGATTCTGTCCAAAATCATTTGATAATCCCTTTCTGGCAATTCAGATGGGAAGCGATTGCTCTTAAATAAGTTATATGCAGCATCACAGAGGGTTTTATTCGCGAGTGAGTCATCGAATGATATGCTTCTTGGAATAGTGTGTTCTACCTCGAACTTACTATTGAGAAGATTAGAAATCTCAATGCATTTGCCAGTGTATATGCAACACTTCCCTTGTTCTTCCCATAAACGTACTTTGTCTATATCTGTTGATGTGATCTTGTTCTCAGGCATATATTGCAACAGATCTTGGCGATATTTAGCATTCTCTTTTTCTCTATTTCGTTGATATTTTGCAATTGCACTACGCCAATTGGCATCGTTCATTTCGCGAGCAGTTTCTACAACTACACTTGTATCTGATTCATCGATAATTCCCCGAGTAATAAGCGCATTGATTGTATTTCGTAGTTGATGAAGTACACGCATAACCATTGGGTTACGGAACACATTAGTCGCAGGAGTGTCAAGTAATTTTACTCGACGCGTATTTTGACCATCAGTAATGGTAGTGAATGAACTAGGATTATAGATACTAACAACAGATGGATGATAAAGAATATCTTTGTGTTGTAAGACCTTGTTTACATATTGAGGTTGAACATAATCTATAAAGTTATTCTCTATTAGATTCATCACAGCACCATCTAAATGCAAACTATGCATGTAATCACGTTTGTCGCTACGGAAGAATTGTTGATATGCATCTGCTATATCATTTAACAATTGTTCTTGCATTTCTGGCGACATTTGCTTCCAAAACTTGTGAGATAATGTGTCTATGGTACACTTTTTGATTGATGCCAAGTCACTCTGATCCAATTGATAGTCAGTATTTTGAATAGCAAATTGATCTTCTGGTTCCAACATCTTATAATCAGCAATTAGTTGATTAGTAATTTTACTAACTATACGATTGTGATCAATATTTTCTTTAATACAAATCCACTCATTAAGCAAAGCACTCTTAACCTTACTCCAATTCTCGCCAAACATATCAGGAAGTTTTGCCAATAGCACGGCTTCAGAATAAATGTAACCGTCTTGGAGCATTCGTAGGATGTTACGAATTGCTTTCAAAGATAAAGAAGCATAATCAGTGGTTATTTTTCCCCACAAACCTACTAACTGTTTAGTTGTTTGTTCGTCTGCATTTAAATGATTTTTGGCAAATTCTCTGATGTAAGTGTCTTCGTCTTTATCGGAGTCAAAACATACATGCCATAGTTCTTCGTAATTGTAACCAGCCAATGTCGCATTTTGCCAATCTTCTCCCAAAATATCACGTAACTTTGCACATACTGGACTACCCATTACGGTTGTTTTTTCGTCATAATTGAGTTCTGAAATAGAGGCCTCCATCTTTTTTAACCACTTCAAGACATCCTCCATCTTAAAATTTGAGACACGTACAAAATGTTCGTGGTACAATCTTGTACGCAACTCTAATGGCAACTCACGATTAGCTTTACCTATATCTCCAACAGTTTTATATCGCAAATTGTTGATGATTGTCCATGCTCGGAATTGCTCAAACTCTGGACGACTAATAGGACAACGCGACTTGTTTTTCTCTAAAGTACATTTGCCAATGGTTCCTTTTTGAGAGCGCAATGGACGTTTATAAAAGATACTACCTTCCCCTTTTTTACGACTAATTACTTGTTTATAAAAATCACTTTCGCAATCTAATTGATTTTGATATTCAAATATAGTTTGGATTTCTTTTTCATATAGAGAACGAACGGCACTAAACTCTTTATTTCCACGAACACGAATGCCATTTTTCTCCATATGATAGAAAGCAGATCCTGCTGTGGGACAATTATTTCGTTCCATATAATCTAACAAGCCTTTTGACAATTTCTCCTCCGATTTTTTTAGAGCATCAGACATGTCAAAGTCTTCGCCATTGGATACATTTTCTTGTTCTTTAAGTGTCTCACCTTTGCTACTTTTGAAACCACGATGTTGCGCAATATGATACAAAGCACGTCCTAATTTGTAACGTTCGATAGTATCATTAAAATCAAATTGACGTTCTATCAATTCTGCGCGCAACTGATGAGGACTACTATATTCAGGCATACCATCACAATTAAAATCCAATCGAACCCATTGCTCAAACTGATATGCGTCTTTGGGGTATTGACGACTACGACCTTTTGCTTTGTCGTATGTGCGCCAAGCATCTAATTCTTCCATGGTCAGAGGACAAAAATCATTGAGGATTAGGACTTCCAACGTACGCCATATTCGATAGCGACGCGATTGGTGCAAACGACGTGAACTTCGGTAGGAAGTACGTTGCGCTGCATAGGAAAATTCGCCACTTTGACCAGTACCAACACCAGATGGAAAAACAACAGAACTAAAATACTCCAATTGCTTGTCTATCGTACCTGAAATTTGAGTGTTACGAACGCTTATTCCGATACTATTGGTACCTAAATCCAATCCTAAAATCTTCTGTTTCATAGAAAATTGTATTTTTTTTGTTAAAAATTTTGCAGTTTCATTTATTTGTTGTACCTTTGCAGGCGAAAGATACATTTTGTGTGACTTTACACAACAAGGCTATAAGCCGTAGATTTCTCAATCCCGCGTACTCCGTGGGATTTTTTATTTTACTAATTCATTTTTATTCTCTCCACTAACTTCTCTACGTCCTCTTCGCTTGTAGCCCAAGAGGTAACGAAACGAACTGTGGTTTCGCTTTTTCCTCGGACACCCCAATCCTCAAAAGAGACACCATTGGCGCGCAAGTTATCCACCACATCATTGGGCAACACGAAAAACTGCTGATTGGTAGGCGAATCTATCGCCACACGATAACCTTTTGCAACAAAAGCTGCACGAATACGCTGTGCCAATTCAACTGCGTGCGCACATATACGCTCATACAGATTATCTGTAAACAATGTGAGGAACTGGACACCTAAAATCCTACCTTTGGCGCAGAGCGCACCGTGTTGCTTCACCAACGGGAAGAAATGGGGTAGGGTGTCGGGATTAGCAGCCACTACCGCTTCGCCGAACAATAAGCCACACTTCGTGCCACCAATATAGAACACATCGCACAAACGCGCTATATCTGGCAAGGTTACATCGCACGCCTCAGAAGCCAAAGCATAGCCCAATCGCGCACCGTCCATATAGAGTGGAATATGGTGCTTATGACACACCTTTGACAAGTGTTCCAACTCGCAGAGCGAGTACAATGTACCATACTCCGTAGGCATGGTGATATAGAGCATTCCCGGCGCTACCATGTGCTCGTATGTCTCATCGCGATAGAAATCAGTGATATAGTTATCTACTTGATCAGCAGTTAATTTGCCATTTGTGGTAGGCAATGTAAGCACCTTATGTCCGCTATGCTCAATGGCACCACTCTCATGCACATTGATATGTGCAGTCTTTGCTGCCAACACACCCTCGTGTCGGCGGAGTAGGGCATCAATCACGGTCGCGTTGGTCTGCGTTCCACCCTCCATAAACTGCACCAATGCTTCTGGCACAGCGCATGCGTTGCGAATAGCTTCTTTGGCTTGCTGTGTATAGAGGTCGCAACCATAACCCACGGTATGTTCCATATTCGTTTCTACCAAACGGCGCATCACTTCTGGATGCGCTCCTTCCATATAGTCGCTATCAAAGTATATCATCTACAATCAAATTTAGTTGTTTATAGTCTCTACTCGCTAAGCGAGAATCATTATTTTGTTACTTCACTATCACGAGGGTAGCGCCTTCTTCGTAGCGCGAGAAGTCGGCATCGTGCATCTCCACTTGCATAGAAAAATCGCGTTTGATTATCTGTCGTATCTCATTGCGCAGTACACCATTTCCTTTGCCATGTATCACCACCACTCGACGTCCACGATGGCGGAGATGTTGCTGCATCTGCATACGAAAGAAACGCAGCTGATATTGATGTTTCTCTACCTCTGTCATACCATTACCGCTAGTAGGTAGAGCCTCCAAATGCAAGTCTATTACCCATTCATCGCGCTGTTTCTTAGGGCGTTTCGATGGTGCTACTTGGGAAGTAGGTTGGGGGAGTGAATCCTCTTTTTGTTTGTGCGTTGTGGTGGCCACACGTATGCGTTGGTATTTGTCGGCCGACTCACATACCACACACTTATTGGCAGGCAGAGGACCTACATCAAATCCATCGTCTGTTTCCACCCAAACTTGCTGTTTCTCTGCATCGTATTGCACAATCACGCCGCCACCAACAGCATCCAAAAATCGTATTTTTTCGCCCTTACGCATTGTTTTTTCGATTTCATATTTCCGCCTGCAAAGGTACTAAAATTATTCGACATCTGCAAGCAAATAGTGCAAATTAATATTATTCTACTTCCTCGCGGATAACTTTTTCCACTACGTCAATGCACAAAGTGATCAAGACTGCACTGATAAAACAGATTGCCAAAGTTGTTAGTACGTTCATAATTGTTTTGTTTTTAAAGGTTAATACTTTGTTTTAGAGATTAATAATTCTGAAATCCGCTGCAAAGGTACTACTTCAAACTGTCAAAACTTGTCATAAGCTCCAAAAAAATGCACTTTTTTACATTTTTTTTCTCAAAAAATCTCCCCTAAAAATTTGGAAATTCGACAATTTATTCGTATCTTTGCAGAAAATTTAACACATGTTTCTCGAAGAACCTTGAAAATTCCCTATCCGCACCACACAATAACCATACAATAACCACACAATAACCATACAATTCCTAACCCCGATACTACCTAAATGTATCATATTTAACCCATAAACATTTTAACTTTAACTACCTATGTCACAAGTAACGTACATGGCACCTGTCGATGAGGTGCGAGGCAAGCTAACCCTCAATCGTGGCAATGACTCTGTCATTATCACGCGTCGCAAATCCTATGGCAAGACCAAGAACGGCACACCCCGTCTGGGTCCGAAAGAGATGTATGTCTATCACAAACACCGAGGATCATGGTCTCCTGCTGTCACTTCCCACCGCGAACTTTTCAAGGTGGCACAAAAGCAAGCCGTTGCCGAAATGAACAATCCCGAACGCTTGGCACATTGGCAGTCTCTCTTTGAAGAGCAACTTGATAATCCCAAACCAGGCGAGAAACAGTACATTAAACTACAATGTTACATCGCTGCGCAACTACTCCTAAAACTAAAAGCTGAAAACAAACAGCAGGGGTAAGAAATGTAGACCATTGGGCCACAAAAAACAATTTTCAAAAAAAGTATTCGTAAAACTTGCGTATGTGCAATTTTTGTTGTAACTTTGCACGCTTTTTTGTGTGGAAAAGAGTAGGGACGTTAAACCTACACAATACCACACGATACAACAGATAACTATACTACACAATACATTATGTTTAGAACGAACACTTGTGGCGAGCTACGACTCGCCGATGCAGGCAAAACAGTGACCCTCGCAGGTTGGGCACAACGAATCCGCAAAATGGGCGGTATGACATTCATCGACCTTCGTGACCGCTACGGTATCACGCAACTCGCATTCCAATCAGACGGCAGCGCTGAGCAAGATGCACTCCTCGAACAAGCCAATGGAGTAGGGCGCGAGTATGTGCTCCAAGTAAAGGGCGAGGTAATCGAGCGTCAAAGCAAAAATCCACAACTCCCAACAGGCGAGGTTGAGATAAAAGTAACTGAAATGCAAGTACTTAACGCAGCAGTTACACCTCCATTTACTATCGAAGACGAGACCGACGGTGGCGAGGATATTCGTATGAAATACCGCTACTTGGATCTCCGTCGTCCATGTGTGCGCAAAAACCTTGAACTCCGCCACAAAATGGCATTTGAGGTACGTCGCTATTTGGACGAGAAAGGCTTTTTAGAGGTAGAGACTCCTGTACTTGTAAACTCAACTCCAGAGGGCGCACGTGACTTTATCGTGCCAAGCCGTATGAACCCAGGACAATTCTACGCTTTGCCACAAAGTCCACAAATTTTGAAGCAGTTGCTGATGGTCAGCGGCTTTGACCGTTACTTCCAAATCGTGAAGTGTTTCCGTGACGAGGACCTGCGTGCAGACCGCCAACCTGAGTTTACACAGATCGACTGCGAGATGTCGTTCGTAGAGCAAGAAGATGTGCTCCAACTCTTCGAAGGTATGTCTAAACACCTGTTTAAGTCCATTCTCAACATCGAGCTTGACGATTTCCCACGAATGACTTGGGCAGATGCGATGAAATACTATGGTAGCGATAAGCCAGATACACGCTTTGGCATGACATTCGTAGAGCTCCACGACCTCTTCCACGCTTTTGAAGAAGCGAAAGAGGAGAAGTTCAGCGTGTTTGCTAATGCAGCATATATCGGTGGTATCTGCGCTACTGGTTGTGCTACATATACTCGCAAGCAATTAGATGCCCTGACAGACTACGTAAAACGCCCACAAATTGGTGCGAAGGGTATGGTTTATGCCCGCGTAGAGGCTGATGGCAATGTGAAGTCAAGTGTGGATAAATTCTATACCCAAGAGCAATTGCAAGAGGTGGCAAAAGCGATGAACGCTCAACCAGGCGACCTCATTCTCATCCTCTCTGGCGATGACGCAATGAAGACACGTAAGCAACTTTGCGAACTCCGTTTGGAGGTAGGTAAGCAACTCGGCTTGCGCGATCCTAAGACTTTCTCTTGCCTTTGGATTGTAGATTTCCCAATGTACGAGTGGAGCGACGAGGAGCCACGCCTCATGGCTATGCACCATCCATTCACCTCTCCAAAACCTGAGGATATTCCTTTGATGGACACCAATCCTGCTGCTGTGCGTGCGAACGCATACGATATGGTCATTAACGGTGTTGAGGTTGGTGGCGGTAGTATCCGTATCCACGATGCTGCTTTGCAACAACGCACCTTCGAGATTCTTGGTTTCACACCAGAAGAGGCACAATTGAAATTCGGTTTCTTGATGAATGCCTTTAAGTTTGGTGCGCCTCCTCACGGCGGTTTGGCATACGGCTTGGATCGCTTCGTGAGCTTGTTCGCAGGCTTGGACAGCATCCGCGACTGTATCGCATTCCCAAAGAACAACCAAGGTCGCGATGTGATGTTAGGCGCTCCTGGCTTGGTAGATCAAAAGCAACTAGACGAGTTGCTGCTTGATCTGCGCGAAGTACAAGCATAAATTTTTACAACAACTATAACAACATAATCCAACAACATTGCGCTGGGGAAACAACACACCCCAGCGCCATGTGAATAAATTAGACAATATAAATTGGCAATTAAAAACAATTACCTTGTTATTCCTAATTGCGATTATGTAAAATAGAATTTATTGAGAAGTACCCTATAAAAAAAGAAACTAAACAATTTTGAACTTTTGAACAATTCTAAACAATACTACACAATACACCTATGACCTACCTTGATGAATTATTATTCAACGACGACGAGAATCAGAACGTAAAAGTAGATTATATACCACTGACAGCTGATGACGACACCAAAGAACCTAATTTGCAAGATGGTGACGTGCTTGGCGTGTTGCCACTGCGCAATATGGTGCTCTTTCCTGGTGTATTGCTACCAGTGACTGTGGCACGCCCCAAATCCAAGAAATTAGTAACCAACGCATTCAAGAATGATGAGCTGCTTGCCGTTTGCTGCCAACGAGTGCAAGACGTACAAGAGCCATCATCGGACGACCTATACACCATAGGTACTGCTGGTCGTGTGATGCGCACATTAGACATGCCAGATGGTAGTCTGATGGTGATCATGGAAGGTATTCAACGTGTTGAGATACAAGAGATTGTAGCACAAAAGCCATACATGAAAGCCAAAGTGCATGCCATGGAAGAGGATTTTCCTAAACGCAATGACAAAGAGTTCATCGCCCTTGTTAGTAGCCTCAAAAGCCAAGCTGAGAAAATTCTCAAACGTATGGAAAACATACCCGCAGAGGCAGGTATGACCTTGCGAAGCATTGACAACCCTCCTACGTTGGTAAACTATATCTGTGGTAACTTTGGTGTTCGTATTGCAGATAAACAACGCCTGTTGGAGATGTCTTCGCTCAAAGAGCGCGCTATTAACCTACTTGAAATCATCACAAGCGAACTGCAAATGCTTGATATGAAAGAGGTTATCAAGAGCAAAACCAAAGAAGACATAGACAAAGAACAGCGCGAATACTATCTGCAACGTCAGATGGAGACCATTCAGCGCGAGTTGGGTAACACCGATGAGCAAATGGCTAACGCCATGCTCGAACGCGCTAAACAAAAGAAGTGGAGCGCTAAGATGCAGGCGACCTTTGAGAACGATCTGAAGAAACTGCGTCGTATCCCTACCCACTCGCCCGAGTACTCTACCCTACAGAACTACTTGGAGATCCTGCTCGACCTGCCTTGGAATGAATACTCCGAAGACAACTACGATATTCGTAACGCACAAGCAGTGCTCGACCATGACCACTATGGCATGGAGAAAGTCAAAGAGCGTATCATAGAGTATTTGGCGGTGCTGAAGATGAAAGCCAACAGCAAGGCCGATGACATGAAAGCCCCTATCCTATGCCTCTATGGCCCTCCTGGTGTGGGTAAAACAAGTCTTGGTCGCTCCATAGCAGAAGCACTTGGACGTAAATATGCACGTATCAGTTTGGGTGGCCTGCACGATGAGTCGGAGATTCGCGGTCACCGTCGTACTTACATAGGCGCAATGCCAGGTCGTATCATTGAGAACCTGCGCAAGGTAAAGACTGGTAATCCTGTGTTTGTGTTAGATGAAATTGACAAGATTGGTTCCGACTATAAGGGCGATCCAACAAGTGCACTGCTCGAAGTGCTTGATCCTGAGCAGAATAGTACTTTCCATGATAATTACCTTGATGTAGATTATGACCTGAGCAAAGTGCTCTTTATAGCTACTGCCAACTCATTGGATACTATTCCTCGTCCATTGCTTGACCGCATGGAACTCATCGAAATGACGGGTTACTTGCAAGAAGAGAAAGAAGAGATAGCTAAACGTCACTTGCTGCCAAAAGAGCTTCACAACCACGGATTAAAAGCAGCGCAACTTAAACTCAAAAAGAGCGTCATCGCGGAAATAATTGATAAATATACCCGCGAGTCAGGTGTGCGTAACTTAGAACGTCAGATAGCCACTATCTGCCGAAAGGTAGTGACACGTATCTCGTTGGAAGAAGAATACAACGTATCGGTAACGAGCGAAGACTTGGTGGCTTATCTTGGCAAACAACGCTACTCACGCGATGAGTGGGAAACCAATAAGTATATCGGCGTAGTGACAGGTCTGGCATGGACACAAGTGGGCGGTGAGATACTCTTCATAGAGACTTCGCTCTCGCCAAGCAAGACCCCTACCCTTACCCTTACTGGTAACTTGGGCGACGTGATGAAGGAGTCTGCCACTCTCGCTATGGGTTATATCAAAGCACATGCAGATCAGTTCGGCATCGCGCGCAAGAAACTAGATACACATTCTGTGCATATCCACGTACCAGAAGGAGCTATTCCAAAGGACGGACCAAGTGCAGGTATCACTATGACCACAGCTCTTGTGAGTGCATTCACAGGCAAGAAAGTACGTCCACGTATCGCCATGACAGGTGAGATGACTTTGCGCGGAAAGGTACTGCCAATTGGTGGCGTGAAAGAGAAAATTTTAGCAGCGAAACGAGCTGGCATTACGGATCTCATTCTCTGCCAAGACAATCGCAAAGATGTAGAGGATATCGCACCAAAATACTTGAAAGGACTATCCTTCCACTACGTAAAGGATATTCAAGAGGTGATTGACTTCGCGTTGTTGTAGCTATTGGCTATTGACAAGGGTGTAAGCATACTGCTTATCGATATTTACCTTGGTTAGTAAATCGACATGTTCGGTGCTGACCAAGGTATTTTTTATGCCGTCAATGCTAGTAATACCTGTGCCCTGCATTTTCAGTACCGCCTCTTTCTTTGTCCAAAGGCATGTGAATGCGATATCGGGAGAAGTGGCTGCCCATATTTCAGTTTGTTCCTTCTCGTTCATAGTACGCGCCACTAATTCGGGTTTTGCGGTGCGAATATGCTCTATGTCGATACCTATCGGCTTTTCGCCAATAGCCACAGCTATACCATGCTGACAATGCGAAATCGAGAAACATGGACCACCTTCAATACGTGGCTGACCATATTCGTTGTAAAGAAAGGTGTAAGGTGTAAAGTGTAAGGTGTAAAGGTTAGGATTAAGGAGCTGCATAAGCATCTCGTAGGATTTGAGGCAGCAGAACTGACCAAAGAGATGTTTGTAGCCAAGTGCCTGTTGTCGGCGTTGCTCGCTTACCAAAGGCAATAGCCGAGCCACTTCCTGCTCGGTGCATTGCTTCATATCATCAAAAATGAGATATTGCACGACTGCGTGATTATTGATTACCCCAAGCTGCTGGCCATGGATTGTGTGTGATACCTGCCATTTGTTGCATTTGTTCATGTGCGACGTCACGCAATCGCTCTACTTCCGTTTTGCGTGGTTGTTTGGTATCGGGATAAATAGGTTCACCAATAGTCACAGTCAGCAATGGCAACTCCTTGGGTGCAAAGAGTCGATAGATACCTTTGCGCTCGCGGAACGTAATCACACAAGGTAGCAATGGCATATCGTATTTATAACTCATAGTGAACGCACCTTTTTGAAATGGACGCAATGGTTTATACATATCCCATCGGCACGCCTCAGGGAAGATATGGAACCACCAACCGCGACGATGGAACTCATCAAACGCTTCGTTAAACTTCTTCATTGCGCTCATGCCTGCTTCCGCTTCGGGGATAGGTATGCCACCTGCAATACGCATGAAATAACCATCTTTGGTACGGAAATTAGGTGCGAACATAGGAATACGTGTGGTATGTATGCTATTCACAGCAATGAGCACACATGGACAATCCAAACGATAGACATGGTTGGCTATCGTGATGGCTCCGTTCTTCAATCCATTCTTGTGTTTTTTCAACACCTTACGTCCTCGAATACGCAATCCCATCTGCACGCGCAACTTGATGCGAAGTAATATATGTAAGAATACATAGTATCCCAAAAAGAGGTTGAGTTTGTTCCCTATACTATCGTCTAAATACGGATACTTATCGTCAATGGTTAGTTCCTTAGTGTATTTAGGAAATAGTGTGCGCGCAAAGGGATTATCTTGTGGATAATCCAATGCAGGTTGAGGAATATACTCTCCTTCTTGCACTCGTAGTTGTTCGTATTGTTGGTTCATGAGGGCGATGGGTAATGATGGAGTTTAGTGTTTGCTACGTCTCTCTTTGCGCGCAGCTTTGCGTGCATGATGCTTTTGTTCCAAGTTGTCAATCGCTTTGCCTACTGCCTCTTTGGCATCCAATGCCAATTGTTTGAACTTGTCATGACGTTTCTCGTCTTGCAGCAGTAGGTTTACTTTGAACTGTCCGTCTCGACCTGTACCATCAGCAATAGAAGCTTGTTTGAAGTGATCAAAGGCATTGCTGCGCAAGCGGTGGGTGATAGGTTGTTTCAGGCGAAGGCTATCGCGTTTTGCTTCGTACTCTATATTCATCTTCTTCATCTCTTCGTCCACAATGGCAGCAAAACGCTCGGCATCCGCTTGCGAGGTGCTTTGGTCTGCAAACTCAAAATAGAAGTGATAAGTACTATGTTCTACATCGGCAAAAGCGATAGAGAACTTGGTTGGCATTTCCAATATCTTTTCGGCATTTTGAACGGAAGTCATGAACTGATTCTCTTGCAACTTCTCGCCCGTGATACTCACGATACCATTGACCTTTTGCACCATGTGAATAGTAGGTGTGCCAAAGTATTTTGGTCCTACTTCAATCAGGTCGCTCACATCGTAGCGATAGAGACCCGCGTAGGTAGTCACGATAGGTGAATAGCGTTTGCCTTCCTCCAACTCATAGAGTTGCCAATAACGAGGATTAGGATTCTCCAAATCTTCTTCCGCAATAAATTCATAGTAATGGAAGTGTGGAAAGAGTGTGGTATCAATACCCTCATCCATGACAAAGCCAAAGCGACATTCTGAAGAGAAATAACCAATCTCCTGATGACAGATATCATCCGCGAAAGAGCCCTTAAACTTATCCAAATACACCTTGGTATTTCCACATTTCCAAGTAGAAAGTGTCTGTAGATTAGGCCAATAATGGCGTGGCAGTGGCGTATAGTACTCCTCTTTCAGGCGTCGAAGTTCAGCGGCACGTTTGGGATTAGGTTTGAGGTCTTTCTCCAATTCTTGGCGTATATAATCAGGGATATTGAGATCCTTATTCATGGTGCCATTCTCGATATCCTCCACGTATTTGTCGTAGTATTCGATAGCGTTATGCTGCATCTCTACGATAGTACTTGGGTTAGCGGTGACCAACATTGTCACGTCTTGCTCAATGCTCAATCGCATGATAGCATAGTAGCGAGCGTTGTAGTCAGGGATATCATAAACGATAGAAGAGAACGCATAGTGCTTCTTGATAAAGC
Organism: Paludibacteraceae bacterium; assembly: GCA_045587145.1. Lineage (GTDB taxonomy): Bacteria > Bacteroidota > Bacteroidia > Bacteroidales > Paludibacteraceae > Colicola. Next base: position 98,299 of record JAZNBO010000035.1, read on the forward strand.
CAGGCACATCCTTACGCGTCAAACCCGATACCGAACCAAATACCGTACCGTCCAATGCACGTCCTTCTTCTGCTTTGCCTACGATAATCACCACCTTGCCTGCAAACACCATTTGTCGATGACGAATAAAATTGTATATCCACAGGCGTGTCATTTTGCCGTAGATACTTTTGAGATAGTGCCTGGTGATAGGTATCCATTTGGGCTCTGCTGTCGTGCCACTGGTGGTAGCATACATGACAGGATGTCCAGGGAAGAGAATATCAGGTGCACCCTCTTTGGTACGATTGACGTATGGACGCAGTTTCTCGTAATCTTGCTTATGCACATATTGCTGATAGCGTGCATATAACTCTGTATCCGTTTTGCAATCCAGTATCTCAGCAAAGTGATGCTCTCTACCATAGACGGTGTCTTTAGATAGTTCGAGCATTCTGCGAAGCGTTTTCTCTTGTGCTTTGCGGGGATCTTTGGAAGCCGCGTTCAGTTTGCGCAACTCAATACGACCCACTAATCCCATAATGGTATTAATCAATAGTGGATATTTAAGCATAAAATATATGATTTTTTACGATTTTAGGCTGCAAAATTAAGAAAATTATTTGGAATATGCAAGCAAAAAAGCGATTTAATAGCGAAAAGTGCTATCAAACATATTTTTTTCGAAAAATATTTGGAAGTTCGTAATTACTTCAATCTAAGGAATCCAATGCCAAATCGTTTAACGGCAGCGCGTTCCAAATCTTCTCTTACCGATGGATCGGCGATGCTAATGAGTGCTTTAGCGCGTTCTGCTAACGGTAGGTTACGCAGATAGACAATACCATGCTCTGTGGCTATATACTGCGCTTGAAAGCGTGTCGTCACTACGCCTGCACCTGGTGCTAAGTTTGCCACAATCTTGCTCTGCCCCTTGCTGGTCATACTGGGCAGCGCGATAAAGCATTTGCCGCCTTCCGACAAGGCCGCTCCGTACATAAAGTCATGCTGTCCACCCACACCTGAGATAATCGTCTCGCCTATGGAGTCGGCACAAATTTGACCCGTCAAATCCACTTCGATGGCGGAGTTGATGGCCATAGCCTTGGGGTTTTGGCGGATATTTTGTGGGTCGTTGGTGAATGCTACATCGCGAATAACGAAGTCTGGATTATTATCCATATATTCGTATAGGTGTTTGGAGCCCAAGACTAAACTACCCAAGGATTTGCCAGGGTAAATCTTTTTGAGTGAGTTATCGATGATACCTTTCTCTATGAGTGGTAGGACACCATCGGTGATGGCCTCGGTATGTAATCCCAAGTGCTGATGCGAGCTGAGTGCGTTGATAACGGCATTGGGTATGCCCCCTACTCCTATCTGCAAGGTTGCGCCGTCGGGTATCTCGTTGGCGATGAAGTTACCGATGCGTGTTTCTATCTCGCTTGGTACAGGTGTTGGTACCTCAATTAGCGGTTCGTCGCCACGACACATAGCAGCAATCTGACTCACGTGTATGACAGGGTCACCGAAAGTACGGGGCATATATTTATTGACTTGTGCAATGACAGTCTTGGCACATTCGGCCCCAGAAAATGCGATATCGGCAGAGATACCATACGAGCAATATCCGTTCTCATCGGGTTCGCTCACGTTTAGGAATGCTACATCTACGGGCACTTGTCCGCTACGGAAGAGGAATGGCACTTCGCCTAAGAAGCAAGGTATGGTGTCTGCTACACCTTGGCGCATCGCACGGCGTAGGTTGTTGGGCACAAAGATATTGATAGCTCGGAACGAGTTCATGAGTTCGGGTTTGGCGTATGGAGCTTCTTCGGGGTGAATGCCGAAACCCGATATGACTTTTACATCACGAAGTTCGCTGGCGCGTTCTGTGAGTGCACGCAGTAGCACCATAGGTATAGATGTTGATCCTTGTACGACAATCGTGTCGCCTGATTTCACGAGGCCTACTGCCTCAATAGGTGATACGTATTTCATGGTAGTAAGAATTGTTCAAATTTTCTGCAAAGATACAACAAAAAACTGAAATGACAAAGATAATTCTTGTGTATTTCATAAAAAAGTACTACCTTTGCAGCAATATTACTCAAAAATACACAGAATTATGTCTAAAATCGTATTCATCACAGGCGCATCGTCTGGCATAGGTGCTGCATGTGCGCGTAAGTTCGCTCAAGCAGGTTACACCTTATTATTAAACGCACGTAGCGTGGACAAACTGCAAACGCTCAAAAGCGAAGTGGAACAGGAATTTGGCGTAGAGGTACTGCTACTGCCTTTTGATGTACGCGATAGACAAGCTGCTGCACAAGCCATCAACAATCTTTCAGAAACTTACAAAAATATAGACGTTTTGGTGAATAATGCCGGATTGGCATTGGGTATGGACAAAGAATACGCTGGTATAGAAGCAGATTACGACACAATGATTGATACCAACATTACCGCCTTACTGATGATTACGCGTTTGGTCGTACCGGGCATGATAGCCCGTGGCAAAGGCCATATCATCAATATCGGTTCAGTAGCAGGCGACATGGCATATCCAGGTGGTAGCGTGTACTGCGCCACCAAAGCCGCTGTGAAAGTATTGAGCGATGGATTGCGTATGGATTTAGTAGATACTCCCCTACGCGTGACGAATGTGAAACCTGGACTAGTCGAAACAAATTTCAGCGTAACACGTTTTGCAGGCGATAAAGAGCGCGCCGACAAAGTGTATCAAGGTATCAAGCCATTGACCGGTGAAGACATAGCCGAAGTGGTATATTTCGCAGCTAGCGCACCCGAACACGTACAAATAGCCGAGGTATTGGTACTTGCTACGCACCAAGCCAGCGGTTCGCTTGTATATAGAAAAGAAAAATAATTGCCCAAAGACAACGGCTATTCCCTACTCTTTGATAGGGAATACGCCTGTTGGGCGAAGAATAGTATATTGTGTCATCTCCTGATTGGAGCGAAAACCTACACCTTTAATAATAGATGTCTCGCGCGTGATGACTATAGATGAGTCAGAATAGACAGACTCTTCTTTTTGATCCCAAAACAACAGTGGTGTTTCAAACTGTTCACCTTGCAGATTGAGTGCTTTCACATTGCCACGCAATGTCCAGCGTTGCAGTGTTTCATTATAGTAGGCATAATCAGCCTCTACTGTGGCATCAGCCTCTAAATCTAGGTTAAATTTTTCGAGATATATACCTTTTGGAAATTCCCAATAAGGTGTGTCTGCTTTGTCAAAAATCAGCCACTTTTGGGCTTTGATACGATAGCGTGTGATACCAGAATCAGATATCAGCGTAGTGACATCGTCCCCCTCTAACACTGCCATCGCCTTTCGGTCTTCGATAGCACTCGCTCGGTGGCGAACTTCTTTCTTTGTGCATGCACAAAACATACAAAACAATACCAAGAGAACCACATGCATGATTCTCTTGATATTTGTTGGATGTATTGTGATACAGATTTTCACAAGATACGATTATTCTTTTCTTGCACGGCAACGTGTTGATTTGTTAATCCAACTGCCTACGTAGTATGATTGACCTTCATTCAAATCTCGGCTGAAGAAAATCTCCTCTTTTGTTGGGAAGTATTGGCTGTAGGTCTTGATGAAGTTCTTAGCAGCATCTGCACAAGTCTCATCGATAGATTGTGCTTTTTGGAACATATCGCATGCTACCCAGAATTTAGCGCGATCCAATACAGGGTCATCAGAAATCTTACCGCCGTTGGCATAACTCATACCGATGAGCAAGTAGCAACGACCATCTTCAGGGTTGATTTCCAATGCTTGGTTAGCATATTCCACACTTTGTCTGTAGTTTTGGAGTGACACGTACACGTTAGCCATACGATACAAATAGTCAGCTTTATCTTCGTCAGAATCTACCAAAGTAAGTGCTTGTTTGTAATAATCTACGGCACCATTCAGATCACCTTTCTTCAGACACATTTGTGCGCAACCAGCAGCAGACTCAGCAGAAGGTTGCAGTTTGTGTGCGCTCTCTACGGCTGCAAAATACACATCGCTCTCGGTGCAATCCATACGACGATATAGTTTCATGATGGACATAAGTGTCTCCAAATCGTTAGCACTCTCAGTCACCTTGCTTGCGAACTTCTCATCCATTGTACCGCAATCAGCAGCACCTGATACAGCATACATACGGTCTGCGTATGCTTTCTCGTTTTGAGCTTGAGCAGCATTCTTGCCACCTGCTTTTGCTATCAAGTCAAAGGTAGTAGAAACCAACTCATAATCAGACAAGAATTGGCTACCATATTGCTCAGGATTGGACTTGTAGATCTTATAACTCAACTCCATCAATTTACGTGTTACATCTATTTGTGCATTGGCTCCCAAGGTAGTTACAGACTCTTTCAACCACTCGTATGCAGTCAAAGCCAACTCATCCTCTGTGAAGAAAGTCAGATAATCCTTTGCCTTCAATCCCAATACGTATGCATCAGGATACTTTGTATCATCAAAATACTTGATACGATCGTCGTGCAACTTCATAATAGAGTCGCGCAACGCATGACGCTCAGCATCTGTTTGAGCTTGTGAATAGCGATACTCCAAAATTTTAGCACCGTTGGTGTAGATTTGGCTACGGAACTCAGGACGACTTTGGTACACTGGCAACCAGAACTCGTAAGCGCCAGCCCAGTCACCTGCTTTCACATACGATTGGAACAAAGAGATTTTCTCCATACACTCTTCGTCAGACAACACTTCTACTACTGGTGCTGTTACTTCTTCTACGTTTTTACCTTTCTTGGCTTTCTTTTGGGCAAAGCCTACCATTGGAATAACTGCACAAAGTGCAATAATCAAAAGTTTTTTCATCATAATTTGTTTATTTTATGGTTATGTTTTCTGTTATAGTTTGCGTTTGAAGAACCAGTTCTCTGATATAGCGGCGCTAATGACCAATCGTACAGAGTTCTCACTCAATGCTTCTTGTTGCAAAGCTCCGCGGTGCACATACTCCACAGTGGTATTGATCATAGTGGCTACCGTGCGCAATGGCAGACCAAAACCCAACGATACGCCAAACTCAGGCACATCAGAGTTCATTGCGTATGCTGTGGTATAGTTTGCACCTAATCGCCAACATACTCGGTCCACATATTTTCTACTCAATGGATTGTTGCGATACTCTGTACCAAAGACCCAACGTTGGCGTGTACGCAGTACATCTTGCTCATTGAAGTAGGAAGTTTTTGTCCAATCTTGACATTGATAATCCAATGCCAAGGTCAGGCGATTGTCATACGTATAACTCAGACCAGCACCATACATCATAGGCAACTCAAAGGCATTAGACATAGTGCTCACAGTATCGTTGGTAGTTGTTTCTACTTGCAAATAGTCGCTCTTTGAGAAACGTTGTTTGTTCTCAAACACACCGCCTAATACCACAGAGTGCTTACCAAAAGTATGAAACAATTGTATACCATATCGCATGCGCATACTGCTAATTTTCAGATAGTCCGTTTGAGATGCGCCCTTAGCTTCGGTTTCCGTGAATGTCTGTGTGCGCGATTTAGTCATATCGCCAAACATATAGTACGCATTCACACCCAATGCTACCCAATCGCAGATATTAAAACTCAAACCGCCATACACTTGTGTAAAACCACCTTCACCCGAATAGGTATGGACGTAGTGATAATCCGAGTTGATAGAATCAGTCAGTGAGAAGTTGTATCCTACTGCTGAATATGGTGTCGCACCTGCCGAAAAAGCGATATGCTGGCGCCATATAGGGAACTGCAAAGTCACATACTCCAAGTTTCCATTCAAACGGTTGCGTGTGCCGTACGAATCACCATAATTGGTGTACAAGAACGAACCTGCAATGTCAAACATAAACGTCATGGAGTCACATGCTGTATAAGAAGCAGGTTGCGCAGGGTTAATCGCCTTGTTAGAGCGCATTCCTATACCTACTCCACCCATTGCGCGATAGGCAGTGGGCAAATTATCGTTTAACTCACCATAACCAAAACGTGAACTTGGAGAAGAGGTCGCATTCTGCGCCCATACTCCTACTACCATCAATGATAGTGCTACTAATGATACAATTTTTTTCACTATATTCTTTTCTTATAATTTATTCTTTCCTTTACACCTTACACTTTACACCGCGACACAGTCGCTACCCTTTACACCAAACTCCAAAATACAATTTAGTCCTATCAACACCAAATGTGGTTCGCCCACTACATCACGATGTTTCATTGCATTTAATATATAAGGTGCATGTCCACCTGTGATATAAGTCTTGAAAGCTATTTTTTGGTCTTTCAGTTGGCGCATATATCCTTTCACTTCAAAGACCAGTCCTCTCACTACGCCTGCCGCTATTGCCTCTTTTGTATTTTTGCCAAAGAGAGGGGTTAATGCATCGGGTTCTACTTCCACTTTAGGCAATCGCTTGGTCATTTGATTCAGCGCTGTCAGTCGCATCTTGATGCCAGGGGCAATGTTTCCGCCTTGGTAACCATGTTCTGCCGATAGGAAGTCGTATGTCACCGCCGAACCTGCATCTATTATGAGTAGATTGCTATTCGGGCACAAGTATGCTGCACCTACGGCTGCCGCTATACGATCGTGTCCCAACGTCTCAGGTGTCTGATAGCGGTTGGCAATTGGCAACGGAGTCAAGTGATCAAACAGCACAAAGCGTTTGGATAAGCGATTAAGCGCATTGATCACAGCAGGCTCCATATTTGCCACCGACGACACGATGCTGTCTGTAATCGGATACAAGGAAAATAGTCGTTCCACATCTACTGATGTAAAAGAACGGTACAGCAGGTTCTTCACGATTACGCCGTCTTTGAACAGCGCCACCTTCGTCCTAGAATTTCCTTGATCAATACATAAGTTCATGCCTCTAACCTCTCGCCTTATCGCCTCCTACGCCTCGTACAAGAAGCGCTTAATACTCTTCTTTGGTGTCTTTTCGAACTCGTGGGTATATATTCTCACTTCGTTAATCTGCTCGTATGCAGCCAACTCTGCGTTTACCAATTTACGGTTTTCTTCCATTACCACTTCCAATTGCTCCTGTGTCAGTTTATCGGCATCTACGGCCTCGAAGTCGGGACAAACAAGGGCAACTAGTCGTGTGTCATCTTTTTGCAATACCAATGACTCCAATACGTATGGCATATTATTGATTTTAGCCTCGATCTCTTCTGGGTAGATATTTTGTCCGCTTGGACCCAGTAGCATTGTTTTGCAACGTCCTTTGATATACAGGAAGCCATCTTCATCTTTCACGCCCAAGTCGCCAGTACGCAACCAACCGTCTTCTGTAAATGACTCTGCGGTAGCCTGTTCATTCTTATAGTAGCCTGTCATCACGTGCTCACCGCGTACTTGGATCTCGCCCACGCCCTCAGCATTAGCATCCGCTATGCGAGCTTCCATAAAGCCTTCAAGTACTTGTCCGCAGGACTGTGGACGGAACTTTGTCCATGGCGTGAAACTAATCAATGGAGCGGTCTCGGTCATACCATAACCAATGGTTATTGGGAACTTGATTCGGCGCAAAAACGCCTCTACCTCTGCGTTCAATGGCGCTCCGCCAATGATGATCTGCGAAAACTCGCCACCAAAAGCGTTCATCAATGTCTCTCGAATCTTACTGAGCACCACTTGATCTAGCAATGGCATTTTCAATACCCAACTCACAGGAGCTTTTGATATCTGTGGTTGAATCATTTTTTTGTAAATCTTCTCCAAAATCAATGGCACAGACAGAATAACCGTTGGTTTCACTTCTGCAAAGGCTTTGAGCAGTATCTTTGCTGATGGCGTACGTCCAATCAAGTAGGTATGTCCACCAGCAGCTAAACATGCTAAGAAGTCAAATGCACAACCGTATGCATGTGCTAATGGCAGGAAGGCTACGTGGCGGCAACCTGGGAATACCAACTTGGTTTTTAGACCAAACACAATGTTTCCTGCTAAGGCGTTGGCAGGAGTCATCACGCCTTTGCTAAATCCTGTGGTTCCAGAGGTATAATTGATGGAAGCCAATTCAGCATTACTACGCTCAATATAGTGTACATCATCTTTGGTGAAACCATTTGGATATTTCTCAGCAAACATTTCCTCTATGGTTATTTTGTCTATTGCTTGTTTCTTAGGCAATCCTGTGACAATCAAGTCCATCGTGTTGAGCGACAATACGGCTTGCAGATCAGGCACCTGCTCCACATCAATGCTCTCCCAAATCAAGTCGGTGATAAACAGCAGTTTGCTTTCGGAGTGATTGATGATGTGAATAGCATCGTTGGCTTTAAAATCTTGTAGAATAGGCACGATGACTGCGCCGTATGTGATGGCAGCCAAATAGGTAGTTACCCAGTTACTATTGTTCTTGCCCATTACGGCGATGCGATCGCCTTCTTGGATGCCTATTTTCTCAAAAAGCAAATGCAGGTATGCTATGCGTTCTGCTATCTGACCGTATGTTAAGGTTACGGTTGTTCCGTAGTCAGTTACAGCTTCGAGATCCCAATTCTGATGGAATGAGTTCTCGTAGATTTTAATCAAATTTTCTTCTGGTTTCGTCAACATAATCTATTGGTTTTTGTAATAGGTTATTATTCCAATGGAAAATCCACTGGCGCTGGCAGTTCCAGCACATCTTCCGTAGCAGGGACTACGGGCATTGCGTTTCTTACACTGATAATCGAGTCCACTACAAACTGACTGTTGCCGCGCCATGGCAAGGTGCCTAAGTAGCGTTTCCAATGCAGTTTGATTTGGCGGCTCGAATTATTATCTATTTGCTGCGCAATACGTTCTTCTACCACCGAGAATTTAAACTCGTTTGATTGTATCGTTGCGCTCGTATTGTGCGAGTTATAACCTGTCTGAATCATCTTTCCCTCGTATGTCTTGAAGATAAAACCTTCGCGTTGGAAATAGTTGATATCACCTTCGTTTGTCCCTTCGCTATATACGAAGAAGAACTTAAAATACACAAATCCCACCAAAGCGAGCAATAGCACGCTAATCACGGTGGTCACAATTTTTCCTGTTGTATTCATATTCTTTCCTTTACACTTTAAACCTTACACTTTACACCGCGACATAGTCGCCTTCTTTTCCCATATACCACAAAAATCGCGCAAAGGTACGAAAAAAAAACGGATTATGCAAATTATACTGCATTTTATCCGTTTTTTTAATAAATATTTAATTTATTACCCTATCCCCCTAGCCTTTACACCTTACACTTTACACCAATAATCCCTAGCCTTTACACCCTACACTTTACACCTTACACCAATCCTCGCCTCTACCCTACAATCTCTTTAACCCCACGAGTTTATCGTATCTTCCGCCAAACGGTCTGTAATACACCAATATACTATATTCGTTCTGTGTTTGCCAATGCGAACCTTCTAATGGTAGCAAGGTTGCATTACCATTCGCACGCACAACATGATACATATAATCGTATCCACCTTGTTTCAAATAGGTATAGAGATAGTAGCATTTTTGCTCTGCATCGTAGCTCATTCTATTCTGCGCAAGGTATTGATTACCAAACAACTCTCCACCAACAAACACATGTCCGTCCATCACGGGCTGCTCAACGGGCAAACAGAAGTGCACCCACATATATTCTGCTTCTGTATCCACATAATCCGTCTTCTCGCAATTGATGAGCCATTGTCCATTAGCATCTTGCTCTGTTAAATAAACGGAACCCTCTTTTCCGGCTCCTTTGGCCATCGTGCCACGCACCTCGTCAAAGTCCAATATCGCATGGTATTCACCCTGTGCATACCTCACTCTATCAACGTGATTACCAGCATAATAAGCAGAGTATATATCAAAGTGGCGATATTCATTTCCTGCTTCGAAAATTAGGGCTTTCTGATTTATATATCGCAATCGACTAGGCTCCACAAACGTGGGTTTGGATAACATAACTTGGTTGTCTCGTCTTCCGTTTTGCTGCACCACTATTTTCACCTCGTCTGGGTTACGCATATTTAGACTATTCGTCTGTACATCAATGTCTAATTGTTGGTACCTACCATTGAGTTCAATATCGGTATTTGCGCGCACTTTTGCATCGATTTTAGCTAATGGTTCTACGACGCTAAAACACACTTCAGCTACAATTTTTTGTTGGTCGCCATCTTCATACACTTGTAGCACATAGTTACCACTAGCTTTCAGTTGCATATCCGCATTGGGGAACTCCAACCAATAGTGTGTATATGCTTGTTGTGTATTCATTGAGTGTTCGTAATTGATAATATCTGCGCTTGTAAATCCGTCTAAATACTCGTAACTACTGATGTCGCTCTCCATCCAGTTCCAATCACAGTGAAGCACTTTGTAACTATATTGCCTCACATCGTGACTCATTTCGTCGAAACTGATTTCCAGCGTATTATCTTGATCATTGCCATCTATCACCCCATTCTCTGTTAGCACTAGATAGGGGCGTTGCACCATGCCTGTGGGTGTCAAAACTTCGCTGAACACCCGTGCGCGCAGTGTGCGTATATTAGGGTCGATCGCACGTGTGATATGCTGCGCCTGCAAACCTAAAACCCAGCATATCGCTAATAATATTATATGTCTTCTTTTCATTTATCCTTTCCTTTACACCTTACACCCATGTCCCATAGCCAATAGTCAATAACCCATAGCCTTTACACCTTACACTTTACACCCAATCGCCCATAACCAATGTTTATCACTCATAGTTCATAACTTACTACATTTTACACTTTCCGCTTTACCACTATCCAGTTCGTCGGATAACTATGTCCTTTGGGGTGAATAATATGTACTTGTCCATTGGCATCACGGTAGAAGGAGTGGTTCCAACCTGCGCCCATGTCCATGTATAGAGCATTTTCCACGCCTGCATCAAGTAGAGCTTGCAGGTAGTCTTGATACTTCATCTCCTCGTGATTGGCTATTACATAGTATCGATTGTCTTTTTGACATAGCGAGCGAAAATGTTCTACTCGTTCCAAAGGTTGGATACAAGGAGTAAACACTTCTCCGTCTTTAATCACCCAATGTTGCGTAAACGCCATACCACCTTGTTTAACTGTTTGTTGTAGGATTGCATCATTGGGCAACTGGTAGAATTTCTTGGGCAGCATATTGCCTTGTTCGTCTTTGCCCTCCCACACAAAAAGTGCATATCGTTGCTCAAATGGTACGCCATCTTTCTCTTCGGTATATCCTTCGTATAGAACGCCTTGCGAGATGTGTGGTCCTAATATGTTGCTGTGTTCAAAATAGTCCAGACATTTGCCTGTAAAGGCAGCTGCTGCGCAGAGAAGAACATCTGCTTGTGCGGTGTCAGGCATTTGTCCGCATGCCAAATCCAATGGGCAGTCGGTGATGTCGTAGTAAGTGAGTACTTTGTTTTGTGTCACTTGCATAAGGTATGTTGTTTTGTTCATATCTATATTATTGTTTTGGTTGTTATGTTGGCAGGAGCGTCCTACTGCTGCCACAATGGCTGCAATTGCTATGCACGCTAAGGTGCGTATGAGTGTCTTTTTCATAAAATCTTATTTTTTGCGTGCAAAATTACACTTTTTTTCTGATTTTACCAAAAATATTTGCATATTTCATAAAAAAGCAGTAATTTTGCACCCGGTTTTGCCATTGTGGCTCAGTTGGTAGAGCAACGCATTCGTAATGCGTGGGTCGCCGGGTCGAGTCCGGCCAGTGGCTCAAAAACAAAAGAAGGGGGTTTATGCCCTCTTTTTGTTTTTTTATGCCATCTGTCCTTTGGACTCGAACCTTTAGGGGGCCCGACGCAACTGGTTGCGATGGGGAAGAGCGATGGTTGGTTGCAGCTACTCCACTCGCATGCGAGTCATAGAGCAAAACTAACAAGAGCGGCAGAGTCCAGCCAGTGGCTCTAAATGAAGAAGGATATCCTCGCGGTATCCTTCTTTCATTTTAGGTATTGTCATACGGACTTCAATTCCGAAATCACGATTTTGCTGCTTGCTGCTGATTATATGCTTCCAAGGCCTTGCGGAGCACAAGAACAGCCTTGGCAAGATCCTCTTTATTCAGGATATATGCCATACGAACTTGATGACGACCATCTTCGGGATTCGTATAGAAACCACTACCTGGAGCCATAATCACTGTTTGACCCTCAAATTGGAAATCCGTCAGACACCATTGGCAGAACTTATCCGTATCATCAACAGGTAGATGTACCATCACATAGAACGCACCCATAGGCGTAGGAGCAAACACACCAGGGATCTGATTGAGTTGGTCAATCAAGAAATTGCGACGAGATAAATACTCATCATATACTTCCTCTAAATAATCATGCGGTGTTGCCAACGCTGACTCAGCTATCACTTGACCAATCAAAGGAGGAGACAAACGAGCTTGGCAGAACTTCATTACTGCTTGATGAACATCTTTATTCTTGGTTATCAACGCACCAATACGCACACCACAAAGCGAATAACGCTTGCTGACGGAATCAATCAATATCACGCGATCCTCTATACCCTCCAAGTGGAAAGCAGATATATATGGACGCTTCGTATAAATAAACTCACGGTAAACCTCATCAGAGAAAAGGTACAAATCATACTTTTTCACCAAATCACGAATCTGCATCATCTCCTGTTTGGTGTAGAGATAACCCGTCGGATTATTCGGATTGCAAATCAGAATAGCACGTGTCTTGTCCGTAATCTGTTTCTCAAACTCCTCTACCGATGGCAGTTTAAAACCATTTTCGATATTCGTTTTTACTGGTTTAATAACTGCTCCGCAAGATACGGCAAAGGCCATATAATTGGCGTAACTTGGATCTGTGATGATAATCTCATCGCCAGGATTCAAACACGCCATATATGCAAACATAATCGCCTCCGAACCGCCGGAAGTGATGATGATCTCATCCGGCGAAATATCAATACCATACTCTGCATAATAGCCCACCATCTTAGCACGCAGTGGCAACACTCCCTGCGATGGCGTATATGCAAGGATATCGCGCTGAAAAGCCGCAATAGCATCTTTGGCACAATCAGGTGTCTGAATGTCAGGCTGACCAATGTTGAGAGAATAGATGTGAATACCATTTCGGTGTGCCGCTTCAGCGTACTTCGCCAATTTACGGATAGGCGATTGCGGCATGCTCTGTGCACGTTTCGAGATTTTCATGGCAATAATATTTAAGGGTTTCCGGGTGCAAAATTACAAAAATTATTGCACATACGCAAGAAATTATGCAAAAATTTGTTTATTTGCTTTTTTTGTAGTAATTTTGCGGCGAAATAAGGCTGAGAAGAATGCAAATTGGGGAGTTGGCAGAGATTTTTGCCCTGCATCCAGAAGTTGATGTATTGGCTAAAGAATTGAGTAAAAAACGCGAAAAGCATTTTTTACTCACGAATTTATTTGCCTCTGCGCAAAGTATATTTCTCTATTCACTGTACAAGCGTTTGTTGCAGGAGCACCATACTCGTCCCATGCTGATAGTGTTGGACAATGCCGATGATGCGCAATATATGTACGCCGATTTGCGTACATTGATGAACGAACAGGGAGTGTATTTCTTCCCCACTTCCCATCGTAGGCGACAAGGCACAGACGAAGCCATGGCAGTACAGCGAACCGAAGTGCTGACTGCATTAGTTGGCACCTCTCACCCTCACCAAATAGTCGTTACCTACCCTGAAGCCTTAGCAGAGACAGTGCCTGCTCCTGCTTCACTTTCGCGACAAACCATACACCTGACCACCGAGCAAGAAATAGCACAGTCCGCACTCGTTAAACAATTATTAGAGTTAGCGTTCCAACGCGTGGATTTTGTGTACGAACCTGGACAGTTTGCCGTGCGAGGCGGAATAGTAGATGTGTATAGTTTTGCCCACGACAATCCCTATCGTATTGATTTCTTTGGCGATGAGATAGACTCCATACGCGAGTTTGATATTGAAACACAGCTATCCAAAGACCGTATTCAAAACATACAGATTGTAGCGCATCAATCCGCTGAAGCAGAAGCCACCCTACTCACCAGTTATCTGCCAGATAACACAATATGGGTAAGCAATGCTTTTGACATTGTGAAATACAAATGCACCGACACTCACCTAAAAACAATATGCGATACTGCCACAACTATTGAGTTGGCACAAAAAAGCAGTTTCTCCAACTACGATACGATCCATTTCGATACATTGCCACAACCGTCATTCAACAAGAACTTCGATATTTTGATTGACGACTTGCGCGCACGTATGAGCGATAATTATAAGGTATATATCCTCGCGGAACAAGTGAAGCAAACGGATCGTCTTCGTGCCATCTTCGAGGATAAAGAGTCGGGTATCACGTTTATTCCTATCAATCAAACATTGCACAATGGATTCGTGGATAATACTGCGAAGATATGTTGCTATACCGATCATCAGATATTCGAACGCTACCACCGTGTCACACTTCGTTCGGAGAACGCACGACGAGGTAAGGCAATCATCACGCTTAAAGAGATTAACCAACTGAAAATCGGTGATTATGTGGTACATACTGACCACGGAATAGGTCAGTTTGCAGGATTGGTGACCACCAATTTCTACGGTCGTCCACAAGAGACTATCAAGCTCACATACCGCGATGGCGATACCATTTTCGTTAGCATACATAACCTACACCGCATATCCAAATACAAGGGGCGCGAAGGTAGCGAACCGACTATCTCACGTTTGGGTTCAGGCGCATGGGAGCGCATGAAAGAGCGCACTAAGGATAAGGTAAAAGATATTGCTCGCGACTTGATTCGCCTCTATGCTACGCGCAAACAGCAGAAAGGTTTTGCTTACTCTCCTGATGGCTATCTGCAACACGAGTTGGAAGCTTCCTTCTTCTATGAAGATACACCCGACCAAGCAAAAGCCACATTGGATATCAAACACGACATGGAGAGTCCAATGCCGATGGATAGACTTGTGTGTGGCGACGTGGGTTTTGGTAAGACCGAAGTAGCCATGCGCGCAGCGTTTAAGGCTGCTACTGATGGTAAACAAGTAGCGGTATTGGTACCTACGACCGTACTCGCTATGCAGCACTACAATACTTTCCGTGAACGATTCCGCAATTTCCCGGTGCGTATTGAATATCTGAGCCGTAGTAAGACCGCCAAACAGGTTAAAGAGATTATTGCTGATCTTAAAGAGGGTAAAATAGATATTTTAGTGGGTACGCATAAGTTAGTGGGCAAACAGGTTGTTTGGAAAGATCTTGGACTGCTTATTATAGATGAGGAGCAGAAGTTTGGCGTGGCAGTCAAAGATAAGCTCAAATCGCTCCGTACAAATGTAGATGTATTAACGCTGACCGCGACGCCTATCCCACGTACGTTGCAGTTCTCGTTGCTTGGTGCACGTGACTTGAGTATTATCAATACGCCCCCACCCAACCGTTATCCTGTTCAGACAGAGACTATTACGCTTGATGACGAAGACATCATCAAAGAGGCTATACAAATAGAGATGCAGCGTAATGGACAAGTCTATGTGGTCTGCAATCGCATAGAGATGCTTCCGCGTATTGAGAATCGTATTCTTCGTCTCTGTCCTGAGGCACGTACCATTATTGCTCACGGACAAATGCCAGCAGGCGAGATGGAAGAAGCATTGGAAGGGTTTATTAACTATGACTACGATATTCTCATATCTACGACTATTATTGAGTCAGGCGTGGATATACCTAATGTGAATACCATTATTATCCATTCGGCACAGAATTATGGTTTGTCGGATTTGCACCAGCTGCGCGGTCGTGTAGGACGTTCCAACCGCAAGGCTTATTGCTATCTGGTAACACCTGAAAAAGAGTTGCTTACTTCCGATGCTCGTCGTCGATTGAATGCACTGACTACTTTTGCAGAGCTTGGATCGGGTTTTCAATTGGCTATGCAGGACTTGGATATTCGTGGTGCAGGCAATATGTTGGGCGCGGAGCAAAGTGGTTTTATTGCCGATTTGGGTTACGACACTTACCAGCGTATCTTGAACGAGGCAGTAGAAGAGATACGAGAGGAGCTGGAAGACACATCACTTTCGGACCATTCTACACAATCATATACCACCCTACACCATTCTACACAACCCAAGAACTGGTGCTCCGATAGTCTTTTGGAGAGTGATTTGCCATTGTCTTTTCCTCCTACATATATTGAAAATATATCCGAGCGCATTAGTTTGTACCGCGAATTAGACAGTTTAGGTGATGAAGATGCTCTTCTCGCGTACCAGAAGCGGTTGATTGACCGTTTTGGCAAACTGCCTGAGGAGGCAGAGCAGTTGCTCAATGTGGTGCGTTTGCGTTGGCTGTGTTGTCGTATGGGTATTGAGAAAGTGATTCTCAAACAAGAGCGTATCTCACTGTATTTCATCACGCATAATCCTAAGTTCTTCCAGTCGGATATTTTTGAGAAGATTTTGCGTTATGCCTGTTCGCGGGTGGATCG
Source organism: Paludibacteraceae bacterium (assembly GCA_045587145.1). Taxonomy (GTDB): domain Bacteria; phylum Bacteroidota; class Bacteroidia; order Bacteroidales; family Paludibacteraceae; genus Colicola. Next base: position 114,837 of record JAZNBO010000035.1, read on the forward strand.
TTGTCGATTGGTGGAGGATAAGGACCGTCAAGGCAAGCCAACGGGCAAACGTTATGTGACTATCCAGCAGGTAAAAACGATTAGTGGTGCGCTGCATTTGCTCAATAAGATATTGGAAGGTTAGTGGCGATGGGTATTGGCTAATTGGTGATTGGTTATGGGCGATTGGTTAGAGGATTTTTCAAAAAAATCGTATAATATTTGCCTATTTGAAAAAAAAGTAGTAATTTTGCAGCCGATTTTTAGGAAAGTTGTCTGAGTGGTCGAAAGAGCCGCACTCGAAATGCGGTGTACACATTGCGTTGTACCGGGGGTTCGAATCCCTCACTTTCCGCAGGCGGAAAGCTCGGGAAACCGAGTGATGAGAAAAATGATAACGGAAGTCTTGGACTTCCGTTTTTTTATTGCACGAAATACCAGATGGATAGAGTTTACTCTAAGCTGAATGGTATTTTGTGCAATAAATGGAGACACAACGTGTCGTTAGTTTTTCTCATCACTCGGTTGCTAGAGTTTTTTGTCTGCAAGGATGCTCCTGGCAAGGTATGGGCATTCGAGGTGGCCTCGCTCGCGCAGCGAACGAGGTCGGTGCCCTCGAATCCCTCACTTCTCCCCTCGAAATCCCTCCCCTCTCTCCAGCCCTATCTCTCATTTAGTAGGTGATTAGTAGGTTATTAATAGGTGATTAGTAGGTTATTCTAATACTTTTACTGATGTTTCACCTATCCATAGTACAGTTTTCCCACGCTTAGATTTTGGTTTAATATACCCTTGGTTTATACGGTCGCATAATGCAGCCCATTTGCAAGCAAATTTCACTAAAAAGTAAACTTTTTGCTCATTTGCTTGCAAATGTGATTTTTTTGTTGTACCTTTGCAGTCGAAAGTCCAACGCCGGGGTTTAGAGGGAGGGAGATGTCCCCTCTCGAAGAGTCAAAAATGACCAAAGACCCCAGTCGCGGCTTTCGAGACATATTAAAAGGCGTTTATTAGCGCTCTGTTCTGACGTTATGAAACTTCGCAACTTTCAAGAATAATCAGGACTTAGCAACGATAGATGTCCTACGGGATATAAGATTATCCCTCTTGTGCCTATTTTGGTACGTCTTTTGCGTATATGTGTATGCGCACACGCGTACCTTAACTATGTAGCACGGGAGTATATTTTATATTCGGCGTGGGCTTCGCGTTGTCGGTTCGATTATTCTGGGCAATGCGAAGGCCTCATAACGTGGAACTGGCAAAAGCAAGTTTCACGCTTTTTTGTTATACCCTATTTGTCCCGAGGTTAATAGGGCAAATTAGATGTATTAGGCAAATTATAATGTTTAACCAATAAAAACAACACAACAATGAAAAAAACAATCATTCTCGCCCTGATGGCGTTGGCTGTCGTAGCCGTTCCTGCAACTGCACAAAACAAACAGTTGGAAAAGCAATTGAAAAAAGAGTACAAACTCAAAATGAAAGAGTATGCCAAAGGAGATTGGAAAGTGTTTGGTACTTCTCGTACATTAGAAGTTGCATTGCTACTGCACTATGAGAAGTTAGCTGATGATGGCATCAAAGAAATTACTACGCAAACTATTTCTACCAATAAAAACCTTGCCAAGGATAAACTATTGATGAGCGCATGTACCAAATATGCACAGGAAATGGGAAGCAATATTAAAGGACGTATAAGTGGAGACATGGCTTCTAAATTGACCCCAGAGGAATTAGATGAGTTTGAACACTTCTATGCGGCTTATGAGAACCATATTTCTGCCGAAATAAAAGGAGAGTTACATAATACATTCTGCATTTACCGCGAAATCAAACACAATGGTGTACCAGCATACGAGTTTGAAGCCTACTTTATTGTAGATATAGATGCTGCTTCTGCTGCTCGTATTCGTGCCTTTGAGAATGCTGCAAAAGAGTCTGCAATAGCACAAAAATACGCAGAGAAAGTTTCTGCATTCATAAAAGAAACTGTTGTTGAGTAATATAGTCTTAGAAACCGTTATTACAATAGAAATTAGCAAATAGTTTGTTGTATTATGAAAAAGGTTATTTTGTGTGTAATTATGATTTTAGCAAGTCTTGGTGTATTTGCTAAAAAACAAGTTGTCTATATAGAATACTTCTCATTTGCTGACAATATCGAGGAAGCGCGTGTGGAACAAATTAGGTCTGCTATTATATCTCGACTTACAACATTTCAGCATCTGCAAGTAGTTGATGTAGCATCACAGGCTTCGCTTGCAGTAGAAAAAAATCGTCGTTCTGGAGAAGATGCGTTGGAAGACGAAACTGCACGTATCGGTAAAATGAAACAATTGGGAGCAGACTACCTTATTCAAGGTTACATTTCGAATTTTCAACAAAGTCAGCAACTGTCAATAAATAAGAAAGGGGAAACAAAGGTTAAATATAATAGTACGTTATCATATTCTATAAAAGTCATAGATTGTTTGAGTGGAACTCTTTTATCTACAGACCTATTCACTTATGAAAGTGGATATTGTAAGAACTCCGAAGAAAGCATTCAAAAATTACTAAATAAAACCCCACAAGATGTTAGAAATATTGTAACAAAGAACTTTAAATTACGTTCAATTGTTCTTGATTCTGAATATGTAAGTAATAAGGAACTTTTGGTTAAGTGTTATATTAATCTTGGAGAATTTGATGGTGTTACCCCTGGTACTATATTTGCTGTTAAAAAAGCAACCATTCAAGTAGGTCGTGTTTCTTGGATTGAGATTGGCGAACTTGTAGTAGAAAGCGTACTCGCTGGCGATTTAGCAGTTTGCAAAGTCAAACGAGGTGCTAAAGAAATTTACGTTGCACTTGAAGAAGTTATCTCAATTAAAGAGACGGATCCAAATAATGCTCACGATTTAATTGTAGAAAGTAAACAATTTAAATGATTGCTTTATGAAACGCCAATATCTACTTTTATTTGTATTATTATTCATTAGTATATGTCAAGCTGAGGAATATATAGGGATATGTTCTTTTATCTCGCAGGATGACAAGAATGCCACTTTTGAATCTGCAGGCATTTCTATAAAATCAGCAGGGATAGAAGAAAATGCTATAAAATCTTTATTCCATTCGCTTTTTTATACTGGTATAGAAGGGGTTAATAATAATCAACCACTAGTTCAAAAAGAAAATAAAACATATACAAATGGCTTCTTTAACGAACAAGCAAGATACTCTTTTTATATAGTATCTTCTGCCCCCATAGATAAGAAACAAAAAATAGGCAATGCTTTTCGTGCAACTTACCAGATTCAAATACGGTTATCTAAATTGATTGCGGATATGAAGGCCAACAAAGTTTATGTGGATACTTCAACCCCCTCTGGTATGTCTGCTTCTGATATTGCTACAGCATCAAATATGGTTCTACCTACGATTATTGTTGTACCTTACAAAACACCAAATGATAATTCGTTTGCCGAAATTTTGCAAAACGATTATGATCGTCGTGTTGCTGTGAATACAGTGCAACAAGGATTTGAAGCAAAAAACATTACTACAATTGATTTGCTTAGCAAGATTAATGCAACCCAACGTATTTCTCAATATGATAAAAATGCAGGAGCAGGACAATCTAGTGATAGAGCACTTTTACAACAATCAGGAGCGGATATCTATGTGGAGGTAGAAATTATGAAAGATATCCAAGAATCAGGTTCGCGAGTAAATCTAACACTTAAGGCATACGAAACTGCTTCTGGAAACATTATTGCTAACCAAGTTGCCACAACGAACCGACGCTATCAAACTATCGCTAGTGATGTTCTATGTGCTTATGCAGTTCAAGATAATATTGATGAATTCTTAGAACAAATATTAAAGAATTTTTCTCCATCAAAAGGTACTCGTGTTAGTTTGAGTGTATCAATAGATGCAAATGCAATTCGCACTATGAATGATCCAGCTGGACAAAAAGGATATTCTCTTAGTAATGTTATTCGTCAATGGGTACGTAAAAATGCTTATGAAGGAAAATTCCATATGCAAGGAATGGTAGATGACAATATGACTTTTGATTATATCATAATTCCTCCTCTTGATCAAGATGGTTTACGTATGGATGCTGCTCAATTCTCCTTCCTTCTTGAAGAATATTTAAAAGAAACAGAAAATATTCCTTGTTCTGCTCGGTTAGAGGGTAATAAAATCATGATAACTATCTATGATTGATATGAAAAAGATTTATTTATTACTCTTATTGTTGCTACCTATTGTCTTAAATGCTCGTGTCCCAAAATGGGTCAATGGCTTCCCTAATAACTCTTTATATTATTGGGGAATAGGAATTTGTGAATTGGCCAATGTTAATTGTAGAGAAGTTGCTAAGAAAGAAGCCATAGAAAATATTGCTCAACAAATTTCCATTAAGATAGAAAGCAATTCCTTTTTAGAACTTGCAGAAGTAATAACGGAAACAAGTATCAACACTCAAGAATATTTTCAAAAGCAAACGCAATATAAGACACAAAGTTATCTGCAAGAATTACAAATTTATGATACGTATCAAGATAAGAAAAACTATTATGTTTGCTACCGTTTAGAAAAAACAACATATAAAGCACATCTTCGTTCTAAAAGTGAAGAGATTGCTCAGATAGGCTATAATTATCTGCAACAAGCTCGTCAAGCAGAAAGTAATGGAAATCTTGAAACAGCAATTTCTATATATCAAAAAGGATTAGAAGCGGTAGAAGACTGGCTCTTTCTTGATTTGTCATATATGTCCGAAAATGTTCCAATACAGTTGTATATAGGTTATATTTCTGTATTTGACGGACTTACATTGTCTGTGCAACCAGAAAATATATCTGTAAAAAATTTTAAAGAGCTGAATGTTGAAATTGTTGCAAGTTTGAGTAAAAATAATACTCTTATTAAAAACTTTCCGCTTGTGGCACAATTTGATATAGGGGCAGGTCGCATAACGAATAGTAGTAAAACAAATGATTTAGGAGAGGGATATTTTTATCTCTCACAATTGTATAGTAAAGATGCTTTACAAACAATTATAATAAATGTAGATAAAAGTATAATAAAATCTTTACCAGCGATATATCAAAATGTTAATACTATTCAACGACTACCAGAGGTAATTGTCAAATTAGATGTAGAACAACAGGACGTGCTTTTTTATATAAATGCCGTTGATGATAATATGCCAGCATTGGTTAGACAAATATCTTCTATATTAACAACAGATAATTTTGAGATTACAACAAATCTAAATGATGCTACTCATATTATAGAGATTTCGACAAATATGAACAAAGGTGGTATTGTAACTGGAGATCTTGGAAATCTGACAGAATATTTTGCTGCATTAAGCATCATATTAAAAGGTAAAAATAACAATGTTTTGCTGCAATATGCAGAAAATGATGTTCGTATATTAATAGAAGAGACTGCACCTAGAACACTTGCGGTACAACAGGCTACGAAAGAAATTATCAAGCGTTTTAAAAGAAATTTTCCACAGAAATTAAGTAAAATCAATATTCGTTAGTTAAAATCTTCATTAAAGTTACAATTCTGCTAACTACAACAACGACTGCCGTTCCTATTGGAGTTGCAGTCGTTGTTGAAGTTAGCCCTTATTGGATACGATTTCTGTTGTATAAAATAAATGCACCATATTGTTGGATTAATGTTATTATCGTTCGTTGTATTAATAAATCTTTTAACATTTCTCGCATTCGGCAACAATTCTAATGACTAATTAGGGCAAATATTTGTGTGAGACACTAAGACAGTAGATTTAACAAAGTATAATAATGCATATAATCGAAAAAGAGACAATGTATATTTTAAGAAATGTAGTGTCACAGTGTCTCATTTTTTTCATACGAAAATAGGCTATCCACCGCTTATCCTCCGCTTATCTACCCGATAGAAAGTGGTGTAAAGTGTAAAGGCATGGGGGAGGGCGATTGCCTGTGCTGCGCGCATTCCTACTAAAGTACGTTCGCTTTATGCAGCCCATTTACAAGATTTTCGCGCCTAAAAATCAATTTTTGCGCAAAAATCTTGCAAATGTGCATTTTTTGTCGTACCTTTGCAGATTGAAGTAAAACGGGCAATTTATAGCAGTGCCCTTTATAAAAAATACAGCGTATGAAAAGGTATATCATTCTTCTTGTAACCATTCTTATGGTAGTTAGTGCTTCGGCACAAAGTCGTTCGTTTGAAGAATTTAAAAAACAGCAACAATCGCGTTTCAATCAGTTCAAAAACGAAAAACAAGCCGAATTAGAAGCGTTTCGTAAACAACAAAACGAACGCTACGCTAAGTTTATGGAAGAGAGTTGGCAACGCTTCCGCGCTCACCCTGCTGTCTTACCTAAACAAGAAAAAAGAGTTGTACCAGTAATATACCAAGAACCAGAGGTAGAACCAGTGGTGGAACCAACACCAGAACCTATTGTAGAGCCTGCACCACAACCTGTGGTAGAGCCTACTCCTGCGCCTCAACCAAAAGAGGAACCAAAGCCAGAGGTAGAACCTACACCTGCACCTCAACCAAAAGAGGAACCAAAGCCAGAGGTAGAACCTACACCTGCACCTCAACCAAAAGAGGAACCAAAGCCAGAGGTAGAACCTACACCTGCACCTCAACCAAAAGAGGAACCAAAGCCTGAAGTGAAACCAGAGCCTGCACCTCAGCCAGTGGTAGAACCTGCTCCTGCACCTCAACCAAAAGAGGAACCAAAACCTGAAGTAAAACCAGAGCCTGCACCTCAACCTGTGGTAGAGCCTGCTCCTGCGCCTCAACCAAAAGAGGAGCCAAAACCAGAAGTAAAACCAGAGCCAACACCTCAGCCAGTGGTACAACCTGCTCCTGCGCCTCAACCAAAAGAGGAGTCAAAACCAGAAGTAAAACCAGAGCCAACACCTCAGCCAGTGGTACAACCTGCTCCTGCGCCTCAACCAAAAGAGAAGCCAAAACCAGAAGTAAAACCAGAGCCAGCACCTCAGCCAGTGGTAGAACCTGCTCCTGCGCCTCAACCAAAAGAGGAACCAAAACCAGAAGTAAAACCAGAGCCAACACCTCAGCCAGTGGTAGAACCTACTCCTGCACCTCAACCAAAAGAGGAACCAAAACCGATATTGGTAAAGAAAGAGGTAGTGAAACTGCCAAAGCCTGCACCTCAACCAGAGCCACTTGCTCCTGTTGAGCCAAAAGAAGAAATACCACACGAGGTATGTTCTGTAACGTTCTATGGAACAAAAGTATCTGTGGGCTTCCCAACCAACGAGATATTTAAACTTGCAGGTCTCTCTGAGAAACAACTCGCCAAAGCATGGACACAACTCTCCAACGAAGCATACGATGTGACACTAAACAACGCATTGGCTATGCGCAAAAAACTCGCTCTCTGCGATTGGGGATACATTGAAATGCTACAAGCTATTAGCGAAAAGAAATATGGCAAAACCAACGAAGCCGTATTTATGCAAGCATTCCTCTTGTCACAATCAGGTTACAAGATTCGTTTGGCAACCGACGATAAACAACTCTATCTGTTGGTAGCCACACAACACAATCTTTTCTCTATGCCATTCTTCATATTGGACGGTAATAAGTTCTATGCATTGAATTGCAAAAGCCAAGAACTAAGCATCTGTAAAGCGAAGTTTGATCAAGAAAAAGCCATCTCTATGCAGTTGCGCCAAGAGCAAAAGTTGGCCACCAAGAATACCGAAGTACGCAAACTGACCTCTAAATATGGTGTGACAGCACAAGTTTCAGTCAATAAGAATATGATTGACTTCTTCAACGATTACCCTTCTGCATACATTGGCAACGATGCAACTACTCGTTGGGCGGTATATGCAAATACACCATTAGAGAAATCTATCAAAGAGACACTATACCCAACCCTGAAAAAGGCCACCGCAGGACTGAGTGAGAGAGATGCCGTGAATAAGATTTTGAACTTCGTACAAACAGCATTTGTATATGAATACGATGAAGAAGTATGGGGCGGCGACCGTGCTTTCTTTGCCACAGAGACATTGCACTATCCATACGCCGACTGCGAAGATCGCTCTATCCTCTTCTCACGATTGGTTCGCGATATATTGGGACTCGATGTCGTACTTATCTATTACCCAGGTCACTTGGCAACTGCTGTTGCCTTTACACAAGAGGTGTATGGCGACTATCTCATGCACAACAACCGCAAATACATCGTCTGCGACCCTACATACATCAATGCACCACTCGGCCGTACTATGCCAGGCATGAATAATCAAGAAGCACAAATTATAATACTCTAATTCTATTATTAAGTATGCACATGCAACGTAAAAAAATAGTTTGGATATCTGTACTGACAGCCCTTCTATTGGCAACAGCAATAACAGCTTATTTTGTCTATCGTCATCATCAATTACAACCTACAAAAGGTACAATAGAAGAACTTACCAGCGATCAACAGACACACGGTATGGTCTTCTTTGAGCCAGAAGTGGATGAGTTGATGTTGGGCAAGTGGCAACATACCACCGACACCAGTTGGTATCGCGTGTACACCACCGAACCTGCGGAGGAAGACTTTTGTTGGGGAAGAGAGTGGAACGAGGCCGAAGATATCTATGAAGAAGACCTTATGCCATACGGCAATGGTTGGTTTAAATGGAAAAAAACGGACAACGATGTGATAGAATGGCATGCCACAGATAATCATAGTGCATTCATTCCATACGAATACAAAGTACTGCAACTCAACGAAACAGAATTGTATTTCAAAGAAGTCCGTGACGCACAAAAACAACGTTTCCGCAAATGTGATTAACCAACAACTGGTATCGAAAAAAAATCAAATTTATCAATATGAAACACATTCTTTTAATTCTCATGGCTACAATAGGATTAGTATCCTGCTGTAACCAATCGCACAACGCTGAGGAAGCGAATGCGAACACTCAAAATCCTATTATGCCTATCGTATTCGTAGGCGAAAACACCGAAGTAATCCTTACCGATTACCTGCCTGCACTCACCGCAGAAGATGAAGTGGTGTACACCACTGAACCATCGTACACGGTGACTGCTACCGCAGACGGCTTCCTGCTGAATGGCGACAACAGCTTGTCAGTACTCGGCGTGGACGTACCTGCCAAAGGATTGCACTACGATATTCCTATCGTACCAAAAGCGCAATACGAGGTAGGTTTGGTGACTAAATCCTTTAGCGATTCTACCATCACATTAGCCGTGCTCAACCAATATGAGCATTTGCAATTCCGCGTCCTCTGGCAAGACACACGCGCAAAAGCGTATGTAGAGTATGGTCAGTACGACACAGAAGCCACCATCACCATCGAGCCAGCATGGCGCGAGAGCAAAGGTCGTTCATTTATCCGCGTATATGCATACGCTGATGGCAAGCAACTGAATGACATCTTGGTGCCATTGCAAGACGGTAAGGTAGTGAACGATGTAGCTGAACTCACTCGTTTTGATGACCACGCACAAGTGCTCTACTCATTGATGATTGACCGTTTCCACAACGGCAACAAGAAGAATGACTGGAAAATGAACAGCCCAGAGGTATTGGACATCGTGGATTATCAAGGTGGCGATATTGCAGGTATCACCAAGAAAATCAAAGAAGGCTTCTTCGAGGAACTGGGTATCACTACCATTTGGATCTCTCCTATTACCCAAAACCCATGGGATGCATGGGGTATGTATCCATTCCCTAATGGCAACAAATATGACAGCACCAAGACCTACACCAAGTTCTCTGGTTATCATGGCTATTGGCCTATCTTCACTACTGAAGTAGAGAAACGTTTCACTACCGAGCAAGAGTTGCATGACATGTTGGCAACTGCCCACAAACATGGTATGAACGTTATTCTGGACTACGTAGCTAACCACATGCACATCAACTCTCCTACCCTGCAAGCGCACCCAGATTGGCATACCGATAGTATCTTGCCAGATGGTCGTCGTAACTTTGAACTCTGGGATGAGGCACGCCTCACCACATGGTTTGACGTACATATCCCTACCCTCGACCTGGAGCGTCCAGAGGTATGCTCACCTATGACCGACTCTGCATTGGTATGGCTGGATAAGTTTGCCTTTGACGGTTTCCGCCACGATGCTTGCAAGCATATCCCACTCAACTACTGGCGCGAACTCGGTGCCAAGATGAAACAACGCTATCCTGACCGCCATATCTGGATGATTGGCGAGACATACGGCAACCCAGCATTGATTGGTTCGTATGTAAAAACAGGTATGCTCAACGCACAATTCGACTTCAACATCTATCATACTGCTATTGACGTATTGGGCAAAGAAGATCAATCGCTCACACGCATGAACAATACTATTCTCGAATCACTTGCTGCATACGGCGCACACCACACCATGGGTAACATCTCTGGCAACCATGACAAGTGCCGCTTCATCTCTTTGGCAGGTGGCGCAGTTAGCTGGAATGAAAATGATAAGGCAGCAGGTTGGGAGCGTGAGATAGGCGTGACTGCCGATGGCGACAAAGCATTGGAGGCACACGCATACAAGATGGCTATGCTCTTGGAAGTAATCAACTTCACTATCCCAGGTGTACCTTGTGTATATCAAGGTGATGAGTACGGTGAGGCAGGTGCCAATGACCCAGACAACCGTCATATGATGAAGTTCAACGGTCTGAATGCAGAACAAGCTGCTTTCCGCGTTAAGGTACAAGAATTAGCTCAACTCCGTCGCAACAATATGGCATTGCTCTATGGAGAGTATATCCCTGTCGAAGTGACAGATACCCTCCTCCACTTCCAACGTACATACATGGGCGACATCGTAGATGTAGTCATTGACCTCAACGGCGAGAGTAGCATCACCGTAAATGGCGACAAAGTATGGAGTATCTAATCTAAAAACAACATAATCATAAAAAAACAATGAAGAAACTATTTTTTGCAGCGTTAGGATTGCTCTGTTTGGCATCCTGCGCAAAGCAGCCTTGCTGCCAATTGGAGCATCCATGCTATTCGTATGATGCTACCATCTACGAACTTAACACCCGTCAATTAACCGAGGAAGGTACATTCAAAGCTGCAGAGGCAGTATTGCCTGCACTCAAAGAGATTGGCGTGGATATTATCTGGATTATGCCTATCCAAAAAATTGGTGTATTGGAGCGCAAAGGTACATTGGGTAGTTACTATGCTATCACCGACTACTGCCAACTCAACCCTGAGTTTGGTACACGTCAAGACTTCGAGCACTTCCTCGCTGAGGCACACAAGTTGGGCTTGAAGGTTATTCTTGACTGGGTAGCTAACCACACTGCTCCTGATAGCGAGTGGACCAAGAACGATGGCTGGCACTACCGTGACAGTTTGGGCAACCTCATGGTACAATACGACTGGACCGACATCTCTAAACTCAACTACGACAACCAAGACATGCGCGCTGCTATGAAGCAAGCTATGCATTGGTGGATGGATACTATCGGTATCGATGGTTTCCGTTGCGACGTAGCAGGCGAAGTACCTACCGATTTCTGGAACGAGGTTATGGCTGAGATCCGCGCTAAACACCCAAATATGTTCACATTGGCAGAGGATGAAGCTGAGGCACAAGACCTCACCGAGACTGCGTTCGATATGTACTATGGTTGGGAGCTCCACCACTTGATGAATGGTGCAGCACAAGGCAGCAAGACCGTAGAGGATTTGTGGGGCTATTTTGCAAAAGTAGATACTACTCTCCGCAAAGAGGCTATCCGTATGAACTTCACCTCTAACCACGATGAGAACTCATGGAACGGAACCGAGTTTGAGCGCATGGGCGATGCAGCTAATCTCTTCGCTGCATTCACATACGTTGTACCTGGTATGCCAATGATTTATACCGGTCAACCAAGCGGTAACCATCATCGTTTGGAGTTCTTCGAGAAGGATCTTATCGACCGCGTAGAGAACGCACCACAACACGAGATGTATAAGAAGCTCAACGCTTTGCGCGCAGAGAACTTTGCCCTTTGGAGCAACGAGATTGGTGCGCCTATGGTTCGCATTGCTGCTGATAACGACAAGATTTTTGCATGCGTTCGCCACGCAGTTTGCCCAAAGAGCAACAAGGAGAACACTGTGATCGCAGTAATGAACATGTCTGCTGAGGAGCAAACCGTTAATCTCACCATGGACCAATATGCTGGCGAGTATAATTGCCTCTGCGGTAAGACTATGGCTATTGAGGCTAACCAAACCCTCACACTCAAACCTTGGCAACATATCATCTTGACCAAGTAATGCGATAAGCCTTACGTAAGGTAACCAATCAAAAAGCAGTGTCGCAAGCACTGCTTTTTTGTATGGCATAACCTGCATAGTGAGTCTATAGGACGACTTGGCATAGATTTTGTGCGAAAAAAAGAAACAATATACGATATCATGTTAATACAATTCTTAGGTGCAGCAGGCGAAGTAACAGGTAGCAAGCACCTCATTACGACAGACTCTGGCAAGACCATTCTGCTGGATTGCGGTATGTATCAAGGCAAAGGTATGGAAACCGATGCTGCTAACCGCGAGTTAGGTTTCGACCCCAAAGATATTCATTATCTATTGCTTTCACATGCACATATTGATCACTCGGGTCTGATACCCTATATTTATAGTCTTGGTTTTCGTGGTAAGATTTACGCTACACCTGCCACGCGCGACTTGTGCGAATTGCTATTGCAAGACACTGCTTTTATACAAGAGCAAGATGTGCGTTGGTACAATAAAAAGATGCAGCGTCAGCACAAACCCCCTATCAAGCCACTATTCGATAGCCATCATGCCCAACAGGTCATGAAACTCTTTCGCACCGTAGAATACGATAAACCCTATCGCTTGGACGATGAGATAGAGATACAGTTCACCAATTCAGGACATATGCTCGGTTCTGCGATTATTAGCCTCAATATCAAAGAACATGGCCAAATGAAACGCATTGCTTATACAGGTGATGTGGGGCGTTTGCATAGCCATATCCTGAGTACACCTCAGGCTTTCCCACAATGTGATTACTTGATTTGCGAATCCACCTACGGCAATCGTCTGCACGACGATGAGCTCGTATCGGAAGAACATCTATTGGGGGTTGTGGAAGAAACATGTATGTATAAGAAAGGCAAACTACTCATTCCATCCTTCTCCGTGGGCAGGACACAGGAGATTGTATATGTACTCAATAAGTTGTACAACGATGGACGATTAGAGCGTGTGCCGGTATATGTTGATTCTCCTTTATCGGCCAACGCTACGGAGATATTCCGTCGATATGCCGATACTTTGAACGAAGAGGTGCGTGATACCATGCGCTTTGATCCCGATCCTTTTGGATTCAATACGCTACGCTATATCACCGATGTGCAACAGTCCAAAGCCCTCAACCGAAGTGAACAACCATGTATCGTCATTTCCTCCTCTGGTATGTTGGAAGCAGGACGAATCAAGCACCACGTATCTAACCATATAGATGACCCTACAACGACTATTCTGATTGTAGGCTATTGCACTCCCACATCGTTAGGAGCACGTATTCAAGACCCTACTCTTCGCTTTGTGAGTATTTTCGGTTACGACCATCGTATCCGTGCACAAGTGACCAAGATAGAAGGATTTAGCGGACATGGTGACTATCATGAGATGATACAATACTTCTCCGCTTGCCAAGATGTGAAGCAAATACAGAGGACCTTTATCGTGCATGGCGATGCGCAAGCACAAAGTGCGTTCAAAGACCATCTTTACGAAGCAGGCTTCCGCCATATCACGATTCCACAGAAAGGTGAGAGCGTGGTGATTTAAGTGGCTATGGGCAATGGGCTAGTTATACTAGTTGTACTGGCCATACTAGTTCTGCTAGCCATACTAGAATAAAGAAGAGAGTAGCCGAATCGACTACTCTCTTTTTGTTGATTATGCTGATTTAGCAATTATTTCTTGAAATAGCGGTTGTACAAGCCCTCGAAGCCTTTGCCGTGACGAGCCTCGTCTTTAGCCATCTCATGAACGGTATCGTGGATAGCGTCCCAGTCCATAGCTTTCGCACGCTTAGCAATACGGAGTTTGTCGTCGCAAGCGCCAGCCTCAGCCATCATGCGCTTCTCGAGGTTCTCCTTGGTGCTCCATACTACCTCGCCCAAGAGCTCAGCGAACTTAGAGCAGTGCTCTGCCTCTTCCCAAGCGTAACGCTTGAATGCCTCTGCGATCTCAGGATAACCCTCGCGATCTGCTTGGCGAGACATAGCCAAATACATACCTACCTCTGTAGCCTCACCCATGAAGTGTGCGTTGAGGTCCTTGATCATCTCCTCGTCGGTATCTTTAGCCACGCCAATGATGTGCTCGCAAGCAAAAGCAATACCTGCTGACTCATCAACTTCTTTCCATGTTACTACTTGTTTGCATTGTGGGCAACGCTCTGGTGCTGGTGCGCCCTCGTGTACATAACCACAGATTGGGCAAATAAATTTCTTTGTCATATTCGTTTTTTGATTTTACAAGTTAATAATTTTAATGTCACAAGTATAAGTACAAATACCGTGCCATAAATATATTAATTTGTTAAAAAATATGCAAATTTGTAAAAATTATCCACCACAACGGCTGTAACCACACTCACGGCAGTGCATACATCCTTCCTCGAAGATCAAAGCATTACCACAATTTGGGCAAGATTGTCCTTGTACAACAGTACCGTCTTGGATATATTTCTTGAGTGCACGTTCTACACCGACTTTCCATGAGTTGATTGTCTCCGAATCCATTTGCAAACTGCTAATCATCTTGATCACTTGGTCGATAGGCATACCATAGCGCAAGACACCAGAGATGAGTTTTGCGTAGTTCCAGAACTCCTTGTCGAACTTGTAGCTCAATCCTTCCATGGTGGTCTTGAAACCACGTGAGTTAACAAATTGGAAGTCATAGCGTTTGGTTCCATCCTCTTGTACTACACGAATGATCTTACCTTTTGTCACAGATTTAGGCAGCAAGATTCCCTCCTCATCGTCAGCAAGACCGGTAAAGATTTCGTATGGAACGCCCTCTTTTAGGCCTACGAATGCAATCCATTTGTCTTTGTTGTTTTGGAAGCGTACCACATCGCACTCCAATTCTGTTGGGCGCACACGTACCTTATTATCAAAGCATACGCATGTTTTATCTTCCTTCTTCTCTTCTTTCTTCTTCTCTTTAATGCCCTCGAGCACGCCAGTACGTGAACCATCGCGATATACAGTACAGCCTTTGCAGCCTGAGCGCCAAGCCTCTTCATAGAGTTGTCCTACGAGTTCTTCGCTCACATCATTAGGCAAGTTAATGGTCACTGAGATGGAGTGATCTACCCACTTTTGAATTGCACCTTGCATGTGCACTTTCTCGAGCCAGTTCACATCGTTAGCAGTTGCTTTATAATAAGGTGATTTGGCTACCAACTCGTCAATCTCAGCAGGGGTATAGCGATGGGTGGCATCGTAGGTATAACCATTGGCATTCATCCAAGTGATGAATTTGTGGTGGAATACCACATACTCCTCAAAACTATCGCCTACCTCGTCCACGAGATCTACGTGTACGTTCTTGTCGTTTGGATTCACCTTGCGACGGCGACGATATACAGGTTGGAATACAGGCTCAATACCAGAGGTGGTTTGGGTCATAATACTTGTAGTACCAGTAGGCGCAATAGTCAAGCAGGCGATATTGCGACGACCATGTTGTACCATCAATTCGTACAACTCAGCATCTGCCTCTTTGATGCGTTGGATATATGGGTTATTCTCCTCACGTTTCGCATCATACACCTTGAATGCACCACGCTCCTTGGCCATGATCACACTGCTGCGATAAGCTGCGAGTGCGAGAGTCTTGTGTACTTCTACGGAGAAAGCGGTTGCTTCTGGAGTACCATAGCGCAAGCCCATAGCAGCCAACATATCGCCTTCGGCTGTTGTACCTACACCAGTACGGCGACCTTGGGTAGTCTTATCCAAGATTTTCTCCCACAACTCACGCTCGGTACGCTTGATAGACTCAGACTCTGGGTCAGAACCTACCTTAGCGAGGATCTTCTCAATCTTCTCTACCTCTAGGTCGATGATGTCGTCCATCATACGTTGGGCAACAGCCACGTGCTTCTTGAAGAGCTCGAAGTCGAACTCTGCCTCAGCTGTGAAAGGATTCTTTACATAACTATATAGGTTGATCGCCAACAGACGGCAACTATCGTACGGACACAATGGAATCTCACCACAAGGGTTGGTGCTGACGGTCTTGTAACCAAGGTCGGCATAGCAGTCAGGCACTGACTCTTTGGTTATAGTATCCCAGAAGAGCACACCTGGTTCAGCAGATTTCCATGCATTATGGATAATCTTCTTCCACAGTTTGTGCGCATCTACCTCTTTGGAGAAGGAAGGAGTAGCTGCATCAATAGGATATTGTTGTTGATACATTTGTTTGTTGATAGCCGCTTGCATAAAGTCGTCATGCACCTTCACAGACACGTTAGCGCCTGTTACCTTGCCTTGCTCCATTTTGGCATCAATAAACGCCTCACTATCTGGGTGCTTGATACTCACGCTGAGCATCAATGCGCCACGGCGACCATCTTGCGCTACCTCGCGAGTAGAGTTACTGTAACGCTCCATGAAAGGTACCAAACCGGTAGAGGTAAGAGCGGAGTTCTTTACAGGGCTACCATGAGGACGAATGTGGCTCAGGTCATGACCTACTCCACCACGACGTTTCATGAGTTGCACTTGCTCCTCATCGATTTGGATAATCGCACCGTAGCTATCCGCACTACCATCTTGACCGATGACAAAGCAGTTGCTCAAACTAGCAACTTGAAAATCGTTGCCGATACCTGTCATTGGACTACCTGCAGGCACGATGTACTTGAAGTCTTTGAGCAGTTCAAACAACTCTGCCTCTGACATAGGGTTCGCATACTTATTTTCTACGCGCGCGATTTCGCTCGCCAAACGATGATGCATATCGTCTGGTGTCAATTCGTAGAGATTACCAAAAGAATCTTTTAATGCATACTTGGTACTCCAAACACGAGCAGCCAATTCGTCACCACCAAAATAACTGATGGACGCTTGTTCTGCTTCTTTTTGGGTAAAAATCTTTTTCTCCATGATATATAAATAGTTATAATTTTTCAATAAACATTTTGCGCTTTAATAGGGGCGAAATCGGGTGCAAAGGTAGTACATATTTATGATATATGCAAATTTTTTGAAGAAAAAAGTTTTCAACAACCCTGCAAAGTTATCCAAAACAAAAACGCAAACCGCTAAATATAAGCGACTTGCATTTTTATAAATACTGAAAAGTTTTCCAAAAAGAAAAAGTTATCAACAACTTACATTTTCAATTTGTGCAATCATAGCATTGCAGCAAGTTGTTCCGTTTTCATCAACTTGTTGATATTGTACGGCATTCTCTGTTTTCAAAAAGCGTGTGTACATCACATCTCCTTGATAGAGTTCTTTTACATAGTTAATATCCAATCGGAAAGGCTTTTGGTTGTCATACGCACGCACGGCGTTTACCATCCATTCGAGGTATTTGCAGGAATTGCAATGGCAGTTATAATCCACGTCGGAATACTGTATCTCGTGCAGGATTTCGCCTGCTTGAACGGCAGTCGTATCATCTTCTAGATTGTCCAATTGAATAGGTCTAAAACGAGGAGCGCGAGCCATATTCAGCACTTCGCCATCCACGGCACCTTCAAACATGGGGTGATCGAATATATTGGCTATCTCACGTGTTTGTAAGTTGAGTACTGCCCAAACTGACTTGGCGCAACCAATAAGCGTTTCTGTACCGTCAGTTTGTGGCTGATAGATACGAAAATCACGCACAGAGAGCATGTGTGCATTGCGCTCAATCCAAGTTTCTACAATCATTTGTTCGCCATGTTTGGGCAGGAACATCATTTCCATATTCAGGTGTGTGATGATCCATGTATAGTTCATGGGTAAGAGCGAAGGGATACCTATGCCCATTTCATCTGCCACTTTGCCTGCTATGTTTAGCAGATAATTCTCCATAGAGTACAAGCGAAGACGACGTGAGGCGTCCACGTCTTGGTAAGGTACAGTGATAGTATGTCTATATTTCATAATCTAAGTGAATTTAGGCGCAAAGATAATTGTTTTTTTTGGAATATGCAAACTTTCGCGCCAAATATTCAAAACAGGCCTAATTTGCGTATTAGGCGCAAGAGACTGGTAGGAGCTAAGAGTGTGACCAATAGGATTAGCAATGTATTCCACACAAATGGCACACTCACTTTCGCTCTACCACGCAGCATTGCCTCCACACCTCGACGAGCCAAGTAATCGGGCTGAACGATATAACCTAAAATCAATCCTATCTTGGTAGCCCAAGGTTTAATATTGTACAATCCCGTGTTGATTGCACCTGGTGTAACATCTGTAATGATTACTCCTTTATCTTTCATCTCGACATATAGCGAGCGTGAGAAGTTACGCAAAAATGCCTTAGTACTTGCATAGGAACCTAGGCGTTGCACTGCAATATCAGCTGTTACTGAACACATGTTTAGCACGTATCCCTTGCCACGCTGAACCATATCCTGCGTAAAATAGTATATCAACATGGCAGGCGTAACTACGTGCAGATTCATAATCAACATATTAAACGCTTCGGAATCGTCCAAGAAGTCGCGGTCGTGGTACACGCCAGCGTTGTTAATGAGCACCTCTACTTCAATCTGATGATCGTGGCAATACGTATGCAGTTCTTTGGCGGCTTCTTGTCTGCCGAGATCGCTTACTAATGAGATAACTTTCACTGCAAAGTCTTTACGAAGGGCAGTCGCCTTGTCGTGAATAGCCTCTTCGTTGCTCACAATGAGTAGATCATATCCTTTTTGTGCCATGATTCGGGCATACTCGTAACCACACCCTGAACTGGCACCTGTGATGAGTGCAAACATATAGAAATTAGGATTTATAGTTATAAAATGTGTGCAAAAGTAGTGTTTTTTTTTGATATGTGCAAAAAAAATTGTACCTTTGCGGACAAAATCTGTAAAATGCTACGTAGAGTACAAAAATATATTCGTGATAATGGGTTATTGGCAAGTGGGGATCGCGTATTAGTATGCGTTAGTGGTGGAGCCGATAGTATCGCGTTATGGGACGTATTGCAGCGTGGCGGATATGAGTGTATCGTAGCACATTGCAATTTTCACCTGCGTGGTGAGGAAAGCGACAGAGATGAGGCGTTTGTGCGGCAATTGGCTATGGGGAAGGAGTTATTGGTGAAGGACTTTGACACACGCTGCTATGCAGAGGAAAAGGGGATTAGTATTGAGATGGCGGCACGTGAGTTGCGCTATCAATGGTTTGCAGAGGTAGCAGAGGAGCAAGGATGTATAGCCATAGCGGTGGCGCATCATCAACATGATCAGGCAGAGACGGTATTACTCAATCTCAAGCGTGGTACAGGACTACGCGGACTATGTGGTATGCGCGCTAAAAGCGACAATCCGATGGGCGGTAGTGTACCTATTATCAGACCGTTATTGTGTACCACACGCGACTATATTGAGCATTATCTGCGCGACATACGCCAATTGGCTTGGGTCAACGATTCTACGAATAGCGATACCACCATTGCGCGCAATGCAGTGCGACAACAATTGGCATCGTATTCCAAGTCTGAGATAGAGCATATTGCTACGACGGCAGAACATCTGCAAGGGTATGTAGATTGGTTGGAGAAGCTAGATACACCAGCCGCAGGCAAGGTGAAGCTGTATGAAGAGTTGCGTGCGTATCATTTCCCCGAAGTGGAGAAGATCTACGATGCGCTACAAAAAGGAGAAGGAGGTAAGACTTTTTATGCCCCTCAGCATAGAGCGGTGATACGCAAGGGAAAAGTTGTGGTGGAGTGCTTAGAGGTGAAAGGTTAGAGACATGATGAGAAGATATGGTATCATAGGCAAACCGTTGGAACATTCGTATTCTGCACGATACTTTACGGAGAAGTTTTTGCGTGAAGGTATAGATGCTGAATATCGCTTGTATGAGGTAGATGATTTGATGTATATTCCGTCACTGATGAACGAGTTGCATGGATTCAATGTCACCTATCCTTATAAGCAAGCTGTTATTCCTTTGCTTCACAGCACAGATAGGATAGCAGAGGAGATTGGCGCAGTGAATGTCGTTTGTCAGGGTAAAGGATATAATACGGATTGGATAGGATTTAAGTCCAGTATTTTGCCTCATTTGCAAGCGCATGATAAGCGTACTTTGGTTTTAGGTACAGGAGGAGTGAGTAAGGCCGTACAATATGCTTTGCGCCAAATGGGGATAGATTATACCTTGGTGAGTAGGCAATTGGCTATTGGTGATGGGCAATTGGCTATTGGCTATGGGGAACTGACAAGAGAAGTGATAGAGGCACATACGGTGATTGTGAACTGTACGCCATTGGGAATGTTGCCTGCTGTGGAGTCGCTGCCACCTATACCCTACGCGTATTTGACGAGTCACCATTTATTGTATGACTGCGTATATAATCCTGCGTGTACAGCGTTTTTGCGCGAAGGTAAGCAGCGAAGCACACGCACCGTGAATGGATTGGATATGTTGTATGCACAAGCCGATGCTGCTTGGGAGATTTGGGAGAGAGGTTAGAGGTGAAAGGTTAGAGGCTAAAGGCTAGAGGCTATGAATATAGCGGCGAAGCCGCATCCCCCTCGCCTTTACACTTTACACCCTACACTTAGTATAAACTTAAAAACAAGGATATGAAAAAGCGATTTTTAAGCCTCATTATGATGGCAGTGTGCGCATGCGGTTTGGCATACGCGCAAACGGTGGAAGAAAGCGAGTTAGCTGTGGTATATTATATGCCACAAACGCAGTTGACTGTGACTATTGATTATGAAATAGAGACGGTGGAACCGGGTCCATTCTATTTGTATGCTGAGCGTTATTTAGGCACGAAGGAAGTAGTGACTAAGGCACACACACGTTATGAGGTGAAGGGTCTGCGTTTGGGTACACATACCGTGGCAGACACTAATCGTGCCTACAAAGTGGTTGCTAGTAGCGGTAGCGAAGCACAATGGTTATCATTGACTGCAGATGGGTTGTTGTATGGATACAATGTGCCTGCCCCTATGGTAGAAGTACAAGGAGAAGAGAAATCCGTTAGTTTACCTTCTCCGCTCCTTACGCCACTCATGCCGTTGCTTGAAGAGCAAATGGTGGCCAGTTCGGTAGCGAAGATGGCAGAAGGAGCTGCTAAGCAAATTTATCATATCCGCGAGATGCGTATGAATCTCTTAGCAGGCGATGTAGAGCATACTCCTGCGGACGGACAAGCCATGCTGTTGGTATTGAATGAGTTGGACAAGCGCGAAGAGATGTTGGCGGCTTTGTTCATCGGTTCTCGCAAGGTAGAAAGTCACTCTCATACGATCCACTATGTACCAGGCAAGGATGTAACTGAGCGCATTATTGCTCGTGTATCGCAGTATTCAGGTATAGTGCCAGCCGATGATCTCAGTGGTGAGCCTATTCGTTTGACATTAGCAGGCAAACGCCAAGAGTATGTTGCGGTAGATATGGAAGTTGTTAAGCCAAATAAGTCTGCTATGCCATCGCAAGTATACTATAATTTACCAGGTTCAGCCAAAGTGGTAGTAGAGTTTGGCAAAGATCTGCGCGTGAGTGCTACGTTGCCTATTGCCCAATATGGCGTAGCGGTACCTATGGCTAAGAGTTTGTTGCTCAGTAAGCCTACTCCAAAAATTTATTTTAACACGCTAACAGGAAATATCCTATCTATTGAACAATGATGAAGAAGCTGCGTTTGCTGATTACCCTCGTGGGTATAGGTTGTATGGCAATGGCCAGTTATGCACAAGAGTTGAAGTGTTCTGTGACTGTCAATTCGGATCAGGTGCAAGGTTCCAACAAAGATATGTTTAATACGCTCAAACAGTCTATTGAGGAGTTTGTAAACACCTCTAAGTGGACAAATCTCACTTTTCAAGATAAGGAGCGCATTGAGTGTAGCATGATGTTGGTGGTGAAGAGTGTGGAGAACAATATCGTGAAGTGCGATTTCACTTGTCAGAGCCGTCGTCCTGTGTTTGGAACGAGTTACACTACTCCATTGCTGAACTTTCAGGATAATAGTTTCTGCTTTGCGTATCAGGAGTTTGACCGCATGGATTTTCAGCAAAGCACATTTACGAGCAATCTTACAGCGTTGATAGCTTATTATTGCTATTTGATTATCGGTTATGATATGGATTCGTTTGCTCGTCTTGGTGGCACGCCCTATTTTCAGGCATGTGAGGATATCGTGACAGAAGCTCAGTCGGCATCGTTGGAAGAGGCCGAGGCGAAGGGTTGGAAAGCTTTTGATAGCAACCGCAATCGCTATGCGTTGGTGAATAATCTTATGGACGAGGCATTCAAGCCCTATCGTTCGTTCTGCTACGAGTATCACCGTTTGGGATTAGATGAGATGATTAATAATGTAGCCAATGCGCGTGCGCGTATTGCGGAGGGATTGCCTGTGTTGAAAGAGGCGAATCGTGCTCGTCCTGCAACATACGTTGTAACGACGTTCTTAGATGCTAAGAACGATGAGTTGGTGAATATCTTTTCAGGTGGCACGAGCGACGAGAAGAAGCAGGTCTATGACTTGCTCGTGGATTTAGATCCTACTCGTCAGTCGGTATATGATGCTATCAATCGCGAACGTTAATACCCATTGAGTTATAATCAATTACTAAGATAATGTAAGAAACAATAAATCGCGAACGCCAATCAGCGTTCGCGATTTATTTTACCTTGTTGATATTACGAGCGTTATTCTACTTCACCTTAATTCTATCGAAGCCTTGGCCGAAAACGCCATTCACGTTTGCTTGGCTGACAAAAGCATTAGGGTCAATAGACTTGATGATATGGAAAATCAATTGGCTCTCCTGCTTACGTGCCAATACAGTCACAATATGTATCGGCTGTTGGCTATACCAACCCGTACCGTCCATAACGGTGACTCCACGGTGTACCGTTTGGTTGATAGCCGTAGCAATCTCTGCGTACTTACTACTGAAAATGAAAAACTGTACCGACTGGCGCACACGCGACATAATCCAATCCAACGCTGCCGTATAACTCACCGTCATACACAAACCATACAGAATACGCTTGATCTTAAAGTCCACTACGTCCATACCCTCTACCAAAAACTGCTCTGGAATAGGCAAGAAATAACTACTAGCAATAATCACCGCATCGCAAATAATCATCACACGACCCAAAGACACATCTTTATAGTGATTGACAATCATTGCCACAATATCTGTACCACCAGACGAACCATTATTCAGCATCACAACACCCAAGCTCAATCCAAACACTACTCCACCCACAATACAAGCTGTGACAGGATCAGCAATCAATGGCTCAACGCGCATAGGTATCACACGATACCAAAAAGCCAACGCCAAAGCACCAACAAGCGTGCGGACACAAAACTGCCAACCCACTGTCAGCATAGCTATAATGAGCAATATGATATTGATAGACAATGAACTAAGCCACATCGGAATAGAACCTGCATACTCAGGAAAGAGGTCAGGAAATACTCCCTGCGTAGCATAGTAGATAATCGAACAGATACCCGTAAGACCAGCACCTACCACATTATGCGGCACGAAAATCCAATTGACCATCAGGGCAAAAGGAAATAATCCAAGAAAAATTAATATGTATTCTTTTACGAGTTTCATCTCTAAACAGTAGCGCAGCGTTCTCTAAACACCAAAACCTACTTTGTCATCGGGTCAAAGCCTTGTCCGAAGACACCCCGTACCTGACTTTGGCTCACGAACGCATTAGGGTCAATCGCATTCACCAGACGGAAAATCTTAGATGACTCATATTGACGCGCAATGACCGTTATCACTTTGCCAGGCTGCTTGGTATAGCCACCTTGTGCCTCCAAGAAGGTCACACCGCGTGGCACTTGTGTCATAATCGCCTCGGCTATCTCCTCGTACTTACTACTGAAAATGAAGAACTGCACCGACTGGCGAGTACGATTGAGTACCCAATCCACCGCCGTACCAGCCATAAACGTATAGCAAAGACCAAACAGAATCTTCTCCAAACCACGACCAAATGGCAACTCGTGAATTTCAGGCAAGAAATACGCACAAAGGATAATCACAATATCGCATGCCATCAGGACACGTCCCATAGGCAAGTGCTTGAACTTATTGACAATCATTGCCACAATATCTACGCCACCCGTACTACCATTATTCAGGAAGACAATACCCAAGAAAGAACCCATGAACAAACCACCTAAGATAACAGCCATAAATGGGTCTGTCACCACTGGTTCAGCAGGTATCTCAATCACTTTGAGCCAAATGGTGTACCACAACACGCCCCACAAGGTGCGCACACAATAGCGCCAACCCACAGTAAAGAATGCTGCAATCAACAACGCAAGGTTGCACACGAACGAACTCAACCAAATAGGAACAAATGTGTCCGTAGCAAAATAAATAATCTCACAAAGACCTGTCAGTCCACCACCGACAATCGTATGTGGCACCAAAATCCAATTGACCGCAATAGCGTATGGAATGGTGCAAAGAATAATCATAAAGTATTCTTTGATAGCTATCAGCGGTTTCATACGCTGATAGCCTTTAAGTTGTTCACGAAGTTTTCCTTTTGACATAATCCTTTCCTTTAGATTTTACATCATCAAAATCTCGCCACCAAGTTGCGATCACCCCAACCATTGTCAACGCGAGATACAGGAATCCAGAACTTGTTGGCTTTTACCCACTCCGCTGGATAAGCAGCTTTCTGACGGCTATATGGGTGATTCCATTCGTCAGCCACTACCTCATACTCTGGGTGAGGAGCATTCACTAGTACGTTGTCCTTCTTATCTACCTCGCCACGCTCTACCTCGGCAATCTCCTCGCGGATAATGAGCAATGCATCAATGAACTGATCCAACTCGCGCAAGCTCTCACTTTCAGTAGGCTCCACCATCAATGTGCCATGCACAGGGAAAGAGAGCGTAGGAGCATGGTAACCAAAGTCCATAAGGCGCTTAGCAATATCCGACTCAGTGATACCTATTGAGTGGAACTGACGGCAGTCGAGAATCAACTCATGCCCCACACGGCCATTCACGCCCGTGTACACGATGCCGTAGGCATCTTTCAGCTTCTCTGCCATATAATTCGCACTGACAATAGCTGCTGCTGTGGACTCACGCAGGCCCTCCTCGCCCATCATTCGGATATATCCGTAAGAGATGAGCGCCATATTAGCATTACCATACAATGCGCTAGAAACGCGATTGGTATCCTCTTGTGGCAAAGCAGGAACCAAGTGTGCGGCACAGCAGATTGCACCCACTCCAGGACCACCACCGCCGTGAGGGCTAGCAAATGACTTGTGCAAGTTGAGGTGGCACACATCAGCACCTATCACACCAGGGTTGGTATAACCAATCTGAGCATTCATGTTTGCACCGTCCATATAGACTTGACCACCACATGCATGCACGATCTGGCACATCTCGCGGATAGCCATCTCAAAGATACCATGAGTAGATGGATAAGTAATCATACAACCAGCGAGGTTATCGCGGTGTTGCTCCGCTTTCTCGCGCCAATCTTGCAAATCGGTATTGCCATTCTCATCGCATTTCACTACTACAGGAATCATACCCGCTTGCGCGCACGATGCAGGGTTAGTACCGTGAGCCGATGCTGGAATCAAGAGGATATTGCGATGACCTTGACCCTGTTGGTTCAAGTATTCGCGGATAGTCACAAGGCCAGCATACTCGCCTGCTGCACCCGAAGTAGGTTGCAAGTTGCATGCTGCAAAACCCGTGATAGTAGCTAATTGTTGCTCCAAGTCTTCCATCACCTCCATATAACCTGCCACTTGCTCAGCAGGTGCCAATGGGTGGATACCCATATAGCCAGGATAAGTAACAGGAATCATGGCAGCAGCAGGGTTGAGCTTCATGGTGCAAGAGCCGAGTGGAATCATAGTATGAGTCAGAGAGATATCCTTGCGATCAAGACGTTTGATATAACGCATCATCTCAGTCTCGGTATGGTATTTCTTAAATACCTCTTCTTGCAAGTAATCCACCTCGCGAATACGCTCTTCGCTTATACTCCATAGGCCTTCGAACGCCTCTTCGCTATCTTCATACTGCGCCATATTGCCCGAAGCATTGGCAAAGAGTTCGATTAGGTCGTTCATATCGTCCACAGTGACAGTCTCGTCAAGACTGATACCAATCCAGTCTTCCTCTGTATTGTAGTAGAGATTGATGCCCAATGCCTCTGCCTCTTCGCGCACAGTCTCTATACCATTCTCGCAACGTATTTTGAGGGTATCAAAGAACTCTGTATTCTCTTGCTCATAACCGTATGCTTGAAGCATCTCGCTCAGATAGACCGCCTTACCATGGATACCCTCGGCAATCTCACGGATACCTTCTGCACCGTGATAAACGCCATACATACCTGCCATCACAGCCGAAAGGGCTTCTGCCGTACAGATATTGGAAGTGGCTTTTTCGCGTTTAATATGTTGCTCACGTGTTTGAAGTGCCAAACGGAAAGCAGGTTTCTCGTAGGTATCCTTGCTGAGACCAATGATACGACCAGGCATATCGCGTTTGTATTCCTCGCGGGTAGCCATATAGCCAGCGGTAGGACCACCAAAGCCCATTGGCAGACCAAAGCGTTGAGCAGTACCGCATACGATATCGGCATCTAATGGTTTGAGAAGCGCCAATGCCATGAGGTCGGCAATGACAGTCACTTTCATACCAGCAGCATGGCAGTCAGCAATGAAAGCGGAATAATCCTCTATCGAACCCTCAGCGTTAGGCCATTGTACGATAGCACCAAAGAATGGGCCTTGCTCTGCAAGCCAATCGGCAGTGACTAACTCGTAGTTGGTCATCACCAACTCAATATCTTGTCCTAACGCGCGTGTGCGCATAACAGATAAGGTATTTTCAAAAATCTTTTGATCCACCAACACTTTTTTCACGCCAGCCTTGACCATATCGCGCGAACGGAGGTTGCGCATCATCGTCACTGCCTCTGCAGCAGCCGTAGCCTCGTCCAAGAGAGAGCAGTTAGCAAGTGGCAGACCAGTGAGGTCACTGATCATAGTTTGATATACGAAAAGCGCCTCCAAACGACCTTGGCTCACCTCGGCTTGATAAGGAGTATAGGAAGTGTACCAAACAGGATTCTCCAATATATTGCGTTGAATGACCGCAGGTGTGTTGGTACCATACCAACCACGACCGATATACGAACGATAGAGTTGGTTCTTCTGTGCCATCTCGTGAACGGTATTGAGATGCTCCTGCTCGGTGAGTGGCTCATCGAGGTCAAGCGGTTCGTCCAAAAGGATATCCGCAGGCATGGTTTGCGCGATGAGTTCATCTACGCTTTTCACTCCGATTACTTCCAACATCTGCTGTTGGTCTTGCTCTGTCAGACCAATATGTCTGCTTTTCAAGTAGTTAGTTTTCACAATATATTGTTTTTAGAGTTATATACAATTTTGCCTGCAAAATTACACAAAATTTTTGACATACACAAGTATATCGCACATTTTCCAAGAAAAAAATACGCTTTACCTATTTGCATATCTCCAAAAAAGTCGTACCTTTGAGGGCACTGATCTTATTCGCTATGCTCATTGACCACCTCGAAAGTACATTCGCACAATGCAGCCCACACACAAGTACTCTCAATAGTTTCAAAATATTTGAAAATATTGCTCGCTTTACTTGTGTATGTGCATTTTTTGTCGTACCTTTGCAGGCGAATTAGTTTACCCGTATTATGGCAGAAGAAAAACATACTATCACCGGCCTTGCCAAAGGCATCTTCAAAGACAGAGGAAGTAAGTTCCTTGCTTTCGCTGAGCCTATTGCGAGTGAGGACGAAGCCAAAACACGCATAGCATGGTACAAGAAGAAATACCACGATGCACGCCACGTCTGCTACGCCTACCGATTGGGCGAGAACCTCTGGCGAACCAAAGACGATGGCGAACCCCACGGTACAGCAGGAATGCCTATACTTCGCAGCATCGATGCGCAGAAATTGGATAATATACTTGTGGTAGTGGTACGCTACTTTGGCGGTACACTGCTCGGCACAGGCGGACTGATGGTCGCCTATCGCGAAGCTACCAAAGAAGCATTGAAAAATGCGGAGATAGTGTAAGGGGTTATTGGCGATTGGCTATTGGTTATTGGCTATCGGCGATGGGTGTAAAGTGTAAGGTGTAAAGGCACGGATATGTTTGACAACAACTTAAACAACATAAACCAACAACTATTGCGCGCAAAACAACTCATTGCGCGCTCCAAGGGTATATATAAGACAATTTAAAGTGTAAGGTATAAAGGCTAAGGTTATGAATAAAAGAATAGCAATATTTCCAGGGTCGTTTGACCCGTTTACGATTGGACATCACGATATTGTGTTGCGCGGATTGGAAATCTTTGATGAGATAATCATCGGCATAGGACACAACTATACCAAACGCGAAAGTGCTCCTATCGAAGAACGGTTGCATGCCATTCAACAAGCATACAACCAACAACCACGTGTGCGCGTAGAAATCTATGACGGTTTGACCGTGGACTTTGCGCAAAAACATGCAGCAAAATTTATCTTGCGCGGCGTGCGTAGCGTTCAAGACTTTGAATATGAGCGCAATATAGCCGAAGCTAACAAACAACTATCAGGCATAGAAACCGTACTACTCTACACCCGACCCGAATACGCGCATATCTCCTCTACCCTCGTACGCGACCTGCAAACACACAGAAAAGACATCACAGCATTTATACCCTAAAACGGATATTAACAATGAAAAAGTTACTACTCATACCATTACTGCTTCTGACAACCAACCTATTGGCAGAAACACAGACTACACGCATAGACAAAAACCTGACTATCTACACCGATGTGATGCGTCAGTTGGATATCAACTATGTGGACACACTCAATTACGACGACTTGATCAAGACAAGCATCAACTATATGCTCCACAAGATTGATCCATACACTGTATATATTCCTAAAAGCGAAGATGATGAACTGCGCCGTATGACACAAGGTAAGTATGGCGGCGTAGGTAGTCTTATCATGTATCGCGATAGCAATGTGTATGTCAATGAACTATACGAGGGTATGCCTGCCCAAGAAGCAGGATTCCTGCCTGGCGACCGCTTCGTCAGAGTGGACGGCATGGACTGCGAGGGCAAGAACACCAAAGAGGTTTCCGACAAACTGCGCGGCAAAGCAGGCACAACCATTGAGATCGTCCTCGAACGCGATAGCCAACTCATCACCAAACAAGTGACACGTCGCGACATACACTTGCCAGCCGTGGGATATGCCTGCGTATTGGAAGACTCCATCGGATATATATTGTTCAGTGACTTCACTTCCAATTCTGCCCAAGAACTGCTTACTACTTTAGATGGCATGGTACAATCCAATGGTATCCAACGTCTGATTCTTGACTTGCGCGGCAATGGAGGCGGTATCATCGACGAGGCCATACAGATAGTGAGCTATTTCGTACCTAAAGATACAGAAGTAGTGTCCACCAAGGGTAAGATCGAGCGCAGCAATAGTAGCTATAAGACACAGACATCACCTATCTTCCCCAATATGCCATTGGTAGTATTGGTAAATGGTCAGTCGGCTTCCGCCAGCGAGATTGTGGCAGGAGCATTGCAGGATCTTGGGCGCGCTACTATCGTAGGCGAACGTACTTTCGGCAAAGGATTGGTGCAAAACATTCGTCCTATCGCCTACGGCGGACACCTCAAAGTAACCACATCGAAATACTATCTCCCTTCGGGACGTTGTATTCAAGCCATAGACTATGCTGAGCGCCAACGTGGACACGAACTGCACCGCGATACCGCAGGCGGTATCTTGCCCGATGTGGTATTGGCCGACTCGCAGAAACTCGATATCACCTATAACCTCTACCGAGACCATTTGTTCTTCGATTATGCTAATTACTACTACCAACAACACCCTACCATTGCGCCTGCTACAGCATTCCAACTGACAGATAGCGATTTAGAGGATTTCTGCCAATTCTTGGATAAGAAAAAATTCAGCTACGAGACGGAGACAGGTCGTTATTTGGGTGAACTCATCAATATGGCAAAGCAAGAGGATATAGACTCTACCCTACTTGCCGAATTAAAGGCCTTCCAACCACGATTGACCGAAGATTATCGTACAGCGATTGAGCGCAACCGCGAAGTGGTAGAGGAGATGCTCGGTAGTGAGATTATCAAACGCTACTACTATCACCGTGGTTACTATGCCTATATGCTGCGTTATGATAAGCAACTTGACCGTGCAGTAGAAGAAGTGAAGAAGTTGTAGTAGATGAGGCACCGTTGGTGTGGATGCGCATACTGCGTATGGGTTGAGGCTGCTACGCAGCGGTAAAAGGCATAACACAAAAAAGGCAGGAACAATTGTCCTGCCTTTTGTTTTTACTGCTTTTCGCACGCCTTGTCTTCGGGTTTCGTTTGGAGGAGTTTTTCCTCTCCCTTTTTGGTAAAGAACTTGGTTTCAAGCATGCCAAGACTCTGATTCTCTATTACGTGTACTCCGTAACGAAGGGCCCATTGCAGTTTGCGACTGAAGCATCCTTTGCTAATATATGCATATAAATAAGGATGCAAGTGCAAGCGTAATCCTCTGCCATATTGCGCCACCATAGCTTCGATACGATCCACCACTTCGTCCGTAAAGAAGAGTGATGTCTGTATTTTGCCTTTTCCCATACAAGTAGGACAAACCTCCGTCACATTCATTTCCACCGCTGGGCGCACGCGCTGACGAGTGATCTGCATCAGTCCAAACTTGCTGAGGGACAGCACATTATGCTTAGCTCTATCGCGACTCATCAGCTTCTGTACATGTTCATATAGAGCCTGCTGATTCGCCTTATCATCCATATCAATGAAATCAACTACAATGATTCCACCAATATCTCTCAATCGGAGTTGATGCACAATCTCATCTGCTGCTAGCATATTGAAGTGAAAGGCATTTTGCTCCTGATCTTCAAAGAGTTTCTTACTACCACTATTCACATCGATGGAGAACAGTGCTTCGGTGCGATCCATGACAAGATAGCCACCTTTCTTGAAACCAACGGTACGACCCAAACCAGTTTTCATCTGGCGTGTAATGTCAAACTTATCAAAGATAGGCTGCTCGCCTGTATATAGTTTGACTAGCTTGGAAGCATCAGGTGCTATCAAATCCAAGTACTGCTTGATTTCCTCATATACCGTCTCATCATTCACATGGATATTCTCAAAGTCGGGTGAGAATATATCGCGAATAATGCCAATCGTTCGTCCTAGCTCTTGGCTAATCAGACTAACAGGCTCTTTTCGTTGTAGCGTGCGAACACAATCGTCCCAACGCTTCACCAACAGTCGCAGCTCGTTGTCTAGTTCTGCTACACGCTTATCCTCTGCCACCGTGCGTACAATCACGCCAAAACCATGTGGTTTGATGGATTGCACCAATTGCTTCAACCTTCCTCTCTCAGAACTTCGACCAATCTTATTACTAACCATTACCTTATCAATAAATGGTATAAGTACGAAGTTGCGACCTGTGATAGAAATCTCTGCCGTGAGGCGTGGTCCTTTGGAGTTGATGGGTTCTTTGGTGACTTGCACTAGAAGCGTATCTCCCACTTTCAGGTAATCGGCTATTTGCCCTTCCTTGGTACAATCGGGTTGACGCTCTATCTTGTGAATCTCTGGTATACGACGACGGTCAGAAACCAATTTGGTGACATACTTCTGCGTCGTAAGAAACCCTGAACCTAAATCAAGGTAGTGCAGAAAAGCTTCTTTCTCATGACCTACATCCACAAAAACGGCATTCAACGCAGGCATCACTTTCTTTACTCGACCATAGTAGATGTTTCCCACAGCAAAGGTATCTTTACCTCGTTGCTCTCGGTTGACCTCCATGAGACGATCGTCTTCGGTGAGTGCGATGGCCACTTCTTGCGGAGTGACATCCACAATAAGTTCGCTTTTCATATTTCAATAAATCAAAAAAATGCTTTGCGGCCATCTGTTTGCGCCCAAACAGAATGTTACCACAAAGCCGTTAATACTCAGTCTCGTCTAAACATTACTTATGTTTATGACGATTCTTGCGCAAACGTTTTTTACGTTTGTGGGTAGACATTTTATGTCTTTTGTGCTTTTTACCGTTTGGCATAATTATAAAATTTTAATTGTTAATGATTATTTCAAGATTTCAGCGAAAGCATCAGAAGCTTTGAATGCTGGGATTTTGTGCTCAGGAACGATGATAGACTCTTTCTTAGTAATGTTGCGAGCTACTTTTTGTTTGCGCACCTTAGTACCGAAACTACCAAAACCACGGAGATATACAGTCTCACCAGCAGCAACGGTATTTTTAATGTTGTCCATAGCTGACTCCACAACGTTCATAATCGTTGTTTTGTCATAGCCAGTTTTAATCGCAATCGCGTTAACGAGTTCTGCTTTTGTCATAATAATGTTTTTTATATAAGTTATACAATTTTCGATAAGAGAAAAGGTTGTGCAAAAAACGCACAAACCGAAATCGGCTGCAAAGGTACGATAAATTTTTGATTTACAAAAGAAAAAACGAAAAAAAATGATTTTTTTTTGCATATTTTTGCATATTTGCAATTTTTATAGTATCTTTGCATGTTGAATAATGAAAAAAATGACTTACAAGAATAGATATACCATCATTTTATTGCTCTTTGCTCTCATAATCAGCAGTTTCGCTCGTGCACAAGCGCGCGAGGTGCGCGTGTTCGGGTATGTGCTCGATACAGACAACAGAGGAGTGGAGCTCGCCAATGTATATGTAGAAGAAAATACCGCAGTAGGTACGACCACCAATCAAAATGGCTACTACGAGTTATTTATTGATCTGCATGATACAGTTACTCTCGTGTATTCCATGATTGGTTATGAGACGATTCGCCAACAGCTCTACACCACGCGCGAAGTGATTGGTGTGAATGTGGTATTGCCCACCAACGAGGAGTTGCTGAGCGAGATCACCGTCAGTGCGATTCAACGTCAGACCAATAGCATGGATCGCGTGGATATTGGTACAGCACGACTGATGCCTGATGCAACAGGCGGTAGTATCGAAAGTCTGCTCATCACGTTCGCTGGTGTGAGTCAAAACAATGAGATGAGTAGCCAATACAATGTACGCGGCGGTAGCTACGATGAGAACTCCGTATATGTCAATGGCTTGGAAGTCCACCGTCCGCTATTGATACGCAGCGGTCAGCAAGAGGGATTGAGTTTTGTGAATACCGACATGGTTGAGAGCGTGGATTTCTCGGCAGGTGGTTTCGATGCTAAGTATGGCGACAAGATGTCGTCCGTATTGGATATTCGCTACAAACGCCCTACCCGATTGGAATCGCGCCTGAATATGAGTCTGCTGGGTGCCAGTGGTTATGTAGGTTGGGGCGATAGTACGCACAGTCAAATGCACGGCATACGCTATAAGACCTCGCGCTATCTGTTGGGTGCATTGGAGACAGCAGGTAACTACAAACCCAACTTCATTGATTATCAGACACAGATGACGTGGAAGGTGGGAGATAGGCGAGAGGCGAGAGGCGAGAGGCGAAAGGCATGGGAAATTACGCTGCTGGGTAACTTCTCGCAGAATAGTTATGAGTTTACCCCGGATTCGGTAAGTACCAGTTTCGGAACGATGCAGCAGGCACTCAACAAAACGATATGGTACGAAGGACAGGAGAAGGATATGTTTCGCACGGCTTTCGTCGCACTGAGCGCACAGAAGCAGCTGAATCGCCATCTCCGACTGGGAATGGATCTGAGTGGTTTCTATACCCACGAAACGGAGACCTTTGATATTAGTAGCGAGTACGTGCTAAGCGAAAAGCCTGCTGATGGTAGTTCTAGTGCCACGAATCCAGGAGAAATGGTGAATGGCAATCTGTCCGGCGGTAGCGTATTGGGAACGGGTAAGTTCCACGAGCATGCGCGCAACACATTGCAGGCAGGTATGGTGACATTGGCGCATACGGGCGAATGGAAAACGGGTGAGAACACCTTGCAATGGGGAGTGAGTGGACAAGTGGAGATGGTGAACGACCGTATCAGCGAATGGGAATGGCGCGATTCGATGGGATATAGTCTGCCTAATTTAGATCAAGAGATGGCGCTTTACTACGCGCTGAAAGGAACATCTACGATGCTCAATGGTCGTATTCAAGCCTACGCACAAGACAGTTATCGTTGGCATACAGCGAATGGCGATGTGTTGCTGACCGGTGGTGTGCGCCTCAACTGGTGGAGTTATACGAACGAGGTACTGCCTTCGCCTCGCATGAGCGT
The DNA here is from genome assembly GCA_045587145.1 of Paludibacteraceae bacterium. Taxonomy (GTDB): domain Bacteria; phylum Bacteroidota; class Bacteroidia; order Bacteroidales; family Paludibacteraceae; genus Colicola. Next base: position 149,454 of record JAZNBO010000035.1, read on the forward strand.
TGCATGGATGCCAGGTTGGAAACGCGATTTCACTTTCCGTGTCGCCACAGGACTTTATTATCAGGCACCTTTCTATAAGGAGCTCCGTCAGATAGTCTCCGACGAGGGTGGTGTGAGCCGTATTCACTTGAATGATAGTTTGCGAGCACAGCGTTCATGGCAACTGGTCATGGGAGCCGATTACTACTTCCGCGCTTGGGGAAGGCCTTTTAAGTTCACTGCTGAGGCATACGGCAAGCTCATCGACCGTATGGAGAGCTATACGGTGGATAATGTGCGCGTTCGCTATTCTGGTGTGAACGATAGCCACGGTTATACCATCGGTTTGGATGTGAAACTCATGGGCGAGTTGGTGCCTGGTGCCGATTCGTGGATCAGTTTCTCTACCATGCGCAGTCGCATGCATTTCATCGATGATAAATACGGCCTGGGTTGGATCCCTACCCCACAAGAACAACGCTATAACTTAACGGTATATTTCCAAGATTATGTGCCTCGTTTTCCACAGTATAAGTTGCACTTGAAACTGATTTGGAGCGAAGGCTTGCCATTCGGTTATCCTCGCCGAGAGGATATGCGTTATTTGGGGCACATGAGCGATTATCGCCGCATAGACTTGGGCGCTACCCGTACTTTCTCAGCCAGCACCGATAAATGGATGAAGAAGTCGAAACATGTAGAAAGTTGGAGCGTGCAGTTAGATGTCTTCAACCTCATTGGTTGGAAGAACGTGAATAGTTACTATTGGGTGACGGCTGCCAATGGATTGCAATGGGCAAGCCCCAACTACTTGACGGGCAGAATGATTAACCTCAAGTTTGATGTGGTGTTGAAATAGCCAGGGCGACTGCGTCGCGGTGTAAAAGTGTAAGGTGTAAAGTGTAAAGGAAAGGAATATATGGCAAAGATAGATACAATGGAGACTCCCATGATGAAGCAGTTTCGTGAGATTAAGAATCAGTATCCTGATGCGGTATTGCTGTTTCGTTGTGGTGACTTCTATGAGACATACGCAGAGGATGCAGTACGCGCGAGCAAGATACTGAATATCACCCTCACCCATCGCAGCAATGGTGCGAGCAAAGAGGCCAAAGCCTTGGAGATGGCAGGATTCCCATTCCATGCTTTGGATACTTATCTTCCGAAACTGGTGCGAGCAGGATTGCGCGTAGCGATATGCGATCAGTTGGAGGACCCTAAACTCACCAAGAAATTGGTCAAGCGCGGTGTAACCGAATTGGTAACACCTGGTGTGAGTTATTCGGAAACAACGCTACAACAACGCGAGAACACATGGCTCGCTTGTGTGCAATGGGCCAAACAAACGGTGGGTGTAGCCTTTTTGGATATCTCGACGGGCGAATACTTAGTGGCAGAAGGTACCCAAGATTATGTGGATAAACTCTTGGTGAACTTCGCGCCCAAAGAGGTGCTTTATCTGCGCGGTAAGAAACGCGATTTTGAGGAAGCGTTTGGCAATAAGTATTTTACTTTTGAGTTGGACGATTGGATGATGACTCGCGAGGCGACGAGCGAGCGACTGATGAAGCAGTTTGATGTGCAGAACCTCAAAGGTTTCGGCGTGGACAACCTGCCTCAGGGGGTGATAGCCGCGGGTGCGATATTGCATTATCTGGATGCCACACAGCACTTGCAGACGGGCCATATTCAGCATCTCAGTCGAATCGAAGAGGATAAATACGTATGGATGGACCGTTTTACGATTCGCAACTTAGAGCTGCTAAGCGGACAAAGAGAGAATAGCACCACGCTCTACGATATTATTGACCGTACGATTACTCCTATGGGCGGACGTTTGCTCCATCGTTGGATGGCCTTTCCGCTCAAAGAGGTGCGCCCTATACGCAACCGCCAAACGGTGGTGGAATACCTTTTCCGTCACCCTCAAGAGCGCGAAGTTATTCGTGAGAACTTGCAGCGTATTTACGATATGGAGCGTGTGGTTAGCAAGATCGCGACGGGGCGTATCACACCCCGCGAGATGGTGCAACTGAGCCATGCGTTGTTGGCTATCGAGCCAATCAAACACATCTGTCAAGGGGCAATAGACAATGCATATTTGCACCTGCTCGGTGAGCAATTGTCGCTGTGCGAAGAAATACGTGAGCGCATTGAGCGCGAGATTGTTCCCGACCCACCAGCAGTGCAAGGACGCCCTAATATCTTTGCCCGTGGCATACATGCGGAGTTGGACGAGCTGCGTGATATTCAGCAAAATGGTAAGAACTACCTCTTGCAATTGCAGCAACGCGAGATTGAGAATACGGGTATTAGTAGTCTGAAGATAGGTTATAACAATGTCTTTGGCTACTATTTGGAAGTGCGCAATACCTACCGCGATCAAGTGCCTGAGACTTGGATTCGCAAGCAGACACTGGTGAATGCCGAGCGCTATATCACCCAGGAGTTGAAAGATTATGAGGAGAAGATCCTCACGGCGGAAACACAAATACAGGTGATTGAAAATCGCTTATATACAGAGCTGATGTTGGCCATGACCGAGTATGTGTCACAAATGCAGCAGGATGCCGCCGTAGTGGCGCAGTTGGATTGCTTGCTGAGTTTTGCGACAGTGGCGGTGGAGAACAGGTATGTCTGTCCGGATATCAACGATAGCCTGGTGGTAGATATTCGCCAAGGGCGTCACCCTGTGATAGAGAAGCAATTGGCATTAGATGAGGAGTATGTGCCCAACGATGTGCTATTAGATAATAACGGGCAGCAGATTATCATCTTGACCGGTCCGAATATGGCAGGTAAGTCGGCCTTACTGCGTCAGACGGCGCTGATTGTGCTGATGGCACAGATGGGCAGTTTCGTGCCAGCGGATAGTGCGAGTATTGGTGTGGTGGACAAGATTTTCACGCGCGTGGGTGCTAGCGACAATATCTCTGCGGGTGAGAGTACGTTTATGGTGGAGATGAATGAAGCTGCTAGTATTCTCAATAACCTGAGCGAACGCAGTCTGGTGCTCTTTGATGAGTTAGGACGTGGTACGAGCACATACGATGGTATCAGTATCGCATGGGCGATTGTGGAGCATATCCACGAGCAGAGGGGCCATGCTAAGACTTTGTTTGCGACGCACTATCACGAGCTCAACGAGATGGAGAAGAGTTTCCAACGCATACGCAACTACAATGTATCGGTACGCGAGGCCAACGGTAAGGTGATTTTCATGCGTAAGTTGGTGCGTGGTGGTTCGGAACATAGTTTTGGTATTCATGTGGCGAAGTTAGCAGGTATGCCTTCGTCCATCGTGCAACGTGCCAACCAAATCCTCTCGGATTTGGAAGGTGGAGGCGAAAAGGCGTTTAGGCAAGAGGCGAAAGGCGAGAGGCGAGAGGCGAGAGGCGGAAAAGCCACGGTGAGTGCCCCAGAGGGTATGCAACTGAGTTTCTTCCAATTGGACGACCCTGTGTTGGAACAAATCCGCGACGAAGTGAAGAGCTTGGATATTAATAATCTAACGCCATTAGAGGCGCTGAACAAGTTGAATGAGATTAAGAAACTTGTAGGAGGAAAATAGAGGTTAGAACGCCTACGGCTGATAGATGTTAGACCGCTTCGCTGTTAGAAGTTAGATTAAAGAGAAAAATAATGAAGATAGCATTTACCACAGAATTACCTGCAGAGGGTTTTACCCGATTAGAAGGACATACGTTGTATGCGCCGTTGGAGGAAGCCGAGGTGCTGGTGAGCACCTTTGACAAGCCCGTAATGCGCGAAATGATCATGTCGGCACCAAAGCTCAAACTGGTGACGAACTTCGGCGTGGGATTCAACAATATCGATTTGGAGGCATGTCGTGAACGCGGTATTCGTGTGACCAACACTCCGAAACCAGTGATTGAGCCTACGGCGGAGTTGGCTTTTGCGCTCATGCACGATGTGGCAAGGCGTACGGCGGAGTTCGACCGCAAGCTAAGAGCAGGTCAGGCTGAGCCTTTTGGCGTGATGAATAATCTGAGTCACTCGCTTTATGGCAAGACCTTGGGTATTATCGGTATGGGACGTATCGGGCAAGCCCTTGCTCGCCGAGCTCTGGCAGCAGGCATGACCATCATCTATCACAATAGACGGCCATTGGGCGAGAGGCGAGAGGCGAAAGGCGAAGAGGCAAAGTATGTAACAAAAGACGAGTTGTTACAAACAGCAGATTTCGTCAGTTTGAACCTACCCTACACACCTGAGGTGAAACATCTGATTGGCGAGAATGAACTCCGAATGATGAAGCCAACGGCCTATCTTATCAATACGGCGCGTGGTGCGCATGTGGACGAGCAAGCGTTGGTCAGAGCATTAAAAGAGGGCGTGATTGCAGGTGCGGCGATGGATGTGTATGAACATGAGCCACATATTACATCGGAGTTATTGCAACTAGATAATGTGGTCTTATCGCCCCATACGGGCACAGGCACATGGGAGGGACGAATCGCCATGTGTGAGAATGTCTGCGACAATATATTGGCTTGGCAAGAGGGCCATATTGAAGAGATGGATATTGTTATTTAGAATATTGAGTGTAAAATTTAAAAGCAAAGATATATGAATATTACAGAAAGATTTTTGAAGTATGTGAGTTTCTGCACCACATCGGATGACGAAACCAACATGACTCCGTCCACCCCAGGACAAATGGAGTTTGCTCAGTACCTAGCGGAGGAACTCAAAGCGATTGGTATGCAAGAAGTGACATTGGACGAGAATGGCTATGTGATGGCGACCCTGCCTGCGAACGTAGAAGGCAAGCCTACGATTGGTTTTATCGCCCACATGGATACGGCTCCTGATGCCAGTGGCAAAAATGTGAAAGCACGTATCGTGAGCAACTACGATGGTCAGGACATCGTGCTCAACGCGGAAAAGAATATCGTGTTTGAGGTGGCTAAATACCCTGAGATCTTGGACTATAAGGGACAAGATATCATTGTGACCGATGGTACTACCCTACTCGGTGCGGACGACAAGGCCGGTTTGGCGGAGATTGTCAGCGCATGCGAGTATCTGATTCAACACCCTGAGATCAAGCACGGTAAGATTCGTGTAGGTTTCACTCCTGATGAGGAGATTGGTCAAGGTGCAGATCACTTCGATGTGGCGAAGTTCGGTTGCGACTTCGCTTATACGATGGACGGTGGTGCTATTGGCGAGTTGGAATACGAGAACTTCAACGCAGCAGGTTGCAAGATCAAAGTACATGGTGTGAATGTACACCCTGGTTATGGTTACCATAAGATGATCAACTCTATGCGCATTGCCAACCAATTAGCAAGCATGTTGCCTCGTTGGGAGACCCCAGAGCATACACAGGGTTATGAGGGCTTTTACCATCTGATTGCTATGAACGGTAGCGTAGAGGAGACTACCTTGCAATACATTATCCGTGACCACGACCGCGCACGCTTCGAGAGCCGCAAACGCGAGATCGAGCATTTGGTACGCAAGATCAATCAGGAGTATGGCGAGGGGACGGTAGAAGTAGAGATCCGCGATCAATACTACAATATGCGCGAGAAGGTGGAGCCTGTCATGCATATTGTGACGCTGGTAGAAGAGGCGATGAAAGAGGTGGGCGTGACACCGAAGGTACAACCTATCCGCGGTGGTACAGACGGTGCACGTTTGTCGTTCGAAGGACTGCCATGTCCAAACATCTTTGCAGGTGGTGTGAACTTCCACAGCCGATTTGAATATTTGCCTATTCCATCCATGGAGAAGGCAATGCAAGTAATTTTGCAAATCGTGCAAAAAGCGTGATTTGCAAAATAGTTTAAAGTTGAAAGATTAAAGTTTAAAGGCGAGAATATATGAAAACTACTCCATTTACAGACATCCACATCGCTCTGGGAGCGAAGATGGCAGATTTTGCGGGCTTTAATATGCCTATTCAGTACCCTACGGGTATCAACCAAGAACACATCATCGTGCGCGAAGGCGTAGGTGTGTTTGATGTGAGCCACATGGGCGAGTTTTGGGTAAAAGGCGAGAAGGCGTTGGACTTCCTGCAATACATCACGACCAACGACGTGAGCAAACTTGAGGCAGGCAAAGCGCAATACACCTGTTTCCCTAACGGTAAAGGCGGTATTGTTGATGACCTGATTATCTACAAGTACTCTACCACCAAGTATTTGCTTGTTGTCAATGCCGGCAATATCGATAAGGACTGGGCATGGGTCAATGAGCACAATACGTTTGGTGTGCAATTGGAGAACGCTAGTGATCGTTATGGTCAGTTGGCAGTGCAAGGACCAAAGGCCACTGAGATGCTCCAACTCTTGACCGATGCCGATCTAAGTGCGATTCCTTATTATGCTTTCCGCGAATGGTCGTTCGCCGGCGTACAAGGTGTGATTCTCAGCAATACAGGCTATACAGGTGCGGGAGGATTTGAGTTGTATTTCCCTAAAGAGCACAGCTTACAGATCTGGAACGCCCTCTTTGAGGTGGGTAAGGACTTTGGTTTGGCTCCTATTGGTTTGGGCGCACGCGACAGCTTGCGTTTGGAGAAATGGTACTGTCTCTATGGTCATGATATAGATGATACCACTTCGCCATTGGAGGCAGGACTGGGTTGGATCACCAAGTTCGATGCCAAAGATTTCATTGATAAGGAGTACTTGCTCCAACAAAAGGCGGAGGGCGTACAACGCAAGTTGGTGCACTTTGAGTGCCAAGAGCGTGCTATTCCACGCTGTGGCTACGAGATCTGCGATGCAGAGGGCAATACGATTGGTAATGTGACTAGCGGTATTATGTTGCCAACTACCAAGGTAGGTATCGGTATGGGCTATGTGAAGACTGCTTTCGCGAAAAAGGAGACTATCATTTACGTGAAGATCCGCGAGAAGTTGATTCCAGCGAAGATTGTGTAAAATATTCGTAAGTAATAAAAAACAACTGATATCCAAAAGGGTGTCAGTTGTTTTTTATTCACGGTGCGTCCACGGAATCTAAAATACAAACAGAAGTTTATATTACAACAACTTGGACAACTTAGGAGACAATTTTAAGACAATTTGTGTCAATTATATTGTCAATTCTTGTCAATTTCTTTAACAAAAATACGCCTTCTTTGAAGGCTACAAAAATATATAAAAATCATGTGATTATGTTTTGTTTTGCTCCAATGAAATGCAACCATGTCGCATTTAGGGGAGCAAAACAAAAAAACTACAAGTCATATTCCGTGAGCACTCGCTGAGTTCTTATCTCACTTCGTTCGAACGATTGTTAGTTGCGAGCGCAATAGTTGTTGAATTATGTTGTGAATGTTGTTGTTATTGTTATAACGAATCTCACGGATGAGCACGGATAAAAGAATCAGTGTCAATCTGTGTAATTAGTGGGAGGTTATATTCTCCTATGCAACAAAAAGCAACTGACACCCTTTTGGATGTCAGTTGTCTTTTATCGGAATGCGGAATCGAGTTTTAACCGATCAGCTCTACTCGTCATCGCTATCGTCGATATAGTAGTGTGGATCCTCGGCTTTCTTCTTGGTGAATTTCTGACGATAGTAGTCCACATACTTACCGTACTTGCCATATTTTCCATAGCCGTAGCCATAGCGTTTGTTCTTGCCATAGCCATGACCGTAACCATAACCATAGCCGTGTCCGTAGCCATAACCGCCATAGCCGTAACCGTAGCCATAACCGTAACCATAACCATAGCCATAGCCACCTGATTTACCCACTTGAATATCGGACAATACCAAATGAACTTTATCCTTGTGGTTAAGCGAAAGGGCTTGCAGAGTCTGTTGCGCAAAATGTTTGTTGGTCACCATACAACGGATAACGAACAGGGTGAGGTCTGTCTTCTCTATCAAAGACAAGGCATCTGGCACCATACCTACGGGCGAAGAGTCCACGATGATATACTCATATCGCTCACGAAGAATCTTCATCAACTCAGCCAATTTATCGCTGCGCACCAACTCACCTGGGTTCGGTGGGATTGTACCCGCAGGGATAATATCAAAGCCCAGTTCCTCGTGGGTGAGGATGATATCTTCCAACTCGCAATCGCCAATCAGGTAGTTGGTGACACCGACTTTGGCTTCCAATCCCAATTTGTCGTGTACGTTTGGTTTACGAATATCCATATCGAGCAATACGGTTGGGTGACCTGTCATAGCATATTGTGCTGCTAGGTTAGTGGAGATGAAAGTCTTACCATCACCAGACTGTGTAGAAGTGATGGTGATAGCGAAATTGCTCTTGCGTTGTACGATAAACTCGATGCGCAAGCGGATACTACGCAGCATCTCGGCATATCCCGATCGTGGATGCTTCTTGGAGTGCAATGGGTTTTGCGATTTCACACGGCGCAAGGTACCAATCACTTGGTAGTCACCCAGTTTCTCTGCCTCTTTTGGATTACGCACTTTGTTGTTGAGCAGCTCCGAAAGGATCAAGATCAGCAATGGAATGACCAAACCGATAGCCATATAAGCGACCATGTTTTTGCGTTTCTCTTTGCTGTTCATGGAGCGGGTAGTACGTGCGCGGTCCATGATTTCGCTATCAGGCGTGTTACGCGCTTTCTGGATCTCGGCCTCTGCACGCTTCTGCAAGAAGAAGGTATAGTAGTTGTCGTCGATACGATAATTACGCTCAATGGCTACCATCTGCAATTCCTTCTCAGGGAGCATTTGGATATCCTTCTCCACCTCTTTGAGTCGGTTGGCTAGATCTTGCTTCTCGATGTTCAGTGATGCCTTCATAGACTCTACCAACTCGGCAATAGCCGTCTTCACATTGTTGATGTCGTTGGTATATTTAGCGTAATATACATTGCGCTCGCTGAGCTCGCCACGTTGGATATGCAGATCGTTCAACTGTTGCACCAGTGTCATCAGCATAGGCTCGTTCACGCCTACCGACACAGGTGCCACTACCGTACCCTGCTCTATCTTTTGCTCCAAGTAGTTGGTCAGGTAATTGAGATAGGTCTCTTTGAGGCGCAGTGCCATCTTCTGTTGGTCGTACTGATTCACCTTACTCATCAAGCCGCCTGCGTAGGAGGAGACATCTACGAACTTGTTCTCTTGACGGAAGTCGGTCATCGCGCTCTCGCTTTGGCTGAGGCTCACTTGCAGCACGCCCAGCTGTTGGTTAATGAAGTCAATGGTTTTTTCCGCCACCATGTTCTTGCGCTCCACGCTATGCAAGAGGTAGATGTCGGAGAGTTTGTTGATGAAGTCGCGGTCGCGCTCTGGCGTCACGCCCACCAACTGAATGCCCAAGATGGTACTGCGGTCGGTCACGAAGTTCAGTTGCAAACGGCTGGAGAACTCGTTGGTCAGTCCATCGCGGGTACGGAAACGGAAATAGACATGCTGTCCAGGACGCATCATAATTTCCGTTGGGTAGATCGTTGCCTCAAAGAACGGTGTCTTAAATGGCACGCCATATTGCGCCGTTTGGCTGAATTTGAGATCCTCAGCCTCGGGTATGGTGATCATCAATGACCCATCGGCCTGCACCTCGCACTTGTACAAATAGTTATACGCTGTGGGGTCCAGATGCGTATATTCCACCATAATCGGGGTATTGCGGTAGATATTGCGCGTTTTGAATCGCCCCTTGGTTATATACTCCACATTGAGGAATGGCAAGGAGTCCACCGTGCGCGAGATCAGATCGTAACTACCTAAGATAATCAACTGGTTGTTCACATTGCGATAGCCCGCTTCCATACCAAAACCTTGCATGAGTGCAGAGTTGCCATAGCCACCACCCGATGATTCTTGAATAATCATCGTACCAGTGGTGAGGTATGTCTCCATCACCTTGCGGTTTTTCAAGTACGCCAATGAGAATGCAATGATACCCGCAATAGCAAAGAGATACCAGTGATGGAGTATGCGAAATACCCATTCTATGATATCAATACCCGAACTCTCTTCTTCGAGGAGCGGAGCTTGCGGTGCGTTTTGTGGTTGTTGCGCTGCTGCCTGCTGCTGTTGTTGCAGGACTTGTTCTTCTTGTGTCATATCTGAATGTATCTAAATTTTCGTGATGATTACCAAACGCCTGGAATATAGTTCAGTACTGTAATCAGCAGGGATACGGAACTGGTGATGAGTCCAAGGAAGCCACTATAACTAGGTTGCTTATAGAAGCTTCCGCTATCGCGGCTCACATAGATCAGGTCGTTGGGATATACGTAGTAGTACTTGGAGTCGATAATGGAGTTGGTACGGATATCAAACTCCAATACCTCGGGCTCATCATTGCCATGTGGGCGAATGATGCGCACGTGGCGTCTGTCTCCCGAGTTCATCAAGTCGCCGGTCATGGCCAATGCTTGGAAAATGGTAAGACGCTCTTTGTAAATAGAATACGTGCCCGAGTTGGCATCGCCCAGGACGGTAAATTGCTTATTATACATCGCGAGTTTCACATCGGCATCTGGAATGATCTCGCGCATCGCCTTTCGCAAAGTGTCTTGTGCCTCCAACTCAGTTAGTCCCTCCAGTTTGATGGGTGGCAAGAAAGGGATATCCACCGTACCGTCGGAATAAATACGATACGAGTTGGCATACTGTCCACCAGCGGAAGTGTTAGCCGACATCGTTTTGGCGATGGTCTCGTCCATCGTGATCACGCGGTAAATCACCTCGTCGTTCACTTGCAGGCGATAAGGTTCGTAGGCGACGGAGTCGTATTGAGGCAAGTCCTCACGCTCTTGCAGCAGTCCTACCTGACGATAGCCATAGCAGCCCGTCAGTGCGGTCGCCATGCCCATGATCAATGCTATATGCAATATATTGTATTTCATATCTCTAAACCATTTCGTGTACATACTTATTTCCCACTATTGACCGCATTGATTGTTCTCACCACCAATCCATATACAAAACCGCCGAATGCTAAGGTGGTAGCAACTACGCTAATCGATGTGGTCACCGAGTTGATACCAAAGCTCTGTCCTTTGATCCGTTGGATATAGATCACATCGTTGGGCTCTATGTAGTAGAACTCGGAGTTGATGATATCCTCCGAACGCACATCAAACTCCTTGATTTGCGTCACACCTTCTTTCTCGCGCACGATGCGTACTTTGCTTCTGTCGCCAAAGTCGCCTATATCGCCCGCCATAGCTAGTGCCTCGAAGATGGTCACTTTCTCCTTCTGTATATTGAAGGTACCACTACCGATATCGCTGATGACGCTGAACGAACGACGCACAATCTTCACCTCCACCGACATCATCTGGTAGTCGCCATAGCTCTTGATGAAGCTGCTCAATTCATCTTCCAGTACACGTTTTACACCGCGTGTGGTCATACCGCGCACAGGCACACGGCCAACCATCGGGAAGTCGATACAGCCATCTTCTTGCACCAAATAGGTATAGAGGTCATAACTACCGCCTACGCCACTACCGCCTTGTAGCATCTGCATTCCGATGGTTCCGCTAGCAGAGTTAAACATCTTATCCACGCGCTCATCCACCGAATAGACATAGATATACAATCGGTCACCTATTCGCAACTCATAATCCTCGTAGGAAACGGTATCCGCGTACGCTGGAATCTTGTTTTTTCCTGGCGCTTGCATCAGGTTCACGCGTTTGCTCGTCACGCAGGAGGCCATCAGCAGAGGCAACAGAAAAATCAATACTCTTTTATAATTCATAATTCAAAATTCATAATTCATAATTCCCTTTATCTCTTCTCGTCCCAACCAAATGGGTGTGGGGCCAATGGCAGTTTCGCCAATGGGTGGTAGTCACCCACGAGACCAATAGGATCGGCATGGCGAATCGCACTCACGATCTCTATGCTGGGTCGCGCCTCGACGATACGGAAACCATTGCCCGCCAAGATCTGGCGGTAGCTTTCCGTATGCAGTTCAGTGAACCCTTGGCTAAACTCAAACTCCTCACCGTCGATGGATAGTGTGCGATAGGTCTTCTTCTCGCCCTCTACGGCGTTGGCAGGCAGACAGACAGCATTGATACTCAGGAAGTAACGCACACGCGCACGCTTCAGTTGCAAATAACCTGCCACGCGGTCAAACGACATCACATGCACGATGTTCTGCTCCACTTCGCCGAAGAGCCATTGCAGCATATCGTAGAAGTGTACGCCTATGTTCGTAGCGATACCACCAGCCTTATGCACATCGCCTTTCCAGGAGCTGTAGTACCACTTGCCGCGACTGGTGATATAGGTCAAGTCCACATCGTAGATTTTGTCTTTTGGTCCTTCTTCAATCTTCTTTTTTAGCGCTGCAATACGGTCATGCAAACGCAATTGAAGAATCGTATATGCCTTCTTGCCTGTTTCTTGTTCCAGCTCTACGAGGTTGTCGATATTGTAGGGATTGAGCACCAATGGCTTCTCACAGATCACATTGCAACCTAGACGCAAACCATAGCGGATAAACGCATCGTGGGTATAGTTAGGCGTACAGATGCTCATCCATGACAATGGGTTATTCCCACGCATCTGCTTCGAGCAGAATCGATCAAACTGCTCGTGCTCTGTGAAGAAGGAGCAATCTGGGAAACTCGAGTCCAAACGGCCTACCGAGTCAAACTTGTCGTACGCCACCATCAAGTTGTTGCCAGTATCGGCAATGGCTTTGATATGGCGTGGCGCAATATAACCTGCTGCACCAATGAGTGCAAAATTCTTTGGTTCTTGCATATCGAGCCAATCTTATTTTTTGGTGATACCATCTCGCTCGAGCAGGGCGTCAATGCTTGGTTCGCCACCACGGAAAGCACGATAGAGTTCCATTGGTTTGGCGGTACCACCACGCTCGAGGATATTCTTGCGGAACAGATCGGCAGCCTTCTTGTCGAAGATGGTGCCGGTCTTCTCTTTAGCGGCTTTGAAGACAGAATAGGCATCTGCATCTAACAACTCTGACCACTTATAGCTATAGTAACCAGCCGCATAGCCACCAGAGAAGATATGGGTGAACGCAAACTCCATCTGTGTACCTGCCACGGTAGGCAATACTTGTACACACGCCATCGCCTTATCGCCAAATCGGATCACAGCCTCTTGTGCGGTCAATGCCTCTGGTACGGCAAATGGCTCGGTGAGGGTATGCCATGCCATATCCAGATAACCGAAACTGAGTTGGCGAACGCACGCGTATGCAGCGTGATAGGTAGCCGCTTTCTGGATCTTATCCACCAAGTCTTGTGGAATCACTTCGCCTGTCTCATAGTGTTTAGCGAAGGTGTCGAGGAACTCTTTCTCAGAGAGGAAGTTCTCATTGAACTGCGATGGTAGCTCCACGAAGTCGCGTGGCACGTTGGTTCCATTTTGCGCAGCGTATTGGCATTGGGTGAGCATACCGTGCAGACCATGACCAAACTCGTGGAGGAAAGTCTCTACCTCGTCGTAGGAGAAGAGCGCTGGTTTCGAATCGGTAGCGCGGGTGAAGTTCATCACATTCACTACGTGAGGACGCACATTCTTCTTGCCCACCATGTATTGCTCTTGGAAGTTATTCATCCATGCACCACCGCGTTTGCCCTCGCGTGGGTGGAAATCGGCATAATATACCGCGAGGAACTTGCCTTTTTGGTCAAATACCTCGTATGCGGTCACCTCTGGGTGATATACTTGGATATTCTTATTCTCTTTGAAGGTGATACCGTAGAGACGTTTTGCTAGACCGAATACGCCTTCTACTACATTCTCTTTCTTGAAGTAAGGACGGAGCAGGTCATCAGAGATCGCATATTTCTCCTCTTTGAGTTGCTTGCTATAGAAACTCCAGTCCCATGGTTGCAAGGTAGCATAGAAGCCTTTTGCTTTTGCAAACTCTTGCAATTCTGCTACTTCTTGTTTTGCCACAGGCATATAGCTATCGCGCAATTGGTCGAGGAAGTTCATCACGTTCTCCTTGCTCTCGGCGCAGGTCTTGGTGAGGGACTTGTCGGCGTGGCAAGCCTTCTCGAAGAGTTGCGCCAATGCCAGGCGGGTGTTCACGATGTCTATGATTACTTGAGTATTATCAAACTCACCTCCGATACAACGGCTGTTGTATGCGGTGTAGATCTCGCGGCGCAGGTCACGGTTTTGGCAGTCCTCCATGATAGGGAGATAGGTGGTTGGTTTGAGGTCGAGCAACCAGCCTTGGAGGCCTTTCTTCTCGGCGTTCGCCTTCAACATCGCCTTGGTATCGTCATTCAAACCAGCGAGGTCTGCCTCGTTGGTGATAAGCATGGTCCAAGCGTTGGTCGCTTTGAGCACGTTTTGACCATATACGAGGGTGAGTTGTGAGAGCTTAGCACTGAGGTCTTTATACACTTCTTTTTGCTCGGCATTGAGGTTCGCACCGTTGTTGGCAAAAGACTCGTATATATCCTCGAGCAGCTTCATTTGTGCTGCGTTGAGTTTGAGTTTGTCTTTTTGGTCATAAACGGCTTTGATACGTTGGAAAAGTCCTTCGTTGAGGCGGATGGTAGCCGAGTATTCTGACATCTTTGGCGAGAGTTCCATAGCGATAGCTTGGAGCTCATCGTTGGTCTCAGCAGAGGTGAGGTTGTAGAAGCAACCAGCAACGATGCTCAGCAGCTCGCCTGACTTCTCGTATGCCTCGATGGTGTTCTTGAAGGTAGGAGCAGCAGGGGTATTCACGATGGCATCAATCTCTGCCAAACCTTGCTTCATACCTTCCTCAAACGCTGGCATATAGTGCTCTGGTTTGATGTCGTTGAATGGATAGGTCTTGTGTGGGGTCTTCCACTCGTTGTAGTGGAAGAATGGGTTGGCACTTGCCAACACGGTTACTGCAAGTGCAGCCATAGTTAGAATTGATTTTTTCATATTGTTATTCATTTTTTATTCAGGTGTTTGGTGTCCGGCGGCCAGCTCCCAGGAGCCAGATTCTAAAACTGTATCTCCCCGAAAAACTCAGGCAGATGAAACGCTGGTGCCTCTGCCTCTATGGGGTTCCAAGAGGCGTAGTGCTTCATGGGAGTTTTGTCGCCACACTTATAAAAATTCGCGCGGCGCGCGTGCTCGCGCGCGCAATCGAGTGCTATCAAGGATAGCGGAATGGCCACTAGCAGCGACCAATGAGCGGCGCATAGTTGCTCGGCATAGCGTTTGATGGATTGCAGTTGCTCTGCATTGAGGCGCACCACATCCTCTTTGCGCGATTTGCGATTCGAGGCGTTGCACACGCCTGCTGCATTGAACTCAAAGTTCCAGTAGCGGGTATTGTCTGCATTGGCGATAAACATCTCCACGCAGGCATCTTCGTTCACAGGTTCCAAGTCCGCGGTTTTTGTAGCAAGAGGCACTTCGCCTTTGACTTCAAAGCGCACATACAGCATCTCGTCTGTATGGGCAAGGGTGAAGGAGGTCTCCGGTGCTTGAGGATAGTTATCCTGCCAGTTGAGCGTATCTACCCTACCCGCTATAGGCATTGCCGCCATTCGTTGGCTGATTTGCGCCAACGAAAGCCCCTGCCAATTTGCTTGATATGTTGATTTTGTCGTTTTCATCATTCTATCCTATATCCAATAGCCAATATCCCTTCCTTTACACCTTACACCCTACACCTTACACTTTACACCAATCGCCCATAGCCAATACCCACTCACCCATAGCCCATATCCTTGCCTTTACACTTTACACTTTAAATTGTCTTATATATACCCTTGGAGCGCGCAATGAGTTCTTATCTCACATTCGTTCGAACGATTATTCGTTTTGCGCGCAATAGTTGTCGAATTATGTTGTTGATGTTGTTGTATACATAATACTACGTTTTTTGTTTCTTTAACAACAACTTTAACAACTCTTCCGTTGGGGAACAACTCACCCCAACGGCTGGGATTATTTTTCCTTGAGCGCTCGCTGAGTTGTTGCGAGCGCAATAGTTGTTGGTTTATGTTGTTTAAGTTGTTGTCAAACATATCCGTGCCTTTACACCTTACACCCTACACTTTACACTAATCACCAATCCCCTACAATCCTCCCCTCAACAGGTTAATCGATCCCGACAACTGGTACACCCCTATCAGTGCTTCGTCTTGTTTTTTCAGTTTTTGTGTATAAACAGGTTTGATAGTGTATTGTGCATTCACATCGGCATCGGTACCCAGAGCGCGAATGACGTAGTAGTATGCTCCTTCTGCAGCGGGTCGTCCGCCGATAGTACCGTCCCACCCTTTGGCAGGATCTGTCCATTCATATACCAGGTGTCCCCAGCGGTTATATACCCAGCAGTGGAACTCTTTGAGCGAGCGATATACTACGCGAAACTCATCGTTCGTTCCGTCGCCGTTGGGAGTAAACACATTGGGTACACGCAGCATAGATTCACTCACAGAAATGGTGAACTCCACCGAATCCAGTTGGCAATGACTATTGCTGATGAGGGCCACTACGCGGTAGTTGCCTTTTTCCATAAAGGTATATCGATGTTCCGCATCGCTACGGGTGAGCATAAGGCTAGTACCCTTGTAGAGTTTCCATTGGTAGTACTCGGCGTTCAGACCGTTGCCTTTGAATAGCACCTCCAATGGCGCCGACATATTCAGCACATCATCGGGCGAATAAGGGCGACTCACCTCGTTGCTTGCTTCGCCTTTTTGTCCGCGAGTGGTGGTGATGGTTTGTGGGTGCGCTTTCAGTGCAATAGGCAGGTAAACGGGTGAGTGAAGCGTATCGGAGGCGATACCTAGTTGCTCTGCCAGCATGTCATAGATGGCATAATCGGTTGCCATAGGCGATGCGCCCACGGTCATTTCTGCCTCCAATGGCAGCTCCTCTATGGCCACAGAGTCGGCCCACATCTGCGCATCCGCGCTCCACGCAGCGTTCATATACTCTACGCGGCATTGGCGATCGTATGTCGCTTTTCTACCGTTCATACGGGTGTATGTTATCGCAGGCACTTCGCCCGTGAGATGCAATACGGTCTTATCGCAATCCTGTTCTGCTTCGATTTGCGCGACGGTTGGGCGCAACTGCTCGTAGTCGAATACCCAGAACACATCGCGCTCAGCACCTACTTTGACCATATAGCCTTCGCCATGCTCAGGATAGAAATAGTCGGTGCCAGTCTGCACAGGCGTGATGGTATCAGGCAGTCGGTACCAGTCCACTGCTCCCACGCTATGGAGTGTCTTGAGCTCGGGTGCCGATGCAAACACCAGCAGCGTATCGCCATCATGACTCAAGAGTGTGGCTTTGCCCACGCACTCTATGTGGAGCGCATAGCAGCAACTACTCACTAGCAACACCATTGCCAGCACGCCGCGCCTCATCACCCCCTTGCCCATAGCCCATCGCCAATCGCCAATCGCCAATAACCAATCGCCAACTCGCCTCATCGCCTATTTATTCACTTGGAATTTAGTCACACCATTTTTCAGATAATCCACAATCTGCTTTGCCGCTGCGATACCCGCGTTAATATTTGCCTCTGCGGTTTGTGCACCCATTTTCTTTGGAGTAGAGAAATAGCGGCCTTCAAACAGTTCGTTCATCTTCTGATCGGCTGCTGGCATGATATCGGTCACATAGCGGAAGTCTGCACGCTCTTGCATGAAGCGTATCAGTTCATCTTCGTTGATCACTTCTTTGCGTGCGGTATTCACCAGCACAGCGCCCTTTGGCATATTTGCAAGTAGGGCATAATTGATACTACCTTTGGTCTCAGGGGTAGCAGGGATATGCAGACTCACCACGTGGCAAGTAGCATAGAGTTCTTCTGCGCTGTGCAAAGGCGTCACACCTTCTGCCACCATCACCTCGTCTGGGCAATAAGCATCGTAGGCATATACCTCCATGCCAAAACCTTTGGCGATGCGTGCCACATTGCGACCTACGTTGCCGTAGGCGTGGATACCCAGTTTCTTACCTTTGAGCTCGGTACCGCTAGTGCCGTCGTACATATTGCGAACGGCCATCACCATCATTCCCAGTGCCAGTTCGGCCACCGCGTTGGAGTTTTGTCCAGGGGTGTTCATGGCTACCACGTTGTGCGCAGTGGCTGCCGCGAGGTCTATATTGTCATAGCCAGCACCTGCGCGCACGACAATCTTCAACTCTTTAGCAGCTGCCAATACTTCTGCATCCACATTATCCGAACGGATAATCAGCGCATCAGCATCTGCCACCGCATCTAGCAACTGCTGTTTAGCGGTGTATTTCTCCAGCAATACCAGTTCATAACCAGCCTGCTCGACTACTTCTCGAATACCATCTACTGCCACTTTGGCAAAGGGTTTTTCTGTTGCAACAAGTACTTTCATATCTATTTACATAATAATTAGCGTGCAAAGGTACGATTTTTTTTCGATATACGCAAATAAAATCAAAGATTTTGGTATTTTTATCCTTTTCCTCTGTCAACGCCGCTGTATTATGTACTTTAAATGAAAAATGTTTGCGTATGTCTATTTTTTTTTGTACCTTTGCCGGCTGAATGTATAAAGAATTACTCATAACGATTGCCGCGGTAGCAATAGCCCTATTGTTGCTGTGTGTGCGTGTGCTGCTCAAGAGGGGTGGCAAGTTCAGTAGTGAGCATATCTCCGAGAACAAACGAATGCGTCAGGACGGTATTCACTGCGCCACTTCGCAGGACAGAGAAGCACGACGCAAGGCAAGTAAGAAACTCAATGTAAAGGAATTTTAAATGATGAATATGCAATCGAGAATGAAGAAGGCGCTCGGCTTTGGTCTATTGCTGTTGGTGTTGATCAGCATGGGTTCGTGTAGCATCAATGCGCGAGTGAAGAAGGCGGATCGCAAATATGCCATAGGTGAGTATTATGAAGCGGGTGAGATGTATCGCCAGTTGTATCGTCGTATTCCGACCAAGGAGCGTTCGCTACGCGCTCACGTAGCATTTCAGCAGGGCGAGAGCCACCGTATCCTCAACAATACGCGTGCAGCATCGGCTTATAAGAATGCCATCAAGTACCGTTATGCCGATTCCATAGTGTATCTGCACTATGCGCAGGTGTTGCAATACCAAGGGAAGTATAAGGATGCCATCAAGCAATACGATATCTATCTGGAGAGTCATCCTGCGGATTATGTGGCACAAGCCGGCAAGTATGGTTGCATGCAGGTAGAGCAATGGAAGAAGCAACCATCGCGCTATAAGGTGGCCTTGGCTAAGGAATTTAACGAGAAGCGTACCTCTAATTTCGCGCCTGCGTTCCTCACCGAAGATGGCGATGCATTGGTCTTCACCTCCAATCGTCAGGAGAAGAGCACGAATAGCAAGAAGAAGAAAGTGCGCACATCGCCTGTCACAGGTGCTGCCACTTGCAATCTCTACTCCACCCGACAGAATGCAGCCGATGAGTGGGAAGATGTGATGCTCTGCGAGGGACTGTATCAAGCATCGGAGGAAGAGAGTGAAGAGGAGGGCGGTAGTGCGAAGACCAGCTCGGTGGAGTTGGGCGTATGCTGTTTCTCACCCGACGGTAAGACCATGTATTTCACCTATTCTTGCCCACAGAACGGACAGGACTTGGGGGCGAAGATTTATACTTCCACTCGTGCCAGTGGTGAGTGGGGCGAGGGACAAGAGTTGAAGCTGTTTAGCGACAGCAGCATTACTGTGGGTCACCCATCGCTGAATGCGTATGGCGATACGCTCTATTTCGTGAGCGATGCACCAGGTGGATATGGTGGTAAGGATATTTATATGGCGATTTTGGACGGTAGCGAATGGACAGATATTCAGAACCTTGGTCCTCAGATCAATACGGCGGACGACGAACTCTATCCTCATTTCCGTGCAGATGGCAGATTGTATTTTGCATCGAAGGGTCACCCCGGTTATGGTGGATTGGATCTTTTCTATGCCGTGCGCCGCGATACGGTGTGGGACTTGTTTAATATGGGTGCGCCGTTCAACTCTGTGAACGATGATTTTGGCATCACGTTTGCGGGTGTGACAGAGAAGGGCTTTTTCTCATCGAATAGAGGACAGAAGCGCGGATATGATCAGATTTACTCTTTCTATCTGCCCGAGATGGAGTTTATTGTAGAGGGCAAAGTTGTGGATAATACGGGCGAGCATTTGAGTGATGCGAATATCCGTTTGGTGGGCGATGATGGTACCAATGTGAAGGCGCAGATTCGCCGCGATGGTACTTATCGTTTGAAGCTGAATAAGGATACGCGTTATGTCATGTTGGCCACTTCGCGCGGTTACTTGAATCAGAAGCAAGAACTTGCCACCACGGGGCTCAATGATAGTTATACGTATGAGCAGGATTTTGTGCTTGCGCCTGTATCGAAACCGGTGAAGATGGGTAATATCTTCTTCCAGTTTGGTAGTTGGGAGCTCACGGCAGACTCCGAGGAGGGTATGCAAGCCTTGGTGAAACTGCTGAATGATAATCCGAATATCACGATTGAGATGGCGGCGCATACGGATATGGTGGGCAACAATGCGGCCAACCAGGAGTTGTCGCTCAAGCGTGCGCAGACGATTGTTAATTACTTGATTAAGCATGGTATTGACAAAGAGCGTTTGACGCCGGTGGGTTATGGTGAAGAGCAACCAGTGGTAGTAGATGAGGAGTTGCACAAGCAATACACATTCTTGCCAAAGGAGCAGGTGTTGGATGAAGCGTTTATCTCTACTCTGACGGCAGAAAAACAGGATATTTGCAACTCGCTCAACCGCCGCACCGAGTTCCGTGTGCTGAAAACGACGTATAACCTATATTAGGTGTAAGGCAGAATGCTAATGTCCCACGGATCTCACAGATAAACACGGATGAGCACGGACACATAGGAAAATCAGTGTTTATCAGTGCAATCAGTGGGAATCAGTGCAATCGGTGGGAGATAATGCCCCACAGATAAACACAGATAAGCACAGATACATAGGAAAATCAGTGATAATCAGTGATAATCAGTGGGAAATAATATCCCACAGATAGACACGGATGAGCACAGATGCGTGGGAGAAGAAACAACTAATAGTACATTGGATATTACAACAATAACGAAATATGAAACAATATCACGAACTTTGCGAGCGCGTTTTGCGCGAGGGAACAGAGAAACATGATCGTACTGGTACGGGCACACGCTCCGTCTTTGGTCATCAAATGCGCTTCAATTTGGAAGACGGTTTTCCGTTGCTAACCACCAAAAAACTACACCTCAAATCCATTATTTATGAGTTGTTGTGGTTCTTGCGTGGCGATACCAATGTGAAGTATTTGCAAGAGCACGGTGTACGTATTTGGAACGAATGGGCAGACGAGCAGGGCGAATTAGGTCCAGTGTATGGTCATCAGTGGCGTTCGTGGCCTGATTACCAAGGTGGTCATATTGACCAGATTGCGCAGTTGGTGGAGCAGATCAAGCACAATCCAGACTCTCGTCGTCATATTGTGAGTGCGTGGAATGTGGCAGAGGTCAATAATATGGCGTTGCCACCATGCCATACACTGTTTCAGTTCTATGTAGCAGATGGAAGATTATCATTGCAACTTTATCAACGTTCGGCAGATATTTTCTTGGGGGTACCATTCAATATTGCTTCGTATGCCCTACTCTTGCAAATGATGGCGCAAGTTACGGGGTTGAAGGCAGGTGATTTCGTACATACCTTTGGCGATGCGCACATTTATCTCAATCATATTGAGCAAGTGAAGTTGCAACTCACACGCGATACGCGTCCGTTGCCACAAATGCTCATTAATCCAAATGTGAAAGATTTATTTGGATTCCAGTTCGAGGATTTCACATTGGTCAATTACGATCCACACCCTCATATCGCTGGCGTAGTAGCAGTGTAGAGGTTAGAGGTTAGAGGCTAAAGGCTAGAGGTTAGAGGCTAAAAGAGGCTCCCAATTGCCAATCACCAATCACCCTTCGCCAATTAAACAAACGGAAAATATGCCCGAGATACTCCTCCATTACATTTGGCAACAACGCCTGTGGGCTGGTATGCCACAGACTACGACAGATGGACTGGCAGTGGAGATTATGTCGGTTGGTCAGCACAACCGCGATGCAGGTCCAGACTTCAGTCATGCTCGTGTGCGTATCAATAATCAGGAGTGGGCAGGCAATATTGAGATGCATATACGTGCATCCGATTGGCGTCATCATCGCCATCACACCAATCCTGCATACGATAATGTGATTTTGCATGTAGTGTGCGAAGCGGACGAGCCTACCTACAACACCCGAGGAGAACAGATTCCTCAATGCGTATTACGTTATCCGCACAATCAGGACTACCTCTCACAGCTCTTCTCTGCTGCACAACAGATGGATTCTGCATGGGCTACTATCCCCTGCCATCAGTCACTGCTGCTCAATGCATCCTTGCTCACGCAAGGGTGGCGCGATGCGCTTTTGCTCCAACGTATGGCATGCCGCGAGGAGGCTATTCAGCAACTTCTGCGCATCACCAAACAGAACTGGGCAGAAGCATTTTATATCACGTTGGCACATAATTTTGGTTTCCATACCAATAGTCTGCCATTTGAGACGATGGCATTGCAGACGCCACTTGTCTACTTGCTCAAGCACCGCAATAGTCTATTTCAGGTAACGGCAATGCTGCTCGGACAGTCGGGACTGCTCAGCGAACTTTGTGTCAAGAGCGATGAGGAGGTTGCCTTGCTCAGCGAATATCGTTTTCTGCAAAAGAAGTTTGGTTTGCAGCCAATAAATGCTGTAATGTGGAAGCGCGGGCGGTTGCGTCCGCAGAATGCGCCTGAACGAAGAATACGACAGTTTGCACAACTGATTTGCCAATCGGAGTGGCTATTCTCAGAGATGCTGGTTCAACCTACGGTGAACAGTTTGCGCCAATTGTTTAGCTTGCCTGCTGTTACTTCACCATCACTTTCCCCTATACCTGCAATAGGCAAGAAATCAGTGGATATTCTGCTCATCAATACCCTTCTGCCTTATCGCTATGCCTACGCCTTGGCCCACAATGACAAACATGGTGCACAGATGGCTCTGACCCTTATGCAGCAAATCCCAGCGGAGGACAACACGATCATCCGCCAATGGCGATTATTAGGACAGCAAGTACGCACAGCAGCCGATACACAAGCACTGATACATCTCTATCAGCACTACTGTCAGAATGAGCGTTGTATCCACTGCGAAGTGGGACAACAGGTCTTCCTGCTCAATCACATTCCGTGAGTGATTGCTCAAACTGTGAGATAATAAATGTCCCACAGATTTCACGGATATACACAAATACATAGAATAATCAGTGCAAATCAGTGCTAATCAGTGGGAATATATTGTCCCACGAATCTCACAGATATACACAAATACATAGAATAATCAGTGCTAATCAGTGCTAATCAGTGGGAATATATTGTCCCACAGATTTCACGGATATACACAAATACATAGAATAATCAGTGCTAATCAGTGCTAATCAGTGGGAATATATTGTCCCACAGATAAACACGGATGAGCACGGACACATAGGAAAATTAGTGTTAATCAGTGCAATCAGTGGGAATATATTGTCCCACAGATAACACGGATGAGCACAGATACATAGTACAATCAGTGGGAATCAGTGCAATCAGTGGGAGATATATTGTCCCACAGATAAACACGGATGAGCACAGATACATAGGAAAATTAGTGCTAATCAGTGCTAATCAGTGGGAATATATTGTCCCACTGATGTCTGCCTTTGGCTCAATCCCCTCGCTTGGTATATACAGCGAAGGTGTGCGCATGGGGGTTCTTGTCGTCCGCTTCATGGCGTTCGCGGCTAATGCACTGCCATACAGCAGAGTCTATCTCTGGGAAGAACGTATCTGCATCGTCCCAAGTGTGGTGAATATGCGTAATATAGAGTTTATCCACTAATGGTAGGAACTGGCGATATACCTGTCCACCGCCGATGATGAAGACCTGCTCATCTGCGCTTAGCATTTCCATAAGTTCAGGAATAGAGTGCGCCACTTCCGTATTGTTGTAAGCAAAGTCTGTTTGCTGTGTCAGTACGATGTTTCTTCGATTAGGCAATGGACGCTTGGGCAAAGATTCAAAGGTTTTTTTTCCCATTACCACAGTACAACCGCTTGTTTGACGCTTGAAGTACTGCAAATCATTAGGCAAATGGCAAAGCAAATCACCTGCTCGACCGATAGCGTTGTTTTCGGATATTGCAACGATGAGGGATAGCATATTCTGTTTATTTTAGTTTATAGTTGATAGTTTATAGTTTAAAGGCGAGAAGGACGGCAAAGCCACTATCCGTGCCTTTAACCTCTAACCTTTAACCTTTCGCCTCTACACCCTACGCTCTACACACTATCCATCATACCCCGACAAGTGCATAAACTGCGATACGATGCGTTGCCAAGCGTTGCGTGGTTTATTGTTGATATAGGCTTCTAATACTTTGACTTGTTCCACCTCAGGTACAATATCGTAGTCAGCGATGGCAGCTGGGATAAAGCAAGAGAATCCTTCCTGAAGTTCTATCTCATCTTTGGTACTACGAATTTGAATATGACACGCGCCACTCACGCATGTGATGATAACGAACGAATCGTATGGCACCATATTGCGGTGGAGAGGATGAGTGAGGGGCAGTACACGCACGCTGAAATGCTCGGTATCTAAGCACATATTTGCCGCATCGATGGTGTCCTTATAGGTGTTGCGATAGTTTTGGTGTACCGTATAATCCAGGGCTTGTGCTGCTAGTTCTGTATGCAGTTCGCGTGGTTTGCCGTCCAGTCCGAGTCGTCCGTAGTCGTAGATACGGTAGGTAATGTCGGAAGTCTGTTGTACCTCTGCTAGTAGTACTCCTTTGCCGATAGCATGGATACGTCCTGCTGGCAGGTAGAAGACATCGCCTGCGTGCACTTCATGCTTGGCCAGTGTTTCGAGTATGGTACCGTCGGCCACTTTGCGAGCATACTCTTCGGGAGTAAGTGCCTCTTTGAAACCGGCATAGATATAGGAGTCGGGTTGTGCGTTGATTACGTACCACATCTCGCTTTTTCCTCGTTGGCTATGCATACGGTGTGCCATAGCATCATCGGGGTGCACTTGTACGCTCAGGTCATCGTCGGTATCGATGAGTTTTACTAGGATTGGTAGCTGATTATCATGTTGTTGAGCCACGGCTTTGCCCAACATAGCCTCAGGCATCTTGCGAATCACTTCGTTGAGGGTATATCCTGCCCAGGTGCCGTTGGCAATCACAGAGGGCGATGTAGGTATAGCTGATACTTCCCAACTCTCGCCGATATGGCGTTGCAGGGGCAGTTCTTTCCATGCGGTAAGATCAATGCTACCCCATACTTTCGTTTGCAGATTGGGTTCAAAAAGCATGGGATAGAGCTTGGTGCGTTGTGTCTCGATCACGCAACCCATAGCGAGCATACGCACATCGGTGATGGCGTGAAGTTCGTAGGACTTGAGGTGTTCTACAAAGATGAAGTCCTCTTTCGAGCAACGATTAAGTTTACCATCGATGGTGATTTCTATCTCGCCTTCGAGGACGAAGAAGAGATCCTGCAAGTCAGGGTGAATGTGTTTGGCACTGCGGTCGCCTGCCTTGAGCTCAAGTACGGCTACCTGTGTGATGCTGCAACCGCTCTCATTGGCAGAGAGCAGTACACGCTTGAGTCCCATTTCGTAGGAGGTCCCAGCAGGTTGTATGTCTATTACACTTCGTTTCATATTTCTTGAGATAATTCCATATTGTTTTGGGTTGCCAACATAGTTACAAATGAAGTGTGTAGGCTATGACCTTACCAGCACAAACCGCTATATCCTTCTTGTGCTTCCAGTTCTTTGATACGAACGAGGTCAATGATTGGTGTGCCTATGGCAATGCGTGCCTCGCGGAAGGCCTCATCCTTATTAGCAATGATGATGCAGTCGGCCCATTCGGTCACATCGCAGAGTTCCTCTTGCAGCATCAGGTTGAGGTGTGGCAATTTGCTAGCTATCACGCTCTTGTTCTTGCCGATGAGGCGAGAGATACTAACATTCTTATCGTAGATGCGCACCTCATAGCCTTTGCCGTGTAGTGCCTCAATCACGTTCACGATAGGCGAATTGCGCATATCATCAGTTCCTGCTTTGAAACTCAATCCCAATACACCTATGCGCATTTTGTCCAATCCCTGCATAGCACGTTTTTCTTCCATCTGCTCAATACGTTTGATGACTTGTAGGATATGGAGGTCATTGCTATGTTCGATAGCGTTAAGCACTGGTGTCTCCAAGTAGAGGTCGTGTGCAAGTGTCTTAAGTCCTTTTAGGTCTTTTGGCAAGCACGAACCTCCGTAAGCAAAACCTGGACGGAAGTAGTATGGTGATATGTTGAGTTGCTTATCCATGCAGAAGATTCGCATCACCTCGTGACTATCGATGTCTAACTGTTTGCAGATATTGCCTACTTCGTTTGCGAATACCACTTTCAATGCATGATAAGAGTTGTTCACATACTTAATCATCTCTGCAACTCCAATCGCAACTACTTCAATAGGAGCATCGGATAATCCTGCGTAGAGAGTACGCATCACTTCTATTGCTTGTGGGCAGCTGCTGCCGAGCACGGTAAGTGGTGGGTTCATATAGTCCTGTACGGCAGTACCTTCACGCAGAAATTCTGGATTGCTTACCACAGCAAAATCCACGTCGTGTTTCTTGCCCGATTCTTGCTCAATAATGGCAGTCATCTTGGCATTGGTACCGGGGAATACGGTAGAACGGATAACCACAATATGAAAACCTTGTTTATCGCGCAATGCCTGTCCTATTTGGTGAGCAGTTTGTAGGATATAAGTTAGATCTAGGTGACCATTCTCGGATGATGGTGTACCTACGCAGAGGAAGGATATGTCGGTGCTGAGTACTGCATCGCGATAGTCTTTGGTAGCGCGAATGCGTCCTGCCTGATGTCCCTCACTGATGAGTGCATCAATATCTTTTTCTACGATGGTAGGTTTACCTTGATTAATGAGTTCTACTTTGATGTCACTCACGTCCACTCCTACCATATTGTGTCCTTGTTTGGATAAGCATCCGATGCCTACGCATCCCACGTATCCGAGTCCAAAAATCGAGATATTCATATTTATTGATGTTTTATGCTAACCTGTTGAATATTGCCTTATTCGTCAATTGCCTTAAAACAAAAAGCAACTGTGAAGATAATGGTACTTCATTAAAATTATCTGCATTTTGTTCATCGTGATCTATTACTATATGTATTCCAGCGTGTGAAGGAATATGTCTAGTTGGATATTTTTTTACGTCCACCTGTATAGAACCTATGGAAATGTCACGTATGTCTTTTGTTAATAATTCTGCATAGCCACATAGTGTATCTCCCTGCAAACGTGGTCTTAACATAGGAAAAGGTGTTCCTAAACGTTCACCATATTCTTTTCGGAGCACTGATATATAGTTCTCTTTTTTTTCTCTGGGTAATATTTGCATATAGAATGCTGATGGCGATAATGAACCATCATCTTCTAAGAATGAAGGCTCAAATATCGCACGCAATACATGTTCTGTATTTTCTACTTCAGGAACTTGACACATATATTTTTAGTATAAAATACTTTTTCAAAAAGTGATTTTATGCTTTCATCTGTGTATGGCACGTTATCTATAGAGAAAAAGTCTACTTTTGTTTTAACAAAAGCAGATACACCATTTTCCGCAAAGTTTATGGTAGCATCAACGATATTATTTTTTGCAAGATCCATTATCACACTACCATTTGTACAAGGAAATACATTCCATCCTTCCAACCATTGGTCATCTATGTGCGCTACAAACTGTTTTACTTTTTTTATTGTAAGGGGAGAAATCTTTAAGGCACAAACATCATTATTCCATCCGTCATTTAACTGAGAAAGCAAATGTAATCTACTTAAAACATGGGTGTAATTTATCTTTTCATTCGGTTTTATAGTATAGGTAGCACTAGAATTATTCGCTACAATATCCTTTGTATTTACTGCTTCACTTTCCAAAGAGAGAATAGTAGACATTATCGCCATTACTGTTAGGAATGCTGGTGTAGACCTCTTAGGCGATCTGCTACACAAATCTAAGATGCTAGCTCCACATACCATGTGGTTATAATCCGTGCTATTATTGGATTGCGTAAAATTGGGTTTAATAATCACATTATTCATACATTTTCCTCTCCTTTCATTATTTCATAAAGATAGTCCGAAATACAATCAATGAATGTTTCATAAATCAATGTGTGCAAATTATTCAGTTCATCCATCAACATTTCTTTTCCACCTTTCACATCTGTAATTGCCAATAATTGTAGTCTCACGCCTATATTTTGCTCTTGTTCATAACTTCCATTTGAGACTAACATTGTTGCATTCTTCTCAGTTTGAGGATATTCTTTTTCATTTCGGATATATGAATCAGAAAATACTAAATGTTTCAATTTATCTTTTGATAATTTTGCTAATTCAACTCTCTCTCTATCAAACTCTATTTGATTTGTCTTACTACATAGCAACAATTCATATTCCACTCCTTCAACAGTATCAATACAATCAACTATCAACTGAAATTCTTTTGCAAAATGTTCACGGTTCTTATAATCGTTTTTACTCACCGTAACCACTACAGAAGACGACTGCACCACTACGAATATAGAATTCTTTTTGAACACATCCAGCGTATTCGGTGTGTATTCATAGCCGATGCTTTGAAAACGCTCAATAAGCATTTTATTTATTTCTGGATTCGATAAATCAACATTCTTAGTTTTAAATAGGATTTGAACATCCTTAAGAATGTCATTTTTAAAAATTCTATAACCAGTAGTTTTCATATCTCGATATGATTTATTATTGTTTTTCCTAATCTATATTATGTCCATTTAAGCGTTTTGTCAATTTTTCGTTGCAAAGATACTGCTTTTTTCTTGTATATACAAATTTTAAGCCAAAT
This sequence comes from Paludibacteraceae bacterium, assembly GCA_045587145.1. Lineage (GTDB taxonomy): Bacteria > Bacteroidota > Bacteroidia > Bacteroidales > Paludibacteraceae > Colicola. The sequence goes on from JAZNBO010000035.1 coordinate 178,408, forward strand.
TTATGCCCATTATCGTTCTTTTTACCGCTAGAACCACTGAAATATATCTTTCCATGGTTATTTTTGACCACTGAATATCACTGAACTACACTGAACCAAGTATATATGTATCGTGTTTCCGTGTCTATCCGTGCTCGTCAGTGGTTAGTATTATATCCCCCTGAAAATATATCTTTCCTGGTTATGTTTTTTCAACCACTGAAAATCACTGAACAAAAGATGTATATTTCTAGTTTCAGTGCAAATTAGTGCCTGTCAGTGGTTAGTTCTATCTCCATTTAGTGCACATCTGCGCCATCAGTGGGCAGCACTATCCTCTCTGTTGAGCGACTTGCTCTACGAGTGCCATCATGTATGCATTGATGTCTATAAACTCCTCATCAATATGCTTGCGCAAGGCTATCTGCTGTTGTTCAGCCTCTTCGGGAGCTACCGACAGGCTCTTCACCCAATCTGCAAAATCGGCAGTCTTTTGATTTTGCAGGTTCGCCACGTTAGCTGCTGCCGCGTTAGCAGGCATATCGTATCGTATGCCCAAGTAATAGGCTGGTACACCCAATAATGCAGCCTCGCGTGCCATACTATCGCCAGAAGATACTAGTCCTGCGCTATAGTAGATGAGTGAGTGTATATCTTCGATAGGTTCTTGTAGCAAAATCCACTCTTTAGGATATAGATGGCGTTTATCTTTCTTCTCAAGCGATAACAACACAGGTATATCTTTAGGTATTGTCGGTGCTATTTTTAATATCGTATCTGCCGCTTGTTCTGCATAATTAAGCGTTCCCACCGACACTTCTCGCATAAAGATATATTTTTTAGGTTCAACACCATACGGCTTCAGCATCTCTACTTTTGGATTAAATAATTCGGGATTTAGATATGCCCATTCTTTCAATACTTTTAGTAACTTATCATTCGGTAACAAACTGTATCCTTCCGGTAACTCATATATGATACTATGATTTTGAGTACTGAATTTCACCATTAAGCGATAATCTGCAGCTTGTGGATCATCTTCAAATTCGTATGCTGGAAAACCAAAGAGTTTACCCATCATTCCTACGTGCGATCCATTAGAAAAAGCAATATCTATTTTTTTACCAATCAACCATGTTACTAGTCTTAATAGACGTAATAGATTTGCTTCTATGATTACCGAAAATTTATTCATACGATGTCGGCCTATGATATGCACTTCTACATTAGGAATATCCTTTAATTCCTTTTTGACTATTACGGGCAATTTACCTCTATTGAGGGCTGTCACGTACACTTTATAACCTTTATCGGAAAGCATTCTAATAAATGGTTTATAGAAATTAAACTGTGGGGTGTGCAAAATATCAATCCAAATATTCATAATGTGTAAATTTTATATGTAGGTATCATTATTAATTCTTTTGTTAATTTCTCAGCCATTGGACATGCACCATCTTGATATCCGAATTGCTTTGCCCAAAGGATAGCATTCTCAAAGTGCGTAGCCGTTTCCACGCCTCTCTCGGCAAACCATTGCTGTATTATATCTGGTTCAGAGCAACGAACGACCACCATAAAGGCATTTTCGCCTATGTGAATATCCTTTACTCCTTCAATTGCCGACACTGCTTTTCGTATCGCTTCGGCTTGTGCACACTGTTGTGCTATTTGTTTGCTAATAGTAGGTAGTATTGCATTATACATTCGTCTTACCCCACCTGCCATTTTCCGTAGTGGTGTTTCCTCACGAATATCGCCTACTTTCCGACGTGCTTTTAATCGTTTGGTCAGTACAGAGTAAACAATAGGCGTATGCAACAGGGCTTTAATACCCATCGTGCAGAATAATTTCAATGATTTTACACCCGAATACTGCGGCAATTGTTTATATTGTGTCTGAATATGTGCTTGGTATTGCCGATTATTTACGAATAATACTCCACCCTCACCTACCGATGGGAATTTACCTTGGTTGATGCTATATACGGTGAAATCACCTTCATTCGGCAGTCCATAGCCGTGAGCGTTGTCTACGATGATGATGGCGTTGGGTTGTGCTGCTCGGATTGCTTCTATTTCATTGCGTATTCCAAATAGATTAGTAACGACAATGGCATCTAATTGTTTTCCGTGTAAAGATGAAATGTCAATTCGCAAATCTTCAGTGATATCTATAAACGCAATATCGCATCCTGCCTGCTTAACAGCATTGGCTACAGTATAGCAGTTATAAGCCACTACACCTGCGCAACCTCCATTAGGCAATGTTGCACGCAACGCCATTACGATACCTGATCGTGCAAAGTTGAGCAAGAACTCATTGTTTTGGGGTATATATTTTTTTCCAAAAACAAATGAGAACTGTTTTTTTATTCCGAAATTTATATTCAAACGGGGCTGCAACATCTCGCCTAAAATCTTTAAATTTTCACAATTTACACTATTTTTTCTTCAACAATTTCACTCCTAATTTTCCTATTTTGTACAGCAGCTGCTTGCGAACACACAAATACCGTCCATGCTCTACTTGTTCGCCACCAAATCGCGCCTTAAAGTCGCGTACACCGTATGCCTCTTCGGGTTTGCCTGCACCCATCATATCAAAAATTTGGCAACCATTATCTGCGGCATAGCGAATACCGAGATAGGTAGCGTAGGACGATGGGAAGATATGCTCATATATGCCATCTTCGCCACACACAAACCACTCATATACGGTTTTGTTTGGTAGCACTACACATACAGTACCACCAATAATCTTGCCTTGATACTCAGTGAGGATAAATCGTCCGCTAGGACTATGGTACAGTTGCTCAAAGAAATGCCAACCGAAGAGCGGCGTTTTGACTTTGGTAGTATAAAGGTCTTTGAGAATAGCATAGTACTCACGCACTTGATCGATCGTTGGTTCCAATACTGGTGTAACCCCATCACGAATGGTAGTGCGGATATCGCGCTTGCGACTCTTGCCAAGGTTTTTATCAACAATCTCAACCGAAGTGGTATCTACATGGAAGTTCAAATGTGGTTGGTAACTGAATCCGCATTGTTCGAACACGTGGCGCCATTTGGAATAGTCGTGGAAATTACGAGTTTCGATATAAATTGGTGTAGAGTGTAGGGTGTAAGGTGTAGAGGCTAGTGGTTCAGCTTTGCTGTTTTTCTTGCCTTTCGCCTTATCGCCTAATTGCCTTATCGCCATTAAAAGGGCTACTAGCGCTTCGTCGCTGATATCATCTGCGAGCAGTGGTCCACCGATGATGATGGCACGGCGAGTCAAAAATTGTTTGATCGGATTATTTGCGTTAGTAACATATCCAACGACTACACCTTTGAGTGATGGTGTATGGTGTAAGGTGTAAGGTGTAAAGGACGGTATGTCAGCTTTGCTGTTTTCCATGCCTTTAGCCTCTAACCTTTCGCCTTTAACCTTATCTTTCGTGCCTTTACACTCTACACCTTCAACTTTACACTCTGAAACACCGATTACAAACGGCATCATCTCTTCGGGTACAGCCTTGTAAAACTCATACGCCTCAGGAGTTTGGAACCATGTAGCGGTAGGTGATTGCTCCACCAATGCTTGCCATTGGTGTTTGTCAATCTCGTTATATGTCAGTATTTTTAGCATCTTTTTAGGGTTATATTTTTCTTAACAACAAAAATACGCTGCGCTATGCTTGCTACAAAAATATTTAAAAATCAAGTGTCATGTTTTGTCTTGCCTATAAAAAGCAGCTCGCTGCTTAAGTAGGCAAAACAAAATTATATTTTAGTTAATAAAATTAGGCACTATCTTGTATTTCAAAGTTGTCATAACACACTAAATCTGCCTTATAGGTTCGTTCTAACAAATGTCCTTTGTATGAGATAGTTATCAATTTTTCCGTTTCAAATGGAATTCCACGTATTCCCAACTCAATATTCAGTGCTTCATGATACACTAATTCCAAAAATCCACGCCCCAATTCGTTCTGCACTTCCATGGCTGCGCCTATTATCGCAAACAACTCGTTCTGGAATTGTATGTTATTTGATTTATTCATCTTTCTCCTCAATATTTCTTTTAGTTTTGCTCACCAATGCAGCGAGCTGCATTCATTTGAGCAAAGATAAAAGACGTTCTTCGATTTTTATATATTTTTGTAGGCATCTCAGATGCCGTATTTTTGTTTCAAAAGCATTCTACATTTAACACAAATACGCTTCGTTACACTCGCTACAAAAATTTCAAAAATGATCACTTTCCTTCATCAGTGAGTATTGAATCATAGATTGCTTGCAATCGCTGGGCGACTTGGTCATTGCTCAGTTCTAACTCTATAATTCTCTCCCTACCCTTCGTTCTGCCGTCGAACTGCAATGCATCTTTCAGCAATGCCGTCATCTCATCTATACTATGCTCATCGCCCTCCCAATACTCTGTAGTTGGACGAGGATTGCGCAGGATATAGTGTCCTTCCATATCGCCAAGCAGATGACGTACGTCCGCCACATCGGTGGCTATGATTGGGCAATTGCATGCCATAGCCTCTTTGAGCGCTTGTGGCGAGCCCTCGGAATAAGAAGGGAGTGCAAAGATGTCACAGGCATTCATGCGTAATACGCATTCTGCCCTACTCAATCCCTTCATTTCAAGGCATACGATATTTCCGCATCGCTCTCCACCTTCCACGCGGGTCCATGCCTGCTGCTCAATGCGCTCTACTGCACTACGCAGGATGGCGTAGTTCTTGCGTAGGTTATCAAATCCACCTCCAAAGAGGATATATTTCACTCCATTTTCGAAGCCCAATTGCTCACGCGCCTCTTTTTGATTCATAACCACGCAATCCTCCATATTCACACCGCATGGTATGATGGAGTATTTCGTATGTTTGAAATACACGAGATCATATATATGCTGCGCCACATACACCACATGCTTGGCACGCAAAGAGCAGAGCGATGTCAATAGATTCACGCCTTTGTTCAGTGTCTCGCCATTGTGGAAGGTAGTCACGACAGGTACCATAGATTGTAGTTCTGCCGTAATAGCTGATAGTCCATAGTGTGCATGGATGATATCGGGTTGAAAGGCGCGAATCTTCTGTTTGAGTTCACGTACTGCCAACAGATAATTGCCTTTGACAGCAAAGTATTCGACGGTATGTCCCAATTGACGAAGTGATTCACCTTGCTCCAATGCAAAGGGAAGGAGGTTCTTGGGAAACTGTGGCTTGTATCGGCCGATGATGAGGAGTTTCATTTTAGTATAGTGTATGGTGTATAGTGTATGGTGTATAGTTTATGCTAAATCAGAATTATCGTTCGTTGTATTTTGCTCGTAATGAAGATAATTGTTTTCCTATGCCATCCATTTGTTCTTCTAAGCGTATATACTGTTCTTGCGTTATATAGCCTAATTCCATAGATATTTCTAACTGACTATCAACTTCCATCATAGAAGCAAAAGCATACTCTATGAAATGTACTTTTTCTTTGGTAGAAAAGCGGCTAACACCTTCTGCGATATTTGACGTAATAGAAATTGCAGCTCGACGCATTTGGTTGCAAAGTGCATATCGTTCTTCTGCAGGATAGTGGTTAATCAGCTTATATATATCCACCACCAATGTTTTTGCATCCTGATATACATTTAATTTCTTATAAGAGTTCCTATTCATATCTTTCTTCCTGCCTATAAACTATACACCATAAACCATACACCAGTATAGCATCTTCGCCGCATTAAACCCACCCTCGTCCAGCGAGTTTAAACCAAGCCCATGCGATACATGCAACAATCTCTATCGCCAATGCATAGTTAAACCAACGCTTATATGTTTTATCTTTATACAGAATACTGATTCCATATGCAGCAAACATCAATTCCAATGGTATGGCAGGCATGTGGAAGCGTCCCGACTGAGCAAATACGGAGAAAACCAATGCTAATAAGTATCCTATCAGCATCGCTATCGGGAACACATGTTTGCGCCAATCACCCGAGAATACAAAAATTAACATCACCATAATTACAAAGAATGACAATATATTTTTTTCAAAATTTCCTCCACTCACCATCATCTGCATTTCTTGATTTTGATAGGTATATACCATATTTGGAAAAGGAATGGTAAAAATCAATGGGGCAAATACTGCTGCGCCTGCATATTTAGCAAATTTATTACCTTGATGCTGCCTACTTCGCCATTCCATATTGATGGATTGATATTCTCCACCTTCAATTTTAGACCGTGTGTCTTGTACTATATCCATAATATTTTCACCATACGACAAGCTTAATACCAATGCAACTAATACACCTGCCACAATTTTCGTAGCCAAACTCACCACTTTAGAATCAGATAATAGTATAGCAATAAACATAGAAGCAAAAGCCACCAATCCTAATGCACCGCGGAATGTAAAGAGTAATAAACCTAATATGATTGCGCCAGTCAAATTCTGCAATTTGAAGTTTCCTTTACTCAGAACACGATCCATTTCGTAGACATACCACACCATGATAAATATCATCTCTGTTTCTTTCATCATAGAGCCGCACCACCATATCAGATTCCACTGCAGCATACAGAATATACCCGTCATCCGCCCTACATGCTCGCCGAAATGCCGCTTAGCGATGCGATACATCATAACGCAAGTAATAGCACCATAGATTGCTTTGAGTAACAAAGGCAATACCACATCACTCATAGAATCGGTAATCAAGTATAAGACTGACAGATAGATGATATATCCCATATCAGAAATATCAATTCCATATCCCAACCAAATTTGAATTACCTCATTATAATTTCCATTTGCAAATTCAGAGGCAATTTGTAAAGCAGAAGGTACATACCATGTTATATCTCCTTCATTACTTTCATAATAGGTACCATAATGTTCATAATTAAAATAGTATATAAATATGGCATATACCGCACGAATAAAGAACGCCAATAGGAATAACTTCTGCGAGAACAATCGTTCAGGAGTATTATGCCATATCTTAGTAAAATAGTTGCTACCGTGAAAAAATAGCACAACAGATATGATACCCAATGCCCACAGCCACCAAGGCATCACATATCCGTTAAAGAACACACTAATAGTAATCAATGCTATCAAATATACCAACAAACATAGGTTCGCCATATTCTTAGGGAAATATGATATCGCGTTCTTTGTAAAGGGTAAATGCGACAGAGAATCTTTGTATGATATTTTCTGAGTAGCCATTTTATTTTATCTTTCTTTTTAACTGCACCAACTTATCCGTCAGTTTCGTTCCCACCACTTTTTGCGTAATAAACTGCTTGAATTTCTGCCAAGGTGTACGCTCAACCCAACTACCAGCAAAGTGATGGATACAATAGGTATTTTTCGTCAGTTTCAACAGACGCGTACTTGTCAGCGGGCAAAAATAGTCCACTGGGAACACATGTAAATCGTTCTTATAAACCCCATACTTGCCATCTATTACGAAACCGCCCTCTACCATAATATCAGCAATCGTGATGGTATTTGGTGTCATATCCAACGAACCATCCTCCAAACGGAAATGGCGATTCTCATTGTAATACGCCAATTGTTCGGTCACCCATACACCATGTGGTGCACTTGCCATCAGTCCCGTGACAGGTGCATTTGCCATACTTGCCTCATAACCCGTAAATGCTGATAGATGCATTAAGTCATCTAATGGGCGCAAGATCTCCACATCCGTATCCATATACACGCCACCTTCACGCTCTAATGCCCAGAGGCGCACATAGTCGGTCACAAAAGCAAACTTGCGAGCTTCGTAGGCCTCTTTCACATAAGGAACGCTATCTACATCGAAGGTGTCTTCGTTCCATAAGCGAAGTTCGTATTCAGGGAGGAATTTCTTCCAACTCTCAATGCATTTTTGTGCCAACTCAGGCATCGGTTTACCACCAAACCAGCAGTAATGTATAATCTTTGGTATCATTTTTTAAAGACAATTTATGTCAATTTTGTTGTCAATTATCGTCAATTTCTTTTTTAACAAAAATACGCTTCGCTACAAAAATATTCAAAAATCAATGGTTATATTTACTTTTTCGCTATCGCTCATCGATAGTAGCTATATGATTGTCTATCCAAGCTAAGCTTGATATACAATCCTCTATCTACTCTCTCATATCGGCTTTCAACCGATATAAAGTAAATAGTTTTTTTCAATGAGCAATGCGGAGCGTAAATATCTAAAATATTTTGCACCGCAGGTAAACAACAAACCGTACTATTACTCGCGAAGTTTGTTGACTATACGCTCGCATGCGTGGCCATCACCGTATGGATTCACGGCTTCGCTCATGCGGCGATAGGTTTCTGCATCATCAAGGAGCATGCTTACGCCTTGCTCTATCTTCTCGCGATTGGTACCCACAAGCAATACCGTTCCTGCCTCCACAGCCTCAGGGCGCTCAGTGGTATCACGCATTACTAATACGGGTTTACCTAATCCAGGAGCCTCTTCTTGTACCCCACCCGAGTCGGTAAGGATTAAGGTGCTATGCTGCATCATATATACAAATGGCAGATAGTCTAATGGCTCTATAAGGAATACATTATCCGCGCCTTCGCCCAAAATCTCCAACACAGGTTTGCGCACATTAGGATTAAGG
>JAZNBO010000036.1:0-3939 GCA_045587145.1 Paludibacteraceae bacterium
GTTAGAAACGGTAGTAGATGTGCGTTCTAACGAGGAGTTTGATGCATTATCCAACGATATCAACGCCACAGTAGATACCCTAAAACGCTATATCAAGGAGGCAGAAGAGCGTATCGATGCCGAGTTGGCTTTTGCCAAAGCTATTCAGCACGCGGCCCTTCCTTCCGTCTTTCCGCCCTATCCAGAACGAAAAGAATTTGAGATATTTGCCTCCATGCATACCGCCAAAGAGGTGGGAGGCGACTTCTACGACTTCTATTTTGTGGACGATGAGAATCTTGCTTTCCTCATGGCAGACGTGTCTGGCAAAGGTATTCCTGCTGCTATGTTTATGATGACAGCCAAGACTTTTATTAAGAGTTTTGCCGAGTCGGGACTGAGTGTAGAACAGGTGTTTACCCATGCCAATGCCAAGCTCTGCGAGGGTAACGATGCGGGTATGTTCGTGACCGCATGGTTGGGAATCTTAAACACGAAGACGGGGCAAGTGCAATTTGCTAATGCCGGTCATAACCCACCATTGGTAAGACATGCAGATGGCACATACGAGTACCTCAAGTCGCGTGCTGGCTTTGTATTGGCTGGTATGGAGGGTGTACGCTATCGCAAAAACGAATTGACACTCGCTCCTGGAGATGCTATCTATCTCTATACCGATGGTGTGACCGAGGCTACCAACCTCAACGAGGAACTCTACGGTGAAGAGCGATTGCAAAAAGTATTGGATATCTACAAAGATGCTACACCAGAAACCATTTGCGCAGAGGTGAAGATAGATGTGGATAAGTTCGTGGGTGAAGCACCACAATTCGATGATATTACTATGCTCGCTATACGCTATAAAGGTACGGAAATTTAATTAAGATAAAAAAGTAACAAATAATATGATACAAGTTACACACTTACAAAAACAATACTCCAACGGGCTACAAGTGCTGCGCGATGTGAATACAACCATCAAGCGTGGCGAAGTGATTTCTATCATTGGCCCCTCTGGTACTGGTAAGAGTACTTTTCTCAGATGTTTGAATATGCTGGAAACACCTACTGGCGGTCAGATTCTCGTGAATGGCGAAGATATTACCTCGCCTAAAACGGACATCACCAAGATTCGCCAAAAGATGGGTATGGTGTTCCAAAGCTTCAACCTTTTTGAGCATTTATCTATCATCGACAATCTCTGTTTGGCTCCTATACGATTGTTGGGTAAGAGTAAGGAAGAGGCCAAGAAACGCGGTTTAGAACTCTTGGCGATGGTCGGTTTGGTAGAGAAAGCAGACGCTATGCCGTCACAACTCTCGGGTGGTCAGAAACAGCGTGTGGCTATTGCGCGTTGTCTGGCTATGGACCCTGAGATTATCCTATTTGATGAGCCCACATCTGCTCTTGACCCTACGATGGTAAGTGAGGTGTTGGGTGTAATCAAAACATTGGCTCAACAGGGAATGACGATGATCATCGTGACACACGAGATGCGATTTGCACGCGATGTGAGTACGCGTATCTTCTATATGGATCAAGGTATCATCTACGAAGATGGAACCCCCGAACAGATATTCGGCAACCCTCTGCAGGAACGCACACGCGTCTTTATCAACCGCATACGCGACTATCGTTATACTATCCACTCGGCACAATACGACCTCTACGAACTGCAAGGCGGTTTGATAGGCTTCTGCCAAAAGTATTTCTTGTCCGAGAAAAAACAATTCAATGTGCAGTTGCTGGTAGAAGAGGTGCTGAAGGTAGTGCCACTAGATAAGGGAGATGTGGAATTAGCATTGCGCTATTCTGAAAAGGGAGAGAAGGTTTCCCTCGAACTCACCATGCCACAAGGTGTAGAACAGGTGTTGGAGAACGACGAAAATATCGATGATTTGGCGATGATGATTATCCAAGGACTCTGTCAGAATATTGAATACCAACATACTGAAGACACTGGACAATTGCGTATCTGCTTGACCCTAAAAGACAAGACCCTAAAAGAGAAGAAGTGATATGGAACTTACACTCGCTTTAAAGAACAATATAGAAGAAATCAATCGCCTGCACTCTTTTATCGAAGAAGTAGGAGAAGCTTTCGCATTACCTATGAAGACGGTGATGAATCTCAATCTGGTCTTAGAAGAGGCTGTCACGAATGTCATAATGTATGCTTATCCCAAGGAGGAGCACGAATACATCCACCTCACAGCCAAAGAGCAGGAAGGTAAATTGATATTTATCCTTACAGACTCTGGCAAAGCCTTTGATCCCACACAGGCACCCGATGCTGACATCACGCTATCTGCCGATGATAGACAGATTGGAGGATTGGGAATCTTTCTTATTCGCAAAATTATGAACGAAGTAAAATACGAACGCATTGATGGAAAAAATGTGCTCACTTTAGAAAAGGAACTCTAATTGTAACAATGATGAAAACAAGAAAATACTTACTTACATTAGCATACATATGTCTAACTCTTCTGACTGCTTGTGCTGACAAGCAAGCTGCCACAGACCAACAGAAGAAGATCGATCAACTCGAATCAATACGCGATTTGAGCACTAGCCGAGTAGGTGTGATCACAGGCGTAGTATATGAGGAAGCTCTATCTAAAGAGTTCCCTGATATGCATGTCATGTACATCGACGATGAGATCGGCCTGCTGCAAAGCCTACAGACACACCGCTGCGATGCTGCCCTATTTGATGAACACACATTGAAGTTCCACATGCAGAGCATCAGCGGAATCCGTATCTTGAAAGAACCCTATATGACAGCGGATGTAGGTGCAATCTTCCATCCTGAAAGTGAAGCATTGCGCGATGAGTTCAATGTATTCATTCGACAACTCAAGGCAGATGGGCAATACGAACAACTATACGAAAAATGGATCGAACACGGACAAACCTCTCACATGAGCGACATACCATTGCCTACGGACGGAGAACCACTCCGTGTAGCCACCACATCATCTAGCGCACCGCTTGTGTTTATCAAAGATGGCAAGTTAGTTGGTTTAGAAGTAGAAATAATGACACTGTTTGCTCAGCACATCAATCGCTCTATAGAGTGGTGGGATATGGACTTCTCGGGTGTGCTACCTGCTGTTGTCAGCAAACGCTGCGATGCGGCAGTATGTAGCATCAATTATAGCGAAGAGCGTGCCAAGAATGTCATCTTCAGCGACACGTATTTCCTTTGCTCCTCAGTGGTAGCAGTTGCTGATGCCGAAGTGGCTAATACAGCAGAAGAAACCAATGAAACTTTCTTTCAATCGCTAAAAAAGACTTTCTACCAAAATCTCATAGAAGAAAATCGGTACCTATTGATTGTTGATGGTCTCAAAATCACCGCTTGGATATCGCTCTTCTCGATCCTATTCGGTACGCTACTCGCCATTATCGTTTGTTGGATGAGTATGAGTCCATCTCTTACGCTGCGCTCCATAGCAAAAGTGTATATTAATATCATGCAAGGTACCCCCGTGTTGGTATTCCTATTGCTGATGTTCTATGTGGTTTTAGCACAATCAGGCATGAGTGCAGTGATTGTATCTATCATCACCTTCTCAATGAACTTTGCTGCATATGCCAGCGAGATTTTCAGGCACTCCATTGAGAATATTCCTCATGCTCAAACAGAGGCAGGTGTGGCATTGGGATTTACCAAAGCACAGACCTTTATATACATAGTACTGCCTCAAGCATTACGACTGATTATGCCTAGTTACAAAGGCGAAGTAATATCCTTGGTTAAGACGACCTCTATTGTAGGATATATCGCTGTGGCGGACCTTACACAGGCAGGAGATATCATTCGCTCACGCACTTTCGACGCATTCTTCCCATTGATTTTGGTAGCCATTGTCTATTTCATTCTGGCATGGCTTTTCTCCAAAGTATTGGATATAATAGGCAACAAAATTCAAGAATACAAACATATCAAATAAT
>JAZNBO010000037.1:0-8524 GCA_045587145.1 Paludibacteraceae bacterium
GTTCAATTCGAATCACAAGATCGCCGCGAGAAACAAGTACTCGCTGCGCTTAACGCACATGGTATTGCTTCTATCGAAGAGGCTAATCAAATTTGCGAGCAATACGGTTTGGATCCTTACATGACTTGCGAGGAGACCCAAATGATTTGCTTCGAGAACGCTAAGTGGGCTTACGTTGTAGGTACCGCTATCGCTATTAAGAAAGGTTGCACCAACGCTGCTGATGCTGCTGAGGCTATCGGTATCGGTTTGCAAGCTTTCTGTATCCCAGGTTCTGTAGCTGATGACCGTTTGGTAGGTCTTGGTCACGGTAACTTGGCAGCTCGTCTGCTCCGCGAGGAGACCGAGTGCTTCGCTTTCTTGGCAGGTCACGAGTCTTTCGCTGCTGCTGAGGGTGCTATCAAGATTGCTGAAATGGCTAACAAAGTGCGCCAAAAACCACTTCGTATCATCCTCAACGGTCTTGGCAAGGATGCTGCTATGATTATCAGCCGTATCAATGGTTTCACATACGTACAAACACAATTTGACTACGCTACTGGCGAGTTGAATATCGTGAAGACAAAAGCATACAGCAATGGTCCACGCGCTAAGGTGAACTGCTATGGTGCTGACGATGTACGCGAAGGTGTGGCTATCCTCTGGCACGAGAACGTAGATGTATCTATCACAGGTAACTCTACCAACCCAACTCGTTTCCAACACCCAGTAGCTGGTACCTATAAGAAAGAGCGCGTATTGGCTGGTAAGCCATACTTCTCTGTAGCTTCAGGTGGTGGTACAGGTCGTACCTTGCACCCAGATAACATGGCTGCAGGTCCTGCGTCTTATGGTATGACTGATACTTTGGGCCGTATGCACTCTGATGCTCAATTCGCAGGTTCTTCTTCTGTACCTGCTCACGTTGAGATGATGGGCTTCCTCGGTATCGGTAACAACCCAATGGTTGGATGTACCGTTGCATGTGCCGTTAACGTAGCATTGGCATTGAGCAAGTAATTAGTTTACTGCAATTATACAAAAAAATCGCTCACTCCCTCTGGAGTGGGCGATTTTGCTTGTTTTTTACGCATAAAAACATAATTTTGTTATTCAAATTTGCAAATACCATAGTTTTTCCGTAACTTTGCACTCGAAACTTAACAAATTAAATAATATACTATGCCCAAACAAAGATATGTAATAGGTCGTTACGTGAATATTTATCGTTGCGATCAATCTGGAAAAATTGGCGAACGCTTGATGTCTGAAGTAAAAATCACTCCTCGTATGAAAGCAGGTGACACTTTCATAGCTCAGACAACAGAGCTTGTTCCTACAGAGACTAATTTTGGTGTGATTCAAAAGACAAGCCATTACAAACACGAACTCTCTATTGACTTGCTTACGGATCAAGGATGGTTGCATATTGTTCGCAACGAGTACCTAGAATCCCTCATGGACGGCAGTCCTATGGAATGGGGTGCGATGTGATTGGCACTCTAGATATGGGAAAAACCGAACTCGTTGATTTTAAATAATTTCGTTTATCATGAAAAAGATTCTTTACATACATGGCTATAATGGTAGTCCAAACGGCAGTTCGTATCAACACCTCAAAGCCGCTTGCGGCGAGGTGTACGAACTGCATAGCATCGATTACGACCCTACCGCAAGGAACTCATCAAACGCAATATGATCTACTCGTCTAGCGAGGAGCAAATCCGAGAGATTTTTGAGGCAGAGATTGCCGATAATATCAAGAAAGGTTGGGAGGAGATTGTTTCTTAGATCGCGACATGGTCGCTGTTAGATATTAGACCGTTTGCTACGCTCACTGTTAGATCGCTCACTCTGCTCGCTGTTAGACTCATAGAATCTAACCTCTAACAGCGCAGCGGTCTAATAATGCAATGATCCTCAATAGTATAATTACCATTGAAAAGATGACATTTGGAGTATGTACAAAACTGAAGTCAGTAACTCTTCCAAAAGATTTGAAATCAATCGGCTTTAGGAATTTTACAAGTAGCGGTTTAGAATCTATTACTATTCCAGAAAGTGTAAAAACCATTGAGGGACAAGCATTCCATCATTGCGAGAAACTTGAAAACATTTGTTTCGCAGGTACAATAGAGCAATGGCAGCAAGTCAAATTAGGTGAGTTGTGGAGTTGGAGTGTTCCTGCAAAACAAGTTCGTTGCTCCGATGGCAATGTAAAAATGGTGAAATATCAAAAATAGTAATCCTATGAACCTAAACTTTGAATATTATCCAGATAACATGGCTGCAGGTCCTGCTTCATACGGTATGACTGATACGCTTGGCCGTATGCACTCTGACGCTCAATTCGCAGGTTCTTCTTCTGTACCTGCTCACGTTGAGATGATGGGCTTCCTCGGTATCGGTAACAACCCAATGGTAGGTTGTACAGTAGCTTGCGCTGTAAACGTAGCACTTGCGTTAAGCAAGTAAGGGTCGAGCCTCGTTAGAGGGTCAACCCGTGCTAACGGTTACAGTAGCTAAAGCGACGCAGTTGTACCTTCGAGGGCACCTTTATCCTCGAAGCTACGGTCGCATTATGCAGCCTATGTGCAAGCAAATTTCACTTAAAAGTAAACTTTTTGCTCATTTGTCTTGCACATATGCATTATTTGTTGTACCTTTGCAGCGAAAATATAAACAGATAAACGATTAATTGTCGTTTTTCTGTTGAAAATACAACTGTTTTTGGCATGCAACACTCATTAAGAACAATCGGTCGTATCCCATTTGATTTAGGTGTGTTAAAGTCTTTTTTTTCGGACCATCAACACATCACGGACAAAGCACGTCTATTGGTAAGTGATGGGCAGATTATTCGCCTAAAAAAAGGACTGTATATTCTCAGCGAGGATTACTCCGACAAGAAATACAATCGATTTTTGATTGCTAATCACTTGTATGGTCCCAGTTACGTGTCCATGCAAACAGCATTGCGCTACTACGGACTGATCCCAGAGCAAGTGTATGCAGTACAATCTGTTACAAGTAAGGCTTCACGCAGTTTTGACACACCAATCGGACAATTCTACTATACTCATTGTTCTGCGGAGTGGCTATCACTGGGCGTGCAGATTCAAAACGACGAAGACGTATCTTATTTGATTGCTACTCCAGAAAAAGCTTTATTTGATTTGGTGCAATTCACATCGGGCATCTCCATGCGCTATCAATGCGAAGTGGCAGAATGGTTGGAAAATGATTTGCGTTTTGATATGGAGGCAATTCCAAACCTCAATATCAATCTATTGAAGCAGTTGGCAGCTCTTTCTCATAAGCATACCACCTTGGAAACAATCATCAAATATATCGAAAATGAACAATCTATTTGATCAAATGTTAGCTGCGCATACCATGTCAGGAGAGGAAGGTAAGCGTAACGCACTATACGAAGTAATGCAGCAAGTTACATTAGCAGGATTGGCTCGTGGCGGATTTTTCCAAGAAGCTGCTTTCTATGGAGGCACATGCCTCAGATTGCTCTATGGACTGCAACGCTATTCCGAAGATATGGACTTCACTTTGTTGAGCCCAAACCCAAACTTCCGCTTTGAAAACTATTTTCCTGCTATCATCGAAGAGGCACGACTATTAGGACGTGAGGTTACTATCACCAAAAAAGATAAGCGAACTTTTGGACGTGTGGAATCTGCCTTTTTAAAAGATACAACAGATGTCTTTAACCTCAATTTTCAAACCGAACGATCTTTGAAGATAAAGATAGAGGTAGATACCCAACCACCGCTGCAATTTCAGACGGAGCAGAAATTATTGGTACAGCCATATTCTTTCATGGTGCGCAGCATGACATTGCCTTGTCTGTTCGCAGGCAAAATGCACGCGTTGGTGTATCGCCAATGGAAAAATCGCGTAAAGGGACGCGACTGGTATGATTTTGAGTGGTATGTGCGTTGGAATCATCCATTGAGTTGGCTACATTTACACGAGCGTATTGTGGAGTTTTCAGGAAAGGAATGTTCGCAAACAGAGTTTATTGACTTGCTTCATCATCGCTTAGAAACAACAGATATTCAACAAGTAAAAGCAGATGTTTTGCCTTTTGTCAAAAATCCACGCGATTTGGATATCTGGTCAAATGAGTATTTCTTACAATTGGCAAAACGTATCCAATGGGGTGAATAAATCCCCACTCTCAATATCTTACGGCACAACTTTCGGCACGCGAAAACTTTTTTCTAAAAAACACCACAAGTGGGAAGTGATTGATATTCAATAATTCTCGTTTGCTATATCCAACTACTTCGCCACCATCTTCTCCAACTTTCGGCACAAATGCACTATAATGCCGAAGATACGGCAATACTATTATATATGGAGAAAGTCAAGAGCCACCGAAAGCCCAGAGATGTCCCACCGATGTCCTATCGTGGTCGCGTAGCCCGCAGGTAGTTTATCATATTCCAAAGGTACATTAAGGATATTTCTTTGAGTTACAGCACTTCGCATTTACTTAAGATTCAGCGTACTGAGCATAGCGAAGGAGCGGCTGCAATATATTACGGAGTACCTTGCAAATTAGTTTAGATTGTTTAGATATCTCGCGCTAAGCGCGTAGGAGTTAATAGTTCTACACAAATTAGCGGCAGAACTAGCGGCAATGGCAAAAAACTTTTTTCTCAGCATTCATCGCACTTCACAAGCCATAAAAACCAAATCAGCTGCAACAAAAATCACTTTTGCAGCTACTTTTTGCAGCATTATTATAAAGCCAGCCATTATACCCCACCAATTACCACAAAAATCCCGTGTGATAACCAACCACTTACAAAGAAAATGCAAAAAAAGTCACAAATTTACTGAATTTTTCGGTACTTTTTGTTATATATATGTGGATACAAATAAATCCTCTATAAACTATGACATACAAAAACTTCCTTCACGAATACCGTCCTGGTATTGAATATCATGCTAATTTGCGCAATATAAATAATGCGGAAGTAAGCAGTGTATTCAACAAGTACTCAAAATATGGGTATATTATTATCAGTCCCTCTGCCTGTACAGCAGAATTTGGTTTAGATCTCATGGATAGTGAATACTCTTCTAAGCGAAACGAAATAAATGCTGCACGGATTAGAGAGATGATTGGTATTCTCAAAAAGAACAGATACTCCTATATGCCCGTTTATGCTCGCTTTATAGAAAAAGCGGACATCTTCCACGAAGAGCACACCTATGAGAGAGCAGTCATAATTTTTAATTATCATACAGGGCGTAATGTCAAATTGGGGTGTGATATCAATCAGCCAGGCGATGCAGAAAGCCTCAAAGGATTAGTAGAGCTAGGGCAGGGACTGGCAGAGCAATTTAACCAAAAGTGTTTCTTATACCAAGAACCTGGTCAACCTATGCAATATGTTTATCGAAATGGGTATATATGTGATGCTTTTGTAGGCGATGAAACTAATTTTAACGAACTAACGCAGCGATATTGGGTAGAACTCCGCGATAGACTTACAGGTGGTGGTACTCTAACAGGAGGGTTCAGCCGACTCTCACCGCGCAATATATGTCGCCTATTCGAAATAGAACAGAAATATGCTGGCTGCTATGTCAATCCAGCTCCTTCAGGTGTTAGTCAACGAAGAGGCAGATCAGCCAACAAAGAGATATTTCCTAGATTTTAACACATAGAATAAAATCAGGCCACTTACAAAAAAAATGCAAAAAAAATCACATATCCAATTAATTTTTGTAAATCTTTTACTATATTAACAATAAAACACAACGATTATGATCAATCAACAAACACAAAGGCAACAATGCCGCGAAGAAGCGAGTCGCCTTCGTCGCGAGCTGAAGGCACTCAATGCCAGTCGCGCTACACTCACCGACCCTGCAGAAGTTGAAGCAAAGAAGAAAGAAGCACACCAGTTGCAAACGCAGTACAACGCCATTCTTGAGCAACTCAAAGCGTTGAAAGATGAATGCGAGTGGAATAAGAGTATAAATCGTGAGTTTGATACATTAGGTTTATAATATGAAAGTCCTTGTCATTAGGGACACTAACAATATAAGTAAAAACTAAAAGTACAATTATTAGACTTTATGAACCTATCTTTTGAAAACACTATGCCTATTGATGGAAAAGGCAGCTATATTGCTAGCCTTACTCTCGTTAATCCAGCGGATTTGCAAGCCAGCAATTTGCATACTCGCATAGGTCGTCGTATTGCCGCTAAAACCAAACGTACCCCAGAACTGGTGCGTGAAGGATTTATGCGGTTAAGTCCAGTAGCCATTCCCGTGGCTGATGATTGCATTTTGGGAGTGAACCTCACCAAAACACGCCTATGGGAGTGGGCAAAACGCTCGCGTATCCAATCGCTAGTATATATCACATTTGATGAAAAGGGAGAGATGCAGATTGAGTATTATGGCAGTGAAACGCACTTGCCGATGGAAATCCTGCACGACAATACCGTAATCAACACATTGCGTGAAGTCAATCAGAAGATTGAGCATAACTTGAAAAAAGCGGCAGCAACAAGTGGGTTAGACCAACTCACGATCTTGGATTTAGCCACCAATGGCGCAGGCGTGACAGCGTGGAGATATCGACGAAAAGTATATTCTATGTGTGATATCAAAGAGGAGTACGCTATGATTCAACAAAACGATAGAATGATGATGCGTATGGGACGTATATGCTCCGTGGGAGAGGACTTGGACATTCTATATTTCATGGAAGATAGCGCGCCTATTCCGCATTTTCATATTGTGGACAAGGCTACTTCGGGCGGAGTATTTCATACTTGCATAAAGATAGAAACGCCAGAATACTACCGCCATACGATTGAGCAGTATGAGTACTTCCATCATGATGGTAACGAGCAAGCATTATCAGCTAAGCAATGTCAGATGTTGATGGATGCTTTGAATAGGATAGAGCATTTTGACAAACTCAGCAATTGGCAATACTTTCTCTATGCTTGGAATATCAACAATCCCGATCATGAACTAGATATCCATACTCCAATGCCAGATTATATGAAGCTTTAGGTCACTTCTCTAGTCGCGATTTTACTAAATTTTGGCAGTTTTTTGTTATATATAAGTATACAAAAAATACAATTATTAACTTTTTTATACATATACTATCATGCCACTATTTCCAGTTCAAAACGGTGTTGTCATTATCCCACAAGGTACAACCATTATCGACGATTACGCTTTCTTCGGTTGTCAAGACCTTACTACTGTTGTTATTCCCGAAGGCGTGACCACTATCGGTAAGTCAGCTTTCCGCGAGTGCAAAGCACTGACCAGCGTTGTATTCCCAATCACCATCACCCATATTGGCGACCTGGCTTTCTTCGAAACACCATGGGACAACAACCTTCCTGAAGAAGAATTATACATTGGCACTGCCTTGTATAGGGCTGCATACGATGCAGATCTAGTTGATGTAAAAGAGGGTACAACATGTATCTGCTCTGGTGCTTTCGCTTGCCACATGAACCTAACCTCTGTCACTCTTCCTAATTCTGTAAAGTATATTGGTGGTGTCGCTTTTGCAGGTTGTAGAGCATTGAAAACCATCAATATCCCTGCGGGTGTAGTTATAGGACAAAGTGCTTTTATGCATTGCGATGCGCTTGAGACGAGTATCTATCCAAATATCACCATTGGCGATTTGGAGTATCAGTTGTCCCATGACAATATGACTGCCACCGTAGTCAAATGCTCCAAAGATGCAACCTCAGTCATTATCCCTGAGGAAGTGACCTTTGGCCCTGCTGTGTTCAGAGTTAGAAGCATTGGATGTTTTGCTTTTGATACTTGTAAGCAACTCGCCTCTGTAATTATTCCTGATAGCGTGAAAACTATCGGGCAATGTGCCTTTGTTCGTTGTCAGGCTTTACAGTCCATCACAATACCCGAGAGTGTAACAAGCATTGGAACAGCCGCTTTTTGGTGGTGCACTTCTTTGGAAAGTGTAGAAATTCCTGATAGCATAATTACCATTGAAAAAATGACATTTGGAGTATGTACAAAACTTAAGTCAGTAAATCTTCCAAAGAATTTGGAATCAATTAGTTTTAGATGTTTTACAAGTAGCGGTTTGGAGTCTATTATAATCCCAGAGAGTGTAAAAAACATTGAGGGGCAGGCTTTTCATCATTGCGACAAACTCCAAAGCATTAATTTCGCAGGAACGATAGAGCAATGGCAGCAAATCGAATTAGGTGACTTATGGAATTGGAATGTTCCTGCCACAACGATTCATTGCTCTGATGGCGATGTGAAAATTGAACAGTAACCAACAAAAAACGCACCCGATTGGATGCGTTTTTGTTTGTATGGTTGTTAAACGAATTAAGCGTTAACAGTAGCCATGTGAGCGATGAGGTCGAGAACCTTGTTAGAGTAACCGATCTCATTGTCGTACCAGCTAACAACCTTAACGAAGGTGTCAGTGAGTGCGATACCAGCCTTAGCATCGAAGATAGAAGTGCGAGTGTCACCCAAGAAGTCAGCT
>JAZNBO010000038.1:0-106772 GCA_045587145.1 Paludibacteraceae bacterium
GCGCCCGATATTCTGCATGCTATATGCCAATAGGAAGCTAACCAATACCACAGGCAAGGCAGTCGCTATGGCAAAGAGTAGGGGCAGTAACCAGCCCGCAGTAGTGGTAAGAGCGAGGGGGAGCAGTCCTCCAAAATAGAGTACACCACTGGTGGGGCAGAATGCCAAAGCAAAGGTGCATCCCATAACGAATGCTCCTATCGCTGTAGGCGATTGGTTCTGCTGTTTCCAAAGCGATATAGATGGCAGGCGTAAGCGGTTGCCCAGCAGCAAGACTACACCCACGAGCAGCATGATTGGACCTATTAGCCGTTCGCCCCATAGCGCGAAGAAGCGTTGCACACCAAAGGCATTGGCTCCTCCGCGAAAGACAATCATCAGTAGCCATGCCAGCAAGGTGTAGGCTGTCACGCGACCGAGTGTATAAAGAAGTCCGCTGAATAGTACCTGATGTTTGCTCTCGATATGTTTGCTCAAGTAGCCAATGGCGGCGATATTCGTTGCCAAAGGGCAAGGCGAAAGCGCCGTGATAAGTCCCATCAGTAGGGCACTCAGCCATGCGATATGGCTCTGATCTAAAAGCAATTGCAATGTCTCCATAGGGCGTTAGGGTATGAGTTGCTGTATGTGCTCGCAGAGCAGTTGCTGAAAGCGTTCGGGTTCGGTGCGGGCATAGGCAAAGGCCTCTTGCGTGAGGTCGATGCGCAGCGTGTCGCGATGCAGGATGAGCGACGACCATGCCACTTGGTAGGTGTTGGCAAGGGTAGCGTTTTGTGGGTCGCTCAGGTTAATGGATTGATAGACAATCTTATCGCCCAAGTGCTGCGTATAATGGGTTTGTAGCACTTGCTCGGTCGCCTGCTCGATGGCTAGGCAAGTAGGGCAACGCTTGGCGGTATGGAAGTAGTAGATGTGTAGTTTGCCGTCGTTGGTGGCGTGCGTGTCTGTGGTTTGGCTGTTGCTGCCACAAGCGAGCAGGAGCAAGGCGATGCTTGCTAATAGATACCATTTCTTCATGATGTTTGCTTTAGGAGGTGAATGATTTCTTGTTTGCTGAGTAGTCCTGTGGCGATCACTTGACCGTCGCGAACGAGAGCGGGTAGGGCAAATACTTCGTACTGGAGTATCTCTTGGATATCCTCTACTTTGCTTACTTCGGCAGTGATGCCCATTTCATTGACTGCTTGTAGCAGATTGGTGTGCAAGGTCTTGCATTTGCTGCAACCTGTGCCTAATACGATTAGTTTCATTTTAGTTTGAATTTTGATGGTTTGTATTATTGTTTGTGTTTTTACGAACAATTAGAGTGTAAGTATGTTGAAAAGTCCACCTTGGGGGTGGTTATCTTTAGGTTGAAAAAGTTTTAAGGGTTTTAAGGGTTCTAAAGGTTAGTGGCAACAGCAGTCGTTGACAGAGGTGTTGGTTTTGTTAAGTGGTTGGTTGATAAACTCTTGCAGTAGCATGTGTAGCAGTAACCAGTTTTGCTGATTGATACAGTATTTCACTTTGGCACCTTCTACGGTTCCTTGGATAAGTCCTGCTTCTTTTAGGGCGTTAAGGTGTTGGCTAACAGTGGCTTTTGCAATTGGGAGTTCCTCTTCGATGTGGCCGAAGTAGCACTCCTGTCTGCGCAATAGAAACTGGATGATCGCAATGCGTGCAGGGTGAGCCAATGCTTTGGCGTAGGTCGCCAATTGCTCCTGTTTGAGGGTATATGTTTTGTCTGTCATAGGGTAATAATTTGCTGTATCAAATGGGTAATTATTCAAAATTGTTCGCAAAGGTACGAACAATAATTGACATGACCAAATTTTTGGTGATTTTTTAGAAAATTTAACAGATTGAAATGTCAATCATTTGCTCGCGTATTAGCGCGAGTGCACAATCATTAAGTATTTTTTAGGAAATGAGTCAACCTTTTTCAGGTTTAGCCAATTTGATATAAAATATAGAGTGTAGGGGCAGGGTATACCCGAATACCATTCGGGACAACAAACATAGATTGCCTAAATAGAGAACTCCAATAGGCACTTGCGGCAGAGGCATTGGTTAGGGTATTGCGCTGCCAAGTAAGCACGAGCAGCAGGTCATTTTGTGATTTGAATGTGGATGGGGGTAGAGTGTAAAGTGTGGACAGGTGGCAGGTAGGTGGGAAGAAAGGGGGAATTATGAACAAGTTCCCATCGGCTATTTAATGACTATGAGATAGATAATCTATCTTTTTTGCAAATATATCTCACTTTACTTGCGTATGTGAGAAAAAAAGAGTACCTTCGAGGGCACCGACCTCCTTCGTAAACTCAGGAGCCCACCTCGAAAGTACGTTCGCGAAATGCAGCCCATACTCCTCGTCAGAACGGACTTGCAACAATGAACTCACTCTGTTCGTTAGGGTTGCCGTCGTTCTTCCTCTTCCCACAAAGCCACGTGCTTTGCGGGATCCCTATTTGCTCGAAATATTTGCAAAAAGGTTTGCACCCTATCATAGTCCTCAAATAGCCAATTATGAACAAGTTCCCATCGGCTATTTAATGACTATGAGATAGATAAAATCTATCATTTTTTGCAAATATTGCTCGTTAAACTTGCGTATGTGCATTTTTTGTAGTACCTTTGTACGTTTTTTTGGATAACACTGCAAAATAACTAACTAAAAACATAAAAAATCATG
The DNA here is from genome assembly GCA_045587145.1 of Paludibacteraceae bacterium. Classification (GTDB taxonomy): domain Bacteria; phylum Bacteroidota; class Bacteroidia; order Bacteroidales; family Paludibacteraceae; genus Colicola. The sequence continues at coordinate 2,672 of JAZNBO010000038.1, forward strand.
AATTTAATTGTAATCTCTTTGCTTGTTTTGGGCGTGACGGGATTGGTAGCAGCGGTGCTACTGTATTTCGTGGCTCAAAAATTCAAGGTAGAGGAAGATCCACGCATTGACGAGGTTCAAGACGCATTGCCAGGTGCTAACTGTGGTGGTTGCGGTTATGCCGGTTGTCGTGCGTTTGCTGAGGGCTGCGTGAAAGCAAGCTCACTGGACGGATTGCTCTGCCCTGTAGGAGGTGCGCCTACCATGACCAAGGTGGGTGAGATCTTAGGTATGGCAGTAGTGGCTGCTGAACCTAAAGTAGCAGTAGTGCGTTGTAACGGCACATGCGAGGCACGTCCTCGTACCAGCGTTTACGACGGCGCTAAGAGTTGTCAAATCATGCACAACTGTTATGTGGGCGAGACGGCTTGTCCGTTCGGCTGCCTCGGTTGTGGCGACTGTGTGAGCGCGTGTGACTTCGACGCTATCCACATGAATCCTGTCACAGGATTGCCAGAGGTGGACGACGAGAAGTGTACCAGCTGCGGTAAGTGTGTGAAGGCTTGTCCAAGAAACATCATCGAGCTGCGCAAGAAAGGTCCTAAGAGCCGCCGTATCGTGGTGATGTGTGTTAACAAGGATAAGGGTGCGGTAGCACGCAAGGCTTGTACCAACGCATGTATCGGTTGCAGCAAGTGCCAAAAAGTGTGCGAGTTCGATGCCATCACCATTGAGAATAACTTGGCATACATCGACTACAACAAGTGCCGTCTGTGCCGTAAGTGCGAGGATGCGTGCCCAACAGGAGCAATCCACGCAGTGAACTTCCCACCACGTAAGCCAAAAGCGGAGCCTGCGGCTACGCCAGTTAAGAGTGGTGTAGAATCGTGTAGCAGTGGTGTAGAATTGTCAGCGGAGAAAAAAACAACGCTAAACAACGCTACACAACCTCTAAACAATACTAAACAAAACGAAGAGGAGGCAAAGGCATGAAATCAACATTTAGAATAGGTGGAGTTCATCCACACGACAATAAGCAATATTCTGTTCATCAACCTATCACCGCTTGCCCATTGCCAGCAAAGGCAATCATTCCATTGGTGCAACATATTGGTGCGCCAGCGCAAGCCGTAGTGGAGAAAGGACAGAAAGTGAAAGTAGGTGAACTTATCGCTAAGGCAGGTGGCTTCGTGAGTGCGAACATTCACGCTCCTTTCAGCGGTACTATCACTAAGATTGACACGACCATTGATGCATGGGGCATGAAGATGCCTGCGATTTTTATGGACGTAGAGGGTGATGAGTGGCTCGAGACTATCGACCAAAGCACTACACTTGTAAAAGAGACTTGCCACCTTGAACCAAAAGCGATTATCGAGAAGGTGCAAGAGGCAGGTATCGTAGGTTTGGGTGGTGCATGTTTCCCTACCCACGTGAAGCTCATGCCTCCTCCAAGTAAAGTGGCTGAGGTGCTTATCGTGAATGGTGTGGAGTGTGAGCCATATTTGACTTGCGACCACCAACTGATGCTTGAGAAAGGCGAGGAGATCATCATAGGTATCCAACTCTTGATGCGTGCATTGAACATTCAAAAGGCGATTATCGGTATTGAGGCAAACAAGCCAGATGCGATCAAGCACATGAGCGCGTTGGCAAGCAAAGTGCTCGGCATCGAGGTAAAAGCGTTGAAACTCAAATACCCACAAGGTGGTGAGAAGCAACTCATCGACGCTTGTATCCGTCGTCAAGTACCAAGTGGTGCACTACCAATCGAGGTAGGCGCTGTGGTGGATAACGTGGCAACTATATATGCCGTATATGAGGCCGTACAAAAGAACAAACCACTCATCTCTCGCGTAATGACTGTCACAGGTAAGAGTCTTGCTAAACCAGGTAACTACGACGTGCGTTTTGGTACGCCATTGACCGACGTTGTGGCTCTTGCAGGCGGTGTGCCTGAGGATACTGGTAAGGTAATCGGTGGTGGCCCAATGATGGGTCGCGCCATGAGCAACATCGATATGCCAACCAACAAACGTGTGAGCGGATTGCTCTTCTTGCCAGAGGCAGAGAGTATGCGCGAGGAACTCACCAACTGCGTACGCTGTGGTAAGTGCGTGAACGCTTGTCCTATGGGATTGGAACCATGGCTCTTGTCAAAACAAGCATGGCACAGCATGTGGGACGAGATGGAAGATCACAACATCATGGACTGCATCGAGTGCGGTTGCTGCCAATTCACCTGTCCAAGTCACTTGCCATTGCTCGACTATGTACGCATGGGTAAAGCGAAAGTAGGAGGAATCATCCGCAGCAGAGCTGCTAAGTAAAGTGTAGAGTGGTGTAGAATAGTTTAGAATGGTGTAGAATTGTACTATGCTACACAATACTACACAACGCTACACAATGCTAAACAAAATTGAAAAATTTTTATATTATGAAACCATTTATAGTATCTCCTGCACCTCACTTTCATAGCGGTGATAGCGTGCGGAAAAATATGTTGTTGGTGATCATCGCCCTGCTGCCAGCTTACGTAGTGAGTGTGTTGGCATTCGGTTGGGGTGCACTCATCACCACAGCAATCAGCATCGCAGCATGTGTGCTGTTTGAGTGGCTGATTGCGAAATTTATCTTGAAACAAAAATCTACCATCTGCGACCTCTCTGCCGTACTGACTGGTTTGCTCCTCGCGTTCAACTTGCCAAGCAATTTGCCTTGGTGGATCGTAGTGATCGGCGCGTTGGTGGCTATCGGTGTGGCGAAGATGAGCTTCGGTGGATTAGGACAAAACCTCTTCAACCCAGCGTTGGTAGGTCGTGTATTCTTGCTCATCTCTTTCCCTGCACAAATGACCACATGGCCAGTGCCACAAGGTTTTGCTACTTCTTATGTGGATGCAACCACTGGTGCTACTCCATTGGCAGCGTTGAAAGTGGCATTGCAAGGCAGTGATAGTATGCTTAACATTATCCCTAAGACTTGGGACGTACTCATCGGTTGGATGGGTGGTAGCTTGGGCGAGGTGAGTGCATTGCTCCTTCTTGCTGGTGGTATCTTCCTCATTATCACTCGCGTGATCACATGGCATATTCCAGTAAGTATCTTGGCTACTGTGGCATTGTTTGCTGCTGTGACAGGTTGGGCAGGCATGTTGCCAGAGGGCCTCTGCACATGCCAATACACTATGTTGAGTCTCTGCACTGGTGGTATGATGCTCGGTGCTTGGTTCATGGCGACAGACTATGTGACCTCTCCAATGAGCAACTGGGGTAAGATCATCTTCGGTATCGGCATCGGTCTGATCGTGATGGTGATTCGTACATGGGGCGCATACCCAGAAGGTATGTCGTTTGCTATCCTGATTATGAACGCTTGCGTTCCATTGTTGAACTTGATTCGTCCAAAACGCTTTGGCGAGAAGAAGAAATAAAGCGCAAAGCGCCGTGTAGAGTGGTGTAGGATCGTTTAGAATAGTGTAGAATTGTACAACGCTACACAATACTACACAACGCTACACAATGCTAAACAAAATTAAAAAGATTATGGCAAAATTAGTAAGTTCATTCAAGAATATGGCGCTCTCGCTAACCTGCATTGCACTAGTAGCAGCAGGAGCATTGGCGGGAGTGTATATGCTGACCATGGCGCCCATTGAGGCAGCTATGAAGGCAAAACAAGAAGCTGCTATCATGCAAGTATTGCCTCAGGTAGAAGGCTTGCAAGTAGCAGAAGCAGAAGATGCAAACGGCATCACTCTCTACAAAGCGTATGTAGGCGAAGAGTGGGTAGGTACAGCCGTTGAGGCAAGCACAGAGGGCAACGCAAACATGCCTTTTGGTGGTACATTCCGCTTGATGGTTGGTTTTGATAACGTAGGCAACGTAGTAAACTATGTAGTACTTGAGCAAGCAGAGACCCCAGGTCTTGGTGCGCTGATGGTATCATGGTTCTGCAATGCGGATAAACCAGGACAAAACATCATTGGTAAGAATCCTGCTACCACCAACTTCACCGTAAGCAAAGATGGTGGCGATGTAGACGCAATCACTGCTTCTACTATCACATCGCGTGCGTTCCTTGAGGTAGTAGTGAAGGCTTACAACGCTATCGCTCAACAACCTATGCCTATCGAGGCAACTAGCGGTGCAACACAATTAACAACTGAGGAAGGAGGCCAACAATGAAAAATAAAGCATTAAGTACAGTATTAAACGGTATCTTGCGCGAGAACCCTGTGTTTGCGTTGGTACTCGGTATGTGTCCTACCTTGGCGACTACCACTTCAGCTATCAATGGTATGTCCATGGGACTTGCAACCACTTTTGTGCTCGTGTGCTCAAATGTGGTGATCTCACTTTTGAAAAACTTGATTCCAGATAAGGTACGTATCCCTGCATTCATCGTGGTGATTGCTACCTTCGTAACCATGGTACAATTGCTCATGCAAGCCTACTTGCCTTCTATTTATGATGTGCTCGGTTTGTTCATTCCGCTGATCGTAGTGAACTGTATCGTACTTGGTCGTGCAGAGGCTTTTGCAGCTAAGAACACCGTAGGATTGTCTGCTTTGGATGGCCTTGGCATGGGCTTGGGCTTTACCTTGGCATTGACTTTGATTGGTGCAGTACGTGAGTTGCTCGGTACAGGTTGCGTATTTGGCTTGAACCTCTATAGCGAGACTTATGGCATGCTCATCTTCGTATTGGCTCCTGGTGCGTTTATCGTATTGGGCTACTTGATGGCATTGGTGCAGAAACTTTTGAAAAAGTAAGGCGCATAGCGCCGTGTAGAGTGGTGTAGAATCGTTTAGAATAGTGTAGAATTGTACAACGCTACACAATACTACACAACACTACACAATGCTACACAAAATTGAAAATTTTGATATTATGGTATATTTCTTGATATTTATCTCTGCGATATTCGTTAATAATATCGTATTGAGCCAATTCTTGGGTATTTGCCCATTTTTGGGAGTAAGTAAGAAAATTAGCACAGCATTGGGTATGGGTGCAGCTGTAACCTTCGTTATGGCATTGGCTACTTTGGTTACCTATTTGTTGCAACAGTTGCTCAACGCATGGGGACTTGGTTTCTTGCAAACTATATTGTTCATCTTGGTGATTGCCGCTTTGGTGCAAATGATTGAGATCGTATTGAAGAAGATCTCTCCTGCTTTGTATCAAGCATTGGGTGTGTTCTTGCCATTGATTACCACCAACTGCTGCTTGCTTGGTGTGGCTATCATGGTAGCAACAGGTACTTATAAATTGCCTATGGGCGCTGAGCCAAGCATGTTGACTGGTTTGCTCTTCGCTATCGCAACCGCTTTGGGCTTTGCCGTAGCATTGGTATTGTTCGCAGGTATGCGCGAGCAATTGGCAATGGCTAAAGTGCCAAAAGCAATGCAAGGAACTCCTATCGCCCTTTTGACTGCTGGTCTTTTGGCGATGGCATTCATGGGCTTTAGCGGTGTAGTATAAGACTGTTTGTATATATAGCAACAAAAACCACTTCATTAATGAGGTGGTTTTTGTTTTGAAGATATGATATTTTACTTTATGTCTATCGGCACCTGTATTATTGACAACCATTTTTCAGGATCTTCTTGATTCCAGATACCATCTATGTAGCATGTGCGTGGATGCCCAATCATTTGATAACCTTTTTCTTCCATATATTTGAACGCTTCCGCAAACGATTCATAAAATCGTTCGTATGGACCGATATGTTTCACACATAGTGCTTTCTCAACGGCAGGAAGACGTTTGAATTGTATGATGTGACTATCTTGCCCCATTTCAGCGACTTGTTCGCAATACTCAATATCTATACTATCTGGAGAAAACTCTGTGCTATGTTCAATAGTAAAGCAATAACCTGGCATAGGGCATTGACATCCTAATCGTTGCATCTCTGGACCGATTTTCTCTACGCACAACATTCCGAGCGCGCTATAATCAGGAATGACTTCTCGATGACTTGCTACGATGACTTCGGGCAATGATTCAATGTTATATTTCTCCATATGGTTATATTTTTCAGAAGTTTCTATCCAGTTTTTCAGTTGGTCTCGTCTATTTATTAGTTGTTTTAATTGTTCTTCTGTTTTGTTAATCTTTTCTGTTAGTTGTTTTATGCTTGGCATGTGTGAATCTTCTTCGAATACTTCTTTTATTTCTTCCAGCGAAAAGCCCAAGCGTTGAAGCTGACGAATAGCGTTCAACTTTTGCATTTGACAAATGGTATAATAGCGATAACCTGTCCATTCGTCCACTTCATCGGGTAAAAGCAAGCCCTTTTTTTCGTAGTGACGAAGTGTTTTTACGGTCACTTGCATCATTTGTGAAAACTCTCCGATTTTCAATTTCGTTTTTTGTTTCATAATTTATTATTTTTAGAGTTATTATCTCTTGTTTTTGTAGTTATCGTTTGCGTATTTGTAATACGAAATAAGAAATTTTCTGCAAAGATAATACATGACCCTGGGTACGAGTCAAGAAAATTTTCGTTTTTTTTCATTTTTTTGCTAAAAATCCTCATTTTTTTCTTATTATTTTGTTTTTACCCACTTACTGCATATTTTTAAGATGCGTCAATTGTGTTGATGGAAAGACTCTAGTGTGATGCGATTTTTTACTCAACATTTGCGTATGTCAAAAAAAATAGTAATTTCGAGGGCACCTACCTCGAAGTTACAGTAAAAAATGTAGCCTATGGCAAAAAAGCGAGCTTTTTTTGCACATATACATTTTTTTTTGTACCTTTGCACGCAAAATTGCTAAAACGAAAACAATATGAACATGAAAATAGATTGGAAGAAGATTCTGCCATACGCCGTGGCAATTGTGGCATTCGTGGCAGTGGCGATGATTTATTGCGCTCCTGTATTGGAGGGCAAAGTGCTAGTACAAGGTGATGTGAACAACTGGAAAGGTGCTGCACAAGAGGCACGTACTTTCTACGACGAGCATGGTACACGTACATGGTGGACCAACTCTATGTTTGGCGGTATGCCTACCTACCAGATTACAGGTAGCTTGCCATCTGGTGAAGTGCGCAATGGTATGGCAAAGATCGCTCACCTCGGCATGGAAGGCGGATGGGAAGCCATCGGTATCATCTTTGCCTACTTCTTCGGATTCTTCCTCTTGCTTCGTTGTTTTAAGGTCAATCCATGGCTGAGTATCATTGGTGGTTTTGCGATAGGATTCTCGACTTATTTCTTTTTGATTATTCCTGCGGGACATATCACCAAGGCTATGGCACTTGGTTTCCTGGCACCCGTTATAGGTGGATTCTATGCTATCTTCCGCAAACAATATTGGTTGGGCGCTCCACTCATGGTGCTATACGGTATTCTGAGTATCACTCTCCACCCACAGATGACCTATTATATCTTCATGCTTATTGGTATTATGGCATGTGCAGAATTGTACATCCATATCAAGGAGAAAGCGTGGAAAGACTTGGGTATATCTGTTGGCGTAGTAGCACTCAGTTTGTTGCTCATCGTGGGTACCAAACTCAGTTGGCTCGAAATGAACCAAAACTACCTCAAAGAAACCATGCGTGGTGGACACTCGGAACTGAGAGGCGATGAGGCGAAAGGCGAAAAGGCGAAAGGCGGAGGTTTAGACTTGGACTACGCTACCGCATGGAGTTATGGTGTGGATGAAACAATGACTTTCCTTATCCCTAACTGGGAAGGTGGTGCGAGCGGATATAATGTGGGCGAGAAGTCGCAACTTTGCGAGACGATGAAACAGAATGGCGTACCCAAACGTTCTGCCGAACAGTTCTGTGGGCAAGTGCCTACCTATCGTGGAGAGAAAGCCTTTACGAGTGGTCCTGTATATATGGGTGCTATTATTTGTTTCCTCTTTGTACTCGGATTGCTGATTGTGAGCGGTCCATACAAATGGGCACTGCTTGTAGCTACACTATTCTCCGTTGCATTGGCATGGGGTAGAAATATGATGTGGCTCACAGAACTCTTCTTCAACTACTTCCCAATGTACAACAAGTTCCGCGCCGTGGAGAGTATCCTTGTAGTGGCAGAGATCACAATGCCATTGCTCGGTATCATGGCATTGCAACAAGTAGTAGAGAAGAAAATAGCATGGGATAAGCTAAGAATAAGCATCCTTACCGCTGCTGGTATCACAGGTGGTTTATGCCTCATATTTGCTTTGTTTGGTGCTGCGGTAGATGTAACCAGTAGTTACGACGGCCAATGGGTAAGCCAAGTGCCTGCATGGCTCAAAGATGCTATCTACGATGAGCGTGTAGCCATGATCAAAGCTGATGCTTGGCGCTCACTGATATTTATCGTACTTGGTGCAGGATTGGTATATTGGTATAGTTGGCAGGCTATGAGGCGAGAAGGCGATAAGGCAATGAGGAAATGGACTATTGGTTTTTATGCACTCCTCGCTGCGCTCGTGCTCGCCGATATGATTCCAGTGAATAAGCGTTTCTTTGGAAATAATAACTTTGTAAAAGCCAAAGATGCTGAACGATATTTTGCTATTCAGCCATACGAGGAGCAGATTTTAGAGGATGAGTCGTATTACCGTGTATTGAACTTGGCGACAAATACTTTTAATGATGCACGCACAAGTTATCGATTGAAATCTATCGGTGGTTATTCGGCTGCAAAATTGCGTCGTTACCAAGATTTGATAGATGAGCATATTTCTAAAGAAATGAATCCGCTGATGCAAACGGTGATGCGTACGCAGGGCTTTATGATACCAGATGAGAATGCTGGCAAGGATTTCCCTGTACTGAATATGCTCAATATGAAGTACGCAGTCATGCCATTGCAAGGAGGACAGCAAGTACCCGTTATGAACCCGTATGCGATGGGCAATTGTTGGTTTGTGGACGAGGTAATATTGGTAGATACGCCTGATGAGGAGTGCGCTGCGTTGAGAACGTTGGATTTGCACAAACAGGCGGTGGCTGATAAGAAGTTTGCGGAGGTATTGGATATTACTAAACCCGAGGTGACACCATTGATGGCATTTGATGAGAATGTGATCGAGTTGACCTCTTATGCGCCAAACTGCTTGGAGTATGCGGCTATGACCGAGCAAAACAAGGTGGCAGTATTCTCTGAGATTTACTATCCATATGATTGGCACTTGTATTTGGTAAATGCGAATGGCGAGCAAGTAGAAATTCCTCTTGCACGAGTGAATTATACTTTACGTGCAGCCGTTATCCCTGCGGGCGCACATCAATTGCGTATGGTCTTTGAACCACATGCTTTGAAGACCGATAAAGCATGCATGGCTATTCTTATTCTTGCATTGCTTCTGAGCGTAGGTGCTTTAACCTCTCCTTTGTGGAGAAAACAGAAATAACCTAGCCTCTACACTGTACACCATGATTACCCTAATCATTTGCACATATAACCGCGAGAAGTATATTGGTCCGTTGTTGGAAAGCATCGCTAAGAACGACTATCCAACTTCGGATTATGAGATTGTATTGGTGGATAACAACTGCACCGATAATACGCGAGGCGTATGTGAGCAGTTTGCCACAACTCATCCAGAGATTACGTTGCGCTATGTAGTGGAAACAGAACAAGGACTATCCGCTGCTCGTAACAAGGGAATAAAAGAGGCAAAGGGTGATATTATCATCTATGTAGATGATGATGCACTGGTGGATACGGATTACATCCGCATCTATGCAGAGCATTTTGCGGCTTACCCAGAAACGATGGCCGCAGGTGGTCCTATAGAGCCATTGTATGAGACCGAAGAACCCAAGTGGATGTCGCCTTATACCAAAGCCCTACTGACTGCATGGATGAACTATGGCGATAAAGTGCGCGAGTACCCTAATGGTCGTTATCCTGGTGGTGGAAATGCTGCGTACAGGAAAGTGGTGTTTGACCATGTGGGATTGTTCAATACGGAACTGGGGCGTAAAGGTAGTGCACTTCTAGCGTCGGAAGAGAAGGATATCTTTGATAAAATGAAGGCACTAGGCATGCTGGTGCTCTATTTGCCTACGCCAATGTTGCATCATATTATCCCACAAGCGAAATTAGAAGAAGACTATTTCAACCGCTTAACCTTACAGATTGGTCGTAGCGAGCGTATGCGCACGTGCGCTATATCAAAAGGAAAATACCTTAAACGACTACTATCTGAAGGCATCAAATGGGGAGGTACACTTGCCCTACTATGTATATACACACTACAAGGACACCCTATGAAAGGATGGAAATTGGTGCTCTTCCGTAGAAATGTAACAAAGGGATTATTGGGCGGTTAGTCCAATAATTGAAGTTTCTTAAAAACTAATTCACAACTATTCTTACCACTTGTCTCGCCCCAGAACTTATCCAATATCTTCTGGCGAGCAGTTGCGTCCATAGTGTAATCATTGGTAGAGATTACTTGGATAAGTTCGTCGAAGGTATATACTTTTCTTCCGACAATATTATCTTGAATATCAAAGATAAACTCACGACTATTCACATACTCCTCGTAGTCATAATGGAAAAGGATAATATGCTTTTTAGGCATAAGAACATAGTCATATAGGATTGACGAATAGTCGGTAATAAGCACATGGGTGTATGGTAAAATGCAATACATATCCACATTACCATCAAGGAAAATAAGGTTGCTATATTCTACCGATTTGTCGATGATGGTATTGGCATGTGGTTTCATCAGTACGCACGCATTCTGCGCGGCTGCACATGCGTTCAAGGCATTGAGATCGAAGCCATTGGCAAAACACTCACGTTGTGAATCACGCCAAGTAGGCATATATACCAACACTGTATCGTACTTTTGAATATGTGCTACCAACTGCTTGGTGCCCTGAGATTCGTATTTCTGGATGAACTGATTAACCTCTTCTAATGGTTTATTCAAGAGCATATTACGCGGACAACCCGTTTGAATACATTGCTCTTTGTTTATACGGAAAGACTGAGAGAATACTCCATCAAAGAAGTCAGTAGTAGATACCATGTAGTCTGGACGTCGGAATGGTGCAGGGTGATAGAAGGTATCGCGGATATCGCGCTCAACATAGCGTTTAGCCAAGTCACCTTTAGTGATACCAAACTCAATAGCTTTCATCGGTACTCCGTGCCAAAGATTGACAATCTTAGCACTACCTGCAAGGCAGAATGCAATATCGGATGAATAGGAATTGACAAACCAGTATTTAGCTCGAAGCGCATACCATAGTCCTTTAATCGAAGCCACATAGTAAGCAGAATAGCCAAGGCTACGGATATGCTTCACGGTAGACTTTTTTGTGGAAACCCAAACGAGTTTGCGGTTTTTGATATGCTCGTTGGCGTATATAAACTGGTATTTGGAGTTGTCATTGAATCCTCCTCTATACGAACCAAAAACCAATATCTTACTCGTTCGGGGAACGAGGTAAGATAATGGATAAACCATGTAACACAAGAGGTATGCTATGAACTTGGCAAACTGTTTCATTATTCTCCGCGCAGTTTGTGTAATGTCTCGTTGATAAGTGTACTGGATGTACCTTTGGTGTAAGGGAAATAGACAACTTGTGCACCTACAGCATTGAGGTCGGCCTCAATCTTGTTCCATTTGTCAGTACCCTTCCAATCATCGCCTACGAACATGACATCAAAATGGTATTTCTCCCAAGCTTCCATCTTGTTCATATTCTCTTGGGTTACTACTTCGTCCACATATTTGATGGCAGCTACAATCTCTTTGCGCTCTACAAAAGGAATAACAGCTTGCTTGTGTTTGTAACTTACTAACTCGTCGGTTGATACACCTACGATAAGATAGTCACATTGCGCTTTGGCTTTGCGGAGCAGGTTTAAATGCCCAATATGGAATAGGTCATACACACCTGTGGTATAACCTACCTTGATAGGCTCGAACATGTTGAGGAACTGTTCGAGGCAGTATAGTTGCCATTTCTGATTGCCAGTGAGTTGGTTCATGTCAATATCACGGCGGAACTCTGGGCGCTTAGGGCCACACCAATCTTTGAAGTATGCATCTACAGGGCGAGGCATAGGCACCTTGTTTGGTACAGGAATCTCTGGATACTTAATCTGCATCAATTCACGCACGAGGTACTTGGATTCGCCATTGCGCACACGATTCAAATCCAACTCATCTGCCATACGGAGCAAAGCGTATGGGTCGGTATATGGCATGCCAGCTGTCTTGAAAGCATTGTAGTAGGAACTCGATGACTCACGGCTGAATACATCGTCCATGAATTGAAGGAAGTTGATCTTCTCCCCTTGGCGATAACGTTCATAGAGATAGGACATGTCTTCTGGCTGCTTGAGTACTAATGCAGGATCAAGGAAGGTATAGCGTTTAGCAAAGTCCTCTACTGTCCAATCTTTGGATAATAATTGGTCCATACCGCCAAAGATAAGGTCACTACTTTCGCCAACGATTAATCGCGTTACACCATCCGCTTTCGCTTGAAGTGCTGCTTGATATAGTTGTGGTTCAATAGAGTGAACGGGAGCATGCTTGGAGCGCATAACAGGCCCAAGACAGTTTTGCACCGTGTTCCAATCGATATCCACATAATGCAGATTCAGACCATAATATTTGGCATAATATTCTGCACGGGCCAATTCCTCTTTTTGGTATTCGCCACCCAAGAAACGGAAGGTATAGGCATCACAACCAGGCATATAAGATGCCAAAATAGCAGAGTCCATACCGCCAGAAAGGCAGATACCTAATTTCTCACCTTTGAGGGAATCGAAAACCTTTTGGATAGCCTCATCTATTTCGGCAGCCGTGCGAACGTACGTAAAATTCTTGCCATCAGGCAATGGTATATTCTCGTGATGAAGTCCTGGATAAAAATCCATGCCTTCACGCTCAATATAGCGGAAAGCAAGATAGGAACTCATACAGAAGTTTTTGTTGTTCATTTATATATCTTCTTTGAATGTTATTTTCTTGTTTTGTTCTTCGCCGAGGACGATGTGGATAGGTATCTCTGGCAGATGGTTGAATATCACGCCACAGTCGTCGGTGGCGGGTAGATGAGCCTCTGCGCATGCTTCTGCACTTAGACTATCTACACCCAACGCTTTGGTATATGCTTCGGCGATTATCTCTATACGGAAGGCCTGGGGCGTTTGAGCACGCATAATAGTAGAGCGTTGTGGGATACGGGCAACCTTGCCGTCTGCCATCTCATAGACCGTGTCAGTGCTTGGGATAGCTACCGTCACTGCCTCATGCTCCTTAAGCGCCTCGCATACACGAGCAATAATGTCTTGACTGACAAAGGGACGCGCAGCGTCGTGCAATAAAATGCCTACCCCCATCCCCTCCCTAAAGGGAAGGGAGTTGTCTTGGTTCATAATGGCACGAATAGCATTCACACTCGATTCCCAACGCTCTTTGCCGCCGGGGATAATGTGGCGGACTTTCTGCCATGCATTAGCCAAAAGCATTTGCTCGGCATAGGCAATATAATCGGGATGCATGACAATACAAACCTCATCAATATGAGGTGATTGCTCAAAGGCACTCACAGCATGCTCCAGAACAGAACGACCATCAGCGAGGGGAAGCAGTTGTTTGGGGGTATTGCCCCCAACACGTGCTCCTATGCCTCCTGCTAATATGACGGCGATGTTATACATGTAGTGTGGTATAAGGTTGTGTAGTGTTGTTTAGAGTGGGGTAGAGTCGTTTTTTGCGGCGAGTATCATTTCGCAGAGTTCGCGGATAGCGCCGTCGCCGCCGTTTTTGGTGAGGTGGATAATGCCAGGGACGGCTTTGACTACGGCTACGGCGTTGGCTGGGCATGCGGCTACGCCTGCGTGCTGCAAGAGATCGAGGTCGTTGACATCATCGCCCACAAAGCATACATTCTCCAACGAAATGCCCAATTCGTTGCAAATCTCGTTCGCAGCATCGAGTTTGGTCATCTTCACGCCGTCCACTACGCGACCGACACCTGTGTATATATATTCCAAACCGAGTTTCTGACCGCGTTTCAAGCCAATGGCAGTGTTCTCGCTGGTGAGGATACCGCAAGGGATACCCGCTTTGCGCAAGAGTACAATACCCATGCCGTCATATACGCAGAAACGTTTGAACTCGTCACCGCTCTCGGTGTAGTACATACCGCCGTCGGTCATGCAACCGTCCACGTCGGTGAGAAATAGTTTCACTTCGTTCATTATGTTTAGAGTTGTTTAGAATCGTTTAGAGTTGTTTAGAATTGTGTAAAAAGTATTTGCCATGCCAGACCAGGAGTAGCGGTCTTTCTGCTGAATCAGGTACTGGGTGTAGTCGGCTTGTCGATTGTTAGTGTAGTAGTCGGTGATGGCCTCGGCGATAGCATCTGCATTAGGTTTGACTGCATATCCCATCTTATGGTCGTGAACTATCTCGCCTAAGCCTCCTACATTGGTCACTAGCATTGGTTTCTCGAAATGGAACGCCACTTGTGTTACGCCACTCTGTGTGGCCGATTTATAAGGTTGCACAATCAAATCAGCAGCACCAAAATACTTGCACAAGTCGGCATCTGCGATAAAGTCGTTTTTGATAATCACTCTATCAGCTAAATTGTTGTTAGCTATTTGTGCGCGGTATTTCTCCTCGTCCTCGTAGAACTCGCCTGCCACTATCAGTCGCAAGTCTGGTAGTAGGTCTTTTACTTTGCCAAAAGCATCAAGCAGAAGATCAAGCCCTTTGTATGCTCTAACCAAACCAAAGAAAAGCATATACTGCTTCTTAGGGTCAAGGTTGAGCGCTTGGCATGCCTCGTTTTTCTCCATCTGTGCACCATAGTGGTCATAGATAGGGTGGGGATATGATGTTTTTGGTTTGACGTGTTTGTCAAGCGAATCAATATCTCTCACCACACTCTCGGACAATGCCACAAAACCGTCGGTATTGCGCACATAGAATGGGGCAAGCAGTTTGTCGAGAATGTTTGGTTCGTGCGGTATCATATTGTGTACCAAAGCGATACAACGTGTTTTGCCATTGCGTTTAGCGATGCGCTGGATGATGCCGTAGCATGGTGCGAAGAACGCCATCCAGTAGCAAGAGATGAGCAGGTCGGGCTGCATGCGGCGAATCTTATTGCCAACTTTCCACCAATTGAGAGGGTTGCAGGAATGGACTTGCTGCGTGATATGTAGGTCGGCAGGCTGTTGTTCGTTGGAGTATTGCGTTTTGCCAGGAAAGAGGAAGGACGGATATTGCAGGGTGAAAGTAATGACTTCCACCTCGTGTCCTTCTGCTTGCAGTTGGCGAGCAAGGCGTTCGTTGAACGCTGCTAATCCTCCGCGGAAAGGGTATGCTGTGCCGAGTAGGACGATATGCATAGTGTATGTTAATTAAAGACAACTTAGACAACTTCTGCGCGGCGCCAACATTGCGCCTTGCCAAGGATATAATTTTTTTATAATTCGTGCCGCTGAGCAGTGTTGGCGAAGCGGAATTGTTGTTTGTGTTGTCTTCTTATTATTTATTAAAAGCGTTCCAACCTTGGGCTTTGAGGGCGATTTCTTCACCATTTCTACCGATAAGGTTGATACCATGCTCGGGTTTGGTGATATGCCCAACGAGATATACGTCCTCCAATGGAATAAGTTTCTCGTAGTCGTCCAATGAACAGGTGAACAGTAGTTCGTAGTCTTCACCACCATTGAGGGCGCAAGTCACGATATTGAGGTTCATCTCCTCAGCGAGGGCTGCGGCTTGATAATCAATAGGCAGTTTATCTTCGTATACGGAACAACCAACATTAGACTGTGTACAGATGTGCATGAGTTCGCTACTGAGTCCGTCGGAGATATCCATCATAGCAGTTGGCTTGATACCTGCCTCGTGCAACTGTTTAATGATGTCGCGACGCGCTTCTGGTTTGAGTTGGCGTTCGAGCAGATACTCGCGACCTTCAAAAGCAGGGGTAGCGTTCTCATTGGCGTTCATGACGATGCGCTCGCGTTCGAGAAGTTGCAGACCCATATACGCTGAGCCAAGATTGCCAGTGACACAGATAAGATCATTCACTTTTGCGCCATTGCGATAGACGATGTCGGATTCGTATGCTGTACCGAGGCCGGTAATGGAGATTGTCAAACCTGTCATAGAAGCAGAAGTGTCGCCACCTACGAGATCCACACCGTAGCGTTCGCAAGCAAGACGGATACCGCTATACAGTTCTTCGAGATCTTCTACGGAGAATCGTTTGCTAATGCCAAGAGACACGGTTATTTGTGTAGGGGTGGCGTTCATAGCGTAAATATCGGAGAAGTTGACCACGGCTGCTTTGTAACCGAGATGTTTGAGGGGCACATATTCGAGGTTGAAGTGTATACCTTCGAGTAGAAGGTCGGTAGTGACGAGTGTACGTTTGCTGTTAAAATTGAGGACAGCGGCATCGTCTCCGATGCCCTTTTGGGTGGATTCCTGTACGTGTTGAATGTCTTTGGTCAGGTGCTTGATTAGTCCAAACTCGCCTAATGTGGAAATATCTGTTTTAGCCATAATTATAATCGTTAAACCCTACTAGGGCAATTAAACGTGCAAAGGTACGTTTTTTTTGGCATATATGCAAGAAAAATCGGAGATTTTTAAGAAATGAGGCTCAACTATTCGATTTTAGCTGTGCAATGACAGATCCGCGCAGTGTAGCGTAATGCATTGTTTTTTAATGAAAAATAGTCTTTCTATACGTATAAAATCGCCTTTTGAGGCAATTTTCTTGCATATCTCACAAAAAATCACTACCTTTGCCGCCGATTTGCTAAAGTGAGCAACTATATAAAATAAACAATACAATACCAATCTATTAAAATTTAACAAATGAAAAAGATTTCATTTGCAATCTTTGCAGTGGCTGCTCTTGCATTGACAAGTTGCGAGAAAAAAGGTGCTGACATCATGAGTCTTGATGCTACCAAATTAGACAACACCGAGTACACATGCTGGAAGTTTACAGTAGAAAACGCAGGTGTGTTGAATGGTACGATGTATTCTTGGGACACCGAAGCGAATCTTGTCCTCGTGCTGCAAGAACTGTATAAAACAAGTGGTAATAAGGCCGTCATTACTTATGATCGCACTCCTGCTGATGATAAAGAGGGTTGCGAAGCTAAGAACGATTTTTAAAGATACTGAAAAATACGTTCACTCAATGATCAAACAGAAAAATCGCCTCAATTGGCGATTTTTCTTGCGTATATAAGAATTTTTTAGTACCTTTGCACGCTTTTTCCATGCGTGCGCGGTCGCGTATGTGTGTAAGGAAATGAAAAACGATATCGCAAGAATGGCTTAAAACTCTATTATGATTGAATATATAAAAGGAAATTTAGCGGATTTGACACCTACATACGCAGTGATTGAGGCTGCCGGAGTGGGGTACGCTATCAACATCGCTTTGCCAAGTTACTCGGCACTCGTAGGCAAAGAAAATACCGAAACAAAACTATTCGTGACAGAAATTATTCGTGAAGATACACATGACCTGTTCGGCTTTTTCACACGCGGTGAGCGTGAACTCTTTCTCATGCTGATGACCGTCAGCGGTATCGGTGCAAACACTGCACGTATGATCATGTCAGCTTACACCGCAGCAGAGATACGACAAATAATAGCCACAGGCAATGCACGCGCCCTCTCACAAGTGAAAGGACTTGGACCAAAAACCGCACAGCGCATTATCGTAGATTTGAAAGATAAAGTGTTGAAGGTTGATTTGGGCACAGACGCCCAAAACGGTTCAGGCTCGTTCGGCGCAGCAGATTCTGCTGCTGTGCAAAGTGGTGTAGAGTTGTGTGGCGAAGTGAAACAAGAGGCCGTCAGCGCACTGACGATGCTGGGCTTTGCTGCTGCGGCAAGCGGAAAGGTGGTGGACAAAATCCTCGGCGCAGAACCTGATGCAAGCGTAGAAAAAGTGATCAAGCAAGCGTTGAAGATGTTATGATTGGTGTAGGGTTGTTTAGAATTGTTTAGAGTAGTTTAAAGAGAAAAGGAAAGGTATAGTGAAAAAACTGATAATCATATTACTGGCGATTGGCAATGGACTATTGGCAATTGCGCAAGAAGATTCGTTGGCAATGGTAGTAGATACTGCCATCATGGCACCTATGCAAGTAAAAGGAGTAGGAGTGAACAACTACGACGACTTGAATAGAGTGCATAGTAGTTTGGATCTGCAAGACCCGGAGAATGTCAATACAACGATCGAGTATGACCCCCTAACCGGTGGTTACGTCGTGCGCACGCGCATGGGCGATGTGGAGATTGCTACTCCCTACATGATGACTGCAGAGGAGTATCGTACCTACTCCGAAAAACAAGAGATGGGGAAATTCTGGCAAGGGAAAATCAGCGAAGTAGAACACGATAACGAGAGCAAATTTGATATTACCGATATGAAATTCAATATCGGACCTGCCGATAAAGTTTTTGGTCCTGGCGGCGTACAAGTGAAACTGCAAGGATCGGCTGAACTGCTCTTTGGTTTTAAACACCAATTCATAGACAACCCCGCGCTGACACAACGTTCGCGAAACAACAATATCTTTGACTTTGACGAGAAAATCCAATTGAGCGTGAACGGAAAAGTAGGTGAGAAACTGAACTTCAACATGAGTTACAACACCGAAGCATCGTTCAGCTTTGACCAACAGAACCTAAAACTGAACTTCAAGGGTCAAGAAGATGATATTATCCAATCCTTAGAGGCGGGTAATGTATCCATGACCCTAAACAACAGTTTGATACGCGGTAGTAGCGCACTATTCGGCGTGAAAGCAGATATGAAATTCGGCAAACTGCGTGTGCAAGCATTGGTGTCGCAGCAGAACTCAGAAAGCCAAACTGTCAGCAGTAAAGGCGGTGCACAGACAACGAACTTTGAGGTGCCAATTGACAGTTACGATGAGAATCGACATTTCTTCCTGAGTTACTATTTCCGTGATAACTATGAGCAAGCAATGAAAGCATTGCCATACATCGCGAGCGGCGTGACTATCAATCGCATTGAGGTGTGGGTGACAAATAAGCGAGCAAACTACGACGAGGCACGCAATATCGTAGCATTGACCGACTTGGGAGAGTACGACCCAGTGCATATCCAAAACATACAGTGGAACACTGTATCAGGTGCGCGCACTCCATATAACAAAGCCAATACTCTCTACGAGGTATTGACACAAAGCAATCCTGCGGTACGTGACATTCAGCAGGTGAGCAGCGTGATGCAATCCATAGGAATGGACGTGAGCGAAGACTATGAGAAAATAGAATCAGCACGCCTATTAAGCAGTAGTGAATATACACTGAATGCAGCATTAGGTTACATCTCTCTGAAAGCAGCGTTGAACCAAGATGAGGTCTTGGCAGTAGCATACGAATATACCTACGCTGGACAAGTATATCAAGTGGGTGAGTTCTCAACCGATGCCGGAGAATCGCTGAAAGCACCCAACGCCCTGCTGCTGAAAATGCTGAAAAGTAGCAACAATGCACCTATCGCAAAAAACAAAGGCACATGGGACCTCATGATGAAAAACATCTATTCCATCGGAGCAAGTCAGATGAGTAGCGATAAGTTTGAGTTATACGTGCAATACCGCAACGACTCTGTGGGTACGGATATGCAGTACCTCATGGAAGGTGCTATCAAAGGCAAACAGTTGATTCGCGTAATGGGCATGGATAGATTGGATTCGCGCAACAATGCCTCACCCGATGGACGATTTGACTATGTGGAAGGATACACAGCATTGTCGTCTTCGGGACGAATCATTTTCCCCGTATTGGAGCCTTTTGGTAGTCACTTGAAACGCGAGATCGGTGATCCGAAGGTGGCAGAAAAATATGTCTTCCAAGAGTTGTATGACTCCACCCTAGTGAGCGCGCAAGAATATACCGAGAAGAATAAGTTTGCCTTGGTCGGTAAATACAAAGGCTCATCGGGTAACGAGATTCGCCTAAACGCAATGAACGTTCCCCGCGGAAGTGTGGTGGTAACAGCCGGTGGCGCGACTCTGATAGAGAACGTGGATTACACCGTGGACTATACCATGGGAACCGTGACGATATTGAATCAGTCCATCTTGGAGTCTGGAACGAATGTCGATGTAAAATTGGAGAATCAAGCCCTATTCTCTATGCAACGTAAATCACTATTCGGTGCGAACTTGCAATATGAGTTTAATAAGGACTTTACGATTGGCGGTACCATTATGCACTTGAACGAACGTCCAATCACGACCAAAGTTAATACAGGTAGCGAGCCGTTGGCAAATACTGTGTGGGGCGTGAATGCGAATTGGAAGACGGAAATGCAATGGCTGACCCTGCTCATTGACAAAGTGCCATGGATCAATGCTACCGCACCTTCTACCTTCCAAATCAATGCGGAGTTTGCTCACCTGATACCAGGTCACACCAAAGAAGTGGGACAAGTAGGTACAGCATACATTGACGACTTTGAAGCAACTAAGACCAACATCGATATTCATTATCCAAGTTATTGGCGATTGGCTTCTACACCGCGTTCGGATAATTTCCCTGAGTATGCATTGAGCGATTCCGTAGCCTACAACAAGAATCGTGCGCTTTTGGCGTGGTACACAGTGGACCCTATCTTTGGTAAACCAAGTAGCAACACGCCTAAACACATTAAGGATAACATAGAACTCATGTGCGACCATCGCACACGTACTGTGTATGAGCAAGAGGTGTACCCTAACAAACAAGTGATGGCAAATGCCGATACACGATTGCCCGTACTGAACCTGAGTTACTACCCCGATGAGCGTGGTCCGTACAATATCTCTGCTGATGAGATAGGTCGTGACGGTAAATTGACAAATCCACAAGATCGTTGGGGTGGTATCATGCGAAAGTTGGATAACACCGATTTTGAGAAAGCCAATATAGAGTATATCGAATTTTGGTTAATGGACCCATTCTTGACCAATCCAGATGCGGCATATACAGGTGGTGACTTATACATAGACTTAGGTGATATAAGCGAAGATATTCTGCGCGATGGCAAGAAGAGCTTTGAGCATGGATTACCATTGAATGAGGCAGATGAAAAACAGACAGAGAGTACCGTTTGGGGACGTATGTCACGCACTACAAGCACTGTGGTGGCGTTTGCCAATGAGGCAGGAGCGAGAAGCAAACAAGACGTCGGCATAGATGGATTGACCACCATACAAGAGATGGATCCGATGTATCTCTATTACAATGGTCGCAACCCGTATGTGGAATATCTCAAAGCCTTGGAAGCGAAAGTGGATCCTGCGGTATGGGAGATGTGGGATACAGATGAGTTTTCTCCAAGAAGAGACCCCGCAGGTGATAACTACCACTACTACCGTGGTGATGACTACGACGAGCAAGAAACACCAATCCTATTGCGCTATAAACGCTATAATGGTACAGAGGGTAACTCGCCAGAAGCGCAGGAGAATGAACGCTATGGTAGTGCATCAACCCTGTATCCTGATATAGAGGATATTAACAATGATAATACACTCAACGATGGCGAGCGTTTCTATCGTTATCGTATCTCGTTGCGTCCACAAGATATGCAACGCGTAGGACAACAACACATTGCTAGCATCATGGAAACGACAGTGAAACTGCGCAACGATGAGATGGCAACGGTGAAGTGGTATCAATTTAAGATTCCATTGAAAGGCGATAGTGCAACTGTACAGAAAGTGGGTAATATCCGCAATTTCAAGTCAATTCGTTTTGCGCGAATCTTTATGACCAATTTCAGACAAGAGACACACATACGTTTTGCATCGTTCGACTTGGTGCGTGGCGAGTGGCGTAACTATACCAAAGGTTTGTATCAAGATGTGGCCAATAATCAATACAATATAGCCAATCCTTATACTTCGGTGGGTACATTGGACGTACAGGCAGTGAATATAGAAGAGAACTCTAACCGTACACCTGTAAACTATGTGTTACCCCCTGGTATATCGCGTCAGACAGACCCAGGACAAGCACAATTGATTGCACAAAATGAGCAAGCAATGGTGCTAAAACTGAACTATTTGCCAGTGAAAGACGCACGCGCTGTGTACAAGAATGTGACATACGATATGCGACAATACAAACGCTTGCAGATGTTTGTACACGCAGAGTGTATGCCAGACTTTGAACCAATACAAGATAATGAACTCACATGCTTTATCCGTTTGGGTTCGGATTTGAAGAACAACTACTACGAGTATGAAATACCATTGTCACTCACACCAGAAGGATTCTATAACGACAATAGTGCGGAAGATAGATTGAAAGTGTGGTTGGAGAAGAATACCTTTGATTTCCCATTGAGCGTCTTCACCGATGCAAAGATGGCTCGCAACAAATCGAAACGTGCTGGCAATACCAATGTGGGTAATACCATACCGTATGTAGTATACGACCCTGAGAAGTTGGATAATAAGATTACAGTCTTAGGTAATCCAACCTTAGAAGATGTGCAAGCCATCATGATTGGTGTGCGCAACAACAGTAATCGCGAGGTGAGCGGTGAAGTATGGGTCAATGAGCTGCGTCTCAGTCAGTTTAATGAGCAGGGCGGTGTGGCTGCTATGGCAAATGCGGCACTAAGCGTGAGCGATATTGCACAAGTGAACGTGGCAGGACGTTTGGAGACCGCAGGATATGGTTCGATAGAATCAAACGTGTTGGACCGCAACATGGAGAATATGTATCAACTATCCGTGAGTGCTGCATTAGAGGCCGGACGTCTCTTCCCTGAGAAAGCAAAACTGCAAATACCGCTGTATGTATCATATACCAATGAGACATTGTCGCCTAACTACGATCCATTGGATACGGATATAAAACTCTCGGAGAGTTTGGAGAATTATGAGACAAAAGCAGAACGCGATTCTATCAAAGAAATGGCGAACACGGTACAAGAGGCTACTAGTTTCTCGGTGACAAATATGAAACTAGATATCCATTCTAAAAAGCAGAATATGTTCTATGACCCAGCTAACTTCTCTGTATCGGCAAGCTATAACAAGCAAAATCAACATACTCCTGAGATAGAGCAAGATATTGTGACCGATCAAAAGGGTTCGTTCAACTATTCATTTAACTTCAACCCAAAGCCTTGGGAACCATTTAAGAATGTGAAAGGGGTGGACAAAGTGAAGTTCTTGAAGGAGATGAACTTCTACTATCTACCCCAATCCTGGGCGTTCAATACCACTATGCACCGTACTTACACCCATTTGAAGATGCGTGATTTCAGCGTGGAAGCGACCGGTGCAGCGGATATGGATCTGACATTCTCCAAAGACTTTACATGGGATCGCAATTTCGACTTTAAGTACGACTTGACGAAGAACATGAAGTTCACATTCCAAACCGCAATGAACTCAACCGTAGATGAAGGATACTACACGCCAGAGATAATTCGTGATTATGCCTTCACCAATGATTATTACGAGGCATGGAAAGATACTATCCAACGCAGTTTGGCAACATGGGGAAATCCATATACGTATCAACAACTTTTTTCCGCTTCGTGGAATATACCATTCAATCGTATCCCTTACTTAGAGGCTCTGACAGCCAACGGCTCGTACAATGCAACCTACAATTGGAATAGGACAATGCAATCTTCTTCTGCAGCAGAAACAACCAACTTGGGTAATGTTGTAAGCAGCACACGAGCTTGGCAAGTGGACGGAGGCTTGAATTTTGAAACATTGTACGGCAAGTCTAAATACTGGAAGCAGATGACACAACGCTTCAATCAACGTGCACGTCGTCGTCCATTCCGTTCAAAGAGTTACGATGAGGTTGTTACACTGGTGGCAGGCGAACCTAAGGAAATTAATCACCGTTTGGGCAGTGAGACAGTAGAGGTGATGGCTACAACAGAGAGTGGTAAACCGGTGAAAGTAAAAGTGCAGTCCACCACATCTACGCAAGTAACGATTGTGTCAAAGAGCAATGTAGAAAATGTGAAACTGACTGTTAAAACTACGGATCAAAATCAGCGTAGTGCAGCAGAAAAAGCGATGGATATGGCAGCATACTTTGGTACGATGTTGCGTAAAGTACAGGTGACTTATCGCAATACCAATTCGCTCACCTTGCCTGGCTTCGCTCCACAGGCGGGATTTATGGGACAGAATAAGTATAATGACTTGTACGCCCCTGGATTTGACTTCGCGTTCGGATTCTTCGATGATGGTTTTGTGGAGAAAGCTAAGAATAATGGTTGGCTCTCTGGCGATACGACCGTGGTGCAACCTGCCACACGCACAATGACCAACGACTTTGATGTGAAAGTGACAGTCGAACCATTCCCTGGTTTCAAGATTCAAGTGAATGGTAAGCGCTATGCGGCAGAGTCATCATCTATTATTTACTCGTTCGACCAATTGCAGGAGAATATGACAGGATCGTTCAATATCACGCAAGTGGCTATCGGTACTGCCTTCCAAAAGATTGGTTCGGTGGACGAAAACTTTGCATCGGAGGTGTTTGACCAATTCTTGAATAACCGCGATATTATGACCAATCGTGTGCAACAACAGTATGAGGGTATGAACTATCCAAATGCAGGCTTTATACCAACCGAGTTGCGCGGTAAGAAATATGATCGCAAGTATGGTACAGTGGGAAATAATACAGCCGATGTGTTGGTACCTGCGTTCTTAGCGGCATACACAGGACGCGACCCATATAGTGTGAAACTGAATCCGTTTATGAGTTTGCTACAAGTATTACCTAACTGGTCTGTGACATTCGATGGTTTGGGCAAACTGCCATGGATGCGTGATAATTTCAAGTCGGTGAATATCACTCATGCTTATACCTGTAAGTACGCTATTGGTAGTTATTCAAGTTATTCTACTTGGACACCTGCTGGCGAATTGAGCAACAAGCATGTCGGCTTCGTGCGCGATGTGGAGACTGAGAACCCAATCCCTTCTTCAGCATACGACATTTCGTCGGTGACACTGTCGGAGAGTTTCTCCCCATTGATTGGTTTGAACATGACAATGAAGAACTCGCTCTCTGCAAAGGTGGAATATCGCAAGCAACGCAATGTGTCGCTGAATATCAACTCTGTACAAATCAGCGAGGGACATACCAATGAGTTTGTGATTGGTGCAGGATATACGATAAAGGATTTGAGTTTCATTGCTAAGTCAGGCGATAGCCAAAAGAAAGTTAGCAACGACTTGAAACTGAACGTAGATGTTAGTTATAAGGATATCAAGACCCTATTGCGTAAGGTAGAAGAAGGTATTACACAGGCAAGTTCAGGTAATAAAGTGTTTGGTATAAAGATTAGTGCAGATTACGTGCTATCTCAGAAGATAAATCTGCAACTCTTCTATGATCACCAAGGTACTACACCGCTTATCTCGTCGTCTTACCCAACTAAGGCAGACAATTTTGGTATCAATATCAAATTGATGCTGACGAGATAACATCGTGCCTTTACACCTTACACTATTCACTATAAACTAAAATGTTTAAGGTTGGTATTATCGGCCCTGAGTCCACAGGCAAGAGTACGCTTGCACAGTATTTGGCCACTCAACATGGTGGATTGTTCGTTTCCGAGCATGCGCGCGTATATTTAGAGGAGCGAGCGCGCGAGCACGGGAGCGCATACGCGTACACGCGCGAAGATGTGTTGCGCATAGCAGAATATCAGGTAGAACAACTTCGTGAACTGTCTCAGCAAGAGGGAGTGGCGTTTTTTGATACAGAACTGATAATCACAAAAGTGTGGTTTGAGCACAAATATGGTGAGTGTCCTTCGTTTGTAGAAGATGCCTTGCACCAATATCCGATGGACGTGTACTTGTTGTGTTATCCCGATTTGGAGTGGGAACCTGACCCCGTGCGCGAGAACCCTAATATACGCGAGTACCTATTTGATTGGTATGAGCGTGAGATTCAAGCATTAGACATACCGTATTATATTGTTCGGCATAGTGTAGGGTAGGGTTGTATAGGGTAGTGTAGGATGGTGTAGAGTTGTATAAGGTAGTGCAAGATGGAAATAGTATAAATAACAAAGAAGACCGCTATTAGCGGTCTTCTTCTGTGATCCGTGCAGGATTCAAACCTGCAACCCCCACATCCGTAGTGTGGTACTCTATTCAGTTGAGCTAACGGACCATTGCTTTTCAAAAGCGAGTGCAAAGGTACTGCTTTTTTTTGATATGACCAAATATTTTGGCAAAAAAATGCAAAATAACCTCAAATTACTCCTTTTTTGTAGTTCTCAATGAGCAAAAAGGGACTATTTTCTCAAAGTGTAGAGAGATGGAAG
Source organism: Paludibacteraceae bacterium (assembly GCA_045587145.1). GTDB lineage: Bacteria > Bacteroidota > Bacteroidia > Bacteroidales > Paludibacteraceae > Colicola. The sequence goes on from JAZNBO010000038.1 coordinate 29,003, forward strand.
GTTACGCCCTTTCTCGTCGAAGTCCAATCCATAACCTAAAACAAATTTGGTAGGGATAGATTTGCCAATGTATTTAGGTGTAGCGTCTGGGAATTGCAGCGAGTCAGGTTTGAAGAGGAAGGAAGTCAGTTCGACTGAGGCTGCACCTTCTTCTTTGAGTTGTTGGATAAAACCATGCATAGTAAGACCCGTGTCCACAATATCTTCGATGACAATCACGTCGCGACCTTTGACAGTGGTTTGCAGCGGAATCAACATATTTACTTTGCCTGTTGTGGCTGTACCTTCGTAGGATTTGAGACGAACGAAAGTGATTTCAGCAGGTAGGGTAATGTGTTTAAACAGATCGGAAGCATACACAAATGCACCATTCAGGACACAGATGAAAAGTGGTTCGCGACCTGCATAGTCTGTGTTGATACGTTCTGCCACTTCGGATACGATTGTGGCAATCTCTTGTTGGGATAAATACTCATCAAAGATGAGATTATTGACAGTAACACTCTGCATGGTTGAAGAATAATTTCAAATTAAAGCACAAAAGTACTGCTTTTTCGGGATATTTGCAAGTGAAAATATATTTTACAAAGAAAAATATATCATAAAATGTATTTCTTTTTGCGTAATTGAAAAAAAAGTAGTACCTTTGTAGGCGATAAAGTAGGCAATAGGTGATGGGCAATAGGTGATGGGCTATTGGTTATTGGCTATGGTAGATAAGAGATAATAATTTAAAGAAATACAACAATGAAAAACGAAGAATTGGAAAAAGTATTGGCAGTTGCTGAGCAATGGACCAAAGCGCCTTATGATGTGGAGACACAAGAGGCAGTGAAAGCAATGATTGAGGCGGAGGATAAGACCGAACTTATTGATAGCTTCTATCGTACCTTGGAGTTTGGTACAGGTGGATTGCGTGGCATCATGGGTCCTGGTACCAACCGTATGAATCAATATGTGGTGGCACAAGCTACACAAGGTTATGCCAACTATATGTTAAAAGTGCAAAAAGAAGGTGGATTCGAGACTCTGAAAGGTGACACCGTGAGCGTTGTAGTAGGTCATGACTGCCGAAACAATGGTCGTTTGTTTGCAGAAACAGTAGCAAAAGTGTTTGCTGCAAATGGTATCAAAGTGTATCTCTTCGAGAGCTTGCGCCCAACACCAGAGGTAAGTTTCGCTATTCGCCACTTGTCAGCACAAGGTGGTGTGAACGTAACAGCAAGTCACAACCCAAAAGAGTATAATGGCTACAAAGCATATTGGGAGGACGGAAGTCAAGTACTTCAACCACACGATCAAGGTATCATTGATGAGGTGAATAAAGTAACTATGGCAGATGTGAAGATGTCTGGCAATGAGCACCTTATTGAGATTATCGGTGGCGAGATGGACTACGATTATATGCAAGCGGTTAAGACCGTTATGATTGATCAAGAGAGTATCTTACGCCAAAAAGACCTCAATATCGTTTATACCCCTCTCCATGGCGCAGGTCGTCAAATTATCCCAATGTGCTTGCGCTCTTGGGGTTTCGAGAATATTCACGTAGTACCTGAGCAAATGGTTATCGATGGCAATTTCTCTACCGTGCAAAGTCCTAATCCAGAGAATGTGGAGGCTATGACTATGGGTATGAATCTCGGTACTGAACTCAATGCTGATTTGGTGATCGCTTCTGACCCAGATGCTGACCGTTTGGCTATTGTATGTCGCAACGATAAGGGTGAGTGGACCATTATCAATGGTAATCAAACCTGTATGATGTACTGCTATTACATCATTAACAATATGAAGAAACTCGGCAAACTTCGCCCAGAGCACTACCTCGTTAAAACAATCGTTACTAGCGAGTTAATCCGCAAAATGGCAGATGCTCAAGGTGTAACTTTGACCGACGAATACACTGGCTTCAAGTGGATTGCTAACCGTATCCGCGAGTGGGAAGGCACACGCAAATATATTGGTGGTGGCGAAGAGAGTTTCGGTTTCTTGCCTTACGATGCAGTACGCGATAAATGTTCGCCTTCTGCTATCTGCCTCATTTGCGAGATTGCTGCATACGCAAAGGACAACGGCATGACTCTCTATGACTATCTTTTGAATATCTATATGGAGTATGGTTTCCAACGTGAGACTACTATTAACGTGGTTCGTCCTGGAAAATCAGGTGCGGAGGAGATTCAAGCTATGATGGTGAACTTCCGTCAAAATCCTCCTATGGAGATTGCAGGTGATAAGGTAGTGAAGATTAAAGACTTTGGTACCCTCGTTCAAAAAGAGGTTGTGAATGGCGAGTGGGTGGAGACACCTATCGTGATGGCACTTGGCGCAAAGAGCAATGTACTGCAATACTTCACCGAAGGTGGCATGAAGATTTCTGTTCGCCCAAGTGGTACAGAGCCAAAGATTAAGTTCTACTTCGAGATTCCTGCTGTGATGGAGACCCCTGCGGATTACGACAAAGCAACCGCAGAAGCAGAGGCAAAAGTGCCTGCCATTAAAGCAAGCATGGGAATTTGATAATAACTCTCTAAACTAAAAAAATGCACTCGGAAGGGTGCATTTTTTGTTGTGGGGGGAGGTTGTTGAAAGGTGTTGAAAGTCTGTGAGATGTGAGGAGGAAGTCATGGTGATTATTCGGTGAAGTTCCTATGAAGTTCCTATGAAGATCCTATGAAGTTCCTATGAAAGCAAGGGGCAGATAAGAGGCAAAATGAGAGAATAGGAAATTAAGAATTATGAATTTTGTATTAAGAATTATGAATAAGGATGAGGCTATAACTCAATATGGTGAGCGGTGATAGGTTCGGAGAGGAAGATGGATGCCGACTCGGAGAATTTTGTGGCAGACTCAGTGGTGAGGTAGGTGACAGCTTGTTTTTCTCCCTTTTGAGCGTGCTCAGCGATGTCGGGATGGCGTAGAAGGTAGTCTTGCAGGCTGTTGGCTACGATTGCCCCTTGTGCAATAACAGATATGTGGCTATTGGCGATTGGCGATTGGCTATGGGAAATGGAAGAAAGAAAGGCTTCAATCTTGGGTTGGAGTAGGGGGTAGTGGGTGCAGCCGAGAATGATAGTGTCAATCAGTGGATCGCGAGTGAGGAGCTCGGTGAGGTATTTCTCAACGAAATAATCAGCACCAGAATGCAGATGTTCACCTGATTCAATCAGAGGTACCCACATCGGACACGCTTGTTGGGTGATGGTTAGGGTGGGGTCCTGTTTAAGCAACTCGATGATATAACTCTCGGAGGCTACCGTGCCAGGGGTAGCAAGAACGCCAATATGCTTGGTGCGAGTGCGCTGCGGTACAACTTCTACCGTAGGGCGGATAACACCTAAGACACGAAGCTCATCAGGATTGATATTGCGCTGTTGGATAGTGCGAAGTGCCTTAGCACTAGCCGTATTACAAGCGAGAATGATAAGATTGCAGCCTTGTTGGTGGAGATAATTAACAGCTTGAAGGGTATATTCGTAAATGACATCAAATGAGCGTGTTCCGTATGGCGCACGAGCATTATCGCCCAGGTAGAGATAATCGTACTGGGGGAGATGTTGGCGAATGTGATTGAGAATCGTTAGTCCGCCGTAACCACTGTCAAATATACCTATCATTTGATGTAAAGTGTAAGGTGTAAAGTGTAAAGGCACGGATTTTTCGCCGCAAAGGTACAAAAAATAAATAAAATGCGCAAATAATTTGCATAAATGGTATTTTTTTTGTAACTTTGCAGGCAAAATTAAAAAGTATATAATTAAAACTAGAAGAATATGAAATTTAATGTATCAAGCTCGAAATTGTTTGCTCAATTGCAAGCAGTGAGTCGTGTGATTGCTGCAAAAAATAGTTTGCAGATTTTGGAAGCCGTGTTGTTTGATCTCGAAGGCGATGTACTGACCTTAACCGCGTCTGATAGCGAGACAACTATCCGTACTTCTTTGACCGTGGAAGACGCACAAGGTGCAGGAAAAGTGGCTGTGGGTGGCAAATTGCTATTGGAAACATTGAAAGAGTTCTCTGAGCAACCGCTGACATTCCAAATAAATGAACAAAACTTTGGTTTGAATATTACTAGCGCAAATGGTACATATAGTTTCGTAGGTGCCAATGGCTTGGAGTATCCAGAAATGCCTGTGGAAGATGGAGATAATACATTCTCAATGCCTTCTAACGTGCTGCTTGATGCTATCAATAAAACGATATTCTGCACCGCAGAAGATCCATTGCGCCCAGTGATGAATGGTATCTATTTTGATCTCAATGAGGAGAAGATAGCATTGGTAGCGACAGATGCACATCGTTTGGTTCGTTATACCAATGAAAGCGTAAAGGGTTCGCAAGCAGTAAGTTTTATTTTGCCAAAAAAACCTGCACAATTGCTCAAACAAGTGCTGCAAAAAGAGGCTGAGGAAGTGAAAGTGACCTTTGGTCAAAAAAACGCCAAGTTTGAGTTTGGCTCAACGGTGATGATTTGCCGCCAAATTGAGGGCCGTTTCCCTAATTACAATGCAGTAATCCCACAAAACAATACAAACAAGGTGTTGGTAGATCGTCAAACAATCGTCAATGCTTGCAAACGTGTAGCCGTATTTGCACACACGGGTACTAGTTTGTTGAAATTGGCGTTGAGCGAGAACCAAATCAAGATTTCAGCACAAGATATTGACTTCTCTACTTCGGCAGAGGAAACAATTAGTTGTGATTACAACGGAATGCCAATGGCAATCGGTTTTAAGGCTCCTTTCTTGATTGAGATCTTGTCGAATGTGGCTTCACAAGAAGTGGTGCTTCAATTGGCTGACCCTGCTCGTGCTGGTTTGATCTTGCCAGCTGAGAATGAAGAGGGACAAGATTTGTTGATCCTATTAATGCCAATGCTTTTGAACGATTGATGAAATTGCAATTAACTCGCCCGTTGGTATTCTTTGATTTGGAAACGACGGGACTAAATATCGCATCTGACAGGATTGTCGAACTGAGTTATTATAAGGTCTTTCCTAACGGCACATCGGAGGGAAAGACCTTCCGTGTCAAACCTGTGCAAATGATGTTAGGACAAGAAGTGCAGTTGCATATCTCGGAAGAGGCGAGTGCAGTGCATGGTATTTATGATGAGGATTTAGTGAATTGCCCTACGTTCAAGGAAATTGCTCCGGAGTTAGTAAGAGTGCTAGAAGATGCTGATTTGGCGGGATATAACTCCAATCACTTTGACTTGCCTTTGCTGGCGGAAGAGATGATGCGAGCAGGTGTGGACATTGATTTGAAGAAGAAAAAGATGGTAGACGTGTTTACCATTTTCCAACGTCAAGAACCACGCAACTTGGTGGCAGCATACAAGTTCTACTGCGGAAAGGATTTGACCAACGCACACTCAGCCGATGCTGATACAATGGCTACATACGAGGTGTTGATGGCGCAGTTGGAGAAGTATGATATACCTATGGATGTAGATGGACTGGCGGAGTTTACTGCTGGAAATGCCCGTTTGGCGGACTTTGCAGGACGTATTGCGTATGATGCGCAAGGTGTGGAGATATTCAACTTTGGAAAATATAAGGGCCAACGTGTAGTAGATGTGTTCCGTCGTGATATAGGCTATTACGGTTGGATTCAGCAGGGAGACTTCCCTCAATATACAAAGAATGTCTTTACGCGTATCTATCTTAGTATGCGCAAATAACCATTCTATACAACCCTATATTACCCTATATAACATTGAATAATACTCTCACCATATTAGGTTGCGGTAGCGCGATGCCGACGTTTCAGAACTCGCCCTCTGGGCAGATTGTTGAATTGTGCGACAAGTCGTTTTTGGTGGACTGTGGAGAAGGTACACAGTTAAAAATGCGACAATTAGGAGTGAAGACAGCACGGTTGTACACAGTGTTGATTTCGCATCTGCATGGCGATCACTGCTTCGGATTGATAGGGTTGATTTCTACATTGGGTATGATGGGTAGGACGCAGCCATTGCATATTTATGCGCATGGCGATTTGGAAAAACTATTGCGCCCCTGGTTGGACTATCATTGTCAAGATATGTCGTATGAGATTGTCTTTCACACCATTAACCCACGTAAGCGTGAGGTGATTTTTGAAGATAGAACACTGACGATTGAGACGATTCCGTTGAAACATAAGGTGCCGACTTGTGGGTTCTTGTTTACGGAACATCACCGAGATAGCGAACCTCGCAAACGCTATGCTTATTGTTCGGATACGGCATATAGAGAGCAGATTGTGGAGCAGATTGCAGGAGTCGAGGTGCTATATCATGAGGCAACCTATACAGAAAAAGATGCGGATAAATGCAAGAAATATACCCATTCGACAGCTAAGCATGCAGCGCAAATAGCTAAATTGGCGGAGGTAAGAAAGTTGATTATAGGGCATTTTAGTGCTCGCGAAGATGACCATACAGTATATTTGAACGAGGCGCAAGAGGTTTTTGCCAATACCATATTGGCAGAAGAATGTAAGATAATAGAAATATAAATGGCAAAAGTTTCAACGCAATATATCTGTTCCAACTGCGGAGCTAAAGCTCCTCAGATGATTGGTCGTTGCCCTGTGTGTGGCGAGTGGGGGACATACGAAGAGGAGGTGAGCACAACTGTTTCCACAAAGAAGGGCGGCGTGGGCCTGCGACGAGGCGCGACTGCACAGCGTTTGCATGAATTGGATGCGAAAGAGGAAATGCGAATAGATATGCATTCTTCGGAGTTGAATCGCGTGTTGGGTGGTGGATTGGTTCCTGGCAGCTTGGTGTTGTTGGGCGGAGAACCAGGAATAGGAAAGTCCACGTTGGCATTACAAGTGTTGCTGAAGATGGGGGAGAAAAAGACGCTTTATGCCAGTGGCGAGGAGAGCGCTAAGCAACTGAAACTGAGAGCAGAACGCTTGTCGGGAGATGCATCGAATTTGTATATTCTAGCAGAGACTTCGTTGGAGCGCATATTGGATAGCGTGACGGATATTCAGCCCGAGATAGTGGTGGTGGATAGTATTCAGACAATTGGCACAGAGGCTATTGAGGCAAGCATTGGAAGTTTGAGCCAAGTGCGTGAGTGCGCTGCTCGTATCCTGCAATATGCCAAAGAGAAGAATGTGCCTTTCATCATTGTTGGACATATTAACAAAGAAGGTTCGTTAGCTGGTCCCAAAGTGTTGGAACATATTGTGGATACAGTTTTGCAGTTTGAAGGCGACCAGCATTATGTGTATCGCATTCTACGGGCACAGAAAAACCGTTTCGGTAGTACGAGCGAGTTAGGTATCTTCCAAATGCAGCAAGATGGTTTGCGCGAAGTGGTTAATCCGAGCGAGTTGCTTTTGTCGAATAATCGTGAAGGTCTTTCGGGAATTGCTATTGCAGCGGCCGTAGAGGGAGTACGTCCGTTGTTGATTGAGGTTCAGGCATTGGTGGCAAGTGCAGCGTATGGAACACCACAACGCAGTAGTACCGGTTTTGATGGAAAGCGACTGAATATGTTGTTGGCAGTATTGGAGAAGCGTGTGGGATTCAAATTGATGCAGAAAGATGTGTTTGTGAATATCGCAGGTGGATTACGAGTGAATGATCCTGCAATAGATTTAGCAGTATTGGCGGCGGTGCTTTCATCGAATATGGATATAGCGTTAGACGAAGAAGTTTGCGTGACGGGTGAGGTGGGATTGGCCGGTGAGATACGTCCGGTTAATCGTATTGATCAACGAATTAGAGAGGCGGAAAAGCTTGGTTTTCAGCAGATTATTGTTCCTGCAGGGCAGAAGTATAATGCGCACGACTTGAAGATAAAAGTAGTGGAAGTAAGTCGCGTGGCAGAGGCCCTCAAAATTTTATTCAAAAAATAATTTGCATATATCAAAAAAAAGTAGTACCTTTGCAGGTCAAATCTGTATAAATATTAAAAACAATTAATAGTCGTTATGAAAAAGAGTACATTTATTCTTGTGTTGCTGATGGCATTCGCTCCATTGTTGGTGAATGCGCAAACGCAAAACGTAGAGTTAGGATTGCAAGTTGGTGCAGGTTTCTTTTTAGGAAATACGAATCCTGCTGATGGTTATACACGTAGCAATGAGTTTGCTTGGATGCGTGATTCGGAAACTATGCCTGCGTTTGAAACATTTGGCGGAATAGTACGTTATCGTTTTGATTATCGTTGGGCATTGCAAGCACAAGCTATGCGTCAACGTATGCGTTTTAAAGAGAGTACGGAAAACAAAGACTTGTATTTCTACAATGGAATGTGGAATGTGGACTTGATGGCAGAGTTTAATTTCTTGAAATATGGCTTTGTGGAGAATCGCAATGCGAAAATTTATACGATAACTCCGTATGCAGCAGTGGGTATTGGTACTACTCTCTATAACAAAACGGCTACTTATCGTTGGGGATTGAATGACGGAAAGCGTAATACACCTTTCCCTGCGGTTAAAGCTAAGGACTTGGCGGGTGCATTGTATATTCCATTTGCTGCTGGTTTGAAATTGCGTATGGCGGCTAATTGGCAATTAAAGTTGGCTTGCCAATATAATTTGTATGTGTTGAATGGTAATCTTGATGGCAATACCGCGGGTACAGAAGCATATCCAAAGGGCGCTGGTGTGTCGTTTGATGGTACTCAATACAAAGCAGCAAGTACGCATAACATAGCTGTTACATTAGGAGTAATCTATAACCTCCCATCTAATGGTAAAGGTGGTGCAATGGTTAATTATTAATAGCGATTATTAATCCTCGTGGTAAATTAATATTGTTGGTGCTGTGGTGGGGCGTTATGAGTCCTGCCATTGCGCGTGCTTCTATCACTGAGTTTCCTTGCGAAATAGGTGTGCAAGTAGGTTGCGGATATTATGTGGGTGATGCTACGAAGATGATTTTCGCTACTCCTCGTGAGGTGTATGGTGTGCAAGCTCGATACAATTTCGATTCGCGTTGGGCAATGCAAATCAAAGCGCAACGCCATCGAATCGTGTATTCTTACACGCCCGAACCAACAACGGAAGTGCCTGCACCATTGAGTACGAAGTTTCAAAATCCAATGTGGAATTTTGATGTGACTGCTGAGTACAACTTCTTCCGTTTTGGACTTCATCCTTACGACTCTCGTGTTAAGCATGTTACCCCATTTATTGCTTTGGGAATTGGATTGACAATGGTGAATAAGGAGGCAACAATCTATTCGTTGAAAGATTTAGTTTATCCACGTGTACAACTTAAAAAAGATGAGGGCGAGAAGGGAATTGATTTTGGAGGTTTCTATATCCCTATTTCCATTGGTGTGAAGTGGAGATTTGCTCCTCGTTGGCAACTGCAGGCGTGTTGGCAACACCAAATATATTTAAAAGATAATATTGAAGGATATATGCCTGGTTTGGATAAGATAAATGAAAAAGATCCATATCCGCATGCTATTTTGAACAATGCTGACGGTCTTAATGGTGTGAATATCCTTAATAACGACTTGACGTCCACGTTGACTGTAGGTGTTGTTTTTGAGTTCGGTCGTCGAGAAAAGCAGTGTTATTTTTGTGAAGATTAATGTTTCAAAAGATATGAGTTATAAAACCCAAATACAACCCAATCGTATTCCGCGGCATATTGCTATTATTATGGATGGCAATGGTCGTTGGGCGAAGCGCCAAGGTTTGGCTCGTATGTTTGGCCATCGCCAGGGCGTAGAGACGGTCCATCGTATTACAGAGGTGGCGGCTGAATTGGGGATAGAGTACCTCACATTGTATGCTTTTTCCACTGAGAATTGGAACAGGCCTAAGGAGGAGGTTGATGCTCTAATGTCTTTATTAGTAGATACGATTGCTAAGGAGACTCCCACCTTGATGAAGAACAATATCCGTCTTTCAACCATAGGTGATTTGGCTCGTCTGCCTGAAAATGCGCAACAAAAGTTCCGTGATTGTATGGAAGAAACTAGCAAGAATACGGGACTGAATCTAGTGATTGCACTTAGTTATAGTGCGCGTTGGGAGATAATTCAAGCAACTCGCAATATCGCTTTGGCATTGCAACAAGGTACAATACTATTGGAGGATATCAATGAGGAACTCATTACTTCATCTTTGACTACCAAGCAAATGCCTGACCCCGATTTGCTGATTCGTACTAGTGGAGAGTTGCGCATCAGTAACTTCCTATTATGGCAGTTAGCGTACGCTGAATTGTATTTTACCGATTGCTTATGGCCTGAATTTACGGAAGAAGAATTTTATCGTGCCATCGTCGATTATCAACATCGAGAAAGAAGATTTGGAAAGACCAGTGAACAAGTTCGTTAGTATATTAATCTGTATGAGTTTTTTGTTGCCAATGGCAGCACAAAACGATAGTGTATCAGTAGCGACTGATACTGTTTCTGTTGTAGAAGAGTTGCCCGTTATCGAATATACCATGCAGCGCAAGACATACGAGATTGCAGGTATTACTGTATCGGGAGCCGAGAGTTACGAAGATTTTGTGCTGATTGGTTTCTCGGGTTTGGCGGTAGGCGATAAAATTGAAGTGCCTGGCGATCAGATTACAAAGTCACTCCAACGTTTTTGGAAACAGGGTTTATTCTCTGATGTCAAATTCAAAGCGCAAAAAATAGAGGGTGATAAGATTTGGTTGGAGATTGCGCTCAAACAACGTCCTCGTATTTCTGCTGTGTCGTATAATGGTTTGAAGAAGAGTGAAATAGAGGATGTGGAAGTGAAAATTGGTATTCAGAAGAATGGACAAATGACCCCTAACCTTGAGGATAGAGCAAATAAGGTTATTGTCAAGTATTTGGAGGAAAAGGGTTTCCATGATGCTACGGTCAAAGTACTTCAATTTGATGATAAAGACAATCCTGGGTATGTCAAGGTGGCAGTGAATGTAGATAAAAAGGCTAAGACACGTGTAGGAAAAATCTATATCATAGGCAATGAAGCTCTTACTGATAATCAGGTTAACTTTGCGATGAAGAAGACCAATGATAATAACATTATTAACTTCTTCCGTCCAAAGAAATTTGTGGCTTCTGAGTTTGAGAACGATAAAAAAACAGTCATTGAGAAATATAACGAAATAGGTTATCGTGATGCTATTATTCTGTCGGATAGTGTCGTTCGCTCGCTAGAAGACTCTACACGTGTAGATGTTTATCTTACTGTGAATGAGGGTAAAAAATACTTCTTTGGTGACATTAAGTGGGTGGGTAATACCGTTTATCCATACGATTATTTGAATGCGGTGTTAGGCATCAAACAAGGTGACGTATATAACTTGAAGGAACTCAATAAACGTTTGAACGAAGATGATGATGCGGTGTCTAAGTTGTATACTGATCAAGGTTATCTCTTTTTTAGTGTAGATCCTGTGGAGGTGCGTATCAATGAGGACTCCATAGATTTTGAGATGCGCATGTACGAAGGACAGCCAGCTACCATCAACACGATTAAAATAGAAGGTAACACGCGCGTGTACGAGCACGTGGTACGCCGTGAACTTTATACGAAACCTGGACAACTTTATAGTCAATCCGATATTATGCGTTCGCTCCGTGAGTTGGCGCAAATGGGTCACTTTGATCAAGAGAACCTGGTACCAGATATTCAGCCAAATCCAGAGAATGGAACAGTTGATGTTACCTACAAATTGGAAACAAAATCTAGCGACCAAATTGAGTTCTCACTCGGTTGGGGTGCTACGGGTCTTATTGGTACATTGGGATTGAAATTTAGTAACTTTGCTATTCAAAATCTTTTCAATCCTAAGAGTTATCGCATCGTGCCACAGGGTGAGGGACAAACCTTTAGTATCAATGCTCGCACCAATGGTGTGTACTATACTTCTGCATCGGTGAGTTTCTTGGAACCTTGGTTGGGAGGAAAACGACCTAATTCGTTGAGTACAAGTATTTTCTTTGCTTCGCAAACGGGTTATTCGGACCGCTATTATCAAGCGTACCAAAATCTCTATAACACTTATTATAGTTATTATTCTTATTCGGGCAACTCTAACTATTTGCAGCAATTGCAGGAGTCTGAAGCGGACCCTAATAAGTATCTCCGTACTTTGGGTGTGAGTGTGGGTTATGGTAAACGATTGAGTTGGCCTGATGATTATTTCTCTTTCTACGGAGAATTGAATTATCAATTATATATGATGAAGGATTGGCCATACATGATTCTCACAGACGGAAACAGCCATAACTTAGCACTTAATCTGCAACTTTCGCGTTCAAGTATTGACAATCCTATTTACACACGTCGAGGTTCGCAATTCACTATTGGTTTGAAGATTACGCCTCCATACTCGCTTATTAGAGGAACAACTGATGCTCAGTTTGAGCAAATGACTACTAGTGAGAAGTATAACTTGCTAGAATATCACAAGTGGCGTTTCTCGGGTAAGGTATTTACTCCGCTCACTCCTGACTCTAAGTTAGTATTGATGGCACGTGCTGATTTCGGATACTTAGGTCACTACAATAAGAATGTGAAATCGCCTTTCGAGAGTTTCTACATGGGTGGTGATGGTATGTCTAGTTATTCTAGTTATTCTACGGAATATATCTCCATGCGTGGTTATCAATCTGGTTCACTCACACCTTATGATCCTGCCACGGGACGAAACATGGGATATGTATATAATAAGTTCACGATGGAGCTTCGTTACCCAATTGCTTTGGAGCAGAATGCTACCATTTGGGCGTTGGCCTTCGTAGAAGCGGGTAACTGTTTTGCAGACATCAAGGATTATAATCCATTCAATCTTAAACGTTCTGCTGGTGTAGGTGTGCGCCTCTTCCTGCCAATGTTTGGACTGATGGGTATAGACTGGGGTTGGGGATTCGACCCAATCAATGGGTCTAATCAGTATGGTGGTTCGCAATTCCACTTTGTACTTGGACAAGAATTATAATATCATTATAAACAATGAAACGACTTTTATTTAGTGCGATATTGCTTCTCGGTTTCTGTTCGCCTGTTCTAATGGCGCAGAAGTTCGCGGCTGCATATTTAGATATGCAATATATCTTGAAAAATTTACCTCAGTACGAAACCGCTAACGAACAATTGGCGATGATTTCCAAGCGTTGGCAAAAGGAGATTGATAATGCTCAACAGGAGGTACAGATTCTTGTTTCGAACTATCAGACGGAGCAAATCTTTCTTTCTGCTGATATGAAGAAAAAACGCGAAGATGAAATTTTGGAGAAGGAACAACAGGTTCTTGAACTCAAGCGTAAGTATTTTGGTGAGAATGGTGAGTGGTACAAGAAGCGTGAGTCCTTGCTCAAACCTATCCAAGAGGAAATCTATAATGCTGTTCAGGAGATTGCTACTGAGAAGAAATACGATATTGTCAAAGATCGTTCAGCTGATCCTAGTTTGATTTATATGTCTAGTAGATTGGATATTTCCGACCAGGTATTGGAAAAATTGGGAGCAAAATAACTGTATAATATTAACAAAAAAAAGATACTACAATGAAAAAAATCATTCTTATGCTTGCTTTGGTTTTGCCAATGCTTGCAAGCGCACAAAAACTCGGACACATCAATTCACAAGAACTTTTGGCTTCTATGCCTGAATTGAAAACAGTACAATCTAAGTTAGACACATTGGCTGGTCAGTATGAGACTCAGTTTGCTAATATGCAAGAGGAGTTCAATAAGAAGGTTGCTGATTTTCAAAGAGATCAAGCTACTATGACAGCGGGTGTACGTGATTTCCGTCAACAAGAGATTGCAGAGATGGAGCAACGTATCTATCTCTTCCGTCAAACTGCACAAGAGGATATCCAAAAGAAACAACAAGAGTTCCTCTTGCCTATCCAACAAAAGATGATGGATGCTATCAAGAAGGTAGGTGCAGAGCAAGGTTGTGCTTACGTTTTGGAAGCAATGACTTTGCACTATATTGCTCCTGATGCTCTTGATCTTATGCCACTCGTTAAGAAGGAGTTGGGTATCCAATAATGGCAGACGGCTATTTGGAATCTCACTATGCTGACTACGAAAAACGTAAGGCAGCATGGCTCAAAAAAAAGAATAAAAACAAGCCTCGTCCCTTGGTTGAAAAACCAGAGGACGAAGCGTTGTAAATACAACTCTATACAATTCTATACAACTATGGTACAACAATTAAAACAAACTCTTCGCGATTCAGCTATTGCACGTTGGACAGTTCTTGTCCTTGTGGCATCGATGATGTTCTTTGCATATATGTTTGTGGACATTCTCTCTCCGTTGGCTTCTGTTCTCAATGACACACTCGGTTGGGATCAAGGTGTCTTCGGAACGTATGCCTCTGCGGAGTATATTCTTTGTGTCTTCGGTTTCCTCATTTTTGCAGGAATCATTCTGGATAAGATGGGCGTTCGCTTCACGGGCTTGCTTTCTGCGGGCTTGATGGTGCTTGGCGCATCAATCAAGTATATTGGTATCTCCGACTGGTTTGATGCTAACAATATCGTTTGGCTCAACTCTTGGTGGACGGCTATGCCAGGTTCTGCTAAGATGGCTGCATTCGGCTTTATGATTTTCGGTTGTGGTTGCGAGATGGCTGGTACAACTGTAAGTAAGATTCTTGCTAAGTGGTTCAAAGGCAAAGAGATGGCGCTTGCTATGGGACTTGAAATGGCTATCGCACGTATTGGTGTGTTTGCTGCCATGGCGTTTTCTCCTGCTATCAGCGAGCATTTTGCTGTGAATGGCAATCCATCAGTAGTTGCTTCGCTGTTGTTTGCGGCTCTTCTGCTCGTAGTTGGCTTGCTCAACTTCTTCGTATTTACTATTATGGATACCAAGTTTGACAAGCAACTTGTGGCTATTGGTGAGGCAACTGAGATGAAAGATCCAGAGGATGAGTTCCATGTGTCTGATCTTGGTAAGATTTTCAGCAGCAAGATGTTCTGGATTATTGCACTCTTGTGCGTGTTGTACTATTCTGCTATTTTCCCATTCCAACGCTTTGCTACCAACTTCCTTGAGGAGACTTTGGCGATTAGTAATGCTGAGGCATCTGGTCTATTTAAGTGGTTCCCTATCTTGGCAATGGTACTTACTCCATTCCTCGGTATGTTCATTGATTATAAGGGAAAAGGTGCTTCTATGATGATGATTGGTGCGATTATTATGGTTATTTGCCATAGTATTTTCGCATTTGTATTGCCTGCATTCCCAAGTAAAGGACTTGCTCTCTGTACTATTTTGGTGTTGGGCGTGAGCTTCTCGTTGGTGCCTGCGTCAATGTGGCCATCTGTTCCAAAGATTATCGATGAGAAGATTTTAGGTTCTGCATATTGCCTCATTTTCTGGGTGCAAAACATTGGTTTGTGTCTTGTACCTATGCTGATTGGTAAACTCCGTGTTTCTACCGATGGTTATGTAGTGCCTATGATTGTCTTTGCATCATTTGGTGTGATCGCTTTTGTATTGAGCCTTGCATTGAAGGTGGAGGATAAGAAGAAAGGCTATGGATTGGAGCTTCCTAATAAGAAATAAGGAGTCCATCCTTGTGAGTACGGATACACGCAATCTGCCTGCAGGTTGCGTGTTCTTTGCGCTTCATGGGGCGAATTTTGATGGCAATAAGTTTGCTAAGCAGGCACTCGAAAGCGGTGCTACATTGGCAGTGATTGATAATCCTGAATATGCATTGGCAGAAGGAACTCTATTGGTACCCAATACGTTGCTGGCTTTGCAAGATTTGGCACGCGCATGGCGTCGTGAATTAGGACTACCTATCATCGGTATTACTGGTACCAACGGCAAGACAACCACCAAAGAGCTCTTGGCAGCAGTTCTTTCCACGAAATATAATATCCACTATACGCAGGGAAACCTCAATAATCAAATAGGTGTACCCCTTACCTTATTACAAATCTCGCGTGCGCACGAGATGGCTATCGTGGAGATGGGTGCTTCACATCCGGGTGATATTAAAGAACTCGTGGATATAGCAGAGCCTAACTATGGGTTGATTACTAATGTCGGTCGCGCTCATTTAGAAGGATTTGGCTCGTTTGAAGGCGTGCAACGCACCAAGCAAGAACTCTACGACTACCTCGTTGCTCATAATGGTACTATCTTCCGCAATGTCGACAACACTTACCTCATGCGCATGCATGAGAATGCTCTTGCCTCTCGCCTTAGCGGGGTCCCCGAAAACGCTTGTGGCGTTTTGGGGTGCTCTTCGCCTCTCGCCAGCGGGGTCCCCGAAAAATCTGCTGATTTTTGGGGTGCTCTATCGCCTATTACCTACACCACAGGCACAATGCCATCTGGCACAAATCTTGTTGGAGGATATAATGCGGAGAATGTGTCTGCTGCTTTGTGTGTAGGTGCGTATTTTGGGGTTTCGAAGGAGCAAGCGTTGGAGGCTGTTCGCCGTTATGTGCCAACAAATAATCGTTCACAAGCCATGCAAACGGCTAACAACCAGTTGATAGTAGATGCTTATAATGCGAATCCGACATCTATGCAGGCGGCTATCAACGCATTCAAAGGCGATACATACATTCTTGGTGCGATGCGTGAGTTGGGAGAATACTCGCACTTGGAACACCAGAATGTGGTGAATATGTTGGCTGAGCGCAAGGCTGATTGGGTCTTTCTCGTAGGAGAAGAGTACTTGCAGACGACATCGCCATATCCTGTGTATGAGAATGTAGAGCAATTACATGAATACTTGGAGGCGAATCCGCTGAAAGGTAAAAATATCCTTCTCAAAGGCTCTCGCTCTACTAAAATGGAAAAATTGTTAGATATACTATAAGACTATGACTGAAAACACAACGAACAAAAATACTACAAAGATAGTGCTGATTTCTCTTGTGGCAGCGTTGGCTGTTGTTTCTATCTTGCTTGTTTTGATGAATGTACAACAAAAGACGGAGATTAAGGAGATTGTGGAGCAGATGGAGTTTGAAAAAGAGCAGTTAGAAGACGAGTATGAAGAGTTGGCTGTTCAGTTTGATGGTTATCAAACGCAGGATATCCACAACGATTCGTTGGTGGAACTTCTTTCGCAAGAGCAACAGCGTGTACAAGACCTGTTGGAAGAGTTGCGTATTACTAAGGTGACTAATGCCCGTCGTATAGCTGAACTCAAAAAGGAGTTAGCGACTGTTCGTCAGGTCATGGTTGGTTATGTGCACCAGATAGATTCACTTGATCGAACGAATAAGAAATTGGTGGCAGAAAATCAGCAAGTGAAGAAGCAGTACCAGGAGGTGGCTCGTCAGGCGCAACAACTCGAAGAGGAGCGCACTCAGTTGGCGGAGGTAGTTTCTCGTGCTTCGATGTTGGAGATTACGCATTTTGAGATGGTTCCGCTTAACAAACGCGATCGTAAAACAACGATATACAATCAGATACAGAAACTACAATTTGACTATACCGTAGGTCGCAATATCACCAATAAACCCGGTGTGAAAACACTCTATATGCGTCTCACTCGCCCTGATGGTGAGATCATGCAGAAGAGTGTCAGCGATGTTTTCCGCTTTGAGAATAGCGAGATTGCCTATTCGGTCTCAAAGGATTTTGAGTATGCAGGTGAGGAGATTTCGGGTTCGCTTTATTGGTTGGTTGAGGAGATCCTGCAAATAGGTTGGTACAATGCTGATTTCTTTGTAGACGGCGAATTAATTGGGTCATTCCCTTTCCAGATAAAGCAATAAATAGAATAAAATCGTAAGTTTTTATTAAAAAATTTGCGTATATCAGAAAAAAGCAGTAATTTTGCACGCTTTTTTAAGAAAGCATATAGATGTGACATCGTTTGGATTATAACATCATGCGAGGTCATTATTGTTTAACTAATTAAATATCAATTACAAATGTATTTGACATCTGAGAAAAAAGCAGAACTCTTTGCTAAGTATGGCAATGACGCTAAGAACACTGGTTCTGCAGAGAGCCAAATCGCTCTGTTCACTTTCCGTATTAACCACTTGACCGAGCACCTCAAGAAGAACCACAAGGACTTCGGTACTGAGCGCGCTTTGACAATGTTGGTAGGTAAGCGTCGTCGTTTGTTGGATTACTTGAAGGCAAAAGACATCGAGCGTTATCGTGCTATCATCAAAGAGTTGGGTATCCGTAAGTAATTACCTGCTCAACAAAGTAAGACAGTCAATCATACGATTGGCTGTTTTTTTATTTGGTATAACTCTACAAAAAAGCAAGGCTATCCACCGCTTATCCACCGCTTATCCACCCGATAGAGGGGAGGAGATTATAAAGGCATGGCTACTTGGTTCTTCGAGAATAAAACAAAAACTGCCAAACTTTCGTTGACAGTTTTTTTGTTATATATAGCCTATCGCCTATCGCCAATAGCTAATAGCCAATAGCCTATCGCCAATAATCCAACCTCCTCCCCCAGGGGGGGGGAGGTCGGGAGGGGTCTTATTTCAGTTTCTTAAATGTCTCACGCATATTGCATGCCTTGCTGAGGATAGCGTGGAGGTCCTCAATCTTCACGCGCTCTTGCGCCATCGTATCGCGGTGGCGGATAGTTACGCAGTTGTCATTCAAAGTGTCGTGATCCACAGTGATACAGAATGGTGTACCTACCGCATCTTGACGGCGATAACGCTTACCGATAGAGTCCTTCTCATCGTAGTTGGTGTGGAAGTCATACTTCAACATATCCACGATCTCACGCGCTTTCTCTGGCAGACCATCTTTCTTCACCAATGGCATAACACAAGCTTTAACAGGAGCCAAAACAGCAGGCAAGTTCAACACTACGCGAGTGTCACCACCCTCAAGTACCTCTTCCTTATACGCACCGCACATCACACTCAGGAACATACGATCCACACCAATACTGGTCTCAATCACGTATGGGGTGTAGCTCTTGTTGAGTTCTGGATCGAAGTACTCGATCTTTTTGCCACTATATTGTGCGTGTTGGCTGAGGTCGAAGTCGGTACGGCTGTGGATACCCTCTACCTCCTTGAATCCGAATGGCATTTGGAACTCGATATCGGTAGCTGCGTTAGCGTAGTGAGCGAGTTTATCGTGGTCGTGGTAGCGGTAGTTCTCATCACCCATACCGAGAGCCTTATGCCATTTGAGGCGGAACTCCTTCCAGTACTCAAACCACTTCATCTCCTCGCCTGGACGAACGAAGAACTGCATCTCCATTTGCTCGAACTCGCGCATACGGAAGACGAATTGGCGAGCCACAATCTCATTACGGAAAGCCTTACCAATCTGTGCAATACCGAAAGGAATCTTCATACGACCCGTCTTTTGTACATTGAGGTAGTTCACGAAGATACCTTGTGCAGTTTCAGGACGGAGATAAATCTTCATCGCACCATCGGCAGTAGAACCCATCTCGGTAGAGAACATGAGGTTGAACTGACGAACATCGGTCCAGTTGCGTGTACCTGAAATAGGGCAAACGATTTCCTCATCAAGGATGATTTGTTTGAGTTCCTCGAGGTTGCTGTCGTTGAGCGCAGTAGCAAAACGCTCGTGGAGGGCGTTGCGTTTCTCTACATTAGCTTTTACACGTTCGTTGGTTTGCTTGAACATCTCCTCATCAAAGCTCTCGCCGAAGCGTTTGCGCGCCTTAGCTACCTCTTTCTCAATCTTCTCGTCGTACTTAGCGAGTTGATCCTCGATGAGTACGTCTGCGCGGTAGCGTTTCTTGCTATCCTTATTGTCAATGAGTGGATCATTGAATGCGTCCACGTGACCAGATGCTTTCCAAGTAGTAGGGTGCATAAAGATACTTGCATCAATACCTACGATATTCTCGTGGAGCATGGTCATTGCATCCCACCAGTATTTCTTGATGTTGTTCTTGAGTTCTACACCGTTTTGACCGTAATCATACACGGCGCCAAGTCCGTCGTAAATCTCGCTGCTTGGAAAAACAAATCCGTACTCCTTGCAGTGTGCGACTAATTTTTTGAAGGTTTCTTCTTGTGTTGCCATAATTGCGTGGTTCAGTGCGCCTTCGGCGCGTTCAGTATTGTTTAATATAGTTCAGCTTTGTTCAGTAATTGGCATAAAACACCAATTTGGGTGCAAAGGTAGTGTTTTTTTTGCAGATATGCAAGAAAAGAAGAATTTTCTTTGAAAATCTTACGAATTACTTGTGCATATACGTTTTTTTTTGTAACTTTGCAGGCTGCTAAAAATGTGCAGTAAAAAAGAGATAGATGCAATCGGTAGATACATATTACTTCTTGGGTATTGGTGGCATAGGCATGAGTGCTCTGGCTCGCTATTTTGCGGCTAAGGGTTTTCGTGTTTTGGGCTATGACCGCACTCCTTCGCCTCTGACACAGATGCTCGAAGCAGAGGGGATAGAGGTACAGTACGACGATAGTCTAGATAGGGTAAAGCAACTCTCTGGCAACAAGACTATTGTAGTACGCACGCCTGCTGTGCCCGAGGATATGCCGGTATATGTATGGTTACGCGCTAATGGTTTTACTATCCTCAAACGGGCTGAAGTATTGGGCTCAATTACCCGTCAGCAGAAAGCCCTCTGTGTGGCTGGTACGCATGGCAAGACGACCACTAGCACCATATTGGCGCATATACTATATCCATCGCATATCGGCACAAGTGCTTTTCTCGGAGGTATTGCCAATAACTATGACACTAACCTTTTGCTCAGTGCAAAGAGTGACTACGTAGTAGTTGAAGCAGATGAGTTTGACCGCTCCTTCCATCACCTTACACCTCATATATCCGTCATCACAAGCATGGACCCTGACCATTTGGATATCTACGGCACCGAAGATGCCTATCGTGAGAGTTTTGCGCATTATGCATCGTTGGTGGAAAGTGCATTGGTGGTAAAAAGTAGTGTGAAGTGTAAAGTTGAGAGTTTAAAGGCAAAGGTTTACACCTACGCGGTGAATGAACAAACTGATTTCTACGCGGACAATGTGCGTATGGAGGACGGGCAGATATATTTTGACTTCCATACCCCTGAGAGTGTCATCAAAGACTTGCAGTTGGGCGTACCTATATGGGTAAATATTGAGAATAGCGTGGCTGCTATGGCTGTAGCATGGCTTGTGGGGGCTACTGAGGAGGAGTTGCGAGAGGGTGTAAGCAGTTTCGCAGGTGTCTATCGTCGATTCAATATACATCTGAATACACCGCAAGTCACCTATATAGATGATTACGCCCATCACCCACAAGAATTGGCTGCTACCATTGAATCGGTTAGGCGATTATATCCCGACCGCTATGTGATAGGCGTTTTTCAACCACACCTATATTCTCGCACACAGGACTTTGGAGATGATTTTGCACAAGTATTAGACCGTTTGGATGAGGTGGCGTTGCTGCCCATCTATCCTGCACGTGAACTGCCTATCCCAGGTGTCACGAGCGAATGGTTATTAGAAAAAATGCAAGTGAAAAGAGCATTGGTATTGCCTTCTATATTGCCCAAATACCTGCGCGAGCGATTGAAGAACTGCCTCATAGCGGATAAAAAAGTGGTAGTAATCACCATGGGCGCAGGAGATATAGAACGCCAAGTAAATGAGATAACCCATAAACTAACATATAAAATACTTTAATTATGAAAATCAGAACTATTATTTCGGTCGTGAGTGCCGTATTGCTGGTAGCAACGCTATCCGTTGTTGCCTGTTGGGCCGCTCAGCGACCTGTGCAATCACCCTATGCATGGCTCAGGGTGGAGGTTACCGACAGTTTGGACCGTCGGTTTGTAGAGAGTGATGAACTGCGCCGAATGTTGCAGCGCGAAGGACTTGTGCCAAAGGGACTATCTATGGAAGAGATTTCTTGTCAAGCCATAGAAGATTGTCTCATGAAACATGATATGGTTCGAACAGCTGAGTGCTTTAAGTTGGTCAATGGAGGTGTTTGTGTGCGCGTGACTCAGCGTGTGCCTGCTTTGTATGTGATGAGCAACGAGGGCGCGTATTATGTGGATACCGACCGAGAGATTATGCCTGTTCGCAGAACGATTGACGTGGAAGTGCCTCGCTTCAAAGGGGCAGTAGGCAAACGTGCTGCTACTGAGGAGTATTTTGATTTTGCTTTGTGGCTAACCAATGACCGCTATTGGAAATCACGTATCCAAGATGTGCAAGTGGTGAATCCCAAGCATTTGGTACTGATGCAGAAAGACAATAAAGGGAAGATAATCTTAGGCGACTTGTCGGAATACGAGAAGAAGATGGCCAAATTGCAAAAGGTATATACCAAGTGTCTTGATGAGATAGGTTACAAAGATTACCGCGAATATGACTTGCGTTATAAGGGACAAGTAATTGGAAGGAAGTAATTTAGAGTTGAAAGGAAAGGATTATGGCAAAAACGAAAATAGAATCAACCGTACCCCACCCATTGGTGGCTATCGAATTGGGTAGCTACGGAGTGCGCTCAATGGCGGTGGAACGCACTGCCGAAGGTTGGCTACGTGTGTTGGGCGTGGAGGCTTCTAATAGGAACACTAGCGTGGAGCGTGGTGTGATAACCAACACAAGCAATGCTAGTTATGGTATCAGCGAGAGCTTGAAATTGCTCGCTAATCGTATTCAGCACCCACAACTTACCAAGGCGTTTGTGGCATTAGGAGGGCGCTCAATGAAGGTAGTGGAAGTGGTATCACGCAGAAACCAAGTGCATAAAAAGGAGATACAACAGTATCTTCTTGATGAAATGGATGCTGAGTGCAAACAGAAAATAGAAAAGCACAACCCTCAGGTGGCAGTATTAGCATTGATCCCATACGCCTACGTGTTGGACGGTGTAGCGCAAGATGAAGTGCCAACTCCTACACAAAGGGTTGCGGAAATAGAGGTGAAATATGTGGCATTCGTGGGTGTCAAAGAGTTAGAGCAGAAGGTACTTGACAGCTTTGTGCGTGTCCCAAAACACATTGAGCATACATACGCCCGTCCCGATGCACTGCTTTGTGCTTTAGCTACCGATGAGGACTTGAAGAATGGTTGCGCCATTTTAGATATGGGTGCACAGACTACCACCCTCACAGTCTTCAAAGATAATAAGTATGTGTACAATAAAGTTGTTTCGCAAGGCGGCTATGATGTCACACGCGATATAGAACTTTTAGGTATCAGTTTCGCGTATGCAGAACGCCTGAAATGCAATTATGGTAGTACATTCGTGGAGGAAGGTTCGGCGAATAGGTGTGTTCGTGTACCCGACCCCAATGCACCCGAGGGGATAGTGGTGTTGCGTTATAGTGATGTGGTGAATGCCATAGTAGGACGTCTCCACCAAACCTTAGCTCCGCTGATGAGCGATTTGCAGGCATACGAGAATAGTATCGGCGTTCTCTATATCACAGGTGGTGCATCAATGCTTAGCGGTATGCCTGAGTTTGTACAAGAACAGACTGCTGTTCCTGTCGTGTATGGCTCGCACGCTGCTTGGCTGACCAGTGATACGCCAGACGAGTTTTGTGCGCCTAACTACTCTTCGCTGATTGGTACGCTTATTTTGGGTGCGCTCTATCGCGACACACACCCTATGGCAGAGCCAGTAGATGACTTGCGCAAACGAATAGAAAAAATCACCAAGAATGCCCAAACAAGCATCTTGGATATGTTTACAGAACAATACTAAATCAACTATAAATCAATAACTATGTACGATGTGATTAACGATTTGGGTTTGGAGATTACCCAAGATACTATTATCAAAGTGATGGGCGTTGGTGGTGGCGGCTGCAATGCGGTTAACTACTTGTATTCTCAGGGGATAACAGATGTATCTTTTTTGGTATGCAATACCGATAAACAGTGCTTGAACGGCAGCAGTGTACCTGCTAAATTACAGTTAGGTCCTGGCTGGGGAGCAGGTGGCAAACCCGAAGTAGCACAGCAGTATGCGGAAGAGAGTCGTGATCGTATCCGCGAAGCGCTCAACGATGGCACACAGATGCTTTTCATTACTGCTGGTATGGGTGGAGGAACAGGAACTGGTGCCTCATCTATTGTAGCAGAAGTAGCACGTGAGATGAATATCCTCACGGTAGGTATCGTGACTATACCATTCTCTTTTGAGGGACCTGTGAAGATTAAAAAGGCTATGACCGGTGTGGCTAAATTGGCAGAACATGTAGATGCTATATTGGTCATCAATAATCAAAAACTCTTGCATATCTACCCTGACTTTTCGATGCTCAATGCCTTCAAGAAGTCGGATGATGTCGTGGCGAATGCCGCTCGTTCAATAGCGGAGATTATCACTATTCCTGGTTATATCAATACTGACTTTGCTGATGTCTATAATACGCTCAAAAATGGCAATGTGGCAATTATGAGCGTAGGTAGTGCCAATGGAGAGGAGCGTATCACACAGGCTATTCATGAGGCACTACACTCACCGCTAGTCAATAATGATGTGCATGGCGCTAAGCGTATGCTGCTTCAATTGTATTGTTCAGAGGAGCATTTTATCGTGGCTTCGGAGATGGATCAAGTACACGCCTTTGTTCATGAGATGGGCGAAGAAGTAGAAGTGCAATGGGGTATCTCGATTGATAATAAACTGGAGGACAAGGTGCGTGTTACAGTGATAGCTACTGGTTATGAGGTTTCTGATATTCCTGGATTAGACGATGCTGTTGGTAAGAAGACGGTAGAAGAGGCTATTGATAGTTTCTACAAAACTACCGCTCCTAAAGCGGAAGCACAGGAGGAACCACAACCTGCTGCGCCAGAACCTGTGGTGCTACAAGAAGGGGATATCGTCATTGATTTGACCGAGGATTTAGAGACCCCTGCGCCTACCGTAGAACAACCACGTTCTGTCTTTACGCCTCCTGCTACGCCAAAAGTTGAACCTAAGAATACAGGTTTATCAGGTATCGCGAGTTGGATGCGTGGTCGCAGATAGTGACTGAATAGTTGTCGTTATGTCGCTCCGTTTATTCTCATCTCTTGGGCAGGCGGTATTGGAAGTCCTTTTTCCTAATTGTTGTCCTGTTTGCGGAAATAAATTAGTTGATGATGAGCGTGTTGTTTGTAGCGACTGTTTGGCATCAATCCCTCGTACCGAGCATGCTCTATTAGAGCAAAATGGTATAGACTTACTCTTTTTAGAGTTGATAAATAAAGAAAGACGTACTGTGCGTTATGAGCGCGGTGCGTCTTTTGCATATTATAACCGTGACAGAGGAATGACTTTGCGCACGCTCATTGAGCGCGGAAAGTATGGTCTTCATCCTAATCCACAAATTTTCTATTTGTTAGGTCGATTAGCAGCGCAGGAGTATATTGATGCAGATCTTTTTGATAACGTGGACTATATAGTACCAGTGCCGCTACATACACGCCGTTTGCGTGAACGTGGATTCAATCAGGCGGAGTGGATTTGCCGTGGTATGAGTGAAGTGCTACATATTCCGATGGATACGGAGCATTTGATTCGCACGCGCAACAATCCCCACCAATCGAAGTCGCAGTTCAGTCAACGCAACGAAAATGTGAAGGATATTTTCTCAGTACGTTATCCTGAGGAGTGGAAGGATAAGCATATCCTTCTCGTGGATGACGTCATTACTTCGGGTTCAACGGTATTTTCATGTATGCAAAAAATGACGCCTATCCGAGGTTGTCGGATAAGCGTCTTTGCGCTCGGCTGGGCACATAAATAACCTTGCCTTTCGCCTTTAGCCTTTCGCCTTTAATCTCTTTACCACTGTTTTTACCACGAAGTACACAATGACTATGCCCAGCAGTGCCATAACGGCGATGCTCAGCTCATGACTGTACTCATGAATTAGATCCATTTGTCCGTGTGCAATATAACCGAGCAATGCCAAAACAATATTCCAAATACTTGCTCCCAAGAAGGTATAAAAGATAAACTGACCAAAGTTCATCTTACTCAGTCCCGCAGGGATACTTATTAGTTGGCGAATACCTGGTATTAGACGTCCTACAAAAGTGGAAATCTTGCCATGATCGTTGAAATAGTCCTCTGCTTTCTTCACTTTCTCCGAAGACAACAAACAGAGATGTCCGATCTTGCTATCTGCAAACGCGTAGATGATAGGACGACCGAGCCATAAAGCTAAAAAGTAGTTGATAATAGCACCGAGCAAAGCACCTATCGTACCGAAGAGTACAATGAGTAGCACATTGAGAGGATAGCTGTTGGTTGCATGCAAACTGCTATCTTCTTTCCCTGCTACGTATGCTGCGGGAGGAATAACAATCTCGCTTGGGAAAGGAATAAATGATGATTCTACCGTCATCAATAGCGTGATGCTCAAATAGTTCATGTTGTTAGCATACCAATTCTCTACTTGCATCACAAGGCTTTCGTCTCGTGGGATTGTAGTAGTGCTGTCATTAACTATTTGCGCATTTACGCTAAGGATGGTGGTTGCAAATAATACAAATAAAATAATTACTTTCTTCATGTATAATTTGGATCGTTAATCTATATTTCCCATTGTTCGAGGGTAGTGGTGAGTTGGTCGAATGTCTTTACCTTACTCTTTTCACGAACTTCATTAATCTGCTGATTGACAGCAGCGTCGTATGCCTCCGTTTCTACGCGGCGAATGACACCGAGGGCGATTGGCAATTGGCAATTGGCAATTGGCGATGGGTCTTCTTGTCCCATCATAGCAAGCATGCGATGGAGGGTAGGGTCTTGCAGTGTGGCATCGTGGGTGAGTACGCGTGGGTCTTCGGCTGGCACTACGATGAGTTGAGGAATCAATCCCTGTGAGTAGTCTAATGCTAAGCCTTTGTCTTTCGCTTTGCCGAAAATCATTTTTTCTCCATGGCGCAGAATGATACTGCGTTCAGCACGCTCTTCGCGGTCTGCAATCCATGAGTGGGTACCATTGTTGAAAATCACGCAGTTTACCAAACACTCAATCACACTAGCACCTTTGTGTTGAGACGCCTGTACCATGCAGTCCACTGTGGTAGGCATATCTACGTCCAATGTGCGAGCGAAGAACGTACCGCGTGCGCCAAATACCAATTCGGCAGGAATAAAGGGACGCTCTACGGTACCAAATGGACTGGACTTGCTGACAAATCCCTTGGGTGAAGTAGGTGAGTATTGACCTTTGGTCAAACCATAAATGCGGTTGTTGAAGAGGCAGATGTTCAAATCTACATTGCGGCGGATCTCATGGATAAAGTGATTACCACCAATAGCGAGGCAGTCGCCATCGCCTGTCATTTGCCAAACGCTGAGTTCTGGGTGGCTGGTTTTTACGCCAGTAGCAATAGCTCCACCGCGACCATGAATGGTATTAAAGCCGTAGGTGTTGAGGTAGTGAGGCATACGAGATGAACAACCGATACCTGATATCACGGCTACTTGGTGTGTTGGTACGCCTACTTGTGCCATGGCTTTTTGTAACGCCATGCAGATAGCATGATCACCACAACCAGGGCAGAACTTTACATATTGATTACTCTTAAATTGACTTGCTTCCATAATTATCGATTTTGTATAAAGTTGATAATTCTTTTTATGACAAAAGGTTGAGCGGTAATTTCGTTGTATTGCTCCAGATGTAGTCCTTCGAACTTCGAGCGCAAGTAGGCTGCAAATTGTCCTTGATTGAGCTCGCACACAATCACACGCTTATATTTGCGCAATACCTCTTCTGTGTTAGCAGGTAGTGGGTTGATATAATTGAACTGTGCCAATGCGCAACCCGTAGCTTCTGCAGCAGCGTGCAAGTGGCCTTCGGTGCTTCCCCAACCCACGAGCAGTGTGTCGCTATCAGCGTTGCCTTGTACTTGTAGCAGAGGTATCTGCTGACCGATCTGTTGTATTTTAGCTTGGCGAATCTTCACCATTCGCTCGTGGTTCTCTGGGTTGGTAGAGATAATACCCTTCTCTGCATCGCGCTCAAGACCTATATTGCGGTGCTCATACCCTTCCATGCCTGGATACGCCCAATAGCGCACACCGCGCTCATCACGCAATGCAGGGTTATAGTTACCTTTGAGTTCCTCGGGTACTCCTTGTGGCTCAATGGTAGGCAGATCACTCAGCTGTGGTATGCGCCAGAGTCCAGTACCATTCGCCAGGAAGGTGTCAGTCAATAGTACTACAGGCGTCATGTTCTCTAGTGCAATCTTGCAAGCCTGATATGCATAGTCGAAGCAGTTTGCTGATGTGGAGGCAGCTATCACCACGGCTGGGCATTCGCCATTGCGTCCGTAGATAGCTTGCATGAGGTCTGTTTGTTCGGTTTTGGTAGGCAGACCCGTAGAAGGTCCACCACGTTGAACATCAATAACGACAAGTGGCAACTCTGCCATCACAGCCAATCCGATAGCTTCGCCTTTGAGACTCAGACCTGGACCAGATGTGCTAGTAGCAGCCAAATCGCCAGCGAAAGCAGCACCGATAGCGGTACATACGCCGGCAATCTCATCTTCAGCTTGTACTACCATTACACCCATATCCTTGCGAGCAGCAAGTTCGTGCATAATATCTGTGGCAGGAGTAATAGGGTAGGAACCCAAGAATAGTCGCTTTCCGCATTTTTCTGCTGCGGCGATGAGTCCCCAAGCTGTAGCTTTGTTGCCTGCGATAGAGGTATATGTGCCTTTTGGGAGCTCGCGGGATTTCTCAACGTTCATGGTTTGGATATTGAGCGCGAGGTTGTTGCCATAGTTATAGCCATCGGTGAGCACCTTGACATTGGGGGCGATGAGTTGTGGTTTCTTGTGGAATTTGCTCTCCAAAAAAGCAATAGCTTTGTCCACAGGACGGTTGAAAAGCCAACAAACCAATCCCAATGCAAACATATTTCGCGATTTAAGGATAGACTTATTGTCTAATCCCATGTCCTTGAGGCTATCTTTGGTAAGTTGAGTGAGGGCTACAGGGATAATCTGTACCGATTCGGGTAATCCCAACTCTGTAAATGGATTGTCGGTTTGATAGAGTGCTTTCTCCAAATCTTTAGCAGAAAGAGAGTCGGTGTCCACGATAATGACAGCATCGCGTTTGAACATCGAATCGCTGGCTTCCCACTTTGCGCCTGCTTGGTTGAATTTGCTACCTAAGGCACATACTTTGAGGGCAGCAGCGTTCATGGCTACTAACACATCGGCTTGATCACCAGGGGTATAGACACCCGTACCTAATTGAACTTGGAAACCGCTGACACCACCCAAAGTGCCTTGAGGGGCGCGAATTTCGGCAGGAAAATCGGGCAGCGTACTAATCTCGTTGCCTAGTATTGCACTCAATGAGGAGAACATTGTACCGGTAAGTTGCATACCGTCTCCTGAGTCACCGCAAAAGCGGATTACTATACGTTGTTTTTGCATGGTTGTTGTTAATTTTAAAAAAACGCTGCAAAATTACTACTTTTTTTGCAAATATGCAAATTTTTTATTACCTTTGCACCCGATTATAAATTAGGAGTAGAATGGGCTATAGCTTATTATGATTGTAAATTAGGATTTTATGAAGAATATACGTAACTTTTGTATTATTGCTCACATTGATCATGGCAAGTCAACTTTGGCGGATCGTTTGATAGAATACACTGCTACAGTGGATAAACGCTTGATGGAGAATCAGGTGTTAGATGATATGGACTTGGAAAAAGAGCGTGGTATCACCATCAAGTCACATGCTATCCAAATGCAATACAAGGGCTATACCCTTAACCTCATTGACACTCCCGGACACGTGGATTTCTCCTACGAGGTGAGTCGTAGTATTGCTGCATGCGAGGGCGCACTCTTGATTGTGGATGCTTCGCAGGGCGTTCAAGCACAGACAATTTCTAATCTCTATATGGCATTGGAACATGATTTGGAAATCATACCTGTGATGAACAAGTGCGACATGGATTCCGCAATGCCAGAGAAAGTGGAAGATGAAATCATTGATCTGTTGGGTTGCAAGCGAGAGGAGATATTGCGTTGTTCCGCTAAGACTGGTGATGGTGTGCCAGAAATCTTGGACGCAATCATTGAGCGTATTGCTCCACCAGTAGGCGACCCAGAGGCTCCACTACAATGCTTGGTGTTTGACTCTGTATTCAATCCATTCCGCGGAATCATTGCTTATTTCAAGGTAGTAAATGGTACGATGCGTACAGATGACCGTGTGCGTTTCTTCAATACAGGTAAGGAGTACGATGCTGACGAAATAGGTGTGCTGAAGTTGAATATGCAACCTACGAAGGAGATTTCAGCAGGTAATGTAGGATATATCATTTCGGGTATCAAAACTTCTACTGAGGTAAAAGTGGGTGATACTATCACGCACGTAGCTCGTCCTTGTGCTGAGGCAATTGAAGGCTTTGAGGAAGCGAAACCAATGGTGTTTGCCGGTGTGTACCCTATTGAGGCTGAAGATTATGAGGATTTGCGCGCTTCCTTGGAAAAATTGCAACTTAATGACGCTGCGCTCACCTTCACTCCCGAATCATCAGTAGCCTTGGGATTTGGTTTCCGCTGCGGATTCTTGGGATTGTTGCACATGGAGATTGTGCAAGAGCGTTTGGACCGCGAGTTTGATATGGACGTTATCACCACAGTGCCTAACGTAAGTTACAATGTATATACAAAGGACGGCGAGAAAGTGGAGGTGCATAACCCTGCAGGTATGCCTGACATAACTGCTATAGACCATATAGAAGAACCTTATATCCGCGCTAGCGTTATTACGACTAGTAACTTTATTGGTCCAATCATGACACTATGTCTTGGCAAACGCGGTGAGTTGGTGAAACAAGAGTATATCTCGGGTGACCGAATGGAAATCCTTTACGATATGCCACTTGGTGAAATCGTGATAGACTTCTACGATAAGTTGAAATCCATCTCCAAAGGCTATGCTTCGTTTGACTGGCATCACAATGGTTTCCGCCCAAGTAACTTGGTGAAATTGGATATTCTGCTCAATGGTGAACAGGTGGATGCACTTTCTACATTGACTCACCGTGACAATGCGGAAAGTTTTGGTCGTCGTATGTGCGAGAAACTGAAAGAATTGCTTCCTCGTCAACAGTTTGATATTGCTATTCAAGCTGCTATTGGAGCAAAGATTATTGCTCGTGAGACGGTTAAGCAAGTGCGCAAGGACGTGTTGGCTAAATGTTATGGTGGTGACGTGAGTCGTAAGCGCAAACTCTTGGAGAAACAGAAGAAAGGTAAAAAGCGCATGAAGCAAATCGGTAATGTGGAAGTGCCACAAAAGGCTTTCTTGGCTGTGTTGAAGTTGGATTAAGAGGATTGGGGCTATTGGCTATTGGTTATTGGCTATGGGCGAGGGGATAGGCACGATTTTTGTATAAGCCAGCGGTGAAAAAGATAAAATAGTGAATTATTAATGATTAACTGATAATAAATCATGGAGCAGATTGTACATAGTGCATGGAGCATGATTCCTTTTGGAATGATGCTGTTGATTATCGCCATTGCACCACTGATCGTGGCAGAGTGGTGGGACAAAAACAAACACAAGTTGGCGGTATCGCTATTGTTGGCTATCCCGACTGCCGTGTGTCTGGTCATGGGTGGTATGGCAAAAGAGCTGGAACACCAACTCTTGTCTGACTACATACCGTTCATTGTATTGCTATTGGCTTTGTATGTTATTACTGGTGGAATCCACCTGTCTGGTGACATATTGGCTAAGCCATGGGTGAATACATCATTCTTGGCAATAGGATGGGTGTTGGCCAGTATCATGGGTACAACGGGTGCTGCCATGCTGCTGATTCGTCCGTTGTTGACCACCAATCAACAACGTGAACACAAGGTGCATACCGTATTGTTCTTCATCGCCTTGGTAGCTAACTGTGGTGGTTTGTTGACCCCACTGGGTGACCCACCATTGTTTATGCTCTTCTTGCGTGGTGCCGAGTTTACGTGGTTCTTGTCGCTCTTCCCACAATGGCTATTTACGGGTGCTGTATTGCTGTTGCTGTACTATTTGGTTGACTCCTTCTATTATAAGAAAGAGCATCATACTGCGTTGGAAGCCGATGCGCGCGAGCATAAACCATTGAATATTCAAGGTAAGACCAATCTGGTGTATCTGGTAGGTGTGATATTGTCTGTGGCATTTATTCACTCGGGAACTATTCCACAAATGGCTAATGCAAACTCTCCCTTGTGGATACGTTATATGCGCGAGTTGGTGCTGCTACTCTTGATGGCTATGAGTCTACACACCACCAAACGTCATGTTCGTTATAGACTGAATAAGTACTCTTGGGCGCCTATTAATGAGGTGGCGGTGTTGTTCTTTGGTATCTTTGTGACGATGACACCTGCATTGGCGTATCTGAATGAAAACGCAGCATCATTAGGCTTGGCTCATACATGGCAGTTCTATTATGCAACAGGTGGATTGTCCAGTTTCTTGGACAACACGCCTACGGCGGTGGCTTTTCATAGTGTAGCTACGGGATTGACACCAGATCAAATGGCGGTATTTGGCGGTGGTATGGTGGCTGGTATACCTGAAGTATTGTTGAAAGCGATATGTTTAGCTTCTGTGTTCTTCGGTGCTATGACCTATATTGGTAATGGACCAAACTTCATGGTAAAAGCTATCGCAGAGGAGAATGGTATTAAGATGCCATCGTTCTTTGGTTACATGTGGCGATTCTCTTTGATAGTGCTGTTGCCTGTGTATATTTTGGTGCAGTTGATATTCTTGTAATTAGGCGACGAGGCGAAAGGCTATTAGGCGAGAAGCAAGAAATAGCGGCTTTGCCGCATGCCCCAGCCTTTTACCTCTAACCTTTAATCTTTAAACAGATAATAATATGAATCTTTTCGAACAAATCAGCGAGGACATCAAGAAAGCGATGCTCGCAAAGGATAAAGTGGCGTTGGACGCGCTGCGTGGTATAAAGAAAGAGTTCTTGGAGGCCAAGACCGCCAAAGGCGGCGATGGCGAGTTGCACGATGACCGTGCCTTGCAGATTCTGCAAAAGATGGTGAAGCAACGCAAAGAGGCAGCCGAGATGTTCCGTGCTGCCAATCGCCCAGAACTGGCAGAGGATGAGATGGCGCAATGTGCTGTCATTGAGCGCTATCTGCCTGCTATGATGAGCGAAGAGGAATTGAAGACTGTTTTGGCAGAGATTATTGCGCAAGTAGGTGCTACTGGTCCACAGGATATGGGTAAGGTGATGGGCGTTGCAACAAAGCAGTTGGCAGGCAAAGCAGAAGGCAAAACCATTAATATGGTAGTACGTCAATTGCTAACAAAGTAATTGTGTTTAAGATTTTTCAGAAAGCAATATTTGCCGGTATATGCATTGGTATTGCTGGCTGGGGTTTCCTAGTGGATAAAACACTGGGAATGTTCCTTTTTATTTTTGGACTGGCAACGGTGGTGTCGTATGAGGCTAAACTCTATACGGGAGTGTCGGGCTTCTGTCAGAACTTGAGCGATATAAAGCAATTGGTCGCAATTATTCTGCCAGGAAACATTATAGGTTGCTTGTTAGTGGCACTGATGAGTATGTTTACCACCTTACCTGTACATGAAGCGGCATGCGGTGTGTTAACCTCCCGATTGGCGAGTGGACCGCTGGCATGCGGCGTGTTGGGCATAGGTTGTGGTATATTAATGACAAGTGCCGTGGCTTTTGCTAAAAAAGGTAAGGAGTTTGGTTATTGGGTGCCTTTGCTTTTCGCTGTACCATTGTTCATTCATTGCGGTTTTCCGCACTGTATAGCGGATGCATTCTACTATTTGACTGCTGCGGACTACATCATAGAGCAACCTCAAGTGTTGTGGTGCTATCTGATGACGGTAATCGGTAACTTTGTAGGGTGTAATGTGCCAAGAATGAATTATTTTGCAGAAAAATGCACTAAAAAGTAGTTTTTTTTGTAAAATATTTGGTCATATATGCGGGTTGAAACCCTCCATTTATCGAACAGTAGTACCTTCGGACGCCGCCTTGCGATTTGTTCGATTTTTACAAGAAAATCTCACAAATGGAGCAATTCCCCCGAAGTTACGTTTGCTAAATGCTGCAAATATGCACTTTTTTACTATAAAAATGCATTTTTTCATAAAAAAATTTGCATATTTGCATTTTTTGTAGTACCTTTGCACTCGCTTTTGAAAAAGAGCATGCCCAGATGGCGGAATCGGTAGACGCGCTGGTCTCAAACACCAGTAGGTTCACCCCTGTGCCGGTTCGACCCCGGCTCTGGGTACAAAGGCCGCCTAACAAAAGTTAGGTGGCCTTTTAAATTGAGAATTATTTATTAACCCATAAAAAGGTCAGGCGGGAGACTTAAACATCCGCTATCACTCGGAACGGGCTAACTGCCTGGAGAGACAAAGAGAAGGAGGTGTATGCAATGATCATTGTACCAGTAAAGGAAGGCGAGAACATCGAGCGCGCGATTAAGAAATTCAAACGCAAATTTGACAAGACCGGTGTAGTGAAAGAGCTTCGTCGTCGTCAACAATTCTCAAAACCATCAGAGATCAAGCGTGAGAAAATGATGCACGCAATCTATGTGCAATCTTTGCATGCGCATGATGGCGAGTAATTCGTAAGAAAGCGAAGATAATAAAAAAGCATACCGATGGGTGTGCTTTTTTTTGTTGTGTAGAATGGTATAGTATGGTGTATGGTTGTGTGGGGTAGTGCAAAAATTGTGAATAATATAGCAATTATTAATAATTGAGCGATAAATGGATACAAAATTTGCTTAATCAATAGAAATGTATTAACTTTGCACCAAAATTAAGAATATAGTATTAGGTATGAAAAAGAATTTTACACGTTTTTTTGCACTCGTGACGAGTGTGGTACTGCCAAGTATGGCAATGGCTGAATTAGCCTATAATGTTCCTTTCACAGAGACAGATTGGAATGATGAGACAACAATTGTAGCAGATGAAGGCGATAATGAGTGGTCGAGTAAGCATGGTATATGTTTGGGCAATAATGTACTCGGAGGATTTGACTATGACGATAAATACGTGGTAATAGCATTGGCGAACAATGCTACTCCTACTCGTGTTACTGCCACTACAAAAACACGCGATACTGCTGGATTGAATACAGGTGCTACTCGTGTGTACTTCTCGGTATCTGTGAGTGCAGATAATGAGAATTTTGCAGAAGTATGGACATCAGAGAGCAAGAAGAATGATATAGATGTCACTTTGCCTGCGGATACACGCTATCTGAAAGTATTGTATAGCGGTAATTTTGCTGGTTGTGTGGAAGGACTGATTGTATATGGCGAAGTGGTGGAAACTGGAGTAGAAGACTTGATTGCACCCCAAAGCACTGCTGTGAAAGTGATGATGAACGGACAGATTTACATTGTAAAAGATAATCAAATGTATGACTGCTTGGGCAGAATGGTAAAGTAATCTCAACTACTGAAATAGAAAGAAATAGGGCGTATCATAATAGATGCGCCCTATTTCTTTACCCAAATCTAATGACCGATTTGGGTTTATGCTTGTGTGCGGCTTGTCCTCCGCTTCAATATAGGATAAAGGATTGCGAGCATTAGGATAAAGAGCAGTGCGTCCCAATCAAGGTGGAGAGGAGCAAACTGAGGCGGAGCGATAGTGCCATTGTTATTGGTTGTGGTACTATTGTTTTGCGGAGTAGTGGGAATAAACCCTGTCTCGTCGGACAAGACGCCACCGCCCAATGTAGATGCTACCGTTTTGATAGAACCATTGGCAATGCATATAGGAGCAGTGGAATAAGCATGGTCTGAGGACGATGTGGCGTATTGGCTATTTGAGCGCATAAATGAATTGCTTCCCGAAGAATAGGGGGTAGCAATGCTTATGTCGCCACCACCTCCATACGAACGGTAGGTACTTGACGAAGTAGTGAAGATTTGCGCCCTAGCCGATGAGAAATGTATCATCGGACATAGCACTAGCAATATGATATAAATTCTTTTCAAATCAAACAGTCTAATATATTTTTTGTCTTATTGGTGGTTATTATTTCTTTATCACCTTGTATGTGTAATTATTGATGCGTATTAAATATACGCCTGCGGATAGGTGGGATAAGTTGTAAGTATATGGAGTGTCGGATATAGCTTGTGTGAGAATGTGCGCACCACTAACATTGTAAATCTGCAATGTACTGTTGGCTGGTGTGCCTGTGATATGCAAAACATTGTTATCCATCCAAATGCTGACATTGTTAATATCTTCGGTGTCAGTAGGCGAGTTGTTACCACCCTTAGGAGAGAGGAGTAGGCGGAAACGGTGATCGTTGATAGATAGAGCAGTCGCCGTGAAGGTATATGGCATGTCCTGTTGCATAGCTACGATAGTGTCCTGCTCAAGGTCTTCGAGATAGAGCATATCTCCAATGAGTGAACTGAAAGATAGAGTGTATTGCGTGTCGGAACCTGCTTGGAAACCGATATACATACTATCAATATAATTAGAGCAAGACACTTCCATCTTACCAAATGATTCGGTTGTGTAGATATTGGTTAGTCCCGTCACTGTTTGGTTAGGAGCATCGTAACCATTGTCGTAATCAGGGGTGGTCTCATCGGATTGGATAATGTATAGTCGGTCCGCACCGCTATTAGCACTATTGAGTTGGAGACGTATGCGGCGGAAAGAGCTACGCTGCATTTGCTCTTGTGCCTGAATGCGTTGTGGCTTGCGCATTGGCTCGTGCATGTCAGTAGTGATGTTGGTGTTGGTTCCTGCTTTCCAAACGTGCTTGTCGTAGTTAAGGCGAATCTTCGCTCCGTCGGCATTGGCGATGACATATATACCTTGCATAGGAGGTAAGGTGGTAATCTCTGCACCGTCCATATATGATGATGAGAATGCTGGCACAGCGCAATACTGACCTGGGGTATTGTTGCCGTTAGAGCCCTTGCTCTGTTCCGTATCGTATTTGTTCCAATCGTTCCATGAACCTGAATTGAAGATATAGAAGGTCTTTTCTAGATCACCTTCAAAGTCTTCTGGTGTGAAGTTCTTGGCGTCAATAGGTGCCATGAAGCTATTGGCAAAGAGGTTGTTGCCGTTCATTCCACTTGAAGTCTTGGTGAGCGTGATGGTTTGGTTTTGATTGATAGGCTCTGCGATAAGCTCGTAAGTAGGCTTCCCGTATTGGGTAATAGCATAACCAGCGAATGGTTCGAGGGTGAGGGTTCCAGTTTTGTTGATCCAGTTTTGTGGTTCACTCCATTGGTAGAGCCATGTGATATAGTCCACAGTGAATTGGCAATTAGCACCTGGTGCACCAATGTACTGCCAAGTAGCATCTTTATTCGCTCCATCATCAAGGGTAGATTTGGTTTGGTAGCGGACGGTAGTCTTAGGCATCGTACCTGTGTACTCTGGTGATATGCGCAGGAAGCCAGCACCTGTTTTGAGGTTATCGATGATGAGGCTGCTACCATCGGTAGCGGCACCTGTGACACCCTGTGCTCCTACGGAGAGTCCGCCTGTGGAAGTGATGTGAATACTACCTAAATTACCATTCTCGCCCATAGCAAATGTGATACCTGCGATAGAAATGGTTTCCGTAAGTACAGTAGAAGCTTGAATGGTGACTGCCTCGTGTTCGTATGGCAGGCGACAGATATTCCAGTTGTTAGTATTATTCCAATCTTCATCTTCTGTTCCCATGAAAATAGGGTTAATAGCGATTTGGAAAGTGTAGATTATCTCAAATGGTTCGTAGTTGTTGCTACCGTCGTTGCTTCCTTTGAGTTGGATTGTACCATTTTGGAATAGTGTGAGCGTACCATCCACGAAGTCAGCATATTGGTTACCTTCAATTACTTCCCATGTGATAGAAAGGTCGGCAGTCGTCTTTTCTGGGAAATGAATGTGTCCGCAATGCTCAATAATTTCTGGTGCGTCCCAATTGAGTTGTTGCAATCCTTTTTGAATATTTTGCGCACGAAGGATAACCACCTTTTCCATTCCTGAATTAAAATCAGTAAAGGTTACGGTTTCTTGCATGTTTTCACCTAATTGTGAAGGTGTCCAGAATACTTGAATGTTTTGTGTGCCGAACTCACCGCATTCACCAAAACTGCTTGGGGTTGCTACCACATCGGTGGAAGATACAACAGGTGAGAGTGTGGACTTGATATTGGAATACGCAATTGTAAACGTTTGCTCTTCGCGGCTACCCACGTGTATCTGTCCGAAGTCAATAACATCTGGACCTTCAATAAATTGTGCAGGGTGTACTTTTATGTTTTGTAAGAATTGGTAGCCCTGTCCACCTGAGTTACGCGCAAAGCGAATGTGTGTAGCGGTGCGTGAGAGTGGAATACTATCTATATTTACTTTGTCCTCAGCAGGGTAAAT
Source organism: Paludibacteraceae bacterium (assembly GCA_045587145.1). GTDB lineage: Bacteria > Bacteroidota > Bacteroidia > Bacteroidales > Paludibacteraceae > Colicola. Next base: position 67,328 of record JAZNBO010000038.1, read on the forward strand.
AGTGGTGATTGTATTCCAACTATTGCCTCCATCGGTGGATTCTTCTACTCGAATTTCTGCTGCGTAGTATTGAATAGCCAAATCCCAAGACTCACCATAATGTTCTACCAATACATAGCCTGGAATGCCTTTATTGAGGTCGAGTGGCATAGCTTCTTTAATGATTTCATTTAGACTGTATTGGAAGAATTGTATTGGTCCATTCTCATCAAGCAACAGCACATCTTCGCAACCTGCTGTTTCTGGGCGAACAATGACAGGTACTGTAAGTGTAGCAGCAGCAAAGTCATCGGTATCAGGCACATGCGCTGTGAGGGTAGTTTTACCTACAGAGTGAATAGTCAAAAGACTACCACTCACGGACACGATACTGGTGTTCGCGCTTTGGTATGTCAGTTTGGCTGTTTGCTCAGGGCTATAAACGATTTGTCCGTTTTCGGTTTGCACATAGACTTGCGCTGTTAGCGTAATGGTCTGATTGTTATCGCTTTTTACCAAATCGCTCAATGGGTCGTTCCAAATGATATATTGTAATCGTTTGTCTGTAACAATAAAGGTTTTGGTTATGGATTCAGCAGGATTCCATAGTTCGTTACCAGTTTGCGTTGCAGTAATAGTGGCTTCGCCTTCTCCCATAGGAATGAGTGTTGTACCATCGCTGCTAATGGCAATAACACTTGAGTTGTCAGATAGGTATTTAATGGTCAGTCCACTGGTAGAGTAGGCAGCATCGGAGATATCACCACCATTCAATGGAATGAGAGGTTTTTCTACTGCTTCAAAATCAGCGCGCCAACGGAGTGTTTGTTTCAGCTTGTAGGCAGAAGCAATCAATTGCACAGTGTCTTTATGTCCATGTTCATCGCTGATGATAATCATCGCATCTTCGTTGGTGGCGTGCGGAACAGAAGAAGTATATGTGACATCAATCTGTCTTGCGCCATGATTCTCTCCACCGATATCTGTTATTGAACTTGGGTTAATGGTAAAGTGTGGGTCGGTAGATATCAATTCTACTTTGTAGCCGGCGTTGGCATAATTGAAAGCAAAACTCATAGTCTTGCTTGTATTTACTTGTATGGAATCAAAGTTCAGGAATTCTACATCTACTTCGTGGTTGTTCACTTCCACAGCATGGAACTCGTTGAGTTCGGTGACACGCACATTATAGAATAGACCATGTCCATTACCTGAATAGCACAATTTGATGTATTGCGTATTCGGGTTAATGGTATCTGCAAAGGAACCAGATTCTTCGCCATTTTTCGTCCAAATGCGATTCCACGTTACGCCATTTTGACTTTGTTCTGCATACCAATCTTCACCGGTGGTTAATGCACTATTCACCTTATAATCAAAATAGAGCGAGTCAGGAATACCAGTGAAATGGAAGATATAATGTTTGTCTTCGTAGTTTCCGCCTTGTAGATCTATACCTCCACTCCATGTTAGGTTATGAGTGTGTGAATGATAAAATACATTTCGCATTTCATCTTCATTATCAATGGTGAAGGTAACATGGTTATTTGGGTCAATAGGGGTGATGGTGTGATCTATGGAGTAGCCATTCCACTTGTAGTTCTCTGCTTGGGAAACGGTGACGGTGGTAGATGCCTCCTTGTTGAAGGTAATCAAGTCCAAAGAGTTGTTGGATGTAGGGTTAAACTCGTTGGTGAGTTTGGCTACGTCGGTATCTGTCTGAGATACAATGACAATAGGGGATATGGTATCGGTGGTTGTGAAGTATCTGGAAATAGTGTCATTGAAATATACTGGGTCTTTCCATTGGAGTTCAGCATCGTATTTGGAAACGGTAATCACACAACGGAAAGTATCCGTGTAGTGGGACATTGTAGGTTTCTGAATAAAAGTGATGACAGCCGTACCTGCGTTGTGTGCGGTAATGGTGTAGTTTTGAGGGTTGTATGTGATGACTTGATTTTCGTATCCTGTTTTTTGTACATCGTTGCCCGTGAGGTCGTGGTCAATGGTGTAATAGAATGGTTCATTGATGTCATCAGAAGGCAGGGTTGTTTGGCAAGTATCGAACTTGAAGTCTGCCACCCACGTGTTGTCCACCTTCTTACTGTAGGCAGTGGTACCCTTGATGTTAGCAATGAATTTGTTGTTTACTACACATTCCACAGGCACAAAGATGCGTTGTGTTTGGTCATAGATGACGATTGTATCGCGGAGCGTGCCTACAACAGACGCATCGCAGGTGACTTGGATGGTGGTGCTGCCTTGTCCAGCGGCGGAACTGATATTGTGTGTATTGATTGTGAAATGAGGATTGCTGTTTATGAGCAAGATCTCATCTGCACAAGTACTCCACTTGAGTGTGAAAGTTGTGTCATCTGCTGTGCCGATAGAAGTGACTGGCAGTGTGACAGGTGAGTCGGATGGGGTGAGCTCTTTCGCGCGGGTGACAGTGATGTTGGAGAGTAATATGTTTTTTGTACCTAATGTAGCAGCTGTACGCTTGAAACGAATTCGTTTTGTTCCTACGGGAAGAGTAATAGAATCGGAACTAATAGGAGTAGTACTTTGGGTGGTGAATCTTGTTGTAATATCATTAAAATTATCGCCAGTATCAGTGGTAGAATATTGAGGGGTTACATAGTGATTATAATCCGCGCGACCATTTAGGTAATATTTGAAAATTAGTTTGTCGCCAATACCATTCAATGTGAAGATTTTAGAATAAGTACCGTTGCTATTTTGACCTGTGCTGTGGTTAGCATTTGCCGTCTCATCTGTGATGAGGTTACAAGTCTCTTCGCTTTGATTGACATGGAGTGTAAGCGGTTGGCTGAGGGCGTTGTATTTGTAGTCCTCTGGGCGGGTGATGAGGAAATTGACTTGTCCGTTGGTGTAATAGGTTTGGATATCACGCGTAGTCGCGTCCATTAGGGCGATATGCTCGTTGTCTTGTTGCTCTACATTGAACTGATCAATTGGAGTGACTTGTCCAGATACAGGATGTGTAGAAGTAGCTGAGAATGGATTACTTACCAACTCATTCCAATAGGCGGTGTTAGGGTTGATGGTAGCAACAATGTCGTGTTTGAGGACGGTAATCTCTTTCGTTTGGGTAAATGCAACCCATTTGCGATCAGTGGCTTGTGATATGGTAATTGCTGCTTTTCCAGCATTCAATGCTACTAATTGGTTGCCTTCTACTTTGACAATGTTAGGGTCGCTGGAAGTGATTGTAGTAAGAAGACTATTGTTGGTTTTTGTGAAAATGTCCGTAATAACGTCCTCTACATAATAGGTGTCTTTTAGTAACCAACTAAAATCGGTGGGGTATTTTTTGACTAATACCTCTTTGGTGAGCGTCTTGCCTGTCCATTTGTAGGTTTCGGGTTGGGTGACAGTGATAGTTGTAGTTTCAGCGTCTGCATTAAGGGTTGCACCATTGGCTTTGAGAATGCCATTGTTGTAGGTGAATAGCGCGCGATTGTCAGATGTCTTGTCGGAGACTTGGATTGCTACTTCACTATTAGTAGAGTTAGTAAAGAAAGTGCTTTGGTTGATTTCATCATCCACGTAATACTCATTTGCAAAGTTTAGTGCAAAATCGGTAGTGTGCTTGTTGACCGTGATGGTATAAGTGGCAGAATATCCTTCTTCAATGGTAGTTGTTGCCGCTTGATAGAAATAGATTTCTGCAATACCTGCGTTGTGAGCTATAATCTCATTCTCTATTGCATCATAGGTAATGACTTCATTGCCATTGCGAATATCACTAATTGATTTTGTAGTGATAACAGCAGTAGGATTGAATGTGTTCTTAAATGTGAAAGCATTAGGTAGTGTATTACCCACTAACATAGTAGCATTAGAACCCGTTATTTCTGGTGTGTATTTCTCAATCCATTTTGCAGTCAGTGTCACACTTGAAGTAGGAGTGTATGTATCTCCTGCTTCACCAATCTTTGTATCGCCCAAATACCACCCTTCTAATACAGCGCCCTCTTTAGTGGCTATAGGAAGAGTAATGGTGGCGTTTGGTTCGTTCCATTTAGCATATAATGTGACCGTTGCTCCGTTTGTAGCGCTAAGATTTCTAACAACTTGTTGGTCGGAATACTTTACATTACCTGTGGAAGTTTCTGCCCATCCTGCGAATGTATAATTCCTGATTTCTTGTGCGGTGGCACAAGTTCCGCCATTTGCGTCGTAGGTTATGGTAAATTTATTGCGCGTAAAGCCATTGGGTGTAAGTTTGACATCTGTGTCGTATGAAACATTGCTTATACCTTGTGTTGTACCAGTTCCACCATTGGCGTTAAATGCGATATTATATTTGTTTGCTGTTTTGGTATAGGTAAAAACAATATCTTTCCACTGCAACTCTCTTTCAATAGCTTTCATGGTTATTGAACTATTGTTGCCTAATGGAAAATAAGAAGAACTATTTAGGGTGTAGGTTTGCCATGAATTTTTATTACAAAAGTCTATGTAAGAACTATTTTTTGATGTTTTATATTGACCTTTTCCTGTTGATCCAAAAAGAGCTTTGTCGTTTTTAGCATTTATCGTGATTTGTGAAACGCTGATGGTATAGCCAGTAGGAACCGTCCACGACAAAGAAGCTTCTTTTCCGCTTCCAGTGTATGAATAATCGACAAGGATGTTGTTGATTGTGTATGATCCTCCTAACGAGAACGTTATGCCGTCCGCTGTAACATTTTGTTTCTTTGCTCCCAAAGTGGCAGTTGCTGCCCATGCGGGGGTGGTTGTCATAAGAATGGCAACGAGGGTAAGGATATATTTGTAGAATTGCTTCACGTTCATTCAGTTAATAATTGATAGTTTATAATTAATATCTTTTTGTGTCATTTATTAATAAAAAGTGCGTTTTTTTAAGATTGTAATGTCGAAGTGGCATTTTTATCCAACAAAAAAGCGTGCAAAATTAATAAAAAGATATGGAATGTGCAAATTTTACGCGCGCATATACGCGCGATTAATAAGGTATGATATAAAAATCAAAAGATTTGATACTTTTTTTTGTGAAATACAATACCAATAAGACGAATTAAAGCAAGAGCACTACCCATGGCAATACAACCCATAAGAAGAATAACAACAATGAGAGAAAAGACAGAGAAATATCGGTGGAACATCGGTCAAAGTTGCCGAATAACCTACTAATAACCTACTAATAACCTACTAATCACCTACTAATAACCTATTATTTTTAAGAAAAAAGTGGGATATCCAACAAAGAGAATATATAATAAAAACAAAAAAAACAACCGCCCAAAAGAGCGGTTGTCGGAAGTGAGAATATACCTACTTATCAAAATAACACAGAAGTGTTTAGTCTATCAAAACGAAACGTATTTACCACCTCTACCAATACGCTTGGTGTTGGAGTTGTAGAACATGTAAATGAATGGCTCGCGTGACTTAGCCACATAATCCGCACCCAATGCATCGTTTGGCACAGAACCCTCTACAATCACTTGCTCGCCATTAGCGTTCGTCTCTACCTCCACAGAGTTGACATCCAAGACTGGCACATCCATCATGGTAATCAATTGACCACTGAAGGTATAAATAGCACACTTAACACCCAAAGAGATAGTCACCGCACGGAAAGTGTTGTGCGTGCCCTTCACAGGGAAGAAGAGACAGTCACCTGGCACCGCATCCGCAGTTGGAGACCAGTCTGCAAATGTGAAATATACCGCATAGGTCAAGATCGTTCCATCTTGCGCAATACCATCAATCTCAATGAGTTTGCTACCATCCTCCAAGGTCTGCTCCATACCTAACTCTACCGTAGCATACAAGCTGTCCATAGGCGTAGCCGTCACTACAGGCAAAATAGCACCTTGTGGGAGCTTGACGGTATATTCGAAGACATCCGAATCGAAGCCATCAATAGCTACTGAGTCCAGGTAAATCATCGAAAGACGTGCCTCGTTGGAGAGCTCGATGAGCTGCTCAATACTATAGGCGCGGATGTCGCCATTAGCAGCGGTGACAATAATCACCAGCGTAGTGCCTTGCTCCTGAACAGCGACAGAGGCAGAAGCGTCTTCAGGTGTAGCCACCACCTCAGCGGCAGTGATAAGCTCCGATGGAGCTGTGCCGACAGGGTAGGTGAGAGCGTATGCCAAAGTGTCGCGGTGGAAAGTAGCCAATGGCTCGCCGCGCAACGTGATAGAGAGCAGGTAGTTATTGTCGGACAACTCGTTGGTGAAGACAATCGTATATTCGCTCACGGTCATCTTGTCGCCTGCGATGACGGTCAAGAGAACAGATTGTTCTGTCCATTCAACTGCTACTACTTGCTCAGCGTCAGCCACTTGGTATGTCACCTCTGGGAGTGGTGCTCCGTGAGGCAAGGTGATGGCATACTCGTAATCGGTTGGACTGAAGCCCTCCAATGGTTCGCCATCAAGGAAGATATTGAGCAGGTTGCTGTTGGTGGATGGCAATTGGACGAAAGTAACCGTGTAAGTGAGCGTGGTCTGTCCGTCTTCGGCAGTCACCTGAATAGTGTGATGCATAGCATCCGTTGCCTCAATAGCGACTGTCGCCTTAGGATCAGTAGCCGTAGCGGTGAGCACAGGGAGTGCGGCACCAAATGGGATATGAATAGTGTAGTCCAACGTCATCGCATCGAAGTTGTCGAGGAGCGTGCCATCGGCGTAGATACCCGATAGGGTAGCATCGGTGTTCTTGGCGATGGTGAAATAGAGTGTGTAGATCTTTTGGTCTTTGTTCTCTGCTGTCACGGTGATAGTGGCAATAGCGCGTACTGTATCCATGACAATCTGCAATGTAGCCGATGGGTCGCTGGTCGTAGCAGTGACCTCAGGGAGGGCAGCGCCAGCAGGCAAGGCCACATCGTATTGGTAAACACCTGGGTCGAAGCCCTCGAGTGGCATACCATCCAGATAGATAGCATCCAGCGTGCAGATAGCAGAAGCCGTTCTCTCAACTACAACATAATAGGTATTGTCATGCTTGCCGTCCTCAGAGATTACCTCGTAGGTGATGGTGGTGTAACGACCCTCTTGGGCGGTAGTAGCTGTAGCCGTCGCGCCGTCCGCCGTGATGGCCTTGAAGGTAGGCATGGCAGTATTTGCAGGTATCGCTATACCGTAGGTGAAGACTGTAGGCGAGAAGCCGTTGATGCTGACATTGTTAGCACGGATGTCGCTGAGAAGCGCCGTAGAGCGGAGCGTGTGGATAGTGATAGCCACGGTGTAGCCTTGCTTGGTGTAACCATCAGGTGCTGTCACCTGAATAAAGAATACATAGTGGGTGTCGTCCTGTCGGAGCAAGGCGGTCTGAACCAATGCGTTAGGTTCGGCTGCAACGGCTGTGATAGTAGGCAACTCAGGTGCAATCAACTGGTAGGTGAAAGTGGATTCGTAGAACTCCTCCAATGGTGCGCCGTTGACGTAAATAGCAGATAGCAAGGCGTTGTTGGAGGTCTGGCGATTGACGCAATAGTGATTGCTGCCCGCTGCACCGAACACATCCAAGTGGTAAGCCGTGTCGGTCAGGAGGATAACGACCGTATCCAATGGAGAGGTGGTCTCATACACCAGCATGTCATTCTCCTCCATCACACCCTCGAGTGTCGCCGAAGAAGGCGCGTACTCAATGGTCTCTGCTGCGGTGGTCTCACAATATGGGTCATTGTCAATAGATTGGGTAGGAACCTCTGCGTAGTAAGTAGCCACGGAGCCATCCTCTGCGGTGACAGTAATCGCATAGCGTGTTGCCTCGCGTTGGAGGGCGATGGTTTGGTAAGGTGATGCTTTGGTGACAACCAGATCGGCATCCTGAATGGTGTAGCTGCAGGTAGTGTTGGTCGAAACAGGACGCGTAACGGTGAGTGTGTAAACCGTAGAGGAACCGTCCTCGGCGTAGCTGGTGATGGTGGCTGTACGGGTTGCTGTAGCGCCAGCGATGGTCCAGTCGTTAGCCCAAGAGACAACTTGTTGTTGGTCAGGTACTTCGCCTGTGAAAGTGAGCGAAGGTAGTACCACCTCAGCATCCTGAAGAGCCACGGTGAACTCGTTAGCATTGAGTGTAGCCGGAACGCCGTTAGCGGTGAGGCCAGTGAGTGCACTACTATAGACAAAAGCAATGCGGTCAATGTATATGACATCGCCGTAAGGGCAATAGTCCTTCGTCCAGCAACCAGCATCTGTGCCAGCTAAATGACCATTAGAAGCATCGATGTTAATGTTCAGCATCTGCGTAATCTTGCCTGCAGTAGCCAATGGTTGGCGGTGGGTGGTGAAGTTGGAAGTAACTTCCGTAGCGATATAATCCACCGTTTCGGTATTACCCTGTGCATCGGAGATGACGATGGAGAACTTGGAGTCGAGTTCGTCTGTGACTAACTGATAGGTAATGTCCGCTGCATCAGGGGTATTGCGGAAAGGAATACCACCCGAGAAAGAGGCTTTCGAACCGCCGTTGACAGCGTACTTGAAGCCATCGGTGTTGCCCAAGGTTAGAACCAATGGCGATGAACTCTTGAGCGCAGCCCAATAGCCCCAACTGATACCTAAGACACCATCGGTTAACTTGAAAATCTCCACGCCAGGATCGTTAACCTTCCATAGTACGGCAGAGAAACTATCGTATTGATCAGCAAAACCATACCAACCCATAGGCATTTGGGTATGCTTGGTATTCTTCATACCTGCGCGGTACTCATTGAAGTCGCCGTTAGGGATAATGTCGTTCTGGTAATAATAGTAGAAAGTATAGTAGCGGGTGCTGACTTGGTCGGTGACCTCTACTTGGGTGAACTTGTCGTTGTCTTGCAATACATTCGCCTCAATATCAGCCGCATGGAGGTACTCCAAGACAGGTTTCTGAGCAACAGGGATAATGTAGGTAAAGGTGTTAGGGTCGAAGTTGGGGAACTCCGTGCCATCGACCTTGACGCCCGTCAGTGAGTACTCGGGATAGGTCATCACCTGTGGCGTGATAGTATATACAGTCGCAGCCTTAGCAGGGTCGTCCGCCTTCACTGTAATGGTTGAAGGAGTGGAAACACCGCCATTGAGGATAATCACCTCCTGCTCAGGGTATTGCTTGACAATGGAGAAATGCAGTTCGGTGGTGCCGTATGGCAGGGTGACAGTGTGGTCAGTGCCTGCGCTGAGGTCCAATGCTCCGACATTCTCCACAATGATAGACAGTAGCGTATTGTCATTAGGAGCGTATGTAGCTTGGAAAGTGATGGTGTAAGTAGCAACGCTGCCGTCTTCTGCGGTCACACGGAGGGTGGCTGGAGCAGAGAGTCCAGCGGTGCAGAGCTCTACCTCTTGCTCTGCTTCTGCCTTGGTGAAGGTGATAGCAGGCAACTCTTTCGTCTGGTATGGCAGCACAATGGTATAATCGCGCACGGCAGGGTCGTAGTCGAAGGTGATACCATCAATGTCAATGAGTTCGAGCTGGGTGTTGCTGCTCTTCTGAACAGGGAAAGCGATAGCGTAGTCAGCGGTAGTAGTGCCGTCTTCTGCTACCACGTGAATAGTGGTAGTCTGGTTGAGACCAGGGCTGGTCACCGTGATAGTCTGTCCGTGCGCCCCTGCTACTGGTACAACAGATGGCATCTGCGCGGTACGCCATGGGAGAGTGTAGGTGTAAGTCTCAGTGCTTGGGTTCTCCATATACAGTTCGCCATTGATGTAGATAGCCGCCAACGAGGTGTTGGATGACAGAGGGAAAGAGTCTGTAGCGAACTCAGGGATAGTAGGCTCGGCTGCGGACATGAAGATAATGGTATATTCGATAGAAGCACCTACTTCAGGTTGCACCATGATGCGTGCTGTGCCGAAACTATTGGGTTGGGTGATGTTGACTTTCTGGTCAGGGCTTTGGTCCACGGTGATGTCCGGAATCTGTTCTTGTTCCAGCGCCACGATATAGCTGAGTTGCTCTGGCGTGAAGTCAGCGAGACTATCGCCATCGAGGTAAATCATCTTCAGGAGCGCGTTGGCTGATTTCTCCACCTCGAAGGTCAGTGTATAGATACGTGACGAGCCATCGCCGGCTTTGACCACGATGCGAATAGTGCGTGTAGCAACGCTGGTGTTGATGGTAACTGTCTGATACTCATCGCCTGGAGTATAGGTGACAACAGGCAACGTGCTTGTGCCAGCAGGCATGGTGAGGGTATAGTTGAGCGTATCAGGGTGGAAACCCTCCAGCGGTGTACCATCGAGCACAATGCCTTGCAGCGCATTATTCGTGGACTTCTCGGTGGAGAAGTTGAGGCGATAGGTGACGGTGTTACCAGCAGCCGCCGTCACGACAATACGAGTGGTACCATCCACACCGCCCTCAGTGAGCGCTACCGTTTGGTATGGGTCACCCTGTGTCCAAGTAATGGCAGGCAAGGTCGTTGTGCCGATAGGCAAGGTGATGGAGTAGTTGGTCTGCTCAGGCGAGAAGCCGTCAATAGGCTGACCGTCAAGACTGATACCAGCCAAATATGCGTAAGAGGATGCCTCGATCTTATAGGTCAGTTTGTAGGTACGCGTATTTGGCGCCGCAGGAGCAGAGACGGTGATCTGTGCACCTTCCTCGAGACTGTTCTTGATGAGCGCAATAGTCTGTGCACCATCGGCATAAGCGGATTGCCAAGTGATGATAGGCGCTTCGGTTGTGCCCAGAGGGAGGGAAATGGTGTAGTTGTTCTTAGTAGGTGTGAAGCCAGGAACAAGTTCACCATCCATATAGATAGCCTCAAGTGTATTGTCGGATAGCTCGGCTACGGAGAAGTTGAGCGTATAGGTGTTGTTGGTGGTGCCATCGGCCGCCGCTACGTCGATAGTGGCAGTGCCTGTGGTACTGGTGGCTTGTGTAATAGTCACGGTAGCGCCAGCATCTTGTGCAGTAGCTGAGACAACGGGCACTTCGGTTGTACCATAAGGCAGCGCCACATTGTAGGTGTTGAGGTAGGCATTGAAGCCATTGATATTATTACCATTGACCTGAATATCCGCGAGGCGAGCGTTGTTGGAGGCTGCGGAAACGAACTTAATCTTATAGGTAGTGGTGCTGCTACCATCAGCAGCATGAACTTGGATAATCATAGGATCGCCATCTATAGCGCCTTGTTGCACAATCTTAAACTCCTCGCTGGTAAGTTTGCGACCAGGGAAAGTGGCTGTGTTGCCGCGGGCATTGGTGATGGAACCTACACCGCGCACGCCAAACACAGCAGGAATCTCAGTGGCTTTGCCCACTGAATATACTTGCTCCTCCGCGCTGTTAGGGTCGAAGGCCTTCCACTCTCGTTCGCGGATATAGAGTTTGTCAATCTTAGATGAATAGATCATCTCCACATCGTCCACATATAGGGCGCTGTTTTCGTACAGACCGTCCTTTGCGCGGAAGTTAGGGTAGTTGGAGGCAGAGAAGATGATATTCATCATCTCTGGCACATCGTCGTTGAAATAGTAGATAGGCACACGGATGTTGGTCCAGTCGCCATACTGCTTCATCTCACGCCACAAGCCTTCGGCAATCTGGTTGCCCTTTTGGATAGTACCACATTCGTTGGCGTCCAATGCGATGCGAATATCGCTCTCTTCATTAGTTTGGCTTACCGAAGAGCAACTACCATCTTTGGCTTTGTATTTATCGCCTTTAGCAGTACCTGTCCATGCGTAATAGAGCAGATAGAAATCCTCTTTATCTACATTAGGACCTACGCGCTTGATCCACACCGACATCGTATCTGGACGATGTGCCCATGTGATACCGCCAGATGTTCCAGCAGTGGCAGTATTAGTGTCAATACCTTTGATCCAACTCCATGGACGACCCAAAGAGAAATAACCAGGAGACAACTCGGTGATTCCTAATGCTCCTACTTTGGTATCCTTGACCATGATACTGTAGGAACCAGTGTGACCTGCCTCTTGGTTGGCCAGGTTGAAGTTGAAGCCCGCTTGGCTGATATTGCTAACATACCAGTTAGAGGGTTGGATTTTTCCATCAAATTTTTCGCCATTCCATTCTTCGAAACTAGGGTTGGGCACTTGTTGTGCCGTTACATTGCTGGCGACACAGCAGAGTATCGCCAAAAGTACTACTGAGTAGAATTTCTTCATAAAATATGTTGTTTATTAATATTTCTATGTCAAATGTTTATATTTTAAGATTTATACGATGAAAATAGCGCATATAAATCCAAAATACGTTGCAAAATTAATATAAGTATTTGGAATATGCAAATTTCTCACGTGCGCATGCACGTGATTATTAAAGAAAGGTATGTTTTTCCAAAGAAAAGGAATGTTTTTTGGATTCCGGCTACCGGCATCTGGCGGCTGGCGTCTGGCTTCTGGCGTCCGGAGTTATTGGGCATGGAATTGCCCTTCGGTCACCTGAAAAATGGTCGCTATATTGGGCATATGCTCCAGCATAGCGATGAGGTGTTGGCGGTCGGTGTCCGTGATGAAGATCTGCCCAAACTGTTCGCTGCTCACCAAATGAATGATACGCTCCACACGCTCTGCGTCCAGTTTGTCGAAGATGTCGTCTAAGAGCAAGATAGGCTTGCCGAGGAAGATGGCTTGCCCCAACTTCATGGCGAGGAGATAGGACTTCTGCTGTCCCTGGCTGCCCACGCGCTTGAGGGGATAGTCGCCGAGGCGCATATCCAGTTCATCTTTGTGAATACCCTGTGTAGTCCAACCTACTGCGAGGTCGCGTTGGCGCGTGCGAGCCAAAGATTCTTGTAGATCACGCTCCTGTAGTTGTGATACGTATTGCAAAGAGACTTGTTCGCTATCACCTGAGATAGCGGTGTACATGTCTTGGAAGGCAGGCACGAAGCGCTGGATAAAGTCGGTGCGCTTCTCGTAGATGTACAAGGCATGCTCAACCATCTGCAATTCAATCACTTCGAAAAGCTCGGTTGGCGCTTGTGACGGATGATCCTCGTATTGCTTGAGCAGGGCGTTGCGCTGTTTGAGCAGGGCGTTGTACTGCATGAGGTGCTCCAGATAGACTTTGTCGTATTGCGAGATGACGCCATCCATGAAGCGCCTGCGTTCATCGCTTCCTTCACTGATGAGTTCGCTATCTTGAGGACTAACCATGACCAAAGGAATAAGTCCGATATGCTCAATAAGGCGTTTATAGTCTTTCTTGCCACGACGGAATTGCTTCTTGACACCGCGTTTGATGCCGCAAGAAATGATTTCTTTCTCGGAAGGAAATGTCTGGTCGAAGACATAGCACCCTTGAATCATCGCCATATCTTCGTTGTGCGTAATGTTTTGACTATCAATTGTATTATACGCAGACTTGGTGAAACTGAGGTAGTAAATAGCATCCAATAAATTGGTCTTTCCTTGACCATTTAGACCTACAAAACAATTGAGCTTATCCGAGAAATATAGGGCCGCTTCTCGGATATTCTTGTAGTTCAATATGTTTAGTTCACGCAATATCATGAATACCAATCAAATATACAAACAGACATCTTCGGCTGTAATAGTATCGCCAGATAAGATAATCAATCGCTCTATCACATTGCGCAACTCGCGGATGTTACCTGGCCAATGATGTTGTTGCAATGCTTGAATAGCTTCGGAGGTAATGTTTTTGCTTTTCCAGCCTTGCTCTGCACAAATCTGTTGGATAAAGTGATTGACTAACAAAGGAATATCTTCTATTCGATCTTTCAAGTCAGGAACATGAATAGGTATAACATTCAGACGATGATAAAGATCTTCACGGAAGTTCCCTTTTTCAATCTCTTGCTTCAAATTCTTATTGGTAGCAGCGATTACGCGCACGTTCACTTTGATTGTTTTGTCGCTACCTACACGTGTGATTTCATTCTCTTGGAGTGCACGTAATACTTTTGTCTGAGCGGATAGACTCATATCGCCAATCTCGTCTAAGAATAGCGTTCCACCATCAGCCTGCTCAAATTTACCAGCACGGTCTTTGACAGCTCCGGTGAAACTACCTTTAATATGGCCAAATAGTTCACTCTCAATGAGTTCGCTAGGTATGGCTGCGCAATTGACTTCCACCATTGGACCTTTGTTACGCAAACTGTTTTCATAGATAAGATGTGCTACTACCTCCTTACCTGTACCATTGGAACCTGTAATAAGTACGCGTGCTTCCGTGGGTGCTACCTTATTTATTATCGTACGCACGCGCTCAATAGCAGCGCTCTCTCCGATCATTTGGTTGCGTTTACCTACTTTTTTACGCAGTACTTTGGTCTCTTGAACTAATGACTTATGGTCAAGAGCATGCTTGGTGGTTAATAGTAATCTATTGAGATCCAATGGCTTTTGTATAAAATCAAAAGCCCCACCTTTGAGCGACTCTACTGCCGTGTCCACAGAACCATGCCCTGTGATGACTACTACAGGTGCTTCTTCAGCATTGTTTTGCGCCATGCCTTCGCGGTACTTGGCTAAAAATTCTATACCATCCATTTCTGGCATTTTTATGTCGGTGAAAATCAGGTCGTATGCTCCTATTAGTGCACGCTCTAAACCTGCACGACCATTCTCTGCTACATCAATAGTGTAACCTTCAAATTCCAAAATCTCTTTGAGCGTATTGCGAATAGCACGCTCATCATCTATAATAAGAATTTTAGCCATAGTTTTTTGATTTTGCTGCAAAGGTACGACTTTTTGTGGAAAAATGCAAATTTTTTTGCGTATGTGAAGAATTATTTGTACCTTTGCACGCTATTATTGGGATAATAATAACAAAAATTAATATTAACTTAAAATTCATTTCAGTATGAAAAAATTTACATTATTCTTCAGCGCACTGCTTTTCTCGATGATGAGTTTTGCAGGCGTTGTTACCTTTGATGCTGATGCAGACAAAGGTAATGCAGGTACAGACTCCAACAATGCTACCGCTTACACTATCACAAAAAGTGGTGTGACTGTAGAGGTAAGTTCAGGTATTCTTGGTACGTACAACAATGAGACACACTACCGTGTGTACAAAAATCAAACATTAACTATTACAAGTACCGTAGGTAATATTACCTCAGTTGAGTTTACTTGTACAGCTAACGACGATGCTAAGTATGGTCCTGGTTGTTTCACTTGGTCAGTAGGTGATTATACTTATTCAGGTGCGGTAGGTACATGGACTGGTAACGCTGCTGAGATTGTATTTACAGCTTCTTCAAACCAAGTACGTGCTACTCAAGTAGTTGTGACAATTGATGGGGAAGTAGTTCCAGATGATGGTGGTAATAGTGATGATAATGGTGGCAATGACAATGGTGGTACAACTCCTCCTGTAAATCCAGAAGGTGTGATTACATGCGCCGAGGCTGTGGCTATTTGCGAGGCAACTGGAACA
This sequence comes from Paludibacteraceae bacterium, assembly GCA_045587145.1. Taxonomy (GTDB): domain Bacteria; phylum Bacteroidota; class Bacteroidia; order Bacteroidales; family Paludibacteraceae; genus Colicola. Next base: position 82,697 of record JAZNBO010000038.1, read on the forward strand.
ACTGCTACTACAGAGACCTATACTATCCGTGGTTATGTGACTGAGATTAAGTATGCTTGGAGCGAGCAATATGGTACTGCTACCTTCTGGATCGCCGACACAAAAGATGGTGGCAATATGCTTCAAGCATATAGCTGTGCACCTCTCACAGATGCTGATAAGGTGTTCGCAGTTGGCGCTTATGTAGAGCTTGTAGGTAAGTTGAAACAATACAACACTACAAATGAGGTAGAAAGAGGAACCTATACCGTCATCACACCTGCTGATGGTGGTACAACACCTCCAACTCCTCCAACACCTCCTACTAATTTGGTAGGTGAGGGTACTGCTGAGAACCCATATACTGTAGAGGATGTATTGGCATTGAACAACACAAGCAAAGGTCCTCACTACGTAAAAGGTTTCATTATCGGTCAAGTAAATGGTGCTTCTATTCAAAGTGGTTTGGACACCGAGGCTCCTTTCGTAGGCTCAACCAATAGCGATGGTTCCGTAGCTACTCAAGGTACTAATCTCATGATTGCAGGTGTAGTGGGTGAAACTACTAATATTGTTGCGGTACAATTGCCTAAGGGTGAGTTGCGTGATGCATTCAACTTGGTTGAGAATCCAGATATGCTCGGTAAAGAGGTACTTATCTGCGGTAATTTGGAGAAATATTTCGGTGTTGCAGGTATTAAATCTCCTACTTCTATCGAAGTAATTGGAGGTGATAATGGTGACGTTGTGAATGTGAAAAACCTGCCATACGCTGATGCTTACTATATGGAAGAAGATGGTTTCGCTTATTGGGATATCCAATTGTATAACGTAGATGAGGCTGGTGAGAATTACTTGATGCCAATCGTATTCTTGGGTATTGAGGCAAAGAATAAAACATCTTTGAATGGTACTCACGATTTGCTTCTCGCATTGTATGGTACCACACTTGATGAGGAGACTTATGAAGTTGATGGTGTATGGAATGATGAGAGCATTGCTGCTACTTTGACTATTAAGAATGTAGACAATGAAAATAACTATTCATTCGTAGGTACATTCGTAGGTGAGGATGGTAAGACCTATAAGATTAACACTACTGCTAACGTCTATGCTGAGGATGATGCTACTGGCGAAGAGATCGAACTCAAAGAAGAAGGTAATGATAACCCTGGTACAGGCGATAACCCTGGCACAGGAGATAACGAGACTCCAACTGGTGCAATCGTGTTTGATGCTGATGTAGATCAAGGTAACGCTGGTACTGACTCTAACAACGCTACTGCATATCAAATCACTAAGTCTGGTGTGACTATGGAAGTAAGTTCTGGTATCCTCGGTACTTACAATAACGAAATGCATTATCGCGTTTACAAGAATCAAACTCTCACCCTTACTTCTACTGTAGGTAATATCGTGAAGGTTGAGTTTACTTGTACAGCTAACGACGATGCTAAGTATGGTCCTGGTTGCTTCACAGTAGATGGTGGCGAGTACGCATATTCTGGTGCAGTAGGTACTTGGACAGGTGCTGCTGATGCTATAACATTTACTGCTTCTACCAACCAAGTTCGTGCTACTCAAGTCGTAGTAACACTTGCAACCACAGGTACTGCCGTTGAGAATGTAACAGTAGGCGAAACTCCTATTAAGGTTATCGAGAATGGTCAATTGATGATTATCCGTGGCGAGAACGTTTACAATGTACTTGGTGCACAAGTGAAGTAATGTAATTCTTATATAATTAAAAGGGCTATCTAACAGAGGTTAGGTAGCCCTTTTTGATTCGCCCGACTTAATGGGCAATTCTGGATGATACTATGCTTCCTTGAAACGTACTTGATCGCGGCTGAAGCGGAACTCAACAGGGCAGTAGCGGACACCTCGCTCGTTAGTAATGGGTGCGCCCCAGAAGAGATAGGCATGTTCGCCACGGCGGACGAAAGCGCCCTGCTCTTTCCACTCGTCGAAAGTATGAAACTCTGCATCTACAAGATTGTAACATTCGCGCAGTAACTGATTGCATGTGTACTTGGTGCGACCAGCTGCTTTCGCCATTTCGATCAGACCGTTAGTGATGGTGCGGAGGTGCAGACGATAGTTTTGCATACGGCTGGGTTGAATTTCAGTAATACTGTTTGTTGGATTGATACTACTGTTTTGAGCGGTGAGTAAATTCACCTTGTTGTTGGTCGAAATCATAATGGTTAAAATTTAAAGTGAATATTATTGTTTTAATGTGGTAGGCTTGTTGGAGCCTGGTTATGCTTGCTGTGAGAGGATTTGCATCCATATTAGAATGCTATACATATTGCTAAAAAATTCTTTCGCATTGGTCTGCAAGTCTTTTTGATTGAAGTTAAATTCCAGTTGCATAGTAGTACATTTTGTAGGGTTAATACTTTATTGTTTCGTTTGACGGTGCAAAGGTACTACTGCAAACTGACAAAACTTGTCATAAGTTCGTAAAAAATACAAAAAAAAGTGCATTTTTTGCACTTTTTTAGTTTTCCTTGTGTTTACCTCGTTGATTACGGGTTCTTGACGGGTTCTTGACGGGTTCTTGATGGGTTCGTATTTATATGCAATACATCTCGTATGCCCTTTGTGCTTCTTCACGGAAACGTTTGACTAATTCTTCGGGTTCTCGTACTCGAATATCTGTTCCGTGGGTACGTAACTCTTGGATGAAATCAAAAGTGGGTGCTAGGAAATATTCGAAAAACGTGTTCCCATTAAATTGTCGAAGCTCTTTCTGTGACTCGTGCAGAGGGAGGAGGCGCAAGAATTTTGCAGATTCGGGTTTAGCTTCAATCAGTATTTTTGTTGGAGTTGCATTGCGGAAGACACCATAATAGGGAGCAAAGAATTCTTTGGCGTTAAAGTCTGTTGGGTAAACAAATGAAAGGTCTGTTGGACGCATATTCTTTACGCGGTCAAGAGCATAGATGCGTTTTTCAGTAGGATGGGTGGAAGGACAACCTGCTACGTACCAACGTTGCTTGAAGACTTTGAGACAGTATGGAGCAAGGGTGAGTTCGTACTGCTCCTTACTATTGAAACTATGATAGTGAAAACGCAATTGATGACGTTGCTTGATAGCATCTACAATTAAACTCAGATATTGTGTGCCTTCGGGAATATCTTCGTACAAAATACACTCGTTCAAGTCTTGTGCTTGATCCATCATAGAATGTACTGCCATCGCGTTGAGCAACCACTTGCGAGTAAAACCACCTGAAATATCATCTTTGTTGTCAATATAATAATAGTTTTGACTTCTATTACAGCGAATCTCTACATCAAAAATCTCTTGAATCTCTTCTTTGTAACGATGGAATTTGCGCTCAGGAAACACATCTTCCTGATTGTCATTGTATCGACAGTGTGCCCAACGACGATTGATGTCTTCACGAGTAAGACGACCTGAAGCAATGGTATCTATTAACCAAAAATAGACATTTACTTGATGTGCTGCCATAATGGTATAGTGTAGGGTGGTGTAGTATAGGATTGTATAGGGTAGTGTAATATGGTGTAGTGTTGTTTAGAGTGGTTTTTTAATGAGCATTTCACAGTTCTTGCAGTCGAACTCCAAAGAGAGGATAGTGCCGTTCTGCAAACGAAGGTAGCGTGGTTCATTTGCCATAGGATTAATCTTTCTACAATGTCCTAACTCGTAGAGTATGCAATACTTACAAGTCATTAGTGGCGTAGTGCTATTTACGATTTGACGAATTTCCATTTACGATTGACTATTAATGATTTCTCTTCTCCATTGGTTGATTTGACTCGTGGGTATGAAATAGGGGAATGACTCTAAACATTCCTGATCATTGGCAATGATTGTGATTGTTGTAGCGATGAAATGGGTATCACCTAATTTACCCAATTGCTGAATAAGGGTTTGTCGTGCGCGCTCCGGATTGCTCGCTGGTTGGTGCTCAGTTTCAAACTCGGCACTCAGACTGCCTATTGTTAAGCAGTATCCCCTTTTAGTCGTTTCAAAACGAATCGTTATAGGTATGCGGCGTTGAGCCGTCAACGAACGCAGAAACTCCGTGTCAAGATTGCGATACAAGGTTGTTCCTACTATTCGATTTCCAATATCCGACATTCGAACATTCGGATAAATCCATTCTCCATCTATCTTATTGATTGCGAAACCTTTGTCTTCATAACAGATGCCATCTCCGTTGTGCAGCGTGATATTAGGAAGTAGTTGTACGCAAATAGCGTTATGTCTAATGGCAATGACCCTGCCAATCTTCTCACCCGTGGATTTAGGGGTTTGCCAATTGGCCATAGTCCTTGTGCGACCATATAAGAAATAGTCGGTCTGTCCGCGGTGAAAAGTCTTTGCTGGGTTAGGCGTAAAATTGTACTGATAGACAGAGAGGGTAGATGCCTGTTGTAATGTAGGATTGCTATCAATTAGTTGGTCAAGAAGTTGGCGGTAGTATGCTACGATATTGGTGACATAGTCACGATCCTTTAACCTACCTTCAATCTTAAAGGTAGTAACGCCTGCTTCAATCATCTCTGCCAAGTGTAGGCTGCGATCCATATCTTGCAAAGAGAGTAGGTAGCGTTGATGGATAGGTTGTCCTTGATCATCTAAAATTTCGTTGCCATCTTTGTCCAATAAATCATAACGTTGGCGGCATAGTTGTGCACAACAACCGCGATTAGCACTACGATTCATTAGCACTTCAGATAGATAGCAGCGACCACTATAACTCACGCACAACGCTCCGTGAATGAAGGCTTCCAATTCGATGGTGTCGGATAGTGTCGAGTTGTGTAGTGTGGTGTAGGATTGTGTAGCGTGGTGGATTTCGCGTATTTGTTCGATGGATAGTTCGCGGGCGAGGACAGCACGGCGGAATCCTTTATCTTGTAAATAAAGTATTTGTTCGGGAGTACGATTGTCGCACTGTGTAGAGGCATGCAAACGAATGGGTGGTAAATCGTAATCCAATAAACGGAGGTCTTGAATAATAAGAGCATCTACACCTACCTTATATAACTCGTGCGCGAGTGCGCACGCGCGAGGATATTCGTTCTCATGGAGTAGGGTATTGAGTGTGACAAGCACTTGTGCTCCAAAGCGATGTGCGTATCTCACCAAGGTTGCAATATCTTCCACCGAATTGCCTGCCGCTTGACGTGCACCAAACTCTGGCGCTCCGATATACACGGCATCTGCACCCGCTTGAATGGCTGCTATTCCTACTTCTACATCACGAGCAGGAGCCAATAATGTTAATTTACGATTTGACATAACCCCCTCTTAACCTCCCTTCAAAGGAGGGAATCGTATTATCTTAGCATATTAGATAGTTCGTACATCACAATACCAGCAGTGACACTCACATTGAGCGAGTGTTTGGTTCCATATTGCGGAATCTCAATACAACCATTGGCTGCATCTACCACCTCTTGCTGTACGCCAAATACTTCGTGCCCCATGATGATAGCCGTCTTTTGATTTTGAGCTAATTGCAGATCATTGAGCATGGTTGCCCCGTGTGCTTGCTCAATAGCATAAACGGTATAACCTTCTGCTTGTAGGGCTTTGACTGCGTCTAAGGTTTGCTCAAAATAGCGCCAATCCACAGTCAGTTCTGCGCCGAGTGCTGTCTTATGAATCTCGTTGTTGGGTGGGCAGCAACAGATACCACAGAGCCAAACGCCTTGCAGACAAAATGCATCTGCGGTACGAAAAACAGCTCCGATATTGTGTTGGCTTCGGACATTGTCTAATACCACAATCAGTGGCACTTTCTTTGCCTCGTGAAATGCCTCTGGGGTGAGGCGATTCATTTCTTGTATAGTGGTCTTTTGCATGCGTTACTCTTTATTGAAAATAAATGGCAAACAAATAGTGATGAGTTGTTTGTTTGGTTCGATATTGATGATAAAATCCTCGTGTAGAGGAATCAGTTGATTGTTGTTGAGGGTGATGAGGGTATTGATAGTCGTTTCATCGACGTGAGTGATTACGCCGAGTTCGCCTTGGTCGGTATCAAGGATAGTATATCCTAACAAACTTTGCCAAGTAGGCATGATTTCATCCTCTTCGTTCATATCAGTGATGAGCATATAAGCTTGGCAGCCAATGAACTGTTGTGCTTTTTGTTCGTCGGTGATATGGTCGAGTTGAAAGATGAGTGAGTCGCTACCTTTACCTCGCCAATCAAGTACTCGAAAAGGTACGAGAATGTTGTTGATGCTGAGAATGAGGAAAGTGGCATCGGCATTATCCCAGTATTCGTTACTAATAAGGCATTGAATCTCACCGCGTTTCCCGTGTGTACGGGTGATGCGGCCAATGGATATGACTTGTTCGTTGGTTATCATCTGTTATTGAATTTGTTCTATTTTCTGTTGTGCTACATAGACAATATACGCCTCCACTGTGTAACCCATTTGTTGGAGCAGTAGGGTATAGTTACGCAATTGCTCTTGATAAATGGTAGGATGCTCTTGTCCAAATTTATAGTCAATGACAGTAGCTATTTTGCCATCAATCATTATGCGGTCAGGACGTTGTGTTTTACCAGTAGTTGTGAGAATATCAATCTCATTGCGTACTGTTGCGGGGGAAGTGAACCAATGGCTCTTTCCTTCTCGTTGCAAGAGTTCTTGGAGAGCATGCAGCTGTTGTTGCATGGTTGCCTGTTGGTTCGGGGTGATTCGCCCCTCAGTAATCATACGGTCTAAGGCAGGCTGTGCATCTTGCCATATATTGATTTGGGCTAACCACTCGTGCATAAGAATACCTAAGTCGATGGTTTCCAAAGGTGTGTCATCTAAAAAGTCATCTTCTGCTCGGCTGCGCAATCGTAGGCGATTTCCAATAGGAGATGAGATATATTGTGCCTCTCGGGTATTGTTCTCATCGGAATCAGAAGGTATGAATGATAGATCATCATCTGCTTTGGTGTATGTATAAACATTCTCTTCTGTACTGGTTAGCAGGGATTTTTCTGCTATCTTTTTGTCGTATAGATAGGAGAGCAGGTGACTGATTTTGCTGATTTGTGGTTTACCATCTTTATTGGTTTGATACATTTGTCCGTAGGCATAAATGCGCAATTTTGGACGTGTGAATGCCACATATGTTAGGTTTAGATTGTCAATATATTGTGAGATAATCTCATTGATATACTCTGTCTTGAAGTGCGTTTTGAGCAATTGAGAGGAGAGCGGTACTGCAACTAAAGGCATTTGGTTAAAAGGAGGAGTTTGTGGCAGACACCAAAATATCTCGCCTTGGTGTGTGCGCTGAATATCCCAATTGAGGAATGGAAGCATCACCACATCGAACTCCAATCCTTTGGAGCTGTGAATAGTCAAAATACGTATCGCATTGACAATTGGTGAAGAAGGAATAGTAGCTTTGTCTGCTTTCTTTTCCCAATATTCAATAAAAGAAGATATATTAGAAACGCGCTTCCCAGTAAATTGATATACCTGATCTTGAAAAGCCGTTAGATAAGGTAGTGCACCTTCTTGGTCGGAGAGGTGCAGAAGCGTGATGATCTGTTGTACAGATTCGTAAAGTGGCAACGTAAATGCTTGGGCAATAGCAGACTGTTGTTCCTCTGTGAAAGGCGAATGCAGATTGCTTATAAGGTATTTCATCACCTCGTTTTTAGGTTCTATGTGTTGCTGCATGAGTGCTACGAGCAACTGTACAGCAGGGTGCGAGTGAATACGCATACCTTCAGCAGATTCAACGGGATAGCCCTTCTCAATTAAATAACGAGCTAATAGTTCTGCATCATCGCCTCGGCGTACTAACAAAGCGATATTTTTCCACTCAAATCCTTCTTCTTGGAGAGATTTCAGTTGAGAATCGACTGCTTGTAAGGTCTGTTGGATAAGGTCTTCTCCCTTGGTATCAAAGAATTGTAGGTGAAATAGTCCGGGGAATTTTTTTTTCGCTTTTTGATGGATAGCATCTAATTCGTAAATGGACATTGCCATTTGTGCTATGGGTGACTCTATATCCCATTTCTCCTGCTCGAACTGTTTGGCTACCCATTGGGCATATTCACCGATAAGTTGTTCATTCTCTTCTATTAACAATTTGGCACTTCGCCAATTGTAGAGCATGTCGGGTTGCTTGACATTGGAGAATTTGCTATGTACACCGGCAAGCAGTTTCCAATTGGAATTGCGCCAACGGTAAATACTCTGCTTGACATCGCCAACGATGAGATTATCACAACCTTTACTTTCTGCCTCATTAATGAGAGGGTAAAAGTTCTGCCATTGCAGAGAACTGGTGTCTTGAAACTCATCAATCATAAAATGGTGCAGGTATTGTCCCATTCGTTCGTATATAAAAGGTGCCTCTTGTCCATCAATCACATCATGAATAAGCATATTGACATCGGAGATAGGTACTCGACCAATTTGGCGGTTGGTCGCTTCTACTTGTTCGGCAACATCTTGCAATAGTCCGATGGTGTATAAATATTTGGATATGGCTGCCGCAGTATAATAATCAATGATTTCTTCATTAAATACATCAGCCATTTCTTGATAGAGTGGGCGCAGATGCTCTTCGTATAGTGAAAGGATATATGCTTGCTGTGATTTGGTTGTTTTGCTTTTTACATATATCGCTTCGGGTTGCTCAATGACTTTTAGGAATGTCTTGTTGAGCCCTTTGTCAAGAATCTCTTGAACTGGTCTATAGAAAGCAGCTACCGCATCTGACTTTATTCCTTCTACATCGGTTATCCATTTAGTAGCTCGCTGTTGAATAGCGGTAACATGCTGAGTGGTTTTTGTGATGATTTGCGAAAGTGTCGCTTTATATTCTTTGATATTCTGTTTGTTCTTAAAAAACTCTTGAAGACGTCCGATATGTCGTTTAACTTCTTCTTTGTTGAGTTGTTTGGAGAAATCGCTAATGCTACGGTGTAGGTTACCATTGGCATTCTCGTCCATGTTGTGTTGCGCAAACTCGGTAATCCAAGATACAATATCCTGATTGCCTTCTTGCTGCAATCGGATACGACGGAAAATCTCGTCCACAGCTTGTTGTACTACTTCATCTCCATCCAAAGCAATATCGTAGGTCGTAGATAGATTGAGGTCTAAGGCAAAGGTGCGTATCACTTGTTGGAAGAAACCGTCAATGGTAGATACGGAAAAATGGTTGTAATCTGTGAGTATGCCAATGAGGAGTTTTCGTGCCTGTTTTTGTAAGGTAGAACCGTCGGTGTGAAAATCCTTAATCAAATCATCGTAAAATGGTGATTCTTCGGTTTTCGTTGATAGAATATAAAGGGCTTTCAATATTCGCTCTTTCATCTCAGCGGTTGCTTTCTTGGTGAAGGTAACTGCTAAGATACTACTATGAGGCATAAAATGACCGCGATGCTGTTGATAATCGCGAAATAACATAACGAGGTACTCGCGTGTGAGCGTGTGTGTTTTTCCGCTACCTGCTGATGCCTTGTAGATACTGAGCATGGTCGTTAAGATATTAGTTAGGCAATTAGTTGAAAATATACAATTCAGCACCTGTCGCTTTCATGCGGTAGGAAGTGTTGTACCGTTTTAGTGGTTCTTTGGTGACTCCTTGTGTGGGGTTGCAGAAACCATAACTGATGTCGTATTGCTCACCACAAATCGGACATACAGCATAGAGTCCATCAATATGCAGGGGTTTAGTGGCTTTTACACAATACGGACAGCAGAGGTCAGCGGCATGGTAGGCATTGTCCATACCTACCCATACCAATAAGCCTGCGTACCCAAGAAACTCTTCCTGAAATTGTTTTTTTGTGATGGTCATTGTCTGGTAACCATTCTCCACCACAAAATGTGGGTGCTTGCTTGTGATATAAACGGTATAGTTCACGGGCATATTGGGCACGGAACTCTGACGATTGATATCTTCGCATGAGGATAATACCAACAGTAGGAGAAGGGTTATAGCAATGTGTTTCATCAGTTTACGCTATGTAAATAGACGTGGAAAATCAGTGTGGAGTAGGGTGGGATAAAGCTCTCGGAACCCTCTGAACCAGCACCGCTTGCTCCATATCCCAAGTAGTAAGGGATATAAAACTCGTACTCGCCAAACTGATTCATTTTTTTGAGCCCTTCGGCAAATCCTGATACTACGGAACTGACTTGCATAGAGGCTTCGTCGGCTTCGTCGAACACATAGTTGTTAATCAACTGACCTTTGTAGTCAATGATTACAATTTTGGCATCATCTGGTCGTGCGGACTTGTCCCAACCTGCTTCAATACACTTGTATTGCAATCCTGTGGGGGTTGTAACTACGCCTTCTTGCTTGGCGTTTTGTGCAAGCCAAAGCTCGTTTTGGAACTTCCAATCTAACCAATTGTCTCTTTTGCAACTACTTACTAATACAATCAATAGAAGTAGGCTAATTATTTTTGTTGTCTTCATATGCTGTAAATTTTGAGTTTTGTCTAATAAATTATTGTGCTAACCACAAACTTGGATTGAGGATGGTGCGATCTTTATAAATTTGGAAATATAGTTCCGTTTTGTTGTCGTCATTGGTATTGGTGACAATCTCGCCAATAATTTGTTTGGCTACGAGTTTATCTCCCTGTTTGACATGTAGTTTTTTAAGAGGTGAGTACACACTGCGGTAATTACCATGTTGCACGATAACCGCGTATGAATCTCCTACCTTGGCGCAACTTGTAACTTCGCCTTCGTAGATAGCTCGTGCATTGGCTCCGCTGACTGTTTGTAGGTAAATACCTTTGTTATTAACGGTTACGTGTTCGTGAATAGGGTGTTGGTGCTTACCAAAATGTCCACTAATATATCCTTTTTCAACAGGCCAAGGCAATCGTCCATGATTGGCTTCAAAGCCACCTGCAATGAGTTGTTGTTCCTTGGTAAGGGTAGTCGTGGTGCGTACCTGTTTGGCAATGATTTCTTCGATTTGCTTATTGAGCTCATCTACCTTCTTTTGTTGCTCTTTCTGTTTAGCAAGTAGATTCTTTTCCTGTGCTTTCAGCGATTTGAGCATGTCTTTTTGTTTTCGCTCATCGCGCGAAAGTTTGTCCTGTTCTTTTTTTTGCGATTGCAGCGCGGTAGAACGGTCGTTCTTGCGTTGGGTGAGCAGGTTATTTTGAATGTCGATTTCAGTTTGCAGCGATTCGATTTTCTTGACTTGCTCTTTGCGATAAGCAGCAAACTGCTGCATATACTCTACACGGCGCACTAACTGTTGGAAGTTGTCCGCAGACAGTAAAAAAAGCAATGGCGATTGTTGCATATCGGCATAGTGCGTTTCGCGTACGAGACGCGCATAGTCTTCTTTGCAAGCCTCTAACTCCTTTTGTAAGTCTGTACGTTTTTGTCGCAAGGTACCCATCTCCCCATTAAGCGCATTAATCTCGCCTTGGATATTGCGAATGAGTTTTTTGCGCGTTTTGATATCGTTGTTGAGCAAGTTGAGTTTGTTCTCAGTAGCAGTCTCGTCTTTTTTAGTTTGTTTCAGCATTTTAGCCGTTTCTGCTAACTGCTCCTGCAACTCTTGTTGCTGCCTTTGCAGCTCCTTGACATTTTGTGCAGTAGCTGGCAACACCAATAGGCATAGTATGTAAACAATTATTTTTAGTTTCATAGAGGTAGTATTTCTCGAATTGTAACTTGTTGGTATTTGGCTGTTTTAGTGCGTGTTGGTGCTTGCAGCGTGTTTGGCTCTCTATTGGAGAAGGTACATGACAACTTCAATTGGTGTTTACCCGAAGTAAAATGCATTTGTATTGGTTTCTTGTCTTTTGTCGTTTGATGGGATAGGAAATCTTGAATGGTCTTGTAAGAAATCTTTGTATTCAAAGTATTTTCTATTTCTGGGTAAGATAACACTACATATCTGCGGTTCATCTTATCAAAAACCCATACACTATCAGGTGTGGCCTCCATACGCACCATCTCAATACCTAACATGGGTTGCACGGAAACAACGGCCAACTCATTGTGCCATACACGCACGACACTACTCATACTATATTGATGCTGATCGAAGGTAAGGGTTACCTGTGCTCGCTGTGAAAGGGTCTGGTAACGCGAAGCAGCACGGCGACTTACCGAACATGAAGAAGCTACTATCATGATGATAATTAGCAAAATAGGTATGAATAGTCGTCTTATTTGCATTTCTTCTGTACTTGTTTATAGTGTGATAAAATCTCTTTGTCTATTTCATCAGTGCTGTTTTCGATCGCCCTTTGTAGATAAAATAGTGCAGATTCGCAGTCACCAAGGAGATACATAATCCAACCGTATGTATCTAAGTAAATAGGATTAGTAGGCTCGCGCATTATCGTGATACGAGAGAGTTGCTCGGCGCGCAATAAGTCTTTTCGTATGAGGCATAAGTTCCATGCCAAGTTATTCATAACAAGTATATTACGCGAGTCCATTTTGAGAACAGCCTCATAGGCAGGAATCATCTTAGCAGGTGGTTGCTGCGTTTGTTCGTATAGTTGCATACGGAATACTTGGAACTGATAGTTATCAGGGTCAATTTCCAAATATCGTTCAATCTCGCGAATAGCTTGTTCGTAGTTGCGCATCATAGCATTGAGGCGATAGCGTTGCATAGCACTCATAGCATCGTAGCCATTGATGGAGTCTAAACAATCTTGTAGCGTTAAGGCCTCTTTATATTGCCCAAGCATAACGTATGCCTTCTGCAATATCTCGTGTAATTCGGCGTTCTTAGTATCCCTTTTCGCCAATTCAGCCATCTGCTTGACAGCTTGTTGTTGCACTTTTTTGTCCTCACTCTGCAACAACAAAGCATGGTGGTTATACCAATACTCCTGAGGATTTAACACGTATGCACGCTGAAAATAGTTTGCCATAGATAAGGTGTCCTGCTCCTTTTGTGCATAGAGTCCCATATAGTTATTGATGGTCGCGTCGTTGGGGTTGAGGGCGTAGCAAAACGCTATTACAGGTTGGGCGGCATCGATTTGGTGCGTTTGAATCAGTCGTTGCGCCTCATAGAAATAGTATAGAAACTGTTGCCTTCTCTCCACGGAAAGGGTGTCCGATGTATTTGGCGCTGCCGAAACGGTAGATAGCATTGCTCCCACGAGCAACACAAAAACAGACAGTAATATGTATCTCTTTCGAATCAAGTAGAGTCGCTTTAATCAGTACAAGGTTATTTTACGCCACTATGTCCGAATCCGCCTGCTCCTCGTTCTGTCTCACCTAAGACTTCAACTTCGATTAACTGAGGTTGTTCGTGTTGGGCGATAACCATCTGGCAGATACGCTCTCCCGACTCAATCGTTTGAGGTTCGTTGCTGAGGTTGATGAGAATAACGCCAATCTCGCCGCGATAGTCTGCATCAATCGTGCCCGGAGTGTTCAGTACAGTTAGACCGCGTTTGAGCGCCAAACCGCTACGAGGGCGAATTTGTGCTTCGTAACCAACCGGTAACTCGATGTACAAACCCGTAGGAAAAAGTTTGCGTTCTAATGGTTGCAAAGTAATGGGTTCTGCCAAATGGCAGCGGATATCCATACCTGCTGCTTGTGCACTTTCGTATTTGGGCAGTGGATTATTGCTTTTGTTAATGATTTTTATGGTCATAATTAAAAACGTTTTTTTACTAATACTTTGAGTCCATCTTCTACAATCTTGACGTGTAACTCCGCAGGCAATGTAACAGGTGTACCGTCAATATGTGCCACGCCTTCGCTTTGGCGAATAAGGGTCAACTCTTTGGTGCGGATTGTATGGAGGTGCAAGGTCTCGTCAATCGTTTTGGTGAATAGGCGCAAAGCCAATCCTGCGGCTGCGACCAAAGGGAAGTCGCTGGCAATCACCACATCTAACCAACCGTCTTGCAAACTAGCCTTAGGTGCAATATAAGCATCATATCCCCATTGACTTGCATTAGCAAAGTTGATAAGGAAAGCGGTGGTTGTAAGGTCAATACCTTCTCCCTTAATTTGATAAGTCTCTGGTTTGTATTGGAATATGTCCTTAAAAATACTTTGTACGTAACCTTTTATGCCACGTTCGCTATTGGAAAAATCTTGCGCGACCACAGCGTCAAAGCCTACACCACAAGTCGAAAAGAATGGTCTATCGTTCACCAAACCATAATCTACGTAGATAGGTTCGCTGGAATTGAGCATCTCAATCGCTCGATTCATGCGGGTGGAAATGTCTAAATGGCGAGCAAAACCGTTGCCACTGCCGTTAGGAATGATGCCGAGTGCGGTATTGGTGCCAATCAGTCCGCTCGCTACTTCGTTGATTGTACCATCGCCTCCCACGGCTACTACGGCATAATAGTCCTGCATGGCAAATTGTTGCGCAAGCTGCGTAGCATGTCCTGCATACTCCGTGAGAACCACAGTAGGGGCGAACTGCAATGGATCCAAAAGGTCGCGAATCAGTTTCGATACGCGGCTCTTGGTCTTTGTTCCCGAAATGGGATTGACAATAAATGCTATATTCTTCATACTACATTGCTTTGTTTGCTAATACACATAAGCACAAAATATCGCGCAAAGGTACGAAAAAAAAAGGATATATGCAAGGAAAAGTGTATTTTTGAGAGAAATAAAAGAAAATTGTACCTGTTTACTCTCCTTGATTCTATGGCGAAACATACGGAATCACCTACTAATAACCTACTATCTCGGAGAAAAAATAAAGACAAACAACTTAGGCTAATGAAAAAGTCGAATCAGTGTTTGGCACGGTTTTTGTATATATCAAAAGGAGTACTTTTTTGGCGTGCACATTTGTGGCGTATCAGAAAAGGTAGTAAGTCGAAAAATGGATAAAAAACAAAATACTATGCAAACAACAGTAGATATTCGCGAATTGCAAGAGCGTATTGAACGCGAGAGTTCGTTTATAGATGCCCTAACGTTGGGCATGAATCAAGTGATTGTGGGACAAAAACACCTTGTAGAGAGTTTGTTAATCGGTCTATTGGCTGATGGTCATATTCTGTTGGAAGGTGTTCCTGGCTTGGCAAAGACGTTGGCAATCAATACTTTGGCGAAGTTAGTTAAAGGCGATTTTAGTCGTATTCAATTTACACCCGACTTGCTACCTGCCGATGTGTTGGGTACACAAATCTATTCCCAAAAGTCGGAAGAATTTAAGGTAAAGCAAGGACCAATCTTTGCAAACTTCGTATTGGCAGATGAGATCAACCGTGCTCCTGCAAAGGTACAAAGTGCGCTATTGGAGGCGATGCAAGAGCGTCAAATCACCATCGGTGAGCAGACCTACAAATTAGAGGAACCATTCCTGGTGTTGGCTACCCAAAACCCAATAGAGCAAGAGGGTACATATCCATTGCCCGAAGCACAAACAGACCGTTTTATGCTCAAAGTGGTGATTGGTTATCCAAAGAAAGAAGAGGAAATGCAAATCATTCGCCAAAACATCACAGGCGAAAAAGTGCTGGTGAAACCAATTCTCGAAAAAGCAGATATCCTCAAAGCACGCCAAATCGTACGCGAAGTATATATCGATGAGAAAATTGAGAAATACATCGTGGATATTGTGTTTGCTACTCGTCAGCCTGAGGCATACGGTTTGGAGCAAATGAAACCAATGATTCAATTCGGAGGCTCGCCTCGTGCAAGTATCAGTTTGGCATTGGCAGCTCGCGCTTACGCCTTTATCCATCGTCGCGGCTATGTGATCCCCGAAGATGTACGCGCCGTTTGCTATGACGTGCTCCGTCATCGTATCGGATTGACATACGAGGCAGAGGCGAATAACATCACTACAGAAGATGTGATTACAGAGGTATTGAACGCAGTTCAAGTTCCTTGATGAGTTTAGTGTTTAGAGTTAGTAGTGTTTAGTGGTGATGACTTCGGATGAATTACTACAACGGGTACGGAAGATAGAGATTAAGGCACGTAAGTTGAGCCGCAATATCTTCGCAGGCGAATACCACTCGCAGTTCAAAGGGCGCGGTATGGCGTTCTCAGAAGTGCGTGAGTATCAGCCCGGTGATGATGTGCGCTCCATAGATTGGAACGTGACCGCTCGTCTCAACAAACCCTATATCAAAGTGTTTGAGGAGGAACGCGAACTGACGGTAATGCTTCTGGTAGATGTGTCAGGAAGCCGCAATTTTGGTACGCTGAGCCAAATGAAACGCGATATGATGGCAGAAGTGGCAGCCACATTGGCATTCTCCACAATAGCAAACAACGACAAAGTGGGCGTGATTTTCTTCTCGGATAAGATTGAGAAATATATTCCCGCCAAAAAAGGTAAGACACATGTGCTGCATATCATTCGCGAGTTATTGAGTTTGGAACCAACCTCAACAGGCACGAACGTAGCACAAGCATTGCAGTATTTTACCAATGCGCAAAAAAGACATTGCACCGCCTTCCTGATTTCGGATTTCATAGGTTCGGGGGATATGTACCAACCATTGATGATTGCTTCTAATCGTCATGAAGTCAATGCGATACAGATATATGACCGCCGTGAGGCAGAGATGCCAAACATCGGATTGGTGAAGTTCCATGATGCGGAAACAGGTAACGATATCTGGGTGGACACCGCTATTGGTTCAGTTCGCGAAGCGTATGCGCAAGCATGGCGTAACAATCAAACCGAGATACAACAATTGTTTACACGCACAGGCGTCAGTCAAGTGAGCGTGCGCACGGACGAAGATTATGTGAAAGCCTTAATGCACTTATTCAAATGCTAACAATGATTTTGGCACTGGTGGTTAGTGCCGCAATAGATAGTACCACCCTCTTTATCGGCGATCAGACTGATTTGCATTTGCGTGCCACCTGCGAGGCAGGTCAGCAAGTGCAGTTGCCTGTGCTAGAGGAGCAACTCATCTCCGGCATAGAGATCGTAGATAAAACAATCATAGATACCACGACCCTGAACGATGGTCGCGTGCAATATGACCAATACCTGACACTCACTTCGTTTGAGGACTCGTTGTTCTATATTGCTCCGCTCCCTTTCGTCAGTGAAGGGGATACGATTTGGAGCGAGTCACTCATGCTGAATGTGGTGCAGCCTTTTGAGATGGATTCGACCGATATGGCAATCACCGATATCAAAGGTATCTATCGCGCTCCTATATGGTGGTGGGGTATCTTGCGATGGGTGTTATTGGCAGTGGCAATCGCCGGTGTGGGCGTAGGAGGATACTACCTAATCACCTATCTAAAAGGTCGTTCGCGCAAGACCGAAGAAGAGATAGCAATCACCGAACCATTACGCCCTGCGGAAGAAGTAGCATTGGAGAAATTGGACATTATACGCGAACAAAAACTTTGGCAGACGGGACAAGTGAAAGAATATCACACCCAACTCACCGATGTGGTGCGCGAATATATTGCTCGTCGATTTGAGGTGAGCAGTGTGGAGCAGACTTCGGACGAGACATTGCGTGCGATGAAACCGCTGCTTCATGATAAGAAAGAACTCTATGAACAACTACGCAAGATGTTGTCGCTAGCAGACCTGGTGAAGTTCGCCAAATGGACTGCTACACCCGACGAGAACGAACTCAGTCTGCGTAATGCGTACGCCTTTGTGAAAGAGACGACAAATAATAGTTCAGAGGAGTAAAGTGTAAGGTGTAAAGGAAAGAATTATGACATTTGCGAATCCTGGATATTTATTTTTGCTCTTACTGCTGATACCGGTAGTAGGGTGGTATATATGGAAATTGCACAGTACGCGTGCAACGGTAAGGCTATCTTCGACTTATAGCCTAATGCAACAACCAAAAAGTTGGCGTGTGTGGCTTATTCATATACCTTTTGTGTTGCGCGTGGCTATCATTGCGCTACTCTCATTAGCATTGGCCCGTCCACAACTCAGCAATCGCTGGCAGTCAGAATCCACAGAAGGTATTGATATCATGATGGCGTTGGACATCTCTGGTACGATGCTCGGCGAAGATTTGAAACCGAATCGTTTGGAAGCTGCCAAAGCCGTAGCAACGGAGTTTGTGCTATCACGCCCAAACGATCAGATAGGTTTAGTGGTATTTGCAGGTGAGAGCTTTACCCAATGTCCATTGACAACCGATCATGCAGTCTTGGTGAACCTATTCCATTCGGTAAGGTTCGGTATGATAGAAGACGGAACAGCTATCGGTTTAGGATTGGCGAATGCCGTTAATCGTATGAAAGATTCGCCCACGAAGTCCAAAGTAGTTATTCTGCTAACAGACGGTAGTAATAACTGCGGCGATATTGACCCACAAACTGCTGCGGAAATCGCTAAAACCTTTAATATACGCGTGTACGCGATAGGCGTGGGAACAAGAGAAGAACTGGTGCCTATCCAAACGCCTATGGGCAAACAATATATGAGCTCTGAGTTTGACGAGACAGCACTACGCAATATTGCTCAATTGACAGGTGGAGAGTATTTCCGTGCAACGGATAATAATAGTCTGCGCAATATCTATCACCAAATTGATCAATTGGAGAAAACAAAGATACGCGTTCGTGAGTATTCCAAACGCACGGAACACTTCATGCCTTTCTTGACCGCAGCCTTACTATGCCTGTTGTTGGAGATACTCATTCGTTTCTTTGTAACACGTACAGTGGCTGAATAGTGTAAAGTGTAAAATGTAAAGGTAAGAGATATGTTTAGATTTGCAAATATAGAAATGCTTTGGTGGTTAGTTGCAATACCTGTTTTTGTGATTGCATACATCGTGTACACCAAGCGCAAACAGCGCCAATTGAGGGAATTTGGTGATCAAGAACTGATGGCACAACTTATGCCAGATGCTTCTAAGAGCCGTCCGATATGGAAGTTTAGTCTAATGATGATAGCATTGGTTTTGCTTATCATTGCGGCTGCACGTCCGCAATATGGACAAAAAGAGAATTCTATCAAAAGACAAGGTATAGAGGTAATGGTAGCGTTGGATATTTCCAACTCTATGTTGGCAGAGGACGTTGCACCCAATCGTCTTGACCGCGCTAAA
This sequence comes from Paludibacteraceae bacterium, assembly GCA_045587145.1. Classification (GTDB taxonomy): domain Bacteria; phylum Bacteroidota; class Bacteroidia; order Bacteroidales; family Paludibacteraceae; genus Colicola. The sequence continues at coordinate 101,689 of JAZNBO010000038.1, forward strand.
CAGATGCTGAGCAAAATGATAGACAATATGGTAGATGATAAGGTGGGATTAGTAGTGTTTGCAGGAGACGCCTTTACACAGTTGCCTATCACCTGCGATTATGTGTCAGCAAAGATGTTCCTGAACACCATTACGCCTAGCTTGATTCCAACGCAAGGTACAGCCATTGGTTCTGCTCTGCAAACAGCTATCACTTCTTTTGGCTCTCAAGAAAGCGATGCTGGACGTGCTATAATCCTTATCACCGATGGTGAAAACCACGAGGACGATGCTATCGCTGCGGCGAAAAAAGTACAGGAATTGGGTATGCAAGTCTTTGTGATAGGTATCGGTAAACCAGAAGGTGCGCCTATTCCTAAACCTGGTACGAACGATTATTTTAAAGATCGTAGTGGACAAGTCGTGGTGAGTAAATTGAATGAGGATATGTGTCAGCAGATAGCACAAGCCGGTAATGGCGTCTATGTGCGCTGCGATAATACCAATACTGCTATGCGCGCCCTGCAACAAGAGTTGGACCGTATAGCAACAGCGGAATTAGAAACGACCGTATATGCCGACTATAATGAACAATATCAGTCTTTTGCGTTGATAGCATTGCTTCTGCTACTAATCGAATTCTTTATCCTATCACGCAAGAACCACCGATTGACACGAATGGACTTGTTTAAGGAGAACGCCAACTCATAATAAAAAATATCAATAATATGCGTAGTATAATCACAATCATATTCCTAAGCGCTTTCTCGTTGCTATTTGCGCAACAAGAAAGTCCCGATGTGCGTTTGGGAAATAAACAATACAATGACTCTAATTATGTAGATGCAGAGGTCAATTATCGTCGTGCTTTGGACAAGAACGACCAATCGTTTGAGGCGCACTACAACTTGGGAGATGCTCTCTTCCGTCAAGAGAAGTTCCCAGAAGCATTAGAGCAATATGCCAAAGCAGAACAACTGTTAAAAAACGATGATAAGACAGGTAAAGAGCAGATAGATAGTCGTTTGGCAGACACATATCACAATATGGGTAACGCGCTCTATGCGCAACAGCAATACGATAAGGCTGTTGCTGCATATCAACAGTCATTGCGTTTGAATCCGAAAGACAATGACACGCGTTATAATCTTGTGAAAGCAATGCAACAACTCCAACAACAGCAGCAAAATCAGAATCAACAGCAGCAACAAGATCAACAACAGAATCAACAAAACGACTCTACTCAACAGCCACCTCAGCAACAGCAAGAACAACAACAGCAGCAACAACAGCAGCAACAACAACAGCAACAAAGTGAGCAGCAGATGGATAAAGAAACGGCTGAGCAAATCCTGCAAGCACTCGAGCAAGATGAGCAAGAAACGCAAGAGAAATTGCAACGCCAACAAGGTAAAAAACGTCGCGTAGAAAAAGAATGGTAAGATTATGAAAAAAATACTATCGATATTATTTGTTTGCAGTATGGCTCTGACTGCCATCGCACAAGATGTGGAATTTAAAGCTTCTGCATCTGCGCAGGTGGTTCTTGGAACGCCATTCCAACTCACCTATTCGGTGAATCAGCGTGCCAAAGACTTGCGCGCACCAGAGTTTACAGATTTTGATTATGTGGCAGGCCCTTATACTTCTACATCGTCATCAACATCTTTTGTTAATGGAAAGCGTACTTCCACTTTTCAGCAGACTTTTACGTATACCCTCATAGCTAGCAAAGAGGGCACATTCACTATCCCACCTGCTACTATCAAGGTAAATGGTACGCAATACTCTTCCAACGGAGTGCGTATTACGGTGCTTCCGCCAGACCAACCAGCTGCTTCATCTAATAATGCGAGCGGAGCGAATCAAGGAGCATCAAAGACCAATAACACATCTGCCAACGCAAGTGCTGATGCGAATATCTTCATGCGTACGTTGGTTAGCAAAACAAAAGTACATGAACAAGAAGCCCTGTTGCTGAGTTACAAACTTTATTTTGCAGGCGTAGAGGTTGCGCAAATGACCAATAACACTCGTTTGCCTGAGTTCAAAGGTTTCCTTAAACAGGAATTGGAGATGGGCGAAATACAGACGGAGTTGGAGCATTATAATGGCCGCAACTATCAGACGGCTGTACTATATCGCACATTGTTGTTCCCCCAACGTAGTGGTGATATTGTGATTGATCCTGCTGTGTTTGAGGCGCAGTTGCGTGTACAAAATCGTGCCCAAGTACGTAGTATCTTTGATGACTTCTTTGGTAGTTATACGACGGTTACCAAAGCACTGAATTCTCCAGGTGTGACGATTCATGTAGAGAGCTTACCTGCTGGCAAACCCGTAGGTTTTAGTGGTGGCGTGGGACAATTTAGCATCAGTAGCGCTATTTCTAGTACTGATTTGCAGGCCAATGATGCTGTTACACTCACCATTACAATTCAGGGTGCAGGTAATATGAAACTGCTTAAAACTCCAGCGGTGGATTGGCCAGAAGGATTTGAAGTGTATGATCCAAAAGTATCTAATAACTTCCGCAATAGCACTTCGGGAGTGAGTGGTACAAAGACGATAGAGTATTTGGCTATCCCACGTGCAGGAGGCGTTTATACGATTCCTGCAATACAGTTCTCATACTACGATACTCAGACAGATAGTTATAAGACACTTACGACACCTGAGTATACGCTAAATATAGCGCGTTCAGCAGCGGAAGATGCAAATGCTTCAGTCGTTAATAACTATGTGCAAAAGGAAGATATTCAGCAACTTGGTTCGGATATTCGCTATATTTATGCAGGCGAATTGGACGAGTCGCAGAAATACGGTGCACAACACTCTAAATGCACTTTTGGTTCGTTACTCTTCTGGCTCTGCTACTTGATTCCCGCTTTGATCGCGGCGTTGCTCTTTATCATTTTCCGCAAGAAAATTAAAGAAAATGCAGACGTTACTCGTGTCCGTTATAAGAAAGCCAATAAAGTGGCACAACGCCGATTGAAGACAGCCGAAAAACTACTGCAAGCAGACGATAAAACGGCATTCTTTGAGGAGATTGAGCGTGCAGCATGGACATATCTCAGCGATCGTTTATCTATACCTACTGCACAACTCAATAAAGAGAATATAGCACAGATTCTTGCTCATAAAGGTGTATCAGAAGCGATAATTAAGGAAGTACTACATCTGCTTTCTACCGCACAATTTGCTCGATACGCCCCTACATCTGATCATGCAATGCAAGATGTGTATAATGATACAACAAAGATTATCAACCAATTAGAAAATTGTAAACTATGAAATTTCTATTCATACTTTTGACCACACTTTTTGCTGATGCCAATGCCCAATATGCAGAGGGTAACTATGCAGAGGCGATCGTTCAATATGAGCAAATCTTGACTGAACAACAGGCTCCTGAGGTGTATTACAATCTCGGAAACGCCTATTTTAAGCAAGGTGAGTTAGCACAATCCATCCTCGCATACGAGCGTGCGCTACGTCTAAAACCTTCATACAAAGATGCCAAGCATAATCTGCAATTTGCTCAATCGCGTATCATTGATAATATAGAGGATACACACTCTTTCTTCCTTTCTAATTGGATTAAAGCAGTACGTAATGCGTTAAGTCAACGTGTGTGGACGGTATTGTCTATTTCCTTGTTTATCTTGGCGTTAGTAGGGTTCTTCTTCTTTGCGTTTAGTCAAACTATTTGGTTGCGAAAGACGGCTTTTTACCTCAGTATAGTGGCTTTGGTAATTTCTGTTGTTGCATGTGCCAACGCAGGAAGTCTATATCAACGCGATACGCAACGTTCGGAAGCTATTATTACGCAAGGAGTAGTTAATGCTAAATCTTCGCCTGACCGTTCTGGAAACGATCTTTTTACACTACATGAAGGTACCAAAGTAGAGATCCATGAGGTGATTGGTGATTGGTGTTGTGTCCATGTGGGAAACAATATCGGATGGATGCCATTGGCGTACTTGGAAAGAATATAATCTATATTATTGCAAATAATATATCGTAAAAAGCACCCTTTTGCGGTGCTTTTTTATATTCTACAACACATTTTAAGAATAAATTTGGTAGAGTAAAATATTTTTCGTAACTTTGCACGCTGATTGGTGTGCTATGTATTGTAGCCTCTGACTTAGAAACATAAAAACAATAATTATAAACATCAAAAAACAAAAACTTATGTGGTTAAAAGATTCATCTATTGGCCGTAAATTGGTGATGAGTATCACCGGTTTGGCTTTGGTGCTCTTCCTTTTGTTCCACGGTGCGATGAACCTCGCACTTGTGTTCTCGGAGGAGGCCTACAACGTGATTTGCTCTATCTTGGGAGCAAACTGGTATGCATTGATCGCAACCTTGGGCTTGGGCTTTTTGGTAGTGGTTCACTTTGCATACGCACTCTATCTCACCATCCAAAACCGTATGGCTCGCGGAAAAGACCGCTATGCTGTTACTGCTAAGCGCGAAGGCGTTGAGTGGGAGTCTGAGAACATGCTCGTTCTTGGTTTTGTGGTTATCGGTTTCATCGTGTTGCACTTGGCTAACCTTTGGTTCAAGATGCAATTCACCGAGATTATGCACATGTGCGGCGCTCACGAGTTTGGCGTAGCTATGATGGGTACTGTTTATGAGCCAACCGATGGTGCTGGCCTCGTTAAGGCATTGTTCACCACTCCTATCTGGGGTCAAGTGTACTGCGTACTCTATCTCGCATGGTTGGTAGCACTCTGGTTCCACCTCCGTCACGGTGTATGGTCAGCTCTCCACACCATGGGCTTCAACAACCTCAAGTGGATGAAGCGCGTTAAGTGCATCGGTACTGTAGTAGCTACTCTTGTAGCAGGTCTCTTCGCTGTAGTAGTTCTCTACTACCTCGGCGTTGGTATCGGCATGCTCTGCGCATAAGAAAGTTGAAAGTTTAAAGATTAAAGTTTAAAGACAAGATATGGCAACAAAAAAAGAAACTGCGCAGGTAATCACTCCTGAAATGGCGAAGATTCCTGCTGGTCCATTGGAGAAAAAATGGACTAACTACAAAGACCATCAGAAGTTGGTCAACCCTGCCAACAAGCGTCGTCTTGACG
>JAZNBO010000039.1:0-24901 GCA_045587145.1 Paludibacteraceae bacterium
GGCGAATCTACTATACTTCGATTACGCAGCGAGAGCTACAGTATTGTTGCCAGTTATAATGGCGAACCCGATTAACGAGCGGTGTTCATGCTCGACGTGCTTACATACCTGTTCTACCTGCTGTCAAAACCAAATATCCCCGTGTGACCAAAAGTCGGTTTGCTACAAACTGAAAACAGATTGCGACTGCAAAAGTACAACTTTTTTTTAATATGTACAAGTAATTTACCTTTTTCTATCAAATTTTATGCCAATATTGTGTGCTTTTTGGTAGGATAAGAGCGAATAGGCATTAGCAAGATGGAATACTTAGCTACAAAACACCGACCGACGACCATGAGAAGACCGAGAGAACTCCGACAGAACTATTTGTGGTTAAAATACATCAATTATTAAGAATCCTGCCCAAAAATCGCAATTTTTTCACCTCTTTCAGCCATCCCTATCTATCTCCCACTTTGTAAACTTTTCTTACATCTCCTGTAAAGTTTCTTTACACTTTCGCAATGCGCCAAAAATCGCAATCTGCACAATATCAGTTGTTTAACATTTTTGGCACGCATATTGGGTTGTATATGGCAAACATCAAACAATATGAAGCAATATACTACCATCTTCCTGTTATTTTTCTGTGCGCAGCTATCCCTCGCACAGCCCTCCGACACCCTTGCATCTTTTACACTAAAAGACTGCATGACCTTCGCCATCGCGCATTCCACCAAGTTGGAGATCCAAGCAGCCGACAACCGCGATGCACAAATCTCCAGGCGTGATGCGATCCTCCGCGCTTTTACCCCTAGTATTTCTGGTGGCACTTACGCTGCGCTTAATTTCGGACGAGGTGTTGATCCCGAAACCAACACCTATGTCTCCACCACATCGTTTACCAACGGCTATTCGGTCAGTGGCAGCATCACACTTTTTAACGGTTTCTCTGCTGTCAATAATATCAAGATAGCCAAGACGGCTATCCTCATGGGCATCACGCGTGAGCAACAGCTCAAAGATGAGCTTTGTTTGGCGGTTATGCAAGCCTATTGCAATGCCCTATACTTCCAGCAGATGCTCCATTCCCTCAATCAGCAAGTTGTTTCTGCACAAACCAATCTGACTTTGGCGCAACAGCAAGAGCAATTGGGGCAAAAGAGTCGTGCAGATGTCATTGACCTTGAAGCCGACCTTGCTGACCGCGAATACCAATTGGTAAGTATGACCAACCAGTACAACGATGCGCTCTTGACACTCAAGGACCTGATGCTCTATCCTCTTGATCAGCCTTTTGCCATTGACACCACCTTCAACTACTCCGCACTCCTTAGCAACGCTGAACTCCTCAATACTAATGCCGATGCAGCGCTCCATCCCTCTCTCCGCCTTGCTCAATGGCGCATGGAGAACGCTCGCACCGAGCTCAAGACCGCTCGTTGGCACTTAGCACCATCGCTCTCACTCAGTGGCGGTTGGTCAACGGGCTACTATACCTATCCTAGCGTACAGGATTATATGGCACCTTCTTTTGCATCGCAGTTCAATAACAACAGTGGCGAGTATGTGCAGCTCTCGCTCTCTATCCCTATCTACGACGGACTCTCGCGCCAGTCGAATATCGTGCGCAAGAAAAACGCCTATCGCCGTGCTACGGCTGAATACGAGCAAACCAAACACGAAGTGCAATCGGAGATCACCCGCGCTACTCAAGACCGTCAGGGTGCATTATCGGCCCTGCGCCAAGCAACCAAGCGCACACAAGCGCAGCACTCTGCCTATATCATGAGCAATAAGAAGTTCCAGCAAGGACATCTCTCGCCTATTGACTTGCGCCTCGCTTCTGACAAATACCTTCAAGCCCAAGCCGAGCAACTTAACACTCAATTACAGTTCTTCATCAAAAACTGCGTGGTATATTACTACCAAGGAATCTCATATATTGACCAACTCTAAACAACATAGTCTAACATCTACACAACAATACTTATGGACAAAATCATTGAAAAGAAACATGGCATAGCTCTTGCCTTCACGATTAAAGCGCTGCCTTATTGGTTTGGCGCAGTTCTGCTGTCGCTCATTATTTATCTACTCGTGCGTGACAATACCTCCACTATGCGTATCAACCCCGACACGCTGACTATTGCCACAGTCACCAAAGGCGATTTCAACGACTACATTCGCCTAAATGGTCAGGTACTTCCTATGACCACAATCCAAATCAGTCCGCAGGAAGGAGGTGTCGTGCAAAAGATTATCGTGGAAGAAGGGACGCAAGTCAAAGCAGGCGATCCAATCCTTCTGCTCAGCAACGACAACCTTGACCTGCAAATCCTTAATTCCGAAGCGGAACTAGCTGAAAAGGAAAACATCCTGCGTAATACTCTCATCTCTATGGAGCAGCAGAAACTCAACCTCCAACAAGAGCAACTCCAACTCCAAACAGAAGTCAAACGCTGCCTGCGTATCTACGAGGCGCAACGTGCCCTCTACAACGACCAACTCATCTCGCGTGAGGACTACCTGCGTGCAGAGGAAGACTATCATCTTGCCAACAACCGCCTCACACTCGTCAAGAACCGCGCTTATCAAGATAGCCTCTATCGTAGCGTACAGATCCAACAGATGCAGGAGAGTCTAGAGAACATGCGCTTGAACATGCAAATGATCCGTCGTCGCAAGGAGAATTTAACCATCAAAGCCCCTATTGATGGCGAAGTAGGTTTGCTGGATGTAGTCTTGGGACAATCCATTGCGCAAGGCACCAAGATTGGACAAATCAACGACTTGACCAATTACAAGATTGAAGCCCAAATAGATGAGCATTATATTGACCGTGTTTTCGCAGGACTAGAAGCTACCTTCGACCGTCAAGATGAGCATTATTCTGCGGTTATCCGCAAGGTCTATCCCGAGGTGCGAAGTGGTAAGTTCCGTGCAGACTTCAAGTTTGTGAACGAGCAGCCAGCTAATATCCGTAGTGGTCAAACATATTACTTGAACTTACAACTGGGTCAGAGCGAAGAAGCCGTGCTTATTCCTCGTGGCAGTTTCTTCCAAACCACAGGTGGCAAGTGGATTTATGTCTTGAACGAGCAAGGCGATCGTGCTATAAAACGCGAGATTCGTATCCGTCGTCAAAACCCACAATTCTACGAGGTCATCGAAGGCCTCCAACCAGGCGACAAAGTCATCACATCCAGCTACGAAAAATTTGGTAATAACGAAGTTTTGAGGTTCTAATACATATGTAAACATTCTTTACATACCACAACACCAACTGTAAAATTTCTTTACACTTGCAAAATGTATTAAAAATCACAACTCTCACATTATCAATAAAATAGTATTTTTGGCACGCTTGTTGCTTTATATTTATTAGAATTCAAAGAATTCCGCCCGCATAGCGCACATGTATGCGATGCGTAAATAGCGAATAATAATAACAACGATATGAAATCATTTTTCAACTTTCTAAAAAACAACAAACTCTACACGCTCATAGAGGTGGTGGGAATGAGTATTGCATTGGCGTTTATCATCTTCATCGCCACTTTCGTGACCTCGCAACTCACGCGTGATTCAGAAGTTAAAGGGAAAAACATCTATGTCAGTCGCTCCGAACGTATGTTCATCGGTTGTGGCACTATCAAGGAGCAACTGGAAGGTCGCTTTGCTGAAGTGCAAGACATCTGTCGCCTTTTCGATAATGAAATCTTTGGTGGCATTGAGTCGAGTATGCGCTATGCTGACAACAACGAACGCGCAGACGCTCTTGTTGTGGATCCTAATTTCTTTCAACTCCTGCCTTACCCATTGCTTGAAGGCACAGCCGAGTCCGTTCTTGCTACCACCCAGTCTGTCGTTATCAGCGAATCCTTTGCACATATCTTTTCTCCTGACGAAAGTCCGTTGGGAAAAACTATCGAAATCTCTATCAATGGTAATCCTGCTACTCTTACAGTATCGGGCATATTCCGTGATTTTACCAATAGCATCATTCGCTCACCTAAAATAATTTATCGTATTGACCAACTTCAACAACTCACCGACCAAATCATCAATAACGGCTCAGGTGCGGTTGTCACATTCTTCCAACTCCTGCCACAATCTAATGTCGAGAGCCTTTCAAAGGAAATGGAGAAGATAATCAGAGAGCAGGACTATATCTACAAATATGGTGTATTCCATGATTTCTATCTCATTCCTTTTGAGGATGTCCAATACTGCGACCTCTCGGCTCCGTTGCCATTCATTAATCTGGTCAATCATGATTTCTTTTCGCTCTTTTTCGCAGCAGGGTTATTGCTCCTTATCTTTGCAGTACTCAACTATATCTCGCTGACAGTAGCGCAGATTGGTTTCCGTGCACGCGAGATGGCTACTCGCCGTTTGGTGGGTGCGCAACGCTGGCAAATCGTGCTGAAATATATCCTCGAATCGTTTTCGCTTACGACGGTATCTTTCGGTTTGGCACTCCTCATGGCGCACCTCGTAGCACCCTCTTTCAGCGAACTCATCGGACAAACCGTTGCGCCATTCGAGCATATCACTTGGGGCGTGATACTCATGATGATTGCTCTGGTATTGCTACTATCTATTCTCTCGGGTGTCATTCCTGCACTCATGGTGCTGAAGTATCACCCCATTGATGTGGTGCGTGGTTCGTTTGAGAAAGATAATCGCATGGTACTCGGGCGCATACTGATTATTGTGCAAAATATTGTGGCTATCATCACGCTTGCAGTGGCTGTGGTTATGTTTGTGCAACTCCATCATATGCAAAGCAAGCCCCAAGGATATGAACGCCAGAACCGCCTGCGTGTCAGTGGTGCCAACACTCCAGCAGATTATTTGGTGGAGGAACTTAAACAACTGGCTTGCGTGGAGAAGGTGGGTTGGGTACAATTCGAACCGTTTACCTTTGGTACATCGGGTATGTCACTCATGTTTAGAGGACAAGAGTTCAAACTCGACATGTACTATGGCGACCAAACTGCATTTGAGATTCTTGGCTTTGAGGTCATTCGCCAGACTGCTGATCCTATCGAACCTGCTGCATGGCTACCAGAATCGTTGATTGCACCTCTCGGTGTGGACTACGATTGTACCATGATTATGCAGGACGATAATTATGGTATGCCAGTCTGTGGTATTATCAAAGATTTTCAGAAAGGTATGCCTGGCATTGCTCCTACATCCGATTGGCCTGTTGTTCCTTGGATAATGAACATGGACGACCCTGCCGATTTTCGCATATTGCGCCAACTGATTGTGCAAGTGTCTGGCGATGAAAACGACGCTGTAAAGCAAATAGCTGAGTTCTACCGCCAACATAATAGCGATGAGGAAATCTCGGTCAACACCTACAACTACCTTGTTAGTCACATGTACGCCAAGCAGAACAACAACGCCAAACTGATTGCGCTCTTTACGCTGCTGACCTTGTTGCTGTCTTCGTTGGCTATGCTGGCTATGAGTACCTACTATGCCAAGCAGCACACGCGCAACACGGCTATTCACAAGGTGATGGGTTGTGATAATAGCACTATCTATTTCCGCACCGTGCGCACATTCCTCTCTTCTATCCTTATCGCAGCCGTGATTGCAGTGCCTTGTGCATGGCTCATTGCGCAACGCTGGTTAGAGACCTATGACTACCGCATTGTCAATGCAGCGTGGTACTATATCATCACCGCCCTTGCGGTCATGCTCCTCGCGGTGATGGCAATATCTTGGCAAGCTATCCGCCTTATGAATACCAACCCTGTAGAGGCATTGAAGGGAAATAGTTAGGAGTATCCACGGTATGCCCATACTAATATACCGTTTATCTACCGTATATGTACCGTATATCTACCGTAGTTAATAGCAAGAAGATAGCAAACATAATAATTCATACGAATAATAACTAAAAAAAATACAATTATGATTACAGTAAACAATCTCAGTAAAGTGTTTCGTACCGAAGAAATCGAAACCACAGCAGTCAACAATGTGTCATTCACAATCAGCGAAGGCGAGTTTGTAGCCATTATGGGACCTTCAGGTTGTGGCAAATCTACGCTTCTAAACGTACTTGGACTTCTCGATAACCCTACTAGTGGCAGTTATCAACTCCTCGGCGAGGAAGTGGGACAACTCAAAGAGAAAGATCGCACCAAGTACCGCAAAGGTAATATCGGCTTTGTCTTCCAGTCCTTCAACCTCATTGACGAACTCAATGTCTATGAGAACGTAGAGCTTCCACTCAAATACCTCAACATTTCAGCATCTGAACGCAAAGAGCGTGTGAACGCCATTCTCAAGCGTGTAGCGATTGCCCACCGTGCGCAGCACTACCCACAACAACTCTCTGGTGGTCAGCAACAACGCGTAGCCATTGCACGCGCCTTGGTCGCTCGTCCTAAACTGATTCTTGCCGATGAGCCAACAGGTAACCTCGACACTAAAAACGGCAAAGAGGTGATGGATCTGCTCTGCGAACTCAATAAAGAGGGAACAACCGTAGTAATGGTTACTCACTCTAAGCGCGATGCTTCTGCTGCTCAACGTATCTTGCACCTACTTGACGGTGCATTGGTCAGCGATGTGAAGAATGAAATGTAATTTTCTGAATACAATATGAAACAATTATTCAAAGGCTCAAGCCTATTAAATATCCTGGGTATGACGGCAGCGTTTGCAGCGCTGTACATCATCCTTGTGCAGGTACACTACGACCTGACATACAACCGCTCCATCCCCGACTCCGAACGCGTGTATTTGATGACATTGCCTTCATTTAATGGTGGAGGTTCGAAGCAACAATCCTTCCTATGTCGTCCATTCGCTGAGCATTTCTTAACTGAGAATCCACACGTCGAAACCTATGGTGTATCCAAACTGGACGATGTAAATAAAGTCAATGTTGTTGTTGGCGAAGGAAGCAATGCACAAACACATGGCGTAAACTTTGCCCAAATGACCTCAAAGGCATTAGAAGTGTTTGGATTAGAACCTATTATCGGTTCGTTTGAGGGGATAGGAGACAACGGCTATCTGGCTATTAGCGAAACAGCTGCAAAACGATTAGGTGTGACAGTAGAAAGTATCCTGCAATTGGAGAGTTGGGGAAGAACGAACTATTTCGTTGTATGCGCTATATATAAAGATCTTCCTGCTAATAGCGACTTGCAAAATATCGAAGTCATTCGTTGCAATCAGTTGGAGGAGCAAGACCTCAACAGTACCAGCAACTGGTCGTATAGCTATTTCGTTAAACTCCGCTCCACAGACGACAAGGCACTCTGCGAGGAGATGATTTCAGCGAAGTATGCAAAGATAATGGAGCAAGAACTGAAACGCTATCGTGGTATGCAGCATGACGACCCTTCGTTCTACAAGCAATTGGACAAGTTGGAGGGCTTTCTCTCTGATATTCATTGCACCTTGATGCCTATTCGTGACTTGTATTACGACGACACGCTGGAGTGGAGCGTAGGACAAGAAACGGGCAACAAGACTACCACAATCACGCTAATCGTAGTAGCAATCTTGATAATCATTATCACACTCATCAACTATGTAAACTTCTTCTTTGCGCAAGTGCCTATGCGTATTCGCTCGGTGAACACACGCAAGATTTTGGGTAGTTCACGAGCTGCATTAGTAGGTCGTTTCTTGGCAGAGTCTGCACTATTGGTAGCAGTCGCATTGCTCCTCGCAGCAGCTGTGGTCAAAGCTTTTCAATCATCTGAATATGCGCACTTCGTGTCTTGCGGTTTAGGTTTCTCACAAAACATCGTTGTTGTGCTGCTCACTATGGGAATAGCCCTATTGGCAACTCTCATTGCAGGACTTTACCCTGCTATGTACGCCACCTCTTTCCCTCCCGCATTGGCTATCAAGGGGGCGTTTGGTATGACACAAAAGGGCAAAAACCTGCGCTACGCGCTAATTGGCTTGCAGTTTGTTATCTCCATTGCGTTCATTATCTGTGCCTTCTTCCTCAAATTCCAACACAGCTATATGATGAATTTTGACATGGGCTTTGACAAGGAGTGTCTTATCACGGCGAACATACCGCTTAATAGTCTTGACGAGCGCGATGCTTTCAATAGCGAATTGCTGAATAACCCAAATATCAAAGCCGTGGCGTGGTCACAAGATCGTATGGTAGCAGAAATGCGTATGACCTGGGGACGTTGGCACCATGGCGAACAGATGTCCATTGAGGTAATGCCAGTATCGTGGAACTTCCTGCAAGTAATGGGCATTGAGGTGGTTGAAGGTCGTGACTTCTTGCCTTCCGATGAGCAAGGCGAAGGGGCAATTATTCTCAATGAGTATGCAAAGAAGAAATACAACCTCAACCTCGAAGAAATGATCGCATGGAATGGCACACCTTTCCCTGCAACAGGTTTCTGCCGTGACTTCCATTTCCAACCGTTGCAGTACGAAAGCGAAGCATTTGCCTTCTACATCTACGGCGCAGATATCCAAAGTAGATACTTTGCTACACCACACCTCACCGTGCGCACGATTGAGAACGCCGACATTAAAGCAGTCTTTGATGCTATCCGCTCTACCACTGACAAGATTCTGCCTGACTACGATGGCAAAAAGGTGAAGATTAACTTTTTCGACGAGGAATTAGGCGAGAACTACCAAAAAGAGCAGCAGCTCACTACTACCATCTCACTCTTTACGCTATTGGCGATTATCATTTCGCTCATGGGGGTCTTGGGATTGGTGATGTTCGAAACGCAATACCGTCGCAAAGAGATTGGTATCCGTCGTGTCAATGGTGCCACAGTGGAGGAGATTCTCTTGATGTTCAATCGTAAATTCGTTGCTATCGTACTCATTTGTTTTGCTGTGGCTGCACCGATTAGTTATTTCGTGACAGATTACTATTATAGTACCTTTGCCTATCGTGCTTCAATCGTTTGGTGGGTCTTCGCCCTTGCTCTATTGGCAGTATTGTTTGTCACCGTCTTGACGGTCAGCATCGGCAGCTTCCGCACCGCCACCGAAAACCCCGTGAAGGCATTGAGAACGGAGTAGAGAGTCATTTAATATTGAACCTATTTGAACAAATGTTTGCCACTTTGCTGGCAAACATTTGCTCATCTCATAAAAAATTACTATCTTTGCACCCAAAATTAGGAGGGCGATTATATGATCAAATCTCGAATATTAGTAGTTGACGACAACAAGAGCATACGAGATGTGCTCCATGTCTTGCTTGTGCGTCATTTTGCAGAGACGAAGTTTATTCCTTCGCCCAAGACATTACATTCTACGATACGAGAATTTCAACCTGACGTGATTCTGCTGGATATGAACTTCCAAACAGATATCAACACAGGCAACGAGGGACTCTATTGGTTATCCGAAATCAAACGCACGCAACCTGACATTGAGGTCGTTCTCTTTACTGCTTATGGCGATATAGCACTAGCAGTTGAAGGAATGAAACGCGGAGCTTTTGATTTCATCATCAAGCCATGGGACAATGACAAGCTACTTCAAGTCCTCACTGATGCTGGCGAAAAACGTAAAAAGGCTACCAAGAAATCCAAATCCAACCTCTCGCCTAATAGCTCTATAACCTCATCTCCTAAGAACATCCATTGGGGTTCATCTTCTGCTATCCTTGCTATACGCAAACAGATTGAGCGCTTTGCTCCAACAGATGCTTCGGTACTCATCACTGGTGAGAATGGTACGGGAAAAGATGTGATCGCTAACGAGATACATCGCCTTTCTACGCGCTCTAACCAACCAATGGTATGCGTTGATGCTGGTGCCATCACGGAGACACTCTTCGAAAGCGAACTCTTTGGACATGTCAAAGGTGCTTTTACCGATGCACACGCTGACCATATTGGTAAGTTTGAGCAAGCCAATGGTGGCACACTCTTCTTGGATGAGATTGGTAATATCCCATTGCACTTGCAAGCCAAACTCTTGCGTGCGCTCCAAAATCGTGCCATCACTCGTGTTGGTGATACACGCGAACGCCCTATTGATGTCCGCCTTATTTGTGCTACCAACTGCAATATCCAACAGATGGTCAAGGACGGAACTTTCCGCGAAGATTTATTCTATCGTATCAATACCTTGCATGTTGAGTTACCACCTCTGCGTGAACGCAAAGACGAGATTGTTCCACTCTCCGAACGCTTCTTGGCAATGTATGCAGAACGCTACCACCGCCAAGTCAATACTCTTTCGTCCGAAGCGCAACAAACTCTGTTGGCACACTCATGGTCTGGCAATATCCGTGAACTCCAAAACTGCATTGAGAAAGCGGTTATCCTTTCCGATGGTAATTCCCTCACAGTTTCTGACTTACAATTACCAATCAGTCCAACTTCTAACAGCCCTGAGGGCGTCCAATATCCTATATCCGACAGCAATGCTATTGAGCCTCTCGAACTCGTTGAGGAACGAGCCATTCGTAATGCTATGGCTCAGTACGATGGTAATATGTCCCTCGTCGCCAAATCGCTCAACATCAGCCGTCCAACCCTCTACGCGAAACTGAAGAAATACAATATCTAGCATGTATTCACTGACGGTTATATTACTCTCCTGTCTCGCTACTGCTCTTGTCGTAGCTATTCTTGTGTATGTGCTTACTACTAAACATCTCAAGGACAAAACCACCTACATGCTTGATGCGTTGGAGGATAATGAAACCAACTTCCGTTTCAACGAAGACCGTCTTTGGGGACGCGGATTCAATCAGGCACTCAATCGCCTCCATCGCCTTTTTGACAAAGAACGAAATAACATCAGCGAACAAGAACGCTACTACGGACAGATGCTCGACCATGTGCGCACTGGCGTCATCGTGCTCGACCAATTGCATGTTAATTACTGCAACCAAGCAGCACGCACATTGCTCGGATTACACTCTTTCCGTAACCTCAACCAACTGGATGACCTATATCCTAACCTTGGCAAGACTTTTGCCTCTCTTTCTTGCAATAGTGAGCAGCGTGCTACTTTTTCTACCGACCGAGGCGAGCGAACCATTACTATGGCTGCCACGGAAGCATTGATCAAAGGCAAAACCGTTAAAATCGTAGCTTTCAATGACATTAGTAGCGACATTGCCGAGAACGAAGAGTTGGCATGGGCGCGACTAATCCGCGTACTTACTCACGAGATTGTCAATACTATTACACCTATCTCGTCTCTCAGTGATATGTTATCACAAGATATTGCAGCAACTCAACTCTCTCCTGATGAGCCTGCCTATCGCCAACTGGATATGCAAGAATTGGCATCGGGTCTGCAAACTATCTCTACTTCTGCAAAGGGAGTAATTAAATTTGTGAACACATATCGCAATCTCACCAAAGTCCCTGTTCCAGTGAAGACCGCGTTCTATCTGCGTGATCTTGTTGATAGAGTGTTGCAACTTACTGCCAAACAAGTAGCAGAAGTTGGTGCTGAATGTTCTTTTGTAGAATTGACTGAAGATATTCTGTTGTATGCAGATGAGAACCAAATCGCACAAATCTTGGTAAACCTTGTGACCAATGCTTTGCAAGCAGAAGCCACAAAGATTACTATCACTGCTATGATAGACGAGGCTGATGCTGTGATTATTGATGTGACCAACAACGGTTTGGCCATCACCCCTGAAAGTCAAAAACAAATCTTCATTCCGTTCTTCTCTACCAAACCCGAAGGCTCAGGCATAGGCCTCAGTCTCTCTCGCCAAATGATGCGCCAACACAACGGCTCCATCCACCTCGCCCGAAGCAACAATCACGAAACAGTCTTCACCCTTATTTTTAGATAAAGGAATAAAGCGAGGGGGCTGCTAATTTTATAGAATATAAATACGCGTTATTGGTTCTTGGCAAGTAGTTCTCGGTATTTGATTCTGAAACGAGTATGCAAACATATCGCAGCCACAGATAAACCCACCACAAAACCAATCCATATACCCACAGCGCCCATGCCCATCGGGAAGGCTAAGAACAAACCAATAGAGATGCAAACAATGCTATAAGAGAACATAGCAATCACCATAGGCACCTTAACATCAGTAATACCACGCAACATAGAAGCCGCTACCACCTGCAATCCATCTGCAAACTGCAGTACTCCTGCCAAAGCGATTAACTGCGAGGCAATGGCTATCACCTCTTGGTCCTTGGTGAAAAGCATAGGAATCTGGTGGCGCAAACCAATCATCACCGCCGCACCCACAGCATTGATAAGCAAGACAAGATGGATACTGGCGTTGCTTGCCATACGCACACCCTCTAAATGATTAGCACCCAATTGATGCGAAACGCGGATCGTGGTAGCAGAACCGATTCCGAGGATAACCATAAACGTCATGTCGCACATCTGATTGGCAATCTGATGAGCGGCCAAAGCCTCCTTGCTGATCCAACCAATAAAGACAAACGCTGCCGTGAAAGCAATCGTCTCCATCAAAGTTTGCACACCGATAGGAAAACCAATCTTGGTGAGCTCCTTGATAACCGATAGGCGAAAAGATTGCCATCTAATGGACGATAGATAACCCCTCCATTCTTTGCGCAAATACATCACAACTACAAAGCACACCGGCATGCCAATACGAGCAACCAACGACCCAATACCCGCACCCGTGGCTCCCAACTCGGGACATCCCCAATTACCATAAATAAAAAGCCAATTCAGAAAAATATTGAGCCCGTTCATCACCAACGTGATGACCATCGCCACAGCGGTATTGCCCAATCCCTCCAAAAACTGTTTGAAGAACGTGAAGAACAAAAAGGGAATGATGGATAGTACAATCAATGTATAATAAGGACGTGCCGCCTGAACAACCTCGGGATCCTGGCCAAAACAATGCAGAAAGGGAATACACCCTCCGAGCAATACCAAACTCAGAAAACTCAATAGAACGGTAAAAAGCATACCGTTTTGGAAAAAAGAAGCGATGAGAGAGCGGATATTAGACTGCTCGCCGTGCGAACTATCAGATGATAAACTTCCGACTTGAATACCAACAAGAGGAGTGAGACCCATGAGCGCACCCATAGCAAAAACCATGACCGTGAAGAAAAGCGCATTGGAGAAACTGACTGCCGCTAAGTCAACAGTAGCATAACGACCGACCATGATGGAATCAAATAAACCAACAAGCGATGCGCCTAACTGGGTTAGCATCACCGGAAAAGCAACCTTGAGATTGCGCTTGTAGTAGGGTAGGTATGTCTTAAATGAATACATATTGAATCGTCAAAAACGGGCGCAAAGGTAGTGTTTTTTTGGCAATTAGGCAAATTTTTTGGCATAAAGTTAATTTCATTATATTTAGGTATTGTATATTTTACAAAAAAGCAGTACCTTTGCAGCGTCTTTTATGTCAAAGGAGTATATACATAATGGGGTAATCATCCAAGAAGTAGATGCACGATACTTGGAGCAAGGACTGGTGCGGACAGCAGAATTGATTGACCGACACCAACCTTTCGTGGTGCTATTAACCCACTACGAAGAGTTGCTTTCAACCGACCATGCGCTGGATTACCATAAACTGAGCAGTTTGATAGGCGTGCGCATAGGCTTGCTTGAAGAGAAAGAGCACACTATTGACCGCGTGGGCGATTTCCGACATATACATGTGACATACGGTAAGGATATTGAAGAAGCCATCGCCAAAGTCATTGATGTGATTGTCACACTGCCTAATGTGCGCGAAAAATACTCCAAACGCTATATGGCGATTCGCCTATTGGAACGCCCCGACGAGATGTTGGCACTCTTGCCACATTCAGAAGAACTGATTCGCGTAGCAGCCGAGCAGCGTGCTAGACTTTTATATGAGTATGGCAAGACAGCCAAAGAGGTGATTGCACAAGCTCGTCGCGGATTCGTGCACGGTGCGTTAGAAGAAACACTCACACACGCGCAAAACGACACGGGGCACTCGTTCGCAGATAAGATAGATAAGGTGCTGACCAACAGATGGATTGGATTGCCAATATTAATGTTGGTACTGTATATCGTCTTCGAATGTACATTCACCTTGGGCAGTTATCCACAAGAGTGGATTGCCTTGGGCATCGATCGTTTGGCAGAATGGGTGCGTAGTCTCTTGCCTATAGTATGGTGGAGCAGCCTGTTGATTGATGGCGTGCTCATGGGTATAGGTGCGGTATTGGCTTTTCTACCGAACATCATCATCATGTTCTTTTTCCTAAGCCTGATGGAAGACTCGGGATATATGGCGCGTGCTGCCTATACAATGGATAAAATAATGCACGGAATAGGCTTGCACGGTAGTTCGTTTATCCCTATGCTGATGGGATTTGGTTGCAACGTACCTGCTATCATGGCGGCACGCGATATTGCCAATAAGAAACATCGAGCACTGACAATGATGATGGTGCCATTTATGAGCTGCTCGGCGCGACTGCCTGTGTATCTGCTGTTTATAGGCGCGTTTTTTGCGGAGCAGAAAGCAATAGTGATGCTTTCGCTATACATATTAGGCGTATTATTGAGCATCGCCTTTGCTTGGGTGATGCAGCGCATGCCATCGTTCCGCCAACCGAAGCATGACTATGTAAGTGAGTTGCCTCCTTATCGCCGCCCCACGTTGCGTAATACTGGATTGCATATCTGGGAACGAGTGGCAGATTATTTGCAGAAAATACCTGCGGTGATTATTTGGGCAAGCGTGATTATTTGGGCACTGACCTATTTCCCAACAGGCAATATGTCGGATATGGAGCATAGTTATCTGGCAATGATAGGGCATTGGATGGAACCTGTGATGAGACCATTGGGCTTTGATTGGAAAATGTCGGTTTGCCTGCTAACGGGATTGCCTGCCAAAGAAGCGATAGTATCCACCATGGGTATTCTCTATCCATCAAACACTGCACTATCAGCCTTCACACCTGTCACAGCGTATGCGTTCATGGTGTTTGTCTTGCTCTATTTCCCATGCATAGCCACCATATCTACTCTCCGCAAAGAGATAGGTGCTAAATGGGCATGGTTCAGCGTAGTACACTCACTCATATTGGCATGGGTGATAAGTTTTGCAATACATCAATTAGGAATGTTATTTACTTGATTATGAAAAGTATGCGATTAATATTATCTATGATTTTAGTCCTTCTGCCTCTGCTACTTCATGCGCATGTATGGGGTACGGTGTTGGACGATAAAGGCCAACCATTGGTGGGAGCAAATGTCTATTGGGCAGGCACCACGGTGGGGGTGGCTACCGATTTAGATGGTCATTTTAAGTTGGAACCTGTGGGTAGCACTAACCTATTGGTTTCAAGTTTTATGGGATTTCATAATGACACGACCGCGGTGACGCAACATAGCGAACTGACCATTGTATTGGTGAGCGACTTGTTGTTGCAAGAAGTGGACATCGTGGAGCGCAAGATGGCAGTCCTTCGTTCGCGATTGACTCCCATTGCGACCGAGACACTCACTGGCGAGGCGCTCTGTATGGCAGCCTGCTGCAACCTATCAGAAAGCTTTGAAACAAGTGCATCGGTAGATGTTGCATACTCTGATGCTGCCACAGGTGCAAAACAAATTCGCCTCCTAGGACTGAGCGGTACCTACGTACAGATGCTCACCGAGAACACCCCTAATATCCGTGGATTAGCACAATCTTTTGGTATGGAGTATATCCCTGGACCATGGATGGAAGCTATACAGGTGAGCAAGGGTACTTCCTCTGTGCTCAATGGCTATGAAGCCATTGCTGGACAAATCAATGTGGAGTACCTCAAACCACAGACGCAAGACCCTATTGCGCTTAACGCAATGATCAGCACCGAGACACATGCCGAGGTCAATGCTTCTGCTGGTTGGGATATTAACGATAAAGTATCCACGGGTATCCTATTCCATGCGCAGAATATGTCGCTCGAATTGGATCATAACCACGATGGTTTCTTGGATATGCCTAAGAATACCAATGTCAATCTGCTCAACCGTTGGTACGTGAAGACGGGCGACTATACGGGTCAGTTCCTGGTGCGTGGACTCTACGACCGCCGTCAAGGAGGCCTGACCCAAGAGGCCATTACCCTATTCCCAATCGCCAATAACCAATCGCCTTATCATATCGACCTCAACACATGGCGTGTGGATGGCTTTGTGAAGAATGGTTATGTGTTTGATGCTGACTTGGGCACGTCTATTGGTATTATCGCTTCGGCTTCGTATCATAATCAACAGAACACATACGGACCTCGCCAGTGGAATGCGGCGCAGACCAATGCCTACCTGAACGCTATCTTCCAAACAACGTTCGATGATTCGAATTCTGACCTCTGGGACGACCATCAGAACAAGGTTTCTGCTGGATTGAGCGTGAACTACGATGGGTATGAGGAGTTCTTAGGCGATGAGGCGACGAGGCTGTTAGGTGATGAGGTGACGCGACATGAGGTGACAACGGGAGTGTTTGTGGAATATACCTATACGTATAAGGACAAACTGACTCTCTTGGCAGGTATCCGCGAGGACTACTCGTCGCGCTATGGTTTCTTCACTACGCCTCGTATGAACGTGCGCTATGCGCCATTCGAGTGGTGGACACTGCGCGGTTCGGTGGGATTGGGCTACCGCTCACCTAATGCGATTGCGGATAATGCGGCTTATCTGGCGAGCAACCGTGTGTATCAACTCTACGCCCCTCTACACAACGCTACACCATTCTCTACTATCCTACACAATGCTACACTCGCTCAAGAACAATCGATGAATACGGGACTTTCGACAGTATTCTATATCCCTATAGGCAAGCGCGAACTGCAACTGTCGGGTGAATATTACTATACCGTCTTCCTCGATGGTGTGATAGCCGATATGGACCGCAGTTTGCAGGGTATCACCTTATATAATATGCACGATGTGGAGGAATCGGAGTACTTCTCTCATAACTGGCAGGTGGAGGCAACAATGGAGATCCTGCGTGGTTGGACCATGACGGCGGCATTCCGCTATACCGATGTAAAGCAGACCTCTTTCAACACAGCAGCTAACAAGTGGCAGCTCCGTGACAAACCGCTGCAAAACAAGTTCAAAGGTATCATCACAACAAGTTACCAGACACCACTCAAGACCTGGCAGTTTGACCTGACAGCGCAGTTCAATGGCGAGGGTCGTATGCCCGATGGTTTTGTTGTGCCAGCAGGTAGCCAGCAATATACTGTGCATAATGGACAAATATACCATACTTGGTACCCACAACTCTTGGGACAAGTAACCAAGTTCTTCCGCACATGGTCTATCTACCTGGGTGCAGAGAATATGACCAACTTCACGCAGGATAATCCGATTGTAGGTGAGAGGTTATCGGTAGGCGATAAGGCAATGAGGCATGGAGGAGAAGGTGCAGGCTTTGTCAATCCATACTCCAGCAACTACGATGCATCCATGATTTGGGCACCTATCCATGGTTGGAAGGTTTATCTCGGCTTCCGTTGGGCTTTGGAAAGAGAAGAATAAAGATAAAGGGTAAAAATAAAAAACTTGTATTTAATTTTTTGTAATCATGAAACGATTGGTTATTTTCTTGATGGCAATCCTGCCAATGGCATTTGTGCTGAGTACAGTAGAGGCGAAGCCTAACAAACAAAAAGTAGTGTTGTATGTGTATCTCCACTGCCAAGACTGCTGCGACAAAATTATGAAAAACATTCCTTTTGACAAAGAATTGAAAAATGGTGTGAAGGATATCGTTTTTGATATGGAAGCGCAAACGGTGACGGTGACTTATGATGCAAACAAAACAGATGTTCCCGCATTACAAAAGGCATTTGCTAAAATTGGCAAACCTGCCACAACTACCAAACCTGAGCACCATCATACAGATGCGTGCCAACACGAACATCATCACCACAATCACCAACATTAAGTGAACGAAAAAGCCCTCTGATCAGAGGGCTTTTTTATTGATGATTGCGCATAGCGCGTTGCAATTCTCGTTTGTCATCTGCAGCTCGTAGGGCTTGGCGCTTGTCGTAAGTATGTTTACCTTGGCAAAGCGCAATCTCCATCTTGGCAAAGCCGTTGTCGTTGATAAACAGGCGCAAAGGAATAATCGTCTTACCCGTGTCTCTCACCTGCTTGGCCAATTTATTGAGCTCCTTGCGATTCAGTAGCAATTTACGGTCGCGTTTGGCTTCATGGTTGGCGTAACTACCAAAGCGATACTCCGCAATATGCATCTGCTTTACCCATAGTTCGTTGCCTACAAATTGGCAATAAGTATCTACCAACGAAGCCTTACTCTCGCGGATGGATTTAATTTCCGTGCCGAAGAGTTGGATACCTGCCGTATAGCGCTCTAGCACCTCATAATCAAAGGTCGCACGGCGGTTTTTGATATTGACATTGCTCTTTAATCGCATAAAATCGCGCAAAGGTACAAAAAAATTTGCAAGTATGCAAAAAAAGTAGTAATTTTGCAGCGAATTTATCGTTCGAGTCATTCGGGCGATATAAGAAATTCCTAAATAGGGGCAATAGAGAGTTTAAATGTAGATAAAAATAAAAGATTATGTTAAGAGATATTTTGTCAATCACAGGTAAACCTGGACTTTACAAATTGGTTAGTCGCGGTAACAATATGCTTATCGTAGAATCATTGCTCGATGGCAAGCGTATGCCTACTTACGCTCGTGATAAAATCGTGTCTTTGGGCGAGATTTCCATGTACACCATGGGCGAAGATGTAGCTTTGAGCGAAGTGCTGACTAAGTTGGGCGAGAAAGAGAACTTGCAAGTGGCTGCTTTGGATCCAAAAAAAGCAGACAACGATGAGTTGCGCGACTTCTTTGGTGAAGTATTACCTGACTTTGACCGCGATCGCGTATATCCAAGCGATATTCGCAAACTCATTCAGTGGTACAATATCCTCATCAATGCAGGCATTACCGACTTCACTATTGATGAAGACGGAGAGGAAGTAGCCGCTGTAGAAGAGAAGAAGATGGAAACAAAGAAACCTGCTCCTAAAGCACAGGTGAAGACCCAGAAAGCTGCGGCTTCATCCGCTCGCACCGGAGTAGGCGCTAAAAAAGGTTGATCCTTCAGGATATCATTAATATCATAGAATCTGTAGCTCCCTTGAGTTACCAAGAAGCTTGGGATAATTCGGGACTGCAGGTGGGTGACCGCAATGCAGAGGTACACGAGGCATTGTTGACCGTAGATGTGACAGAGTCTGTGGTCAACGAGGCTATTTCTCTGGGTTGCGATCTGATTATATCCCACCATCCGCTCATTTTCCGAGGCCTCAAGCACCTCACAGGTGCAACCCCACAGGAGCGTTGCGTGATACAGGCGCTTCGTCACAACATAGCCATCTATTCGGCTCACACCTCAATGGATAGTTATCTGCATGGTGTTAGCGGTCGCATGGCGGAGAAGATAGGCGTGCACGATTATCGTATTCTTATTCCTTCTTCAAATAATACAGAAGTTGGTCTTGGAGTGATAGGTGAGTTAGCAGAACCAATGGAAACGGAGGTGTTTGTGGAGCATGTGGCTCGAGTATTTGCTGCACCCAACACGGCTTTGCGATGGGTGGAAGGAGAGAACAAACTAATCCGCAAAGTAGCTATCTGCGGAGGAGCAGGGGCTGAGTTTGTGGAGCAAGCCATAGCGCAAGGGGCAGATGCTTTTGTATCGGCGGATTTCAAATATCACGAACTGCAAAGTGCTTATCAACGCATAACCGTGGTGGATATGGATCATTGGGTAAGCGAACATTTTACGAGGGAGATTTTTGAGCACTTGCTCTCTCCTTATATACCTACGCGTATGGCGCGCGCGGACAAAAGTCCAATCAGGTATTTCGCGCCCTTCGCCAATAGCCCATCACCTATGGACAAAAAAGAATATTAACATAAAAAAAACATACAATTATGGCAAGAGAAAAAGTAGAACAAGAGTTGACAGTAGAAGAGAAACTGCGTGCTCTGTATGAATTGCAAACCGTAAACTCTAAGATTGATAGCCTGCGTATCTTGGCTGGCGAATTGCCTCAAGAAGTAAAAGACATGGGCGATGAAATCGAGGGTTTGAAGACTCGTTTGGCAAACATTGAGAACAGTATCAAGGAGTGTGAAACAGGTATTTCTGATCACCGTGTACGTATCGAGAATGCGAATGCTGCTATCTCACGTTACAAAGAGCAACAAAACAATGTTCGCAACAACCGTGAGTACGATAATCTGAGCAAAGAGATTGAGTACCAAGAGTTGGAAATCGAAGCTTCTCAACGCAAAATAGCGAAATTCAAAACCGAATTGGAAGAGCGTCAAGCGGATAAAGCAAAAACAGTAGCTGAAATAGAAGACAAAACAGTAGATCTCAACCAAAAACGCAATGAGTTGGAGTCTATTTTGGCAGAAACCAAGGAGCAAACGGAGAAACTGATGGTGCGTGCTGCTGACTTGGAGAAGCATATCGAGCCTCGTCTCATCACTGCTTTCCACCGTATCCGCAAGAATGCGCACAATGGTTTGGCTGTCGTTAAAGTAGAGCGTGATAGCTGCGGTGGTTGCCACAGCAAAATCCCTGCACAACGCCAATTGGATATCCGTCTGCGCAAGAAAATTATTGTTTGCGAGTTCTGCGGACGTATCTTGGTAGATACCGAAATCGACGCTAAGAAGAAATA
This sequence comes from Paludibacteraceae bacterium, assembly GCA_045587145.1. GTDB lineage: Bacteria > Bacteroidota > Bacteroidia > Bacteroidales > Paludibacteraceae > Colicola. Next base: position 20,666 of record JAZNBO010000039.1, read on the forward strand.
ACTATAAGAACGCCGCTTTTGCGGCTGATAGAAGAGAGACCGCCTTCGGCTGAGAGACCGCCACTCCGTGGCTGAGAGATACCAGAGTCTAACAGCGAAGGATCTAACATCTAACAGCGAAGCGATCTAAATATAAGAATATGAGAAAGAAGATAAATATCATATTGGGTGCATTGATTGCATTGTTGTGTGGTTGTAAGACTCAAAAGGGTGCTATTGCGCCTGAGGAGAGGATTATGGTGATGTATGGTCCGCCATCGTATTTCCAACAGCAGGACAAGCAGCAGGATCTTCCTTTGCAAGACCCTTCACAGGACACCCAAAATAGCCAAATAGACTAAATAGTCCATAAATTTGTAAATTGTAAATAATTATGATTTTTTCTATGACCGGCTACGGAAAAGCCGAGAACCAAGTAGCCAATAATAAAAAGATAGTTGTTGAGATTCGTAGTTTGAACTCCAAGTCCATGGATCTCAATGTGCGTGTAGCATCGCAGTTGCGCAGTAAGGAGTTGGATATCCGCACGTTGATTGCTCAGCGTTTGGAGCGTGGCAAGATAGACCTGAGTATCTATTATCAAGATGCGACACAAGGCGAAGCAGCAGCGACCTTTGCCCCTATTAACCGCGAAGCATTTGCCTACTACTACCGCGAACTGACTGCTTTGCAAAGCGAGTTAGGTTGGGCGAACAACCAAGATATTGTAGCAGCTATCCTGCGTATGCCCGATGTCACAAAGGTACAAGATTCCAGCGAAGTGAACGAGGAGGAATGGACTGTCGTGCTGCAAAGCATAGAGGAGGCGATTAAGCAGTTCAATGCTTTCCGCGAGCAGGAGGGTACTTCATTGTATCAGATGTTCAGCGAGAAACTAGACGCTATTGCATCATTGTTGGCGGAGGTGGAGCCATACGAGCAAAGTCGTGTAGAGAAGATTAAGGCTCGTATTGAAGCCAATTTAGAGCAGCTGTCGGCCACATCTCAGCAGGCTATTGACCGCAATCGCTTGGAGCAAGAGATGATTTATTATATTGAGAAGTTGGATATTAACGAGGAGAAAGTGCGTTTGACCAATCACTTGAAGTACTTCCGCGAGACGATGGGCGGAAAGGAAGTTGGTGTAGGCAAGAAACTCGGTTTTATTGCTCAGGAGATGGGTCGTGAGATCAACACGTTGGGCAGCAAGAGCAACCAAAGCGAGATGCAGATTATCGTGGTAAAGATGAAGGATATCCTCGAACAAATCAAAGAGCAAGTGCTCAATGTCCTTTGATAGTTGCACTTTGTACTAAAAGTGTCAATTATTAAGATTGAGTTCTCTTTTGCGTTCCCAATACTTAACTAAGAAACACCGAGCGACGACCCTGAGAAGACCGAGAGAACTCCAAGAGAAGACCCACTGACAAAAAGTGCGTTTTATTAAGATTTGACATTTTTCTCTTGCTCACTTCAAAAAAAAGTACTATCTTTGCACCGAAATTTGAAGAATGAGCACCAAAAACGGTGCATGACATATAAATATAGCGTTATAAGCCCAAACTTGATTCTTTGAAAACTGGACACTTTCAAAAGATCATTACTTATTCAAGTACGGTTTATGCACGCTCATGCTTTTCGCGTGAGTTTTCCGTGCGTAGATTTGAATAAGTAAGGTAGTCCAGAATCCTCAAAGAGTCAAATTGAAGCAAAGAAAGCTTGCGCTTTTTTATTATAGATACCTATATGTTTGCATGATTTTTGATAGAAAATGTAATATCGATGCTCTATCATTTGTCTAATAAATGAATACGAGAAAACATAATCAAAAACAATGATACATTTAGAAAACATCCACAAAACTTACAATTTGGGTACACCCAACGCTTTGCATGTGCTCAAGGGTATTGATTTGCACATCAACAAAGGAGAATTGGTATCTATTATGGGCTCGTCAGGATCGGGCAAATCCACATTGCTAAACATCTTGGGCATACTCGATAATTACGATGAGGGTGCATACTATTTAGACGGACATCTCATCAAAGACCTCAGCGAAACACAGGGTGCACATTTACGCAACGAACTCATTGGCTTTGTGTTTCAGAGCTTCAATCTGCTCAACTTCAAGAACGCAGTAGAGAATGTAGCTCTTCCCTTATATTATAAAGGTGTCCCTCGCAAAGAACGTTACATGCGTGCCATGGAGCAGTTGGAGCGTATGGGACTCAAAGATTGGGCAACACATCTCCCTAATGAAATGTCAGGAGGTCAGCGCCAGCGCGTAGCTATCGCTCGCGCGATTGTTGGCAATCCTCGTATCCTTTTGGCGGACGAGCCAACGGGTGCATTGGATTCCAAAACATCTGTGGAAATGATGGAAGTCTTCAAGCAACTCAATAACGATGGTATCACGACAATCATCGTGACCCACGAACAGAGTATAGCCGATGCAACTCAACGTATTATTCGAATCAAAGACGGAATCATCTAATGAGCGATTTATTGAGAGAAATATGGGAATCCCTGCGGCAGAATAAGTTCCGTACCGCCATGACAGGCTTTGCTGTGGTATGGGGAATCTTTATTTTGGTTGTCCTCTTGGGCGCAAGCAATGGACTGGAGAATGGCATGCAAGCCAACTATGGTTCGCGCCGTAGCAACTCAGTAGATATTTGGGGACAATGGCGTTCTGTTCCGTATAAAGGTCTGCCTACCAACAGAATGCTTCGTTTTACCGACAAAGAAGCAAACATTATCCGCCATTTGCCCGAAGTGGAACTTTTCTCGCGCGTATCTGCTCGATACAGCGATGTGGTATATGGTAAAGAGAGTGTCAGTGCCAATATCACGGGTGTGGAGAGTGATTTTCAGCGTATCCACAACAAACCTATTCTATCTGGACGCTTTATCAACGAACGCGATCTCCGCGAACAAGAGAAAATAGGCGTGATAGACGAGCGTCTCATGGAGAGTTTGGGGGCTTCGGCGCAACAGATCGTGGGTCAGTATGTCAAAGTAGGGGAACTGCGTTTTCGTGTAGTAGGTGTCTGTGGCAGGGGCGAACGTTGGGATGGAGCAACGCTCTACATACCTTTCTCTACGCACCAAAGTCTTTTTAGCACCAATCATAAGTTCGACAAGATGTCGCTAACCATGACCTCTGGTACACGTGATATATACAACAAGGTCAAAACCCTCTTGGCTGGTCCTATGCAGTTTGATAAATCTGACCCCTTCGGTATTGGTGTATGGAGTCAAGAGGAGTCTGTGGAAGAGCAACAGCGTGTCATGGGTGCTATCCGATTGTTAATATTGATATTAGGCCTTTGTACACTGGTATCGGGTGCGGTTGGCGTGAGCAATATCATGTTGGTGTCTGTTCGCGAACGCACTAAGGAACTGGGTATCCGCAAGGCGTTGGGCGCACCTCCTTCAACAATCATGTGGTCTGTCGTGGGCGAGTCATTGGCTATCACCAGCATATTTGGTTTTATTGGGGTGCTTTTGGGTAGTGGTTTAATGTCCCTGGTAGGTGCTATTATGTCCAAAACCAAAAACGCAGTATTTGTGAACCCCTCTGTGGATGCATGGGCTATAATAGTCGCCACATTAATACTCATTGTAATCGGTGTAGTAGCAGGTGCTATCCCTGCCTATCGCGCTATGCGTATCAAACCGATTGAGGCAATGAATGCAGATAAGTAATTGGATGTGAGACCGCTACGCTGTTAGAACTTAGATAATATGGATTTTTTTGAAGAAATATGGGCTACGATTAGCAAGAACCGCTCGCGCAGTATCTTGACGGGTTTTGGTGTCTTTTGGGGCATGATGATGTTGCTCGTTTTGGCTGGTATTGGTCAGTCGCTTGTGAGTGGTATAACTTCCAAGTTGTCGGGCTTCGCCACCAATTCCTGCTTCGTGATTCCAGACCGCACCAGCAAACCTTACAAGGGCTTGCAGAAAGGGCGCACATGGGCTATTCATAGTAGCGATATGCCCACTATTCGCCAAGCAGCCAAGCATGCAGATGATATTGCACCTATGTGTTTCGGCGGAAAAATGGAAGTACGTTATGGCAATCTCCACGATAGTTATAACATTATAGGCGTTACCTCCGAATATACTGTGATGATGTATATCCCTTTGCTCTATGGTCGCGAAATCAACAATATAGACGTGGCTGAAAAGCGCAAAGTGTGCGTGATAGGCAATGAGATTTACACCAAACTTTTTCCAGAGGGAGGCGATCCA
>JAZNBO010000040.1:0-29141 GCA_045587145.1 Paludibacteraceae bacterium
CTCGCAGGGTAACTTGCAATACTTGCCTGCTATCAATCTCTGGAAGTTCGCCAATACGCAATATGAGTATTTAGGCAATGCCAACAAATACCTCAAACCCACTTTCCGCAACTGGGTGGATCTCTTTGGCTGGAGCGCCAATAACACCACTGCGCCCTTTGGCGTGAGCACATCGACCAACGCTGCCGACTACGCTGGCGATTTCGTGGACTGGGGAACAAACACCATCTGCGGCGAGGCACCAGGTACATGGCGAACGCTGAGTGCAGACGAATGGGAGTACTTGTTAAACAAACGTAAGAATGCTTCTGACCTATATGGTGTAGCACAGGTGGCTGGTGTTAATGGTATGATTATTTTACCAAATGATTGGGAGGAAGCCAATGGGATTGTTTTTAAATCGGGATTACATTCTTCTCAAGTGAATGATTATTCTGTACATCAGTCGTTTACTGATGCTCAATGGTTAGCAATGGAAAATGCAGGAGCAGTATTTTTGCCTGCTTTAGGCTATCGAGATGGAACGAATGTAGAGAAATGTAATACGAGTGGATATTATTGGTCAAATACAACGAGCGATGAGAAATCAGCATATCGCTTGTACTTTTACTCATACTTTTTAGCCCCCAATGATGTTCATAGTAAATATCGTGGCCGCTCCGTCCGCCTCGTACATGATACCATTGTGCCAAAGCCCGAGCCTGAATATGTGGATCTTGGTTTGAGTGTCAAGTGGGCGACGTTCAATGTAGGTGCGACCTCACCCGAGGATTATGGCGACTATTTCGCATGGGGCGAGACTGAACCAAAGGAGACATATAGTTGGGCGAACTACAAGTGGTGCGATGGAACGCAGAATACGATGACCAAGTACAATGCTACGGATGGCAAGACTATCCTTGAGCCTGAGGACGATGCAGCACACGTTCATTGGGGAGACAAGTGGCGCATGCCAACATACGAAGAGCAAATGGAGTTGATTGAAAAATGTAGTTGGGAGCGAACAAATTTGGACAGCGTGATAGGTTATAAAGTTATAGGTCCTAATGGAAATAGTATTTTTATTCCAATTGCTGGAGCGTATAACTCGTTTGATAATCAACTCAATTCGGTTGGTTCAATAGGATGGATTTATTCTTCAACCATAGCAACCGAAATTCGCGCTTATGAGATTCACATAGAAGAAGGCATTATACAACAAAAAGACTGTAGTAGATGTGTGGGACTTACCATCCGCCCTGTATATGACGATAGACCACCCAAGCGCATTGGCGTCTTTTCTGTAGCAGCGGACAAACAAGTTAGTTTCTCACAAGGTAATCTGCAATATGTCCAAAGCACGGATACATGGCAGTTTGCTGCGAATCAACTCGAATATATGGGGCACAAGCACTACCGCAATGGGCAACTGGCTGATACGATAGAGTATTTCGGATGGAGTGGCAAGAATAGCAAAACGCCTTGGGGTATCAGTTTATCTACTGAATCATCAGACTACGCAGGAGAGTTCCTGGATTGGGGAACAAACACCATCGCAGGCAGTGCGCCTAACACTTGGCGAACACTCTCTAACGATGAATGGCTATATATCTGCCAAGGGCGCAAGAATGCGGATCAACTATTAGGATTAGGTACCATAGGCACAGTTACGGGACTCATTATCCTTCCCGATGATTGGCAATTACCTGCTGGGCTATCTTTCACACCCAATACGGACAACGCTACAAAAAACCAATACACCTACAATCAGTGGGCAGTCATGGAAAATGCAGGAGCGGTATTTATAGCTACAAGTGGCTACTTTAATCCTAAATTAGGTGGTATGCGACATGTTAGTGGAGAAGGACATATACGCACTAATGCGTTATCCGATAACGGATTGCAAGTTTATTCAGTAATTAAAACGAATAAGATAATCTACTCATATTCAGGTACACAAGAGCAAAATCTACAATATGCATTTGCACAACGCCTCGTGCATGATACGATTGTGTCACAAACTATCCCTGATCCATGCCTCGTGGTGAAAGTCAATGACACTCTGTCTATCAACCTTATGTGCGTGGAGGGGGGAACGTTTATGATGGGAGCGATGGAAGGCGATACACAAGCCAACGCAAACGAGAAGCCTGCGCATGAGGTGACCTTGACCTACGATTATCACATCATGCAAACCGAAGTCACTCAGGGACTTTGGGAAGCCATCATGGGCGAAGATATATACGACCTTATTAGCAAGTCTCCAACACCTACTGCAAAACCTATATCTACGAAGGGAGACTTTCCAGTTGGCTATGTGCAGCTAAGTCAGTGCCTTGAGTTTATTGACCGATTAAACGAACTCACAGGCATGCATTTTCGTATGCCAACAGAAGCTGAATGGGAGTACGCCGCTCGTGGCGGAAACCAATCCAAAGGCTATCTTTATGCGGGTAGCAATACACTCACACAAGTGGCACAAACCAGTTTAGGCACCGTGGCTAAGTTACGACCCAACGAACTGGGAATTTACGACATGTCTGGTAATATAGCAGAGATGACATTAGATTATCTCCCTAATCACGATATAGGTTACCCATCTGCCAACGCACAAGTGAACCCACGACAAATATCTCCGACAGGTAACCGAGCGATACGTGGTCTACGGTGGAATACAACAGAGATTAACTGCCGCATATCCCATCGCAATGCCTATACCACTACTTACAGCGGTAATGGCATGGGATTTCGATTGGTACTATCCGAAGAACAAGACTTTCGGACCATACATGTCAATGGCTCATATTTCGATATGAGTTTTGTCAAGGGCGGCACCTTTATGATGGGTAGTGACGCTCCTGGCGCAGAGGCAGATGAGAAGCCCGTGCACGAAGTTACCCTGTCGGATTACTATATTGGGCAAACAGAGGTAACACAGCACCTCTGGAAAAAGGTGATGGGCGACGAAAATAATCCGAGTACTACAAAAGGGAATAACCTGCCTGTCACGAATATCACATGGGACGAAGCGCAAGTGTTCGTCGAGCGACTGAGCGAATTAACGGGCATGCGTTTCCGTCTACCTACCGAAGCCGAATGGGAGTACGCCGCCCGCGGTGGACAAAAGAGCAAGGGATATACCTATGCGGGTAGTAACGACATTGACCAAGTGGGTTGGTATAACGGAAATAGCAGCAACAAGACGCATGCTGTGGGACAAAAACAGCCCAACGAGTTGGGTATATACGACATGACAGGTAATGTATGGGAATACTGCTCCGATTGGCATATGCCATACGCTGCCCAAGCACAAACCAACCCAACGGGAGCTGCCACAGGCGATAAACACGTACTACGAGGGGGATGCTACCACTACGACTCTAAGAATTGCACCAGCACCAATCGACATAGTTACTACACACCCGATAAAGGTGGCGCTTCTACAGGCCTCCGTATCGTGCTGGAGCCATAGCAATTATATAGTATCGGACGTGCACAACTATTCGGTAACTACTCGGTAACTACCCGAGGGGAGATATACCTCCCACGGATCTCAAGGATTTGCACGGATACGCGGAAATTTAACATCCTTGCTCGCAAGCTCGCAGAAATAATCGTTCGACCGAAGGGAGATAAGAAATCTAAACTATCCCAACGAACAAAGGAAATGTGGTTGGATTATAGAAAATTATAGAATGTTATCTAAAATTTGTCTGCAAACGAATAACTGCTGAGACAATGAGACAATGAGACAACGGTTTAAAAAAATATTATACACGTTATACACAATATAAAAGTTTTAGAAATGCGTTGTCTCATTGTCTCATTGTCTCACAAGAAGGAGGCAAAAAGAGCATTGAGCGACGGCTATCTACCGCTTATCCACCCGATAAATGCAAGGAAATAGCACCAGAAAGTAAACTTTCGTGCGATTTACTTGTAAATGTGCATTATTTGTTGTACCTTTGCGCTGGATTATACAATCATAATACATTACACTATGGCAAAAATCGTCTTTATCACCGGAGCATCGTCGGGCATTGGCGCCGCATGCGCACGCAAGTTCGCACAAGCAGGATACACCTTATTATTAAACGCGCGTAGCGTGGATAAACTGCAAGCACTACAAGCAGAATTGCAATCCACCTACCACGCAGATGTACAACTGCTCCCCTTTGATGTGCGCGACCGCGCAGCAGCAACCCAAGCACTCACTACCCTACCCGAGCCATACCAAGCCATAGACATTCTGGTCAATAATGCCGGACTAGCACTGGGCATGGACAAAGAGTACGAAGGCACCGAGGAGAACTACGACACCATGATAGAAACCAATATCACCGCACTGCTCATGATTACCCGTCTGGTAGTCCCAGGCATGGTAGCACGCGGCAAAGGGCATATCATCAACATTGGTTCGGTAGCAGGCGACGGTGCTTACCCAGGCGGTAGCGTCTATTGTGCCACCAAAGCAGCCGTCAAGGTGCTGAGCGATGGACTACGTATGGATCTGGTGGAAACACCCCTGCGCGTAACCAACGTTAAACCCGGACTGGTAGAAACTAACTTCAGTGTGACCCGCTTTGCAGGCGACAAAGAGCGCGCCGACAAAGTGTATCACGGCATCAAACCGCTGACTGGCGAAGATATAGCCGAGGTAGTATATTTCGCTGCCAGCGCTCCCGAACACGTACAAATAGCCGAAGTACTGGTGCTGGCAACCCATCAAGCCAGCGGCAGCATGGTATATAGACACGCATAAACCACTAAAATACAACAGAGCATGTTCAAAAAAGAATTATCATACTACTTCTCCACCCCCATCGCGTATATCGTGATAGGGTTGTTTCTGTTGGCAGTCAGTCTGTTCCTCTGGGTCATCCCTGGGCAATGGAATGTCATCGAATCGGGATATGCACAAGTGGACGGACTTTTCCAAATCGCACCATGGCTGCTTATGTTGGTATGTCCTGCACTGACCATGCGCCTTTTCGCCGAAGAGAGACAAAGCGGCACTTGGTTACTACTCCGTGCACAGCCTATAGCACTATGGAAAATAGTTGTAGGCAAATACTTAGCCGCCTTTGTACTGACTGTATTGGCATTGTTGCCTTGTATCGTGCATTACTTTATCGTTTTTTATATGGCAGAGCCCATAGGGAATATCGATAGCGGACAGTTCGTGGGTTCTATGATGGGATTGGTTTTCCTCAGTGCTTCCTTCACTAGTATTGGCACACTATGTAGCACATTCACCAAAAGCCAATTAGTGGCATTCATCTTCGGTGCTGTCAGTTGCTTTATTCTCTTTTGGACAACCCTGCAAGACCATTATCGCAGTATATCACGCGGCGTAGTAGATCTGAGAGATGTAGTGTTCTTCCTGAGCGTAGCTATAGCTGCAATAATAGTGAGCATCGTAGTGATGGATAAAGCAGAGAAGAAATAAAAACAACGAATAACGGGAATTTATTAACAACAACATAAACAACTTGTTTCAACAACAATTGCGCGCAAAACAACACATTGCGCGCCACGGATAAACAAGACCACCCATGACACGAATTGGATTATTGAGCGATACACATGGTTATCTCGATCCACGCGTGTTGGAGCATTTTGCCGAGGTCGATGAGATTTGGCATGCAGGAGATATAGGTAGTGCTATGGTGCTGCAACACCTGCGTGAGTTCAAACCCACGCGCGCGGTATATGGTAATATGGATAGTGGCGATGTACGATACTCATTGAGCGAGTTCTACCGCTTTCGTGTGGAAGATGTGAATGTCCTACTGACACATATCGGAGGCTATCCGGGCAAATACAATCCATGGCTACTGCCTATGTTCAAAAAAGAAACACCGCAACTCTTCGTATGTGGACATAGCCATATCCTAAAAGTGCAATACGACCCTACTTGGCAAATGCTGACCATGAACCCTGGAGCAGCAGGAAAACAAGGTTGGCACACCATACAAACGCTCCTACGATTCGTCATTGATGGCACAGAAATACGCGATTTAGAGGTCATCGAACTCGATAGAAAATAACGGTAAATATGTTATTAAACACTTTTTAAAACAAAAAAGCACAAAAAGGTGTTGCACAACATAAATTTTCCCTTGTGGGAATTTCCGAAAAGCAGTACCTTTGCAGCGGTTTTGAAAAAACCAACTCAATCTTTTTTGTACCTTAAAAAATCAAACAGACTAATACCGTGGAAAAATAGCCGTCGAGAGACGGCTTTTTTCTTGGTATTACGAAGCGGTAGCGAAGCAATACCAATCAGGAGCCGTCATAACAGAGACGGCTTTTTTCTTGGTATTACGAAGCGGAGAAATTATGTCCCACGGATCTCACGGATTTGCACGGAAACAAGGAGATAAACAAAATCACCTACTCGCTGCGCTCGAGAGATCTAAACTATCCCAACTAAAACAGATACACTTGGTTTAGATAGTTGAGATTTCTTATCTCGCCTAAGGGCTCGAACGATTTTTTCTGCGCGGAGCGCAAGGCGAAAAGATACTCTTGGTTCAGTGTTGTTCAGTGAAGTTCAGTGGTCAAAATATACCCCGCGGAAAGACGTCATTCAGTGGGAGATAATACCAACCACCGACGAGCACGGACGAGCACGGAAACACGAAATATCAGTGTTAATCAGTGCAATCAGTGGGAAATTATCTCCCTCGGATGGACACGGATTTGCACGGAAACAAGGAATATCAGTGCAGATCAGTGCGATCAGTGGGAAATAAATAGAAACGACCAAAACACTTTTTTGGGCAAACACTTGCATATTTGCATTTTTTATTGTAACTTTGCAGGCAAATTGCAATTAATATCCGACAAGTATGAGAAAAAGTATTTTCAAAGGCCTGCTCTTAGTAGCAGTAGCCATGACAATGGTAGGTTGCGGAAAAAGTACAGGACGTACCTTGACTTCTGCAACAGGTTCTGTATATGAGTGTTTGGTAGTCATCAACGACGAACCTCTGACACAAGATCAACTGCAAGAGGTAGGAAAACATGCACTCGTGAATGAAGCATCTGGCTATACCGAACCCATAGCGACCCTATACGATTTGGTCGAGGCGGTGATGGGAGCAGATATGCCATGTATGCCACAAGTGGAGCCTTACTTCCGTGTCACCAAAGTGTCAACCGCACTGTTTGATGATATGTTCAAACCCACACGTAACATTCTTTTCGTGGACATCAATCCTCAAAAATACACCCAACTCAAAGCGAAAGTGTCCAACGATTATTGGTCCACACCACAAGCCATCTGCCGCATTCAATCACCATCAAAGGAAGAGTTTGTGGCTTACTGGTTGGAGGAAGGCGAAAAGATTCGCCAGTGGTTTGTCAATCAAGAGATCAAACGACAAACGAAATTCTATCGCGCAAGCACCAATAAAGAAGCACGCGCGATCCTCCAAGCACAAGGATACGACATGCTTATCCCCGAAGACTATATCCTCATCATGGATACCGTCTTAGGCGGAGCTACCACATATAGTCTGCGCAATCCGATCACGGTAGCACCCGAGGTACGTCTGCTATGGTGCTGCAACAACAAAGGTCCTATGCGCCGCGACATCGTAGTATATAGCTATCCTTATACCGACCCTAATACGTTTACTTCTACATTCTTGAATAGCAAACGCGATGCTGTACTCAGTCGCGTAGTCAAAGGCAGCGTAGAAGGCGCATACATGGGTACTGAATATAAAGTCATGCCACCACTACTGCAACGCTCCGTTATGGTCAATGATAGCACCTCCGCTACTGAAATTCGCGGACTGTGGAAAATCATCAACGGTGAAGCTATGGGCGGCCCATACGTAAGCCACACACGCCTTGATCAAGTCAATGGTCGTGTCGTAACAGCCGAAGTATTCCTATACGCAGCAGGACAAAAGAAACGCACCGCACTACGACAAGCGGAAGCTATACTCTATACATTGCAGTTGCCTGAGGATAGGATTAAGTAAAGTAGGATTGTGTAGAATGGTGTAGGATTGTGTAGAGTGGTATGGCTGTTGTTATTCCATATTTATTAGTAGAGGGTCTCACAAAATCTGTAGGTTCGAAGGTATTGTTTAGCAATATCAGTTTTGCCGTGAACAAAGGGCAACGCATTGCCCTCATTGCGCGCAATGGTATCGGCAAAAGTACCCTACTCGATATTCTCATGGGCAAGACCGACTACGACAGCGGAAAAATCACATGGCGCAAAGACCTAAAAGTAAAATACTTGCCACAACGCCTATCAGGCGAAGAGGCGATGAGGTTATTAGGCGATAAGGCTAAAGAAGAGGACTTCAAAAAACTCAGTGGCGGACAGCAGAAGAAACTGCTGCTCCAACAAGTGTTAGATGACGAGCCCGACATTCTTCTGCTTGATGAGCCCACCAACCACCTTGACCTCGAAACCGTAGTTTGGCTCGAAGAATACCTCAACAACCGCACCATACGTGGCGAGAAAGCACTCACCATACTCATGGTCACCCACGACCGCTATTTCCTCGATAGCGTCTGCACCGACATCTTCGAACTCGACGAACACAACCTCTACACCTATCACGGCAACTATGCCTATTACATAGAGAAACGCGCCGAACGCCTCGAAGCGCAGCAGGCCGAAGTAGAAAAAGCACGCAACCTCTACCGCACCGAACTGGAATGGATGCGCCGTATGCCCCAAGCACGCGCACACAAAGCGCAATACCGCATTGACAACTTCTACGAACTAGAAAAGAAAGCCAAACAGCAACACCAAGAGGCCGATGTGCGCCTATCCGTCAAATCGGGTTACATAGGCAATAAGATTTTCGAAGCCAAAGACGTATGCAAGACCTTTATCTCACCTTCTACAGGCGAAGAGAAAGTCATACTACGCGACTTCAACTACGTCTTCTCGCGTTATGAGAAACTTGGCATCATTGGCAACAACGGCACAGGCAAATCCACCTTCATCAAACTCCTTTTGGGCGAAGTGCCTGCCGACAGCGGAACATTCGACATTGGTAGCACCGTGCGTTTTGGCTATTATGCACAGACTGGACTTACGTTCGACGAAGGCAAAAAAGTCATCGACATCGTGCGCAACATAGCCGAAGTCGTAGATCTGGGTGGAGGCGAGAAAATGACGGCCAGTCAGTTCTTGCAAATGTTCCTCTTTTCGCCTAGTCAGCAATACGATTTCGTGGGCAAACTCTCTGGTGGCGAACGCCAGCGACTGCACCTCTGCACCGTACTCATGCGCAGCCCTAACTTCCTCATTCTGGATGAGCCAACCAACGATCTTGACATACCCACACTCAACGTATTAGAGGAATACCTCAAAAACTTCCGCGGTTGCCTAATCGTCATCAGCCACGACCGCTACTTTATGGATCGCGTAGTGGACCATATCTTCGTTTTCCACGGGCAGGGCAACGTGCAAGACTTCCCTGGCAACTATACGCAGTATCGGTTGGAGGGAATAAAACGAGAGGGCGATGAGGCGAGAGGCGATAGAGCACCCCAAAAATCAGCAGATTTTTCGGGGACCCCGCAGGCGAGAGGCACGAAAATCAAAACCGAACAGAAACGCAGATTAAGTTTCAAAGAGAAACGCGAGCTGGAAGAATTGGAGAAGCAAATGCCTCTCTTAGAGGAAGAAAAAGCGCAGTTAGAAGCCTTATTATCAGGCGGTGCAACCGCTCCTGATGCTATAGCGCAAGCCTCTAAACGCTACCAAGAGGTGCAAGATGCCCTCGACGAAGCCGAGTTACGATGGCTGGAATTGAGCGAAGTCGGTGAATAAATGATATAAAATTCGTAGAAAAATAAACCAAACATTTGCAAAATCCAAAAAAAAATAGTACTTTTGCAGCCCAATAGCATCATTACGATATGCCACATTTGAGCAAAGCACAAATAAAATGGGTTCGCCAATTGCAACAAAAGAAGTTCCGCGATGCGGAAGGCGTTTTTGTGGCAGAAGGCGAGAAGTGCGTAAATGACCTCAAAGGGGCATTTGAATTGGTCTTATTGGCTTCAAGCGAGAATGCGACCCCAATGGAGATCGAACAGATGTCATCGCTGCGTACGCCACAAGGAGTGATTGGCGTATTCAAGAAGCGATTGGCGATTGGAGATGGAGTATCGGATATTGGCGATGGGTTATGGGTAGCGCTGGATGGTGTGCAAGATCCCGGTAACTTAGGAACGATTATCCGCACATGCGATTGGTTTGGCATACACCATATACTCTGCTCACGCGATACAGCCGATTGCTACAATTCTAAGGTAGTACAAGCCACCATGGGTGCTTTGGCACGCGTACACCTGCATTACGTGGACGATCTCTCACAAGCACTGAGCCAACATCAAAATGCAGGCACCCCAATTTACGGCACGCTACTCAATGGCAAGAACATGTATGCCCCCCATGCCATTCCGACCAAAGAGAAAGGTATTATCGTTATGGGCAACGAGGGAAATGGTATCTCTCAAAAAGTGAGGGAAGTGATTACGCATCCGCTATTTATCCCTTCCTACCCTGCCGACCAACCTACCTCAGAGAGTCTGAACGTCAGCATCGCTACTGCCATCATTCTATCTGAATTTAGAAGAAATAACACACCTTAAATTACAACCATTATGAAACGAATTTTTACCCTATTGTGCATCGCATGTTTATTTCTTCAAGCATACGCTTGGAGACCTCAGTTTGCAGGTCACCGCGGAAGTTATCGCGGAGTAGAAAACACCGAAGAAGCCATGATGAATGGTATCAACTATTACGGCTATACCGGTTTGGAAATAGATGTTAAAACAACAAGCGATGGAGAATACGTTTGTTGGCACGATGATGATCTCAGTCGCGTAGGACATGATGTACAAATTCCTTATACCAAGTATGCTGACCTTAAAGATCTCACACTCACACAAACACGTGGCGGCGTACAATACACCGCAAAGATTCTAACGGTAGATCGCTATTTGGAGATTTGCAAAGAGCACAATATCTTCCCTATTATTGAGCTCAAATGGGCAGATGGTATCAATAGCAACGACATGAGTCGTTTCCCTGGTCTGTACAAACTGATTGAGAAACACGGATTGGTGGAAGAAGCACGTATATTGACTTCAATGCAACCATCATTGGAATATGTGCGCACCAACTATCCTACACTCCAATGTCAATTCCTCTGCTATGAGGTAACTGAGGCTCGCTATGAATGGTGCAAGAAATGGGGCATTAACCCAAGCGTTCAAACAGGAGGTCTTTCCAAGTACATGGCTCGCAAGTGCCACGAAGCAGGTATGGAAGTAGCATGCTGGACCGTGAACAGCGAAGCTAGCTACCTTCAACATGGCGAACTAGGTTGCACCACTATGACTTGCGACTACTTGCTCCCTGCCGATATGCCTGACTTAGCAGATGTGGATTGGGAAGCATTGGCTCCTACCCAACCATTAGAAGCATTATACGTCACCCCACTCTTCAACTATACCGAAGCAGCAGGCACATTGCCAGCAGATTTCCCAACCACATTAAGCGGTAGTTACGTCAATGCACAAGAGGCGGCCTTCATAGATGGTGTCTTCTATGTGGCTGATTATAGCGCAAAGAAAGTGGTAGCCGTAGATACTACAGGCAAAGTGTGGGAACCTGGTATTGAGTACTCTACCCTTCGCCATGGTATTTGCCGCGATGATGCAGCTAATCTCATTCTGCACACTTCAACAGATGTTAAGGTTCCTAACCAACTTACTGTCTATAAACCCGAGGATACAACGGCATATACCATTCCATTCTCATTGAACAACAATGGTCAAACCAACTTCCCTACCGCGAGTGGTGATATCTTCTCCGCAGCGGGAGGATATATCTATTTCTTCCCTAACGGACAAAATTATGTAGAAGTGGTAAAGATTGCCAATGGTCAATATGTATCCACCACCTCTTGCCCTGTTAGTTTGACAGGTAGTACAGCAGGTTATGTCATTCCTATTGACAATACGCCTAATCATTTCATTTATCAAGTGCGTAGCAATGGTTATCATCTCTATAAGGATGGCGACAAAGGTTCTTATCTGACCTCTCCTAATGGCACCACAGCTCCTGCACGTTGCAACACCGTAGGTGGAGCACTATTCCATCTTAATGGACATGAGATGTTTGTTTATACTTCTGGTGCACACTACAAAGGTGGATGGACAATCCGCGACATGACCTCAGCCGAATTGACCCCTATGTACACACAACCTCAATTAGGCAATGGCGGCTACAACGCCAATGCATCCGTAGGTGCATTCTTCCATTGGGAGTATGTAGATTCCGTGACTGTTAATCTCTATGAGTATTGCCTTGGACACGGTATCGCAGGTTGGGAGATCAGTTCCGAACCACACAAGATTCGCGTAAAAGACTTTACTTTATCAGAAACCAATATCACGGTCAACGTAGGCGACACGGCTCATCTACAAGCCATTATCACTCCTGCTAACGCCGATGACCAAGATGTGACATGGCGCGTGACCCCAACCAACCGAGTGGTTAAACTCAACAGGAATGGCATAAACGCCACTCTCACCTGCTCCAAGGAAGGCACCTACACTGTTACTGCCACATTGGGAGACTTCTCCGCGGAATGTATCGTAACATTCTCTGCATCTACTGGTGTAGAGGACATCGTAAACCACTCGAAGGAAGCAGAGAAAATCATTCGCGACGGACAATTACTTATCCGATACAATAATACGATATACAATGTCATCGGACAAAAGCAAAAACAATAACAATCAATATACAATTTTTAGGTACAAAAATTAACGATTTATGACTATTTCAAATCGAATCGCTGCGCTCGAAGAGTCAGCAACCCTACAAGTGGCAGCACTATGCCAACAACTCCGTGCTGAAGGAGTGGACGTTATTGGTCTTTCACTGGGCGAGCCTGACTTCCCTGCTCCTGCACACGTGAAGCAAGCCGCTATTGATGCCATCAACAACGACATTTCGCACTACGGTCCTACCCCAGGTTTCCCTGCTCTACGTCAGGCTATCGCCGACACACTGAATAAGGATATCAAGGACTATTCCGTTCGCCCATACAACGCCAATGAGATCGTTGTTTCAGTAGGTGCAAAGCAAGCCCTCTGCAATGCCATCGAAGCGTTGATTGGTCCTGGCGATGAAGTGATTATGCCTACTCCATGTTGGGTAAGTTATGTAGAGATGGTGAAGATTGCTGAGGGTAAGAGTGTACTCGTAAAGACTACGATGGATAACAACTTCTGCATTACCGCCGAGCAACTCGAAGCCGCTATTACCCCTAACACCAAGCTTCTCATGCTTTGCTCACCTAATAACCCTACTGGTTCGGTTTATACGCTTGAGAACTTAAAAGCATTGGTAGAGGTACTCAAAAAACACTCACAAATAGTAGTGTTAGCCGATGAGATTTACCAACACATCCTTTATACGGGCAAACACGAGACTCTCGCGCAGTTCCCTGAGTTGGAAGACCGCCTCATCATCATCAATGGTGTGAGCAAAGCGTATGCCATGACAGGTTATCGTATCGGTTGGTTGGCTTCGCACGACAAAGACCTTATCACCGCAGTGAAACGTCTGCAAGGTCAAACCATCAGTTGCGCTACAACCATCGCACAAAAAGCAGCCGAAGCAGCTTATACAGGTCCTCAACAATGCGTTGAGGATATGCGTCAAGCTTTTGAGCGTCGCCGCAACTTGATTGTAGGATTAGCAAAGGAGATAGCAGGTATGAAGGTGTTGGAACCACAAGGTGCGTTCTACCTCTTCCCCGATGTGTCTGCTTTTTTCGGCAAGCAATACAACGGACAAACGATACATAACGCAGATGAGTTGGTGACCTACTTGCTGCAAGAGGCGCACGTAGCTTGCGTATCGGGTAGCGCGTTTGGCGAGGACAATTGCATCCGTTTCTCATACGCTACAAGCGAAGATCTCATCATCGAAGCTATGCGCAGAATGAAAGAGGCGTTAAACAAATTGCAATAACAATTTTTTTATTAACTATTAAATTTTATCAATTATGAAGAAAAGTATTATTTTGGTTGCTATTTTGGCAATCGTTAGCGTAGGTTCAGCTATTGCTCAACCACGTGCTATTGGTGCGAACTTAGGTTATGGTATTGATCTATCCTATCAACACAGTCTTGGAGAGGCCAATATGATTGACTTATCTATCAACATTCCTTTCTTTGAGGGAATTGGTGCAACAGCTACCTATGACTGGGTAAACCCATTCGGTGCCGTTATTCCTTGGGACTACGAAGGTCAATGGAACTGGAACCTCGGTGTAGGTGCTGGTTTGGGTATCTACGGCTTTAAGGCCCCTGCTTTCTATGCAGGTGTGGTAGGCCATGTAGGCGTATCATACGACTTTTGGTTCCCAATGCAACTCTCATTAGACTATCGTCCTAACATCGGTATTGTTGGTGGTGAGGGACTCAGATTCAACACAAGTGGTCTCTACAGCGGTATCACCCTCGGTGTTCGCTATTTGTTCTAATAAGGATGACTGATTTTTCGACATTAATTTCGTCACGTATAGGAGTGGCTGCTACGCAAGTGGCAGCCACTATTGCATTGCTCAATGAGAATGCTACTATACCTTTTATTGCTCGCTACCGCAAGGAGCGCACGGGCAGCTTGGACGAAGTGCAGATTAGTCAAATCGCCGAGGAGTATCATCGTTTCTTAGAAATCGACGAGCGCAAAGCTACGATTCTTAAAACCATTGACGAGCAAGGCAAACTCACCGATGAACTGCAGAGGCGCATAGAGCAGTCGTGGGATGCCACGGAATTGGAGGATATCTACCTACCCTACAAGCCACACCGCAAGACACGTGCAGACGTGGCGCGTGAGCAGGGCTTGGAGCCGCTTGCCACAGCTATTTTTGCGCAAAAGCGAGAAGGCGAAGAGGCTATTAGGCGATTGGGCAAGGAGCGAGAAGCATCTCTGCAAGGCGCTCGCGATATTATCGCAGAGTGGATTAGTCAAGACGAGCATGCAAGACAGCAAATCCGCCGCGAGTTTAGCTATTCAGCTATCATCACCACCAAGGTAATCAAGGGCAAAGAGTCTGATCCCGAAGCGCAGAAATACAAAGACTATTTTGCTGTCAACGAGCCACTTCGCCGTATCTCTTCGCATCGATTATTGGCGATTCGCCGAGCTGAAAACGAAGGGTTTATCCGAGTGGATATTTCTCCCGACCGTGAAAAAGCATTGGATAAATTAGCGCACTGTTTTTTGCGCAGTAGCAGCGATGCTTCGTATCAGGTGGAGTTAGCGATGGAGGATAGTTACAAACGTCTGCTCAAGCCATCTATCGAAACGGAGTTCGCCGCCAGCAGCAAGGAGAAAGCCGATGCAGAGGCTATTCGCGTGTTTGCCGATAATCTGCGCCAACTATTGTTGGAATCGCCACTCGGACAAAAGCGCGTATTGGCACTTGACCCAGGGTTCCGTACTGGTTGCAAAGTAGTGGTACTCTCTGCGCAAGGCGATTTGCTCAAGCATACAGTCGTTTTCCTCAATACCAAACAAGCTACTGACACGATTCAGCAGCTCGTACATCAATACCAGATTGAAGCTATTGCTATCGGTAACGGCACCGCTTCACGCGAAACGGAGCAGATGGTACGCTTCGCCTTAGAAAACAACTCTACACCATCCTGCACCACTCTACACAACCCTACACCACCCCAAATCTTCGTCGTCAGCGAAAGCGGTGCTTCGGTCTATTCAGCTAGCAAGACGGCACGCGAGGAGTTCCCAGATGAAGATGTCACGGTACGTGGTGCGGTATCTATTGGTCGACGACTGATGGACCCTTTGGCAGAATTGGTCAAGATTGATCCTAAATCCATTGGCGTGGGGCAATACCAACACGATGTCAATCAAACGCGCTTGGCAGAATCGCTCCAACAAACCGTGGAGAGCGTAGTGAACCGTGTAGGTGTAGATGTCAATACCGCCAGCAAGCATATCCTTACCTATATATCTGGTCTTGGTCCCGCTTTGGCACAGAATATTGTGAATTACCGCCAAGAGCATGGAGCATTTCCTAACCGCAAATCTTTGCTCAAAGTGCCTAAGATGGGTGCTAAGACCTACGAGCAAGCCGCAGGCTTTTTGCGTGTCACCAATTCCGATAATCCATTGGACAACTCTGCCGTTCACCCTGAAAGTTATGCTATTGTAGAGCGTATGGCAAAAGACTTGCGTTGTACGGTTAGCGACTTGATGAGCCGTACAGACTTGCGACAGCAGATTGATTTGCCGCGTTATGTAACGAACGAGGTGGGTATCCCTACCCTTACCGATATTCTTCGTGAGTTGGAGAAACCGAGTCGCGACCCACGCACGCAATTGGAGGAGTTCCACTTTGATGAGTCCGTACATACGATTGATGATTTGCAAGTAGGTATGGTCTTGCCAGGTATTATTACGAACATTGCCAATTTCGGTGCTTTCTGTGATTTGGGCGTACACAAGGACGGGCTGATTCATATCTCCGAGATGGCTAATCGCCGTATCAGTAATCCAAGCGAGGTAGTCAGTCTGCACCAACATGTGCGTGTCCGGGTGATAGATATAGATCGCGCACGAGGAAGAATACAGCTCTCGCTGAAACAACAATAACCTACAAAAGAAAAGAGTTCGGAGATTTTCCGAACTCTTTTCTTTTCGCGCCTTTACACTATAAACTATATCCCATTACATTGTATAGTTTGCCGTCACGGATAATCACCACTTGACCATCCATGATCAGTTTACGTGCAGTCGTTGTATCGTTATCTGTCCAGATATTCTCAACACCTGTACCTGTTTGTCCATTTTCGAACCACAAATACAACGCATCGTTGTTCAACACCCAAGGAGCATCTACGTTATTACCTAATGCAAAGCCGTGGTTGCTCAACCAGTCTGTTGTCAGTTCGTTGGCAGCCATATCTGCACCTTCAGTGGTGGTATTCTCTGCGGAAATAGTAGCATCAATGAGAGCCAATGCTGAAGTTACATAGTTGTCTTTCAGACATTTCTCTGGGCTACCATATATACGTGGCCACTCTGACTGATCTTTATTCCAATCTACATTGTCCCAATCGTACTCATAATCATCTTGACTTGAGAAACCGATTACACGGTGTGCGATAGCACCTTGAGGAGCTTGGATGGATTGCAGTGCCACGATATTGTCATGCACGATAGCATCCGTAGCCTGCCCCATAATATCAGCAGCCAAAGCACCTACGATACCGCCTACTCCACCTTTTTCGGTAGCCAAGGCAAGCGAGAGTGTACCCTCGACATAGCAGTTGGTGATAGTCGCGCGGTCACTATTGCCTGCTATACCGCCCACGATAGCAGCACCTGCAATATCGGCATTGACATGCGCATGTTGAACAGGGCTATCACCATCAACCGATGCGGCTATACCGCCTACCATAGCACCGCTCTGGATTTTGCCAGAGAAAGCAGCCACATGCATACTGGAGGAAGTCATCATATGACCTACCAATCCGCCGACAGCTTCAGCACGAGGCAGTTCGATGTTTGCCTCTTGCAACGAACATTCGCTCATCTTCACGAACAGCGATGCTTCGCCTATAAGACCGCCGCATACACCAGCAAAGTCCTGACCTACAATCACAGGAGCGACCACATGCACATTGCTCAATTGAGCGCTGAGTTCAACGCCATCATCGGTAAAGCCACCACGCATGGTGTTAGCCACCAGACCTGCATACAGGCCATTGCCATTGAGTGCCATCACGGGCTCTACGAGGTGGATATTCTTAATGACAGCAGTATCCACCACTTCGCGGAAGAGGCCGCTGCCGTTCAAGTAGAGATTGGTGAGTTGCTTATTTCCACCATCCAACTTACCTCCGAAGGTCTTTTGCAATCCACCGAAGGCAGCATCACCAAAGTCAATATCGTTCATGATCTGATAGTACGCCATAGGTTGGTCATCTATCTGGATGAAGTCAGCCGCACAGGTGATTTGGTATGGATTAGCCGCCGTACCGTCACCTTGCAGGGTGTTCTTGCTCAATGGCAAAGCGTGGAAGTTGAGTGTAAATTGCGAATCGTTGTTGTATGCGCAGAGCAGCACTGGGTTGGTCTTCTCGTTGAGCACATTGATCATGCTCAATGCGCCACCCTTAGCAGCATCAGCTCCCAATTCGAGCAGAGTCTCACCCTCGTTATTGCAGATGAGCAGTACCTCCTCTTTGTCAGACGAAGTGGCTTTAGAGCGTTTGAGAAGCACCATGTACTCGCGCGCGTTGTCCGCGTTGAAGAGACGTGGGTTGAGTACGCCCGATTGGATATTGACTTGCGCTGTCTCCACGCGGTGACCAAGATTGAGGTCGTCATAGTGATCCAGTTTGCCCTTGTCAGTGAACCATGCTATGCGTTGGTGAATAGTACCATCCTCAGCGTTCTCACCTTGCAACAGAGACACTACGTACTGATACGAATCGCCTTGAGCCACGCGGTCCCAGTTGCCCGACAGGGTAGCACCGCCATTGTACAGCGGAATGCGAGCCACAGTCTTGCAGGATGGCACATCCACCATCTGGATGAATTCTACGTCATTCTCGTTCTTGAGGAAACCATATTGTGTAGAGTAACCAGGCAGATTGCTCATGTATATGGTACCCAAACCTTTTTCGGCGATGGTGTTGATCTTGTTGCCATTAGCGTCGTAGAGGTAGTAGGAATATACCGAACCATCCGAAGCCGTCTCGTAGTTGTCCACGGTTATTACGAAGGCCATCTCGCCTGTGCCGTTGTAGTCCAAGATCACGTCGTTCTGACCACCCAGACCACCGAGGTAGTAGAAGGTATAGAGGAAGGCAGGGTCTTCGTCTTGGAGCATAGGTATTTTCACCTCAGACAACTGATTGAACTTATTGTCGTAGCGTGTGATCACCAGATGATTGTCTGGATTCACCACAGGCTCCTCATATACAGGGATACTTGGGTCGAAGAATGGTTTCTCATATTGCGCTACAATGTAGTCAATCGTATATTTGCCGCTCTGCATCATGTAGATTGGCATAGGGTCATTGAGCGCAGCTATGTTTTGGTAAGGTATCTCAAAGGTATGTTTCAGCACAGGTTGGCTGGTGCCATACTCGGCTTTGCCATACACATCATAGTTGTAGTAGAGCGTATTGTTCTCGTCGTAGTACTGACGGAAGAAGACCATGGTGTAGTTGTCATTGTTGTTGGTGGAGATATTCTTCGCCAGCACTTGATTGCCATCTACATTGCACACATGGGTCGAGCCGCCTTCAGAGAGGGAGAAGACGCTATTGTAGAAGCGACCTGTATAGTCCTTGGTGGCTACGGAGATAAAGAGCATAATCTCGATATTGTTGTCCGAGTTGAAGAACTTACGTGTCACCAGCGAATTGATTTCCACATTGCGGACAAAGAGGTCTGTTTCTGCCAGTTGGAAAGTCTCGTTGAGTGTACCTACCAGGTTATGGTAGTTATCGTAGATACTGATTTCGGCGGCAGTCACTTCGCCATACTGCGCGGTGTAGGCAGCGGTGTATGTCCAAGTAGAGCCGTCAGGACCTGTGAGGAAACCGTAGTTATCTACAGGACCGATGGTAGTGATGGTAGAGGCCTTTGCGGTAGCCATGAAGCCCATGAGCATGCACAGTGCCATACCAAAAATTGTAACAAATCTTTTCATTCTATTTTCTCTTTTGTTAGTTAGTATTATCTTGTTGTATTATCCATTGGATAAAGTTGAATACGACGCCTTTTCGGTAATTTACCAAAAACCGTGCAAAGGTACAACAAAAAATACAAATATGCAAGAAAACACCCATAAAGTTCATCTTCTGTAGTCATTTTAATCCAAAGTGCTCTTATAAATTGTGGTTAGAGTGATTGGAAAACTTGCATATTTCGGAAAATTATAGTACCTTTGTCCCTAATTTGAATAAAAAAAATAAACGTATGAAGCGAATTACAACTATGCTAATGTGCCTTTTGTGCACGCTAATGATTTTTGGAGAGAAACATTTGATGTTTCGTACTTTGCCTATTGATGGTGAATTAAAAACAGCTGTCAAAGAGGTGAAGAAATGGGGATTCATGGGTATGAAGCTTAAGAATGTAGCCGCCATGATGGGTACTTTAGATGGCGAAGAGGTCATACTGACTCTTATGGCTACTCCCGAATCCAAAACGCTATTCTCCGTAGCCGTCCTATACGAAGGTGCAGATAAATGGGAGGAGGTATTGGCTCAGTATAACGCCATCAATGCTCCTTTGGTCGCTCAATATGGCGAACCAACCGATCTTATTAGCGAATGGGAAGCCCCTTATTCATTGGAGAACAATCCGCTACAAGCCATCAAAGATGGGAAAGCCAAGTATGGAAGTACCTATACCGCTGAAAGTGGTACTATAACTGTCAATCTCATCAGCACAGATGGGAAGATGTGCATTCTCGTAGCGTATATCGATAAGCAAAACGGCATTCTTTATAAGACGGAAGGTGGTACAGAAGTCTTGTTCGATGAGAACGAAGAGGGAGATATCATAGAATAACCCCTCGCCAATAACCAATAGCCACCTAGCCTTTACACTCTTACACTTTACACCTATACACACAAAAAATAGCTTCTACCCCTTCTAATTGAAGGGCGGCTGGGATAATTATTGGATAGTCACTTCTGGCATCAATGCCATGATGCGAGTTTCAGAAGCGAACTCACGGATAGACATAATGAGGCGCTCTTCAGGTGTCGATTTGTCGAACATCTTCAGCAACTCTTGGAGTGGATCTTTCTTCTCTGGGTAATAACTGAGTTGATATGCTTCCAGTTCAGCTAGTTCTGCAGCCTTTTGGATAGCAGCATCGATATTTCCTAACTCGTCAACCAAACCGAGTTTCACAGCATCTTTACCGAGCCATACACGGCCTTCGCCTACTGCTTTGATAGCATCTTGTGTCATACCGCGACCATCTGCACAGCGTTGGGTAAAGAGGTCGTATCCGCGCTCTACCATGGCTTGCATGATAGCATGCTCTTCGTTAGTCATGCCTCGATAGATCATACCGGTCATCATTGTCGAATGTTTGTGTGTGCTCACTGCGTCCATATCGAGACCTACTTTCTCACGAATCTTCTTGAAGTTTGGCACGGTACCAAAGATACCGATTGAGCCAGTCAATGTAGTTGGTTCAGCGTAGATATAATCCGCCAAACAAGAAATATAATATCCGCCTGATGCAGCATAATCGCCCATAGATACTACCACTGGCAATCCTTTGTCTTGCAGTGTTTTCACTGCGTGCCATATTTGCTCACTTGCATCGGCGCTTCCACCAGGACTGTTTACGCGCAAAACAACGGCTTTCACATCTTCGTCCTTGTGAATCTTATTGATGACTTTGATCATTTTTGTATCAGAGATACCGTTATCACCATCATCATAGATTTGACCTTCTGCGTAGATGACTGCCACTTTGTCTGTTGCCTCTACTTTAGCACGTTCTACGTTGGTCATCTTGCTGTGATTGAGTGTCTTATAATCTTTTGTGCCTGCGTATTGGCGCAAAACGGTGTCCATATCTTGTACATATACTAGTGTATCTACAAATCCATACTCTACATATTTGTTATAGGGTTGAACGGACATTCCTTCGTTGGCATATTTATCCAATTGTGCAGGAGTCAATTGGCGTGATTGAGCTACGGCAGCACGCATCTCTTCCCAAATACCGTTGAGGTATTGTTCGGTTTGTTTGCGGTCTTCTGCAGACATTGAGGTGCGGAAGTATGGTTCTACAGCGGACTTGAAGGTACCCACCTTCAAGATTTGCATCTCCACGCCTATTTTCTCCATTAGACGAGTATAGTACATTTTCTGTGCGCTCAGACCGTCCCAAGTTACGCTACCTACGGCGTTTAGGTACATTTTGTCAGCTACAGAAGCGATATAGTAGTTCGTTTGGGTATAAGCATCTGCGTATGCGATGATGAATTTGCCAGACTCTTTGAAATCCACCAACGCATCTCTCAATGCTTTGGCAGAGGCAGGTGCGGCAAGCAATTCTCCACCACGAAGGTAGATACCTAACACTTTGTCGTTGTTCTTAGCTAATGCGATATTGCTCAACAGGTCGTTCAAACCAACTTGGGCAGTGATATCCTGGCCTGACATCTCTGCCATTATAGCATCCATCGGATTTTCTTCTGCAGCTTGTTCCACCAATTCGCCCGCCAAGTCAATGCGATAGATGGTGTTCTCCTCTAATACAGTTTTTGGAGTGGAGAATGAATTGCCGAACATCCAGCCGAACAAACCACAAATAAGGAAATAGATTCCTATACCCACCAATGTTTTAGCAAAACAACCCATTTTTTTTGGTTGTCCTTCTTCTTTTTTACAAAATAGTTTCATTTTTTTGTTTATATTAATACGTTATTATTTACAATGTAGTGGTGTATTTTGCTTTTATATTTTACGAGCAAAAAACATACACCCAATTTCGAGTGCAAAGGTACGAAAAAAAAGTGAAAATACAAAACAAAATGCGCACCAAGGCGCATTTTTCACAATATGTTAACATTTTGTTTTAGTCTATAACGACTGCGGTACCAGAGATAGATATTAATAGCATGGCGCCATTTGCTCCTACTGTTTCATATCCGTATGATACGCCGACGATAGCGTTGGCACCCATTTTTGCTGCTCGTTGTTCCATTTCGCGTTGTGCTTGTTCGCGTCCTTCTATCATAGCTTTCTCGTAGGTTCCGCTGCGTCCACCTACAAAATCGCGAACGGATGCGAAGATATCTTTTACGAAGTTCATACCGAATATCACCTCTCCCGAGACGATACCTTTGTATTCACGGATCTCATGTCCCTGAATAGATTGTGTTGTAGTAATTATCATAATATTGTCTATTTATTTCGGTTGCAAAGGTAGTACTTTTTTCTGCTCCACTACCCTTTTCTCCAACGAGCAAAGAGGATAAGCAGAGCTATGGTCACTGCTCCAGCAATGGTGTATGCTAGCCAACTCAATCCTGCAGCGGCAAAGCGAAAACCTTCGGGCGCAATGAAGATATAGCTCACGCTGACCATTGTCATAAATAATGCAGGTATCAGGGCTATAAAGTAGGCGTATGGATACTTCTTGGTAGTTTGTGCATTCTTGTAAAGGAAGATCGTTCCTGCCCATAGGGCGAATACGGCCAATGTCTGGTTGGTCCAAGCGAAATAACGCCATACGACATTAAAGTCCACGAACACCATACCAAACACGCATGCGAACAATGGCAATGCAATCATCATTCGATTGCGCACAGGGCGTTGGTCTAGGTGCAAGAAGTCAGCCACGACTAGGCGAGCAGAACGCAAAGCCGTATCGCCCGAAGTGATTGGTGCGGCTATCACACCGATGATAGCCAATATGCCACCTACTGTACCTAACCACGAACGAGACACCTTGTCTACTACTAAGGCAGCTATGTTCTCTCCCGGATGTGCCGCAGCGAAAGCTTGCAGTCCGTCTATACCATACAGTCCTTGCTCAGGATCGGCAAACATTGTACCAGCAGCGGCAGCCCAGATCAGGGCTAAGATACCCTCTGCAACCATAGCGCCGTAGAAGATCCAGCGACCTTGTCGTTCATTGGTCATACAGCGGGCCATGAGTGGCGACTGCGTGCCGTGGAAACCTGAGATAGCACCGCATGCAATGCTGACAAACATCATCGGGAAGAGTGGCAGACCATTGGTTTGGCGGTTGTGCAATCCATCGGTGAGTTCGGGCATCTCGGTGCCATGCCAGCCTAACATCACGACCATGATTCCTAGTCCCATGAACAGCAGTATGGCGCCGAAGATGGGATAGAAACGCCCGATGAGTTTGTCCACAGGAAGCACTGTGGCTAGGCTGTAATAAGCAAAGATGATCAGCACCCAAATGATGGGTACGAGGTGAGCGTTATGGGTGATGGTGCCTAATGGTACGAGGCCTTGCAGCAGGGTTGCAGGACCAGAGAGGAAAGTGGTGGTGAGTAGCACCAATAAGACCAATGAGAGCAGACGGATAAAGAGTTTTATTCCCTTGCCCAGTTCGTCGCCTACGATATCGGGTAATGATAGTCCGCCTTTGCGAATAGACATCATACCGCTTAGGTAGTCGTGTACACCGCCGGCGAAGATGGTTCCGAGGACGATCCATAGGAAAGCAGCGGGACCATAGAAGATACCCATGATAGCGCCGAAGATAGGACCTAGACCAGCGATGTTGAGAAACTGGATTAGGAAAATGCGCCAAGGCTTCATAGGGACAAAGTCCACGCCGTCTGTTTTGGTTGTGGCAGGTGTAGCAGCGTTGGCATCAATACCAAACACGCGCTCCACGAATGTTCCGTAGAGCAGAAAGCCAACCACTAAGGCAACGAGCGAAAGAATAAAAGTGATCATCGTATTACTGATTTTATATTGGCTGCAAAGTTACTAAAAATTTCTGACCTAATGAAATTTTAAGCGACAATTCTGCATTTTTTGTTTGCCGATAGGCAGGCCTCGCCCGAAAGATGTAACATCAGACTGCTATTTCATACCGAGAATTATGCGAAAAGATTGTTCCGCGCTGGCAGTACCTCTATCTTATTCGTAATCAGACACAAAAGGCAATCCTTACAGGTTGCCTTTTGTATTATCACAGCAGAAGAACTCTGCGTTTATCCTAACTTACAAATAGCGTTTGATTCGTACCAGATGGTGTGTCAACTTGCCATTAGCTAGGCGAATACCTTCCTCGTCTATCTTATCCATATGCACATAGCCAGCACAGTGTATAAGTTCCGTCGGACTAATCAACATACCCACATGAGAGATCCTTGTGGCCTTCGGATCGCGATCCGAATGGTCGAAAAATACCAAGTCACCAGGTCGCGATTCCGCCAACGAGTTCACCACTTCACCTTGTGTGATCTGTTCGCGGGCATTGCGCAATAGATTCACACCAAAAACACTATATACCACTTGCGTGAATCCCGAACAGTCAAAGCCCATCATGTTCTTACCACCCCACAGATAAGGCACATTCATCAACGATTTTGCTACTCGCACAACATCCTCGCCAGTTACAGTCTGCTGCCCCTCATCTAAAACATACACACAACTAGGATCAATCTGATAATGTACCCCCAACACTTCGAACGTGCCATCCACATAGTTAGGCAAACGTGTACCAATAGTAAGCATCAGTTTCTCACCCGTCTCCTTACCCGTAACTACTGCCATAGGTGTTGCCACCACTCCCATTGATTGTGGAGTCACCGACAATATCTCCTCACCAACAGGAGTCACCATCCTAGAACTCACCCAACCTACTTGTCCGTCCCTTGTTGAACGGATCTTCGTCCAACCAGAACGACGTTCCACCACTTCGCATACTTCGCCAAATTGCAATTGGGTTTCTTGCTCACTGGCTTCTGATGGGTCATGACGTACAGGAATCACCGGGCAACGAGCAACGACAATCCCTAGCTCTTCACCTTGATTCTGCTTC
Source organism: Paludibacteraceae bacterium (assembly GCA_045587145.1). GTDB lineage: Bacteria > Bacteroidota > Bacteroidia > Bacteroidales > Paludibacteraceae > Colicola. The sequence goes on from JAZNBO010000040.1 coordinate 25,608, forward strand.
AAATCATTCTCTGCACTATAAACTAAGCTGGTTGTAGCCACAAGAACTAATAGTAAGGTCAAAATCTTTTTCATAATCATTCATTTTTATGTTAATACATGGTATAGTACGGCCTTTTCGCCTGCAAAGTTACACTTTTTTTTCGTCATCTATCTTAACCTTTTTTGTTATATTTCAGTTTTATCAGATAAATATCCCAATAGCTTTTGCGAGCATCGGGATAGAGTTGCGGAGTTAAAATCTTGATGCGGATACGATTTTTACGGATATCCTCATAACAAGGATAACCAAACAAATCACTGACACCGATGAGCTCATTCAACAAGTCTTCCATCTCTTGTTGCGAACGAACAGTGAGATAATGATAATAACGCTTGTATTTAGGGGCTTTACTACCCTGCTTTGGACGATTTTTCATGATGGTTTACATTTTATACTTTAAATAGTGAGGCAAAGGTAGTGAAAAGTTATGAAATGAGCAAGAAAATGAGAGAATATTTTGATATTTGTATCAATATAGTTGAAAAAAGCCGAGTGGGAGTTTTGGGGAATTAAGGTAAAAAAGATAATCAGTACACATTGATGCGTGACAGTGTGAAATGGTGAAAGAGCCGCATTCAGATATTTGGTGTAAAATGTAAGATGTAGAGGCTGGAAAAGTGAAGACTGTATGGTATAATGTGTAGAAAACAAAAGCCCATCGCGGAGACGACGGGCTTTTTCTTGTTATCATCAAAGGATTACTCCTTATCCCAGTTGGTTGAGAGCATACGCATTCGTGTTCGGCAATTGAAGCGCACAGAACTCGCTTGGCGAGTTGAAAGCGCTCAATGCCTCCACTCTCCCCACAAATTAAAATTTGCGGGGACCCCATTGCTTGGTTGAACTCTCATCGGAGCCAAAAAGAAAATCAAATAGTCCCATAGTAGTAATTTTGAGAATTCGCTTGCGAATAATCGTTCGAGCGAATGCGAGATAAGAATTTAGAATTATGAATTTTGAGTTAGTAATTCTGTCGAATTCGATAGAATTAGTTAATTGCGTTGATTAATTAAGTTGACAACTACCTTTACCATCACATCTTTCTCTTCTGTTTTGCTTTCCGCAATCATCAGCGTCAAAGCAACTAGCGTACTATCTGCAATGCGTTTGCTACCATCGGAGTTGTAAAGTATTTTGTTGTTATTTAAGAACCACAAGAACAATGTGGCAGCTATGCGTTTGTTGCCATCGCTGAATGAGTGGTTTTTTGTTACCAGATATAGCAACATGGCGGCTTTTTCCTCAACACTGGGATATAGTTCTTCGCCACCAAAAGTTTGGTAAATCTGACCAATACTGCTTTTGAAAGAATCATCTTTCTCATTGCCAAATAACACTGATGCACCAAACTTATCGCGTAAACGCTGAATTTGCTCCATGGCATTTTCATAGGTGGCGTGAAACGAGGCTACTTTTGTGGTTTGGTCAATGGTTAAACGCTCGTAGTCATAGTTATCAAGTGTATCAAGGGCATAGGTGTAGTCCACTACTACATCCAACAGGTCTTGTGTCTCGATAGTGTTTTCTTGTTCTCGATGTTGTAGCGTGCGACTAACTACTTGAACCAATTGCCTTAGTTCGCTTATTTGCTCATGACGAATACGTTCGTTGATGGCATAGCCTTTGATGAGATATTGCTTGAGCACTCGATTAGCCCATTGGCGGAATTGTACGCCGCGTTTTGAGTTGACTCTATAGCCAACGGAGATTATCATGTCTAAATTAAAATATGGAATGTTACGCCGTACTGTACGCTGGCCCTCTTTTTGAACTTGTGCAATTTTTGCACAGGTTGAATCTCTGTCAAGTTCATCGTCCGCGTAAATTTTGTTAATGTGACGAACAATTGATGTACGATCCGTCTGAAATAGTTCTGCCATCTGTGCTTGTGTTAGCCATACTGTTTCATTCTCCAAACGTACATCAATCTGCGTTTGATTATCGGCAGTTTGATAAATAATGATTTGATTGTTGTTGTCCATAATTTTGCATGTTTTTGTTTCTTATCTCGGCATTCCTGCCTCGAACGATTATTTCACGCTGCAAAGGTACTATATCAAACTGCTAAAACTTGTCAGTATGTAAAGATTTCTTCTATAAATTTCACATTTTACACAAAAAAAGCACAGAAAGGATATATTTTTATATGCTTTTGGCTTTTTATTGGTGTCTTGCTTATTGTTAGTTAGTCACAATGCCCGCATTGCTTCCGCCCTCCGCAAAGCAATCCACTCGATAAAAATCTCAAAATCATTATAAAGAAATTTATAGAAGCAATCTTAGAAGAAAATGCAAAAAAAAATGCATTTTATTTTAGGTGTAGAGGCCGGGGATTGGCTTGCTCCTTTTTTATTGAGTTTGACGCCTTTTTTGTAAGAAAAAAGGAGCAAGCTATATATGAGATGGATGTTGGGGAGATTACTTATACTCCCCACTCGCTAATCACATCAAGATTGTAAAAGTTGGTTTCGGAAATTTAAATATTAGAGGCAGTTGTTGCAAAATTTGCAATTACTGCTTAGGGTTGTTCCTGAACCTGTCGGAATGTCCGACAAGTTGAAATTTAGTTTTTTGTACAAATGCAATTTTTGCATTTATACTTTCACGCAACTACTAGTTCTTTATGGAATTAATGGGAATCACTCTTCCCTTTCCCCATCTTCGATAGACAGAATTGCATCCGAAGCGCGCATGGAGGAGATTACACTATGTCCTAAGCGTGATTCAATCTCTTTACGCGTGTTGCCTGCAATATCGCCGCCTTCTTTGGCAAGTTTGGCACTGGCACGAAAACCTTGAGGGTTGTTTTGTTTGTGCAACTCTGCCGTAGTAATCTCTGCCAAGGTATTGAGTGTCAATTCCAGATTAGTCATGTTATCACGCAAACTTTCCTTATGCAAGCCCTTGTGCTGTTTGTATTCGCCCACAGTCTTTCCGCTCCATGCTTGTGTGATGATGTTGGTGAGCGAAGCATATTGTTGTCCTTCTTCTACCCCTGCGCGTTTCCATTCGTCGGTAAGTTCTTTGCGCACTTCTATTGAACGAATACGTTGGTTGATCCATTTCTCCGAATAGCCCAAGCGTGTATAATCGGCAATGGCTTGTTGGATGCTGAGTTCAGGGTCTTGCATCTGGTCAATACGCTGACTTGCTACCATGGCCATCCATTGCTTAAACGGCTCTGCTTTGGGCGAAGGAACGGATTGGATGATACGAAACAGTTGCTCTTGGTCGGCAACATCGGACATACGCATTTTGCCATCTGCAGCACGCAATTTGAACTGGTGACAAATTGTCACCGGTTGACCTGCTTCTGCTAAAATACGTTCTTTTAATTTATTCCAATACTTACGCGCAGTTTGGTAGTCGTTTTCGGTAAGTACTTGAATTACATCCACTACTGAGAAATACCATTTCTCTTGTGTGTCATCCCAAATGGTGCGGACGTTTCGCTCTTCAAAAAGTTTTAATGATTGTTTCTGTGTCATAATG
>JAZNBO010000041.1:0-9241 GCA_045587145.1 Paludibacteraceae bacterium
TTTGTGGGCGTTGACGGATTCGAACCGCCGACCCTCTGCTTGTAAGGCAGATGCTCTAAACCAGCTGAGCTAAACGCCCTAATGGGAATGAATGGTGGGCGTTGACGGATTCGAACCGCCGACCCTCTGCTTGTAAGGCAGATGCTCTAAACCAGCTGAGCTAAACGCCCATTCAATGTCTCAGTATTTAACGGAACTCTTGCTTTCCTTACGAAAGCGAGTGCAAAGGTACTGCTTTTTTTTGAATTGACCAAATATTTTTTGAAAAAATACGTTCTTTTTTGTTATTTTCTCAGTTTTTGTACATTCCAAGCCCAAAAATAGGTGTTTTTGGTCTTCAAAACGAGAAAATAGTACAAAATTATGGTGGTGGCAGTAGCGATCAAAATACCTGCAAAAATATCCAAAGCAAAATGTTGTGAGAGATAAATTCGGGTGTAGGCACCGAAAGTGGCGCAAAGAAAACAGAGAAAGGACAGTATATTTTTTCCTTTTATATTTTCAGCACATAGAATAATACTCAAACTAAAAAATAAAACAAAGAAGGTGGTTGTGTGTCCCGAAGGAAAAGATAGCCAATGATTCATTCGTACGCCTTCTACAAGGGGTAATGTGGCATCAGGCATGTGATCAGCGAACCAAGTAATGGGCCGTGGAGCATGTACAATATGCTTGATAGGTTGTACTATCAAGGTTGATAATAATAGATTACTTGCCAGGAATGTAGCCCAACCAGCGCGATAGAAAAGTAAGAGTACTACAGATAGATAAGGCAGCCAATCGACAAGATTAGTAAAGACAGGCACCAACTTGTCCAGCAATGCGGTATGCGGTTGGCAAAGTGCAAGATGCAATTCGGCTTTGGGTACAAGGAGGAGTGCAATGCCTAAAACAAGCGCCAACACGAGTGTTGGCACTAAGAAAGGGAATAAATAATGCAGTCCTGACTTATTGGTAGGAGCAATAATCATTTCTTTGTTCCAATTTGTGTGAGACAATTGACGAGTATGTACCACACAATGCAAATAGCTCCGCCCAAAACGGCGATGGTGATTTGCTTATTGGTGATAGCCATAGTAGCGCAAGTGCCTAAGATAAAGCAGTTACCGACTAGGAAAATGATCATACGCATTTTTCCTCCCTCTGACGACTTGAAACTGAAGAATGGGATCTCGCTAACAAGTAGATAGCAGCTAATCAAACTTCCAATCAGGAGTATATAGGGTGTCCAAGTAGGAATGTTTATGCTATTGAGCCAGCACACGAGCGATGCCCAGAATATAGCATTAGGTGGGGTTGCTAGACCAATAAATGAGGTTGTTTGGCGTTCATCGATATTGAACTTCGCCAAGCGCAAAGCAGAGAATGCCGCCATAAGTAAGGCGATTAGTGCCCACCAACCGATGATAGGTTTGAGGTAGCAGAAGAGTGCCATAGCAGGTGCAAGACCGAAGGTGATGTCATCGGCGAGCGAATCGAGTTGTACACCCAATGGAGATGGCACTTTGAGCCAACGAGCAGAGGCTCCGTCGAAGAAGTCACACAGACCACCTGCCAAAATAAGGGCGAACGCCCAAAGGAACTGCTCTTGTGTGGCCATAAAAACAGCTACTGACCCGCACAAAAGATTTGCGCAGGTCAGGCTGTTAGGTATAATGCGTTTGATTTGCATATAACTATAAGTTATGAGCTATGAGTTATAAGTGATACGTACTTATTTCTTGCCGTAATTGCCATTTACGATGCGGCGAGCAAGGAATGTAGCAAGGAAGGTACCCACACTACATGCAATCACCATCCAGAAGAAGTTTTGATAGCCAATAGCTTCTTGGATATAACCTGCTACCAAACCAGGGAGAATCATACTGAGTGCCATGAAACTGGTACAGATAGCGTAGTGAGAGGTCTTGAACTCGCCCTCAGAGAAGAACATCATGTACATCATATAGGCAGTGAAACCGAAACCGTAGCCAAATTGCTCGATAGCAAGAGCGATGCCGATATATACCATGTTGGTAGGCAAGTACACACTCAGGTAAACGAAACTCAAGCATGGCAGGGTCATAGCGAGAGCCATCCACCAGAAGGCCTTCTTCAATCCTACGCGAGAGATATAGAAACCTCCGAGGATACCACCAAGCAGCAAGAAGATAACACCAATAGCACCATAAACAACGCCCAACTCTTGCATGGTCAAGCCCAAACCGCCAGTATCGCGTGCGCCGAGAAGGAATGGATAAATCATCTTCATGAGGAAGCCCTCTGGCAAACGGTAGAGAAGCATAAAGAGGATAGCTATCCAAAGACCTGGTTTGGTGAAATAGGTAGCAAATGCCTTGCCGAAACCTGAGATAATATCCTTCACAGAAGTTTCTGCATTAGGTTTGTCGGCATCAGGACGTGGCGTGAAGAACATGTGCCATACAGCCATGAGCGCAAAGATAACGGCTGTGATAACCATAGTCACTTTCCACGCGAGAGGCATGTTTTGCTCGCCTTGCTTAATAGTCCAATCGTAGATGATACCAGGGATAGCGATAAGCGCAGAGTTGCAGAATACGTTGCTAAGACGGTAGAATACACTACGCCAACCAATCATCTCAGCTTGTACACCAGAGGTGAGAGCCAGCATATAGAAACCGTCAGCAGCAATATCGTGAGTAGCACTAGCAAACGCCATGATGATAAAGGCAATCAGCACACCCATGAAGAGCTTCACTTCTGTACCCATAGCCGCGATGGTAGCAGGGTCAGGTTGAGGAATGGAGAAAATGGTCAGTACTGCCAGTCCCAACATGAGGAACTGCATGGTGAGGAACCACCAACGTTTGGTTCTAATCAGGTCCACGAAAGGAGCCCACAAGAACTTCAATGCCCAAGGGAAGTAGAGCAGTGTAGTGAAGAAAGACATCTCGCCGTTAGGCACACCCATCTGGTTGAACATAACCATAGAGATGTTGTTGACTAAGAAATAGGGAATACCCTGCAAGAAGTACAAGGTAGGTACCCAGAGCCAAGGATTAATACTTTTCAGTGATTTCATGACCTAAAATGTTATAAGTTTTATTGTTTTTAATGATGATTAATTGTCCGTTGTGTAAGACTTTTTCTGCTGTTTCTGATTGTAATAGGTTATCAATGTCTGTCGTTTGACTTGGCAGACCTTTGTAGTGCAAGTAGATACCTTCAATAGGTATGTTGTATTCTTGTTTGTCTGCTTTGGTGTTGATGGTGAATTTGATTGTCTCCAGCGAGATAGGATAGATAGCATGATCGTCATTTACTTCAAATAGTTGGTTGAAGTCGATGTATGCGCTTGTTTGCTTGTCTGCTGTCAGCTCCTGGAGCGTATAGGTATAGGTAGTCAGGTTGTCATCTGCTCGTTTGAGACTGAAAGTGACTTTCTCAAGTAGATTGCCCTTTGGCGTAAAACGCAATTCCATTGCGTATGGAGTGGAGTAAAGTATTGTATCTGCGTTTAAAGTTACGTGTGGAGCGCGACCGCCTGAATAATTGAGATAGAGTTCTGCTATACCATCGCTATTGGCATTGAATGCCGTCTTCCATGCACTGCTGGTTGTTTTGAGTGTCCAGCGGTTGTCAATGTCAATCATGTCTTCCCAAAGATATGGCGTATGTTCGGGTGCTTCTACCTTTACAATAAGGTGCAACGTGATGTCGCCAATAGTGCCGTGTATGGTGGTGCGACCATTTTGCAGGCCTTTGAGCACACCGTTTTCTACTTGGCATATAGCAGGGTTGTCCACTGTCCATGCGAAAGCAGAGGAGAGCATGTCAAATTTCTTGTTGTCTAACTCTCCGCTAATTTCGATAGGGTAGTCCCATCCTGTGGATACAATCACACTATCCAAACGCAGTTTTGGGTCTGCTGATTCCACCAAGACAATGTCAATAGGTAAAGAGGCATTGCCGTATGTAGCAGTGAGTACACCGCTACCCAAACATACGAAGTAGCCGTCCTCGGTGATATAACCAGTCTCTGGCGCGCAGCTCAATTGTACGTTAGACAGTTGCTTGTCAATCAACATACCGTATTGGTTGTAACCTAAGAACTCAGGTTTGATAGCAGCATACTTAGGCAGGCGGAGGAAGGTGGAAGCGGTACGCATCTCAGTAACCATAGGGTCGTCTGGTGCGGTAGAGAAGAGGAAGATACTGTTACCTACGGCGCGAGGCACACCCTCGGTAGTTGGGTTGAGGATTTGTCCGCCCAAATTGAATTGTGCGCTACCGCCACCGTCTGCGCCAGCAGCTTCCCATGCACCGAAGTGGCGAAGGATAGATGCCATCTCGTGGGTGTACATACCTGGTTTTTCCATGACCATCAACCAAAGGGTGTTGTGATCTTTGCTCACACCGAATCCGGTACGTGGGTAATTCTTATTATTGTAATCTTCGTTCCAGTTGCGGTTGGTGAGGCGACCTTCGCGCATAACGTAGCAGTTACCTGCGCTGAGTTGCTTGATGTCAGGGCGTTCGCCACTGTTAGACTCGTACATGCCGATGATAAATTGTACTTTATCGCCCACCTTGGCTGTTTCAAGGAAGGTCTTTCCTGTACCGCGTCCGCGGAGAACAGCATAGCCGTCTTCAATCTTGGTGCCTCCTACATTGTTGATGCTCACTACCTCAGCGAATAGGTGCTGGTTGATAGCCCAATCTTGATCCAGCTTTACGACCAACTCTACCATAGGTAAGTTGGTACCCAAGCGTGCATCAATCTCGGTTTTGGTGAGTGTGGATTTGGTGCCCATGTCAGAGTTGAAGAGTACCACTTCGTTATCCGTAGGGTTGCTGCGGTTGCGGTTTACCTCGCTGATAGGCATGGCTTGGTTGCCAATAGCCAAGTGTGCATCCCATGAGAATTGATCAATGTGCGCACGTTTTTGTCCGTCAATCATCAAATAACCGATGTCTTGTCGGCGACCGAAGACTGGGTCTGGATCACCATGACCGATATTCCAGTTGGTGATGTTGGTACCGATCTTGCCATTGCGTACTTGACCTGTGCAGGCTACGCCTGTTAGGTTATTGTATTTACCATCATCTTGGGTGGAAACAATCCAGAAGTTGCAGTTTACAGATCCGATGGAGCGGTGTCCAGCAGAGTCTAATCGTGCATGCGCATCTGCCATGCGCTCGGTATAGCCGATAGTGGTATGGTGGCTCTCTTCAACAGTATTATATGGATTGGTGAGATCCACCTCATAGATATAGCAGTGGCGAGTGCTTGACGAATTGGTAATGTCGAAACGAGTATAGACAATACCTGGTCCAACTTGGTAACTCTCTAATGTGTCAATACTGTATTGGAGGATGTTGGTACTATCCAAGTTGGCTTGGATATTGATAGTGCCATGTTGTGCAAAAGCAGATGCACTGGCAATAGTCATGAAGATGAGTAGTAGTTTTTTCATGTGATATACAATTAAGCGCACAAAGGTACTACTTTTTTTTGATATATGCAAGAAAAATCGCCCAATTGGGCGATTTTTCTTAGTGTGTATGGCGTGCGTTGGTTACAAATTTACCTCCAGTACTTCTCCGTAGCTTATACCCTTAGAGTTGATGGCGTATGCACGCACGTAGTAGGTCTTGCCTGCTTGCAGAGCCGAGATGGTGCAAGAGTAGGTGCCGATACCTTCGCCGCACAGTACTTTGCTGTTGGCAATTGTAGGTGTTGCGTTGGTGTCATAGCATATACCGCGCTCTGTGACGGTGTGTCCACCATCAGATGCAACGGTTCCTGTGGCAGAGATAGTAGTAGCGGATGCCTTGGTAGCAGATACGGTTTTCACAACAGGCTGCACCGTTGTTGTGGTGAAGGTGATCTCATTGCCGTATGCCGTACCATTCTTATTAACCACGTATGCGCGAGCGTAGTAGGTGGTGTTTGGACGCAGGTCTGACAAGGTGCATTCAAACGATTGAGCTACTGTCAGAGCAACGTGATTGTCGTTTGTGGTAGGATTGGGAGAAAAACTGTAGCAAATACCGCAATCGGTAATAGCCTCTCCGCCATCAGAGGTATATCCACCGCTGACCATCGCTGAGTGTGCTGTGATTTGGATAGCCTCATCGGTATAAACCGCAGGTGCTGATTTGGTGGTGAATACCACTTGTTGGCCGTATGTCGTACCGTTGGCATTGGTAGCGAACGCACGTGCATAATATACAGTTTCTGGTGATAAGCCTGTCAATTCGCAGGTAAAGGCACCTAGACCTTGACCACGGAGTATGGTGTTGTCATCAAGGGTTGGGTTTTCGTTCACACCATAGCATACACCGCGTGCGGTGACATCATGACCATTGTCTTTCAATACATTTCCACCCACCATGGCGGAGAACATACTGATGTCTGTTGGTGAGGTGGTGGTGAGTTCTGGTTTAGCTGTCACAATGAGAGTGGTGAGTTGGCTAACTTGTTGCGAAGTATATCTATTGCCGACCTCATAGCGGATATAGTATAGAATGTCTTCGGGCAGATCAGTAAACTGAGTGGTGTATGTACCATTCTCTTGCAAAGTCATTGCTTGGGAAATATAGTTCGCAAAGTCTTGTGTCTCAGACAAGTGTACTACTACCTCTTCGATGGTAGCTTCTGTCTGTAGGGCGCAAGTGATAGTGGCGATAGGGTATTCTGTCTCCACCTTTTCGTCTGCAATAGTCACTGTGCAGACTACTACCTCTTCGTTGCGCTCGCATGCAGCGAAACAGAGGCAGAGCGCTGTCAATAAAACGTGTATGTTTGATAATATCTTTTTCATATTCAATCCTCCGAATTAAAACATCCAACCTATACCAGCTTCTATTTCCATATATTTGAATCCGATAGTGCTAACACCTGCTTTGAGTGTGAAGCCGTGCACACTACCGATCACACCGGCTGTAGCACTCACACCGCTGGCAGATGTAGGTCCATACTCTACCCAGTTGCCGTTGTTGAGTTGCCATGCGTGTTGATATACGCCATAACCTGCACCTACGTAGAAACCAAAGGTGTCGAAATAGTGGTCAGGTTTGATGGAGAGTTCCAATACATCAATCACAATACCTGCATTCACATGCCATTTGGCAGACGATGTCTTTTTATCGGGATGATAGAATGGCATAATCCCATCAATCACACCCCCTTGACCGCATACCAATCCGTTGGTAGGCACAGGAGTTTGGAAGTTCGAGCGTGCGCTGGCAAACCAACCCAATCCGTCGAACGTTTGACCTATCATCAGACCATAGCTCAATTGAGGCACGAGTGAGTATCCTACTTCGCCTAAGATGAAGGTCTTCATCACTACGCGCTCATCAACGTTCAGCTGAGGAGTGATAGTGGTTAGTTGTCCATCGTGAATAGTGATGGTATCAAGGTAATCGTAATAACGAGGTTTGCGCATCAATACCTCGTAGCGACCGCTATCTAGAGGAACACTATCTACAGGAATAGCAATGACGTTTTTCCACATATCATCAAGTTTGCTGATACGCAAGTTTTCTTGTTGCTCGTCAATAGTAGTAGGCATAAGAACGCTCAACCAACCATAGGTAGGTGTCAAGTGTACCACTTTCTTGCGTTCGTTGCTTGATACTTCGATTGTACCTTCTTCAGGGTGGTATTTGTCGGCATATACAGTGTAGAAGTATTTACCTTCGTTGAGCTCCATAGACACGCTACCGTCGGTTAGTGTGAAAGGTTGTTTCTCACCATTGCGCACAATCTCCACTTGTGCGTTGGCAGGAGTTACTTCAAAGGTGAACATCTGCTTGCGGATAACTTGTTTTTCGACTTGTTGCATTTCCTCCGCTGGAACATATTTGACACGTCCGCGATACATAGTATTGGATTTGAGACGTGCGTTCATCATCACAGTGACTTCGTCACATCCGTCACCGCATTGCATAAATATATATCGAGCGCGTGAGGGAATCAGAAAGAGTATTTCGTTGGGGTAATCTAGACACACGTCTTGTACGGCAGTCAGTTGTCCCAGGTACAGACGGAGATGCTCTTTTGCTTGTTTAACTTCGTTAGCATTACCTTCTAACTGTACTTGGAAGAGTGCAAATGGGAAGGTGTCATCGAGTGCAGGTTTCTCGTGTTTGCCAAACTCATTTTTGTACAAAGCTAGTACGGATGACATCGGTACCTCCTCAAACTCTCGGGTAATCATCACCTGTTGTGCCCATGTGGGTAGCGCACAGAGGATGAGCAAAGAGAGGGTTAATAATCGATTGAAATGTTTCATTGTTGTATTGTGTTAATTGTTATTATTCAATAGTTACCAATTGTCCCATAGTGGTATATACCTTGCCTTCGCGGAGGATAAGGATTTGATCTTCGCGGAGGATTTTTTGGCAATTGGTGATTGGCAATGGGCTATTGGTGTCCTTGATGAAGAACTCTTGCCAATATGCCGCTTGACGGTACGCCTCTTCGCTTCCAGCAGGTACAATGACGCTGATGTTGCGGTCAATACCCTTAAAGGTCTCTGCATATACGGTTGGTGGTACTACTGCATCTACCGTCATTTGCCAAACATTGATACAACCTGCGAAGGCATAATTGCCAATCTCTGTGACAGTAGCAGGAATGATAATCTCCATCAGGCTATAACTGCCTTCTGCCAACATCTCTGGAACCGTCTGTATCTGTTCTGGCAGATAGAGGTAGGATAGGCGGTAACTGTTCATGAGTGCGCCAAGAGGCAGTGTGGTGTTGGTTGCTGCGGTGAGGTCAAGCACTTCCAACGCGCTACTATTTTGGGCGATGTAACTCATCGCTTGTTTCGTCAACTCGCCATCGGTCACTTCGATATAGCGTGCTTTGTGTGGCACACCATAGCGTGCTTCTAAGGCTTGGTCTGCGCTCGTGCAGTGCCATAGCGCAGCAGGAGTAATAATGGTATCAAGGTGTACGCAACCGATGAATGGATGCACGGTCTTGTTGCTGATGGTCTTCAAACTGCCCTCGTAGAGGATAGTGCGTAGGTCGTTGCAGGTCTCAAATACTTGTTCGCCCATAGTGGTGACACTCGCAGGGATAGTGACGGATTGCAATCCTGTCCAAGAGAAAGCGCCGTCGCCAAGACTTGTCACTGAACTTGGAATATCGATGTTGGTCAGATTTGCACAATCTGCAAAGGCGACATTACCGATATGGGTGATACCGTCAGGCAGGACGACATGACTAACACGTTCAGGATACCAAGGCTCTTGGCGATAG